>CAYZCE010000017.1:0-43190 GCA_964476835.1 uncultured Rhodospirillaceae bacterium
GTCAGCGACTACAAGCGGCAATTGACGATGCAGCCGCACGGCCGCTTCGACGCCGACAACGCGCGCAAGCGGCTGGAAAAACTTTTCGGCACCGCGACGCTCGAGAGCTTCGGCGCGTTCTCGCGCGCGGAGATCGCGGCGGCGGGCGCGCTCATCGACTATGTGGAGCTGACGCAAAAAGGCAAGTTCCCGCGCCTCTCCCCGCCCCGCCAGCTGCCGCTCGGCGCGGTCATGGAGATCGACGCCGCCACGCGCCGCAACTTGGAACTGACACATACGCTCAACGGCCAGCGTCAGGGCAGCTTGCTGTCCATCCTCGATGCGACGGTGACGGGCGCGGGCGCGCGGCTGCTGGCGCGTCACCTCTCGATGCCGCTGACGGATGCCAAAGCCGTCAACGACCGCCTCGACATGGTCGAATTTTTTGCCAAGAACACGGGCGTGCGCGAGGATACGCGCCAGTTCCTGCGCCAGTGCGCGGATATCGAGCGGGCGCTGGCCCGCCTGAGCCTCGAGCGCGGCGGCCCGCGCGATCTGGCCGCCATCCGCGACACGCTGGCGCAGACCGTGCAACTGCATCGCCTGATCGGCAAGAATGCGGCTACCCTGCCCGCCGGCATCAAAGCCGCGCTGGAGACGCTCGCGCTGTGGGGATCGCATCATCCGCTGATCGACCAGCTCGAGCGCGCGCTGTCGCCTGAACTGCCCGCGCTGGCGCGCGACGGCGGGTTTATCGCCAAGGGCTTTTCGCCGAAGCTCGACGAATTCAAATCCCTGCGCGAGGACGGCCACCGCCATATCGCCGCGCTGCAGGCCAAGTATGTGCAAAAGACCGGCGTCTCGACGCTCAAGATCAAGCACAACAATGTCATCGGCTTTCACATCGACGTCAGCACCAACCATGCCGACAAACTCTTCTCCAACGCCGCCGACTTCATCCACCGCCAGACGCTGGCCTCGGCGGCGCGCTTCACGACGCCGGAGCTGGCTGAACTGGAAGGCCGCATCTCCGAAGCTGCTGGCCGCGCGCTGGCGCTGGAGATGGAATTGTTCTCGATGCTCGTCGGCGAAGTGCTGGCGCAGGGCGAGCTGATTTCCAAGACCGCGCTGGCGCTGGCCGCGCTTGATGTCGCGGCGGCGCTGGCCGAACTGGCCATCGCGCGCAACTACACGCGCCCGCAGGTGGATGAAAGCCTCGCCTTCGACATCAAGGGCGGGCGGCATCCGGTGGTCGAGGCTGCGCTGAAGAAACAGGGCGCGGAATTTATCGCCAACGACTGCGCGCTGACCGATACCTCGCGCCTGTGGCTGCTCACCGGCCCCAACATGGCGGGTAAATCGACGTTTTTGCGGCAGAACGCGCTGATCGCGCTGATGGCGCAGATGGGGTCTTATGTGCCTGCGGCTTCCGCCCATATCGGCGCGGTCGACCGCCTGTTCAGCCGCGTCGGCGCGGCGGACGACCTCGCGCGCGGGCGCTCGACCTTCATGGTCGAGATGGTGGAGACGGCGACGATCCTCAATCAATCCGGCGCGCGCTCCCTCGTCATCCTCGACGAGATCGGGCGCGGCACCGCGACCTACGACGGCCTTTCCATCGCATGGGCCTGCCTTGAATATCTGCACGAGGCGAACCAGTGCCGCGCGCTGTTCGCCACGCACTACCACGAACTGACGGGCCTCACCGCCACGCTGCCGCGCCTGTCGTGCCACACCATGCGCGTCAAGGAATGGAAGGACAGCATCGTCTTCCTGCACGAAGTCGCCGACGGCACGGCGGATCGCTCCTACGGGATCCACGTCGCGAAGCTGGCGGGCCTGCCGCCCGCCGTCATCCGCCGCGCCGAGGAAGTGCTGAAAAGCCACGAAGCCCAAGCCGCGACGCCCGCCGTCAAAAGCGGCAAGCCGCCCGCCGACCTGCCGCTGTTCAGCCTCGCGCTGCCGGCGGACGAAGCCAAGCCCTCGCCCGCCGAGGAAGCCCTGCGCTCGCTCGATCCCGACACCCTCTCCCCGCGCGATGCGCTGGAAGCCGTGTATCGGTTGAAGAACCTGTTGAAAGGGTAAACTCCGGGAGAGGTCGGGGTGAGGGATTGCCCCAGTCTCGAAACTCGGACAATCCCTCACCCGCTCCATGCTTCGCATGGATCCCCTCCCTCTCCCGCTATCGCGGTAGAGGGCGTTTTTTTTAAAGCTTCGGGCCTGAACCCGTGCCGGTTTGGGGCGGCTTGGGCTGCTGGCTGTCGTTGGCGGGGGTGTTGCGCGGGTGGGTGAAGAAGGGTTCGTATTCCTTCTCGAGCGCGGTGTAGTAGAGCTTCAGCGTGCGGATCTGGCTGTCCGTCACGTCCTTCCACTTGCGGCCCTGAGCGCGTTCCTGCTCGATCTGTTCCAGCTCCTTGCGGGCGCGGGCGATCGTCATGTAGGGCGCGTTCAGGTCGTTGCTCAGCAGACGGCTGGCGATGTGCTTCTTCATGGCCTGTTGCTGGTCGGCCGTCAGCTCGTTGGGCGCGTGTTCGAAGATGATGCGACCCGCCAGCTTGGCATAGCGCGCGAGCGCGGCATCGGCAGCCAGTTCATCCTTGAAGCGGACGTAGAAATCCTTGAGCACCTTTGCGGCGTCGTGCCAGTCGTGGGCGTGGTGGAAGTCGTGCACCCACTGGGCGAGCTTGCCTTCCGCCCCTGCCGGGACCGGCTGGTTGAGGGTGGTTTCCGGCTGCTGCGGCAGCACAGGCTTCGCAGGCACCGCGGCGCGCGCGAGTTCGGAAGCCTGCGCCAGCGTAGCGAGGAACGCCGGATTGGCCTGCATCAGCTTGGCGCGCTGCAGCGCGAGCTTTTCGTTGTACGACGTCGGCAGCGCGTTGGGCGCGAGGTCGACCGGCATCAGGATCGGCTGCGCGTCCTTCTGCACCGTCGCGAAGGGGCTGTACTTCTTGAGGAGGACGTCTTTCAGTTCCTCCGCCGTCATCTTCATGTACGGCGTCGGGTCGATGCTGAGGTCGAAGAGCAGTTCGCCCTTGCCGCCGTCGACCGGGGTCAGGCCCGTCATGACGACCGGCTTGGCCTTGCTGCCGTGCGCGGCGTTGAGGTAGGTGAAGGTCTTGTGCGTGGCGATGAAGTCTTCCACGCCCGCCGTGGTCGAGAGCTTGTTCATCTGCGCCCAGATCTGCGGCGCGGCCTTTTGCACGACCTTGGCGACGCCGATGGTCGCGCGGATGTCGTTCAGCGCGTCGTGCGCGTCTTCGTCGGAAAGGCTCACGCCGTTCTGCGCCGCGACGTTCTTGAGCGTCAGGCTCGGCGAGCCGTAATCGTTGAGCGTGTTGAGCGTCAGCACGCCGGGCATGTAGATCATCGCCGCACGCACCATCAGCATCACGTCGCCGCGGCCGTTGGTCTGGCTGTTGGCGGGGTTGGGGCTACGCGTCAGGTCGGCATCGAGCAGGTTCTCGAACAGGTTCTTGGAGAAGACCGGCTCGTCGTAATTCATGCTGTTGTAGCCGACGAAGAGGACCGGCCAATGCTGGCTGCGGGCCCAGGTGTCGACTTCGCGCATCATCTCGTAATGAGAGAGCTTGTTGTTCTTGAGGTCGTCGGGGATGAAGCCGGTCGTCAGCAGGGCGCCGGGCGAGGCCACCGTCCATGGCGAGACGCGGCATTCGACTTTCTTGGTGGAGAGGATATTGAGGTTGTCGTCGGTGAAAACGAGGGCGATCTGCAGGATCTGGCTAAAATCCTTGTCTAGCCCCGTCGTTTCCGTATCGTAAAATACGTACATCCCCACAACCCCTTTGTTTAGCGTAAGGAATCTTATAGCAGCTTTTCCGAGAAAGATCACGGGGCTGGGCAGCAAAAAGAAATTAAATTCCAAGGCTTGGAGCAATGCAAGGTCTCCGATAAAATCCAACGTCATAAGGCGATCAGTTGAAGTAGTCATTGAGAGGGGCGCGAAAGTTTTTTCCTTTGCCACACTATTAATTGACAGAATATCTCCCTGCGCCGGGAGTGAATACAAGGCGCAGCGGCCAGAATCGCTCCTCGCGGTCTCCTCGGCACGCTTGAAATGGGGGGCGGCTGGCTGTAGTCTTCTTTTTCAACAGGATAAGAATTATGCTCAAAACGATCAAAAGCGCTCCCGCCTCCCCTTGGACTCCCGATAGCTGGGAGACCAAGCCCGCCAAACATATGCCCGCCTACGACAACCCGGACGAGCTGGCGGCGGTCACGCAGACGCTCAAGAACTACCCGCCGCTCGTCTTCGCCGGCGAGGCGCGCCGCCTGAAGAAGTCGCTGGCCAAGGTCGCGGCGGGCGACGCTTTCCTGTTGCAGGCGGGCGACTGCGCGGAGAGCTTCGCCGAATTCCACCCGCAGAATATCCGCGACACTTTCCGCGTCATTCTGCAGATGGCCATTGTGATGACCTTCGCGGCGGGCATGCCGATCGTGAAACTCGGCCGCATCGCCGGCCAGTTCGCCAAGCCGCGCAGCGCGGAGAACGAGACGCGCGACGGCGTCACCCTGCCCAGCTACAAGGGCGACATCATCAACGGCACCGCCTTCACACCCGAGGCGCGCCGCGCCGACCCACAGCGCATCATACAGGCCTACAACCAGTCAGCGGCGACGCTAAACCTTGTGCGCGCCTTCGCGCACGGGGGCTATGCCGCACTGCACCGCGTCAACAAGTGGACGCTGGACTTCATCAAGGACCACCCGCTCGCCGACCGCTATCAGGATCTCGCGCACCGACTGGATCAGGCGCTCGCCTTCATGGCCGCGGCCGGCATCACCGCCGAGAACACGCCGGCGATGCAGGAAGTCGATTTCTTCACCTCGCACGAGGCGCTGCTGCTGCCGTACGAACAAGCCCTCACCCGCGTCGACAGCACGACAGGCGAGTGGTACGACGTCTCCGCGCACTTCCTGTGGATCGGCGACCGCACGCGCCAGCCCGATGGCGCGCATGTGGAATTCCTGCGCGGCGTGCGCAACCCAATCGGCATCAAGTGCGGGCCTTCCCTGCCCGTCGACGACCTGCTGCGCCTGCTCGACATCCTCAATCCCGAGAACGAGGCGGGCCGCATCACGCTCATCAGCCGCATGGGACATGAAAAGGTCGACGCGCACCTGCCGCAATTCCTGCGCGCGATCAAGGCCGCCGGCCGAGATGTCACGTGGGTCTGCGACCCCATGCATGGCAACACGCATACCTCGTCGTCCGGCTACAAGACGCGCGCGTTCGAGAACATCCTTGCCGAAGTGAAGAATTTCTTCGCGGCGCATGCGGCCGAAGGCACGCACCCGGGCGGCGTCCACCTCGAACTCACGGGCCAAGACGTCACCGAATGCGTCGGCGGCGCCTACCGCATCACCGACGACGACCTCGGCGACCGCTACCACACCCACTGCGACCCGCGCCTGAACGCGAGCCAGGGGCTGGAACTCGCCTTCCTGATCGCCGACGAGCTGCATGCCAATTACAAACGCCGTCGCGACGCGGCCTCTGACATCCTGTCAACGGAAGGATAAGCCATGTCCCTGCACTTCACTGTCACGCTCGCGCAGCTGAACCCGACCGTCGGCGATATCGCCGGCAACATCGAGAAGATCAAAAAAGTATACGCCGCGCACAAGGAACAAGCCGACCTGATCGTCTTCAGCGAAATGGTTGTCACCGCCTATCCGATCGAAGACCTCGTGCTCAAGCCCTTCTTCATCGACCGCGTGATGGACGCCGTGCAGAAACTCGCCGCCGAGATCGACGGCAAAGGCGCAGGGCTTCTGGTCAGCGCGCCATGGCGCGACACCGATGGCCGCGTTTACAACACCGCCCTGCTGCTGCACGACCACAAGATCGCGGCCAAGCGCTTCAAGCACAACCTGCCCAACTACGGCGTCTTCGACGAAGTGCGCGTCTTCTCCGCCGGCCCACTGCCCGAGGCCGTCACGTTCAAGAACCGCAAGCTCGGCGTCATGACCTGCGAGGACATGTGGTTCCCCGAAGTTGCGGCGAACCTCAAGGCCGGCGGCGCGGAAATCCTCGTCGTGCCGAACGGCAGCCCCTTCGAAGTCGACAAGTTCCCCGTCCGCCTGCAGCACGCCCGCGCGCGCGTGAACGAGACCGGTCTGCCCCTCCTCTACGTCAACCAGGTCGGCGGGCAGGATGAACTCGTGTTCGACGGCGGCTCCTTCGTGCTCGACGCCAAGGGCGCGGTGCTGACGCAGTTGCCGACCCACCGCGAATACGTCACCACAACGATCTGGGAGACCGGCGACGCATGGACGTGCAAGTCCTGCGAAACATCGCATACCGTTTACGAAGGGCTGGAGAGCATCTATCACACGCTTGTTCTCGGCCTGCGCGACTACGTCAACAAGCTCGGCTTCCCCGGCGTCTTGCTCGGCATGTCGGGCGGCATTGACAGCGCGCTCTCGGCCGCCATCGCCGTCGACGCGCTCGGCGCGGATCGCGTGCGCTGCTTCATGATGCCCTCGCCCTACACCTCGCAAGACAGCCTCGACGACGCGGCGGAATGCAGCGGCCTGCTCGGCATCAAGCACGGCAGCGTCGCCATCAAGCCCGCAATGGACGCCTTCGACGTCATGATCAAGGAAGCGGCCACGCAGAACATCGGCATCACCGCCGAGAACCTGCAGGCGCGCTCGCGCGGGATGCTGCTGATGGCCCTGTCGAACTCCACCGGCTACATGGTGCTCTCGACCGGCAACAAGTCGGAAATGTCGGTCGGCTACGCGACGCTCTACGGCGACATGTGCGGCGGCTACAACGCGCTCAAGGACGTCTATAAAATGATCGTCTTCGATCTCTGCCGCTGGCGCAACGAGCACTACCCGGAAGGCGGCTTCGGCCCCAAAGGCCGCGTGATCCCAGAGCGCATCATCACCAAGCCGCCCTCGGCCGAGCTCAAGCCCGGCCAGAAGGACCAGGATAGCCTGCCGCCCTACGACGTGCTGGACGACGTCCTTTATTGCCTCGTCGAACAGGAAATGAGCCTCGAGGAAATCGTCGCGCGCGGCCACACGCCGGAGACGGTCAACCGCGTCTGGAAGCTGCTCGACCGCGCCGAATACAAGCGCCGCCAGGCCTGCCCCGGCGTGAAGATCAGCCGCCGCGCCTTCGGCCGCGACCGGCGTTACCCGATCATCAACAAGTTCACGGATATTGCGACGAAGTAAGCGCCGTCAGGGGCGGCGGCGCGGGTCTGGCAGGAAGATGCCGGCCTTGCGGGCAGCGTCGTGCATCACATCGCTCCGGCGGTCGGCCTGCGGCGGCGTCTCCCGCTTTGGCGTCTCGCGTGCGGCCATCATTTTGGGAGCTTTTTTAGTCTTGTTGAATTTCTTCTTCATCCGTTCTTCTTTCTCGGTTGGGGTTGACTAGATTCCGAACTTCGCTTCGACCCGGCGCGCCGTCTTCTCAAAGATGGAGAGCGCGTCGCGCAGCTCGCCCGCCTCGACCTTCTGACGATGGTCGGCACAGGCCTTGGCGGCGCGGATGTATCCGGCCACCATCTTCTGGTCGTCGTGAAACAGCGCCATGATCTTGGCCGCCGGGAAAACGTCGAAATAGCCGTCGCGCGTCTGCGCCTTCATCTCGTCGGCGATGCGGGCGTAGGCGATGTCCTCATTGTCGGCGCTCAGCGCCTTTTCCTCGATCATCTTCACGCTGGAACCGGAGAGATAGACGGACGGCTGAAGATCGCTTAAATCCTCCCCCTCCGCTTCCAGTTTCAGCACCTTGCGCGTCACCTGCTCCTGCGTCGGAGATATGTTCGTATCGGGATCCAACCCCTCTTCCATCAGGCGCGCACGGAATTCAGCAAGACTGACGACTTTGCCAGTCAGCGCGTTAAACTCCCTTGATAATGACATGCCTCCCCCTTTTCCCCCGGATTCATAGACTGCATCCATTCTATCAATCATATGTTAAGTGCTAATTAATTCTGTAAAAAATCTACGACTTGGCTTTTGCGGGGCGATTATGTTAGGCTCAACACTCTGAACTTTAAGGATTTTACGCCCATGACCGTCAATGTTCGCTTCGCGCCTAGCCCCACCGGTATCCTGCACGTCGGGAGCGCCCGCACGGCCCTGATCGTCTGGTTGTTCGCGCGCAAGAACAAGGGCAACTTCATGCTGCGCATCGACGACACCGACCTCGAGCGCTCGAAGGAAGAGAACGTCGACGACATCATGTCCGGCATGAAGTGGCTGGGCCTTGATTGGGACCGTTTCGCCCGCCAGCGCGACCGCGACGAGGCTTATAACGTCTCGCTGCAAAAGCTGAAGGACAGCGGCCGCCTCTACCCCTGCTACGAGAGCGAAGAAGAACTCGCGCTCAAGCGCAAGACGCAGCTGACGCAGGGCCTGCCGCCCGTCTACGACCGCGCGGCGCTGTCGCTCACCGACGCGCAGAAAAAGGAATTCGAAGCCAAAGGCATCAAGCCCCACTGGCGCTTCAAGCTGGAACACAAGCCGATCGTCTGGCAGGACATGGTGCGCGGCGAAGTGAAGTTCGACGGCGCGCTGATGTCCGACCCCGTGCTGGTGCGCGCCGACGGCCGCCCGCTCTACCACATCTGCTCGGTCATCGACGACATCGACTTCGGCATCACGCACATCGTACGCGGCGAAGACCACGTCTCCAACTCTGCCTCGCACGTGCAGATGTTCGAGGCGCTCGGCGCCAAGCCGCCGCAGCTCGCCCACGTCACGCTGCTCGGCGACATGGCAGGAGGCAAGCTCTCCAAGCGCAAAGGCTCGCTCGGCATCAAGTCGCTGGCCGAGGAAGTCGGCGTCGAGCGCATGGCGCTGATCAGCCTGATCTCGCGCATCGGCACCTCCGATCCCATCGAGCCGATCCTGTCGATCGACGACGTGATCGGTAACTTCGACTTCGCCAAGTTCTCGCGCAACCTGCCGAAGTTCGACGAAGAAGAACTCTATCGCCTTAACGCGAAAATCCTGCACAAGACCGAATTCAAGGACGTGAAAGACCGCCTGGGCGCGATGGGCATGGGCGACATCGACGAAGCCTTCTGGCACGCCGTGCGCCCCAACCTCGAGCTGCTGCCCGACGTGAAGGACTGGTGGCAGGTCGCCAAGGGCCCGGTCACGCCGGTCATCGAGGACGCAGGCTTCGCGCAAGCCGCCGCCGAGCTTCTTCCCTCCGACCCGTGGGACAGCACGACGTGGGAAAAATGGGCCGGCGCCGTCAAGGAAAAGACCGGCCGCAAGGGCAAAGAACTCTTCATGCCGCTGCGCCAGGCCATCACCGGCCAGCAACACGGCCCCGACCTCAAGGAACTTCTCCCCCTTATCGGCCGCCAGCGCGTGCTGGAACGGCTGAAGGCGGCGTAAGCGCCCCATGGCCGGCACCGATACCTCGCAGCAACTCGTGAAAGAACTGCCCCTCGCGCCGGCGATCATCCTCGTCGAGCCGCAGTTGGGCGAGAACATCGGCATGTGCGCGCGCGCGATGCTCAACTGCGCCGTCACCGAGCTCCGCATCGTCAAGCCGCGCGACGGCTGGCCGAACGAGCGCGCAATCGCCAGTTCCTCCGGCGCGACCGAGGTGATCGACAACGCGAAGATTTTCGACAGCGTCGAGGCCGCCATCGCCGACCTTGAATTCGTGCTCGCCACCACCGCCCGCCCGCGCGGCATGGTGAAGGATATTTTCTCGACCGACACGGCCGCCGCCGCCATCCGCCAGCGCAACGCGGGCGGCACGCAAAAATGCGGCATCCTTTTCGGCCGCGAACGCACGGGGCTGGAGAACGACGACATCGCGCAGGCCAACGCGATCCTCAACATCCCGCTCAATCCCGGCTTCTCGTCGCTGAATCTCGCGCAGGCCGTGCTGCTGGTGTGCTTCTCGTGGCTGTCGGCGGACAACCCGTTCACCGTCATCCCCGTCTCCCCCGATTTCAGCGACAGCGCGCCGGCGAAGAAGGAAGAGATCGACTTTCTCATGAAGCAGCTCGACGAAGAGCTGACCACGCGCGGATTCTTCCGCAGCATCGACCAGAAGCCCACCACGTGGCGCAACATCAAGAATTTCTTCTACCGCGCCGCGCCGACGCAGCAGGACGTCCGCACGCTGCACGGCATCATCTCCAGCCTCACCGGCAAACGCGGCAGGAAACCGGAATAACGCCCTCTCCCGCGCGCGGGAGAGGGTTGGGGTGAGGATTCCCCGCACTCAACACCGGGACAATCCCTCACCCTTCCCATGCTGACGCATGGGCCCCTTCCCTCTCCCGCTGTCGCGGTAGAGGGAGAATAAAAAAAGCCGCCCCTTTCGGAGCGGCTTTTTTGTTTCAGTCGGAACTCTATTAACGGGAATAGAATTCGATGATGAGGTGGGGTTCCATCTGGACCGGGTACGGAACTTCTTCCAGCTTCGGCGCGCGGATGAACTTGCCCTTGCCGGCAGCGTGGTCGACTTCCAGGTAGCCCGGAACTTCGCGGCCCGCTTCGGTGGAGCCTTGGATGTAGAGAGGCAGCTGGCGCGACTTTTCCTTCACTTCGAGGACGTCGCCGTCCTTCAGGGAGTAGGAAGGAATGGTGACGCGCTTGCCGTTGACGAGGATGTGGCCGTGGTTGACGAACTGGCGTGCCGCGAAAATGGTCGGCACGAGCTTCATGCGGTAGACGGTCGCGTCCAGACGGCGCTCCAGCAGCTCGATCAGGTTGTGCGAGCTGTCGCCGCGGCGGCGGACTGCTTCTTCGTAATAGCGGTAGAACTTGCTTTCGCCGATGTTCGCGTAGTAGCCGCGCAGCTTTTGCTTCGCCATCAGCTGGGTGCCGAAGTCGGTCGGCTTCTTGCGGTTCTGGCCGTGCTGGCCCGGGCCGTATTCGCGCTTGATGAAAGGCGACTTCGCGCGGCCCCAGAGGTTCGCGCCAATGCGGCGGTCAATTTTGTGTTTTGCTTGCGTACGTTTAGCCATTGTATTGCTTTCTTCTTCAAATTGTCCCGATAGTTCAGACCCTCATGGGAATGACGGGGATAGGCACCTAAGCCGTCCCTCTTTCTCGGGAATGCAGGAAATATAAGGGTTTTTCGCTGGTTGTCAACCGGATTTTCAGAACTTGCGCCTATTTTTTCCCAATAAAATCAATGATCTTTGAAAAATCGACGACAGCTGAGCAGCAGCCGCGGTGCGGATTGGGCTGGCCGGGGTTGTGTTTCGTCCAGAAATACTCGTGCACGCTGAAGAAGAAAATCTGCACCGCCGGCTCGAGCATCGAGATGGCGAGGGCGATGTGCAGGCTGCCGCTGACGAACCACGAAATGCAGAACGTCACCAACAGGTGCATGACGCCGTAGCTCATGGTTTTTGCAAGGATGCGGCGCATCAGAAACCTTTGTGGTTCACGGGAAAAATGGTCGGACTGGGGGGATTCGAACCCCCGGCCTCTTGCTCCCGAAGCAAGCGCGCTACCAGGCTGCGCTACAGTCCGACGGAGGCTCTTTCTATACCCCTTTAGGGTATCTGTCAATTAATACTCGCGCTCGACCGCGAAGACGATCAGGTCCTTGAGGCACTGGTTCAACGGGCCGTCGGGCAGGGTTTTCAGGGCGTCGATGCCGCGCTGGGCGTAAGCATAGGCGTCCTTGATGGCAGCCTCCAGCATGCCGTGGCGCTGGAGCAGGCCGAGGGCACGGGCGAAGTCGCCCTTTTCCTGCTTCACGTCGCGCAGAGTACGCGCCCAGAATTCGAGTTCGGACGCGTCAGCCTTCGCAACGGCCTTGATGACGGGCAAGGTCATCTTGCCTTCCTTGAAATCGTCGCCGAGCGACTTGCCGAGCGTCGCGCCGTCAGCGGCGTAGTCGAGCACATCGTCGGAAATCTGGAACGCGATGCCGAGGCACATGCCGTATTCGCGCATCGCGGCGGCTTCCGATGCGGGACGTCCCGCGACGATCGCGCCGACTTCGCAGGCGGCGGCGAACAGCTCAGCCGTCTTCGCGCGAATGACTTGATAGTAAAGGCCTTCGCCGGTCGCGAGGTCGTTGGCGATGGAAAGCTGCAGCACCTCGCCTTCCGCGATCACGGCGGAGGCCGTCGAGAGGATGCGCAGCACGTCGAGCGAGCCATCCTCGACCATCAGCTGGAACGAGCGGCTAAACAGGAAATCGCCCACCAGCACCGCCGCCTCGTTGCCGAAGATGGCATTGGCGCTGGAACGCCCGCGGCGCTGATCGCTTTCATCGACGACGTCGTCGTGCAGCAGCGTGGCGGTATGGATGAACTCGACGCAAGCCGCGAGCTTATGCTGGCGCGTACCCTGATACCCGCAGAGCGCGGCGGAAGCCAGCGTCAGCAAGGGACGGATGCGCTTGCCGCCCGCGGCGATCAAGTGCCCGGCCAGTTGCGGGATCAACGGCACGCCCGATTGCATGCGGTCGATGATCAGCGCGTTGACGGCGGCCATGTCCGGCTTGAGCAGCTCGGCCATCTGGTCGAGCGGGTTGACGGGCGCGGAAGCGCGGGATGCGGCGGCGGGTTTCATAGATTGGGCTTGGGCGGCGTGTTGTTTTTTGCGGGCGGATTGGCGCGGGCGATGCTTTCGTTGATGTACTTGTGCGCGCTGGCCAGGTCTTCCCAGCCGGAGACGATGGAATACTTGCCCTTGCCGCCTTCTTTGTCCTTGTAGTGCTTGAAGAAGCCTTCGATCTCCGCCACCGCGCGCACCGGCAGGTCGGCGAGGCATTGGATATGGTCGTATTCCGAGGACACGTCGGACGACGGCACGGCGATGATCTTGACGTCCTTGCCCTTCTCGTCTTCCATGATCAGCACGGCGACCGGGCGCACCGCGATGACGGTGCCGGTCTGCAGCGGGTCGCAGAGCACGAGGATGTCAAGCGGGTCGCCGTCGTCGGAGATCGTCTGCGGAATGCAGCCGTAGTTGACCGGGTATGTCAGTTCCGACTTGCGCAGGCGGTCGACCATCATCACGCCGGCCTTGGTGTTGAATTCGTATTTGACGCGGCCTTGGTCCTTGGCGATCTCGATCAAGGCATAGACGTCGGTCGGAACATTGCGGCCCGTCGGCAGCTTCGCGTAATCCATCTGGCCATCCCTTCTTGTAAATGCCATATTTTTAAAGTACTCAAAGGGGTATGTAAATACGAATCCTGCGGTGGCACATGACCAAAAAGACCGACGGCCTCGAGATCATCGAAACCACCCTCCTGCGCGGCAAGGTCAAGCTGCTGCAGCCGAAGGTGGGCTTCCACGCCTCCATCGACACTGTCTTCCTCGCCGCCGCCGCGCCGCTCAAGGATGGCGACCGCGTGCTGGATGCGGGCTGCGGCGTCGGTTCCGCCGGCTTATGCGCTTTATCAAGAAATCCGAATATCAATTTGATTGGTATCGATATTCAGCAGGATTTGGTCGACATCGCCCTGCAAAACGCCGTGCTCAACCGCTTTTCCGCCGTTGCGCAGTTCTTCCAGGGCGATTTGTGCAATGAAAAATTCATTCCAGACAATGGCTTTAATGTCGTTCTTACTAATCCACCTTATCTGGAGGCCGGGTCGCATACCCCTTCGCCGGAGAAGATCAAGGCCGCCTCGCACGGCGAGAGCGCGACGCTGGACGACTGGGTCAAATACGCCCACCGCAAGCTCAAGCAAGGCGGGCACCTGACCATGATCCACCGCGCCGACCGCCTTGACGACGTCGTCGTGGCTCTGGAAAAGAAGCGCTGGTTCGGCAGCCTTGTCGTGCACCCGCTCTGGTCGCATGCGGGCGAAGACGCCAAGCGCGTCATCGTCACCGCGCGGAAAGAGCGCTACGCGCCGATCGTCCTGCAACCCGGCACAATCATCCATAACGACGACGGCACCTATACCGCTGCCGCCGCCCGCATCCTGAACGGAGACGGCCATGACGCGTAAGAAACCTGTCTTCCTGACCGATCAGGAAATCGAACAGCTGCTCGCCGACTGGCCTTCGATGCACGTCGATGAACAGCAGGCCGCGTTCCAGAAGCTGGAGCGCCACAGCGCCGAGGAGCTCTTCCTGCGCGTGCACGGCGCTGACCAGGCCGCCCTGTTCTGCTGCCTGCCCGAGGCCGACCGCCGCGCGTGGATCCGTATCCTGCCGCCCGACGACGCCGCCGACATGATCCAGGAATTGCCCGAGGAATACCGCGCAGCCACGCTCGCGCAATTGGATACGCAGACGCTGACCGACGTGCTCGGCCTGCTCGCCTACAAGGAAGACGTGGCCGGCGGCTTGATGAATCCGCGCTACGCCCGCCTGCGCGCCGGCATGACGGTCGACGAGGCGCTGCGCTATCTACGCGAACAGACGCGCGCGCAGGTCGAGACGATCTATTACGCCTATGTGCTCGACCGCGACCAACTGCTGCTCGGCGCGGTGTCCTTGCGTGAGCTGTTCAACGCGCCCGGCACCCGGCTTGTGGACGACGTCATGACCCCGCGCAGCGAAGTCGCCTTCGTGCGCGAGCACCAGCCGCAGGAAGAGATCGCCCGCATCTTCGCGAGCAAGGAGCACCGCGCCCTGCCCGTGCTCGACGCTGCGGGCCACATGAAAGGTATCGTCACCATCGACGACGTCGTCCATGTCGTGCAGGAAGAGGCGACGGAAGACATCCAGAAAATGGGCGGTATGGAAGCCCTCGACGAGCCGTATTTCAAGATTTCCCTGCGCGACATGATCAAGAAGCGCGCAGGCTGGCTGCTCGCCCTTTTCATCGGCGAGATGTTCACCGCGACCGCGATGGGCGTCTATGAACACGAGATCGAGAAGGCTGTGGTGCTTGCGCTCTTCGTGCCGCTCATCATGTCGTCGGGCGGCAACTCAGGATCACAAGCAACGACGCTGATCATCCGCGCGATGGCGCTCGGCGAAGTGCGCCTGCGCGACTGGTGGCGCGTGTTCTGCCGCGAAAGCGCGGCGGGGCTGGCGCTCGGCGCCATCCTCGGCCTTGTCGGCACCGCCCGCATCTTCTTCTGGCCCGCGCGCGAGACGCTGTATGGCGAGCACTATCCGCTGCTGGCGATGGCGGTCGGGTGCAGCCTGATCGGCATCGTGACGTGGGGATCCTTGATGGGTTCCATGCTGCCCATGCTGCTGCGCCGCGCGGGTTTCGACCCCGCCGCCGCCTCCGCGCCCTTCGTGGCGACGCTGGTCGACGTGACCGGCCTCGTGATTTATTTCACGATTGCGAGTGCGGTATTACGAGGAACCCTTCTCTGACTCCCTCTCCCGGAGGGAGAGGGAGAATTTTAATCCATGAAGCGGAAGGTCAGGCCCTTCAGGTAGCTCGTCTCGGGTAGCAGCGGCTGCACGGGATGGTCGGGCGCCGCACCCGTCACCTTGATGAGCTGGAAGGCGCGGCCGGATTTCGACATGCCTTCGGTGACGGCATCGGCGAGTTCATTGGCGTCGGCGTGCGAGGAACACGAGGCGAAGTAGAGGTAACCGCCCTTGGCCACCAGCGGCTCCGACAGCTTCGCCAGTTTCGCATAGCCGCGCATGCCCGCAGCCATGTCCTTGCGCGCCTTGATGAAGGCGGGCGGATCAACGGAGACGACGGGGAACGTGCGCCCCTCGCCCGCCATCTTTTCCATGACGTCGAAGGCCTTGCCCTCGACCGTCTTGGCCTTGGCTTCAAAGCCGTTGAGCGCGGCGTTCTTGGCGACCATCGCCAGCGCAGGCGCGGAGCTGTCGACAAAAGTCGCACTCTCCGCCCCATGCCGCAGCGCCGTGACGCCGAAGCCGCCGGTATGGCAGAAAATGTCGATCATCGGCGCGCCCTTGGAGAGCTGCGCGACCCATGCGCGGTTTTCGCGCTGGTCGAAGAACCAGCCGGTCTTTTGCCCTTCGGTCACGTCGACGTGGAAGCGCGTGTCGTTCTCGACGATGGTGACGCCCTCTTTCGGCAGCGTACCGATGACGCGCTTTTCTTCTTCAAGCCCTTCGACTTCACGCGCGCCGGTGTCGTTGCGCAGCACGATGGCGCCCGGCTTGACCAGCGATTGCAGCGCGGCTTCAACGTGCGGCCACAAGACCTGCATTCCCGCCGTGTTGACCTGGCAGACGACGACGTCGCCATAGCGGTCGACGATCAGGCCCGGCAGCCCGTCGCTTTCGGCATGGACCAGGCGGTAATAGGGTTGGGCATAGAGCTTCTCGCGCAGTGCGAGCGCCGAGGCGACGCGGTTCTTCACGAAGCGCGCATTGATCTCGGCATTGGAATCCTGCGTCAGCACGCGGCCGACCAACTGCGGCTTGGGATTGAAGAAACCGCGCGCGACGAATTCGCCCTTTTCGCGCACATAGTCGACGACCTGTCCGGCCTCAAGCCCCGCGATTTCGCGGGCGGCCACCAGTTCGGAGCGGAAGATCCACGGGTACCCGAGCTTCAGGCGGCGGGCGGCGTGTTCGTTGATGCGGAGAGAGGTCATGTTTTGCGTCTTTCAAAAAGGTTGCCGCGAGACTAACATGGGATGCCAGCTTTGGGAAAGAACATGTTCAAAGACCGTCTCGATTACATCCGCCGCCTCTTCGCCGCCGACGCGCCCGTCCTCGCCGTCCGGCCAGACACGGAGATCGGCATCCTGCCCGAGGAAGGCAAGCTGCTTCAGTTGCTTATCAAGCTCGCAGGCGTGAAGACGGTCGTGGAGGTCGGCACGCTCGCCGGCTCTTCCGCGCTGTGGATGGCGAAGGCCCTGCCCGACGGCGGCCATGTCCAGACCATCGAGAAAGACCCCACCCGCGCCAGCCTCGCCCGCAAGAATATCGGCCTGCACCCCAAGATCACCCTGCACGAAGGCGATGCGCGCGCGGTGCTCGCCGCGCTGCAAGGCCCCTTCGACATGATCTTCATCGACGCCGACAAGCTGCACTATGCCGACTACCTCGACTGGGCCGAAAAGAACATTCGCATGGGCGGCCTCATCGTCGGCGACAATACCTTGCTGTTCGATGCCGTCTGGAACGACGCGGAGATCGAGCGCGTGCGCCCCGCCGCCCGCGCCGCCATGCGCGCCTTCAACCAGCGCCTTGCCGATCCTGCCAAGTACACCAGCATCCTGCTGCCCACCGACGAAGGCTTGACGATTGCGATCAAGGGTTTCTAGGGCTGCGTTGACGGCACTATTTTCAGCGTGATACAATAAAGGATGGCTGGCATTTCTTCCATTTCACCTCCGACAACCGCATCGACAAGCGCGCCCGCTGCGGCCACGGTCAAGTCGCAAACGACGACAACCAATGCCGACGGTTCCGTGACCACGACTGTCACCTATGCCGACGGCACGACGCGGACGACCACGTCTCTCCCCGATCCGGCGAGCCAGAGCGACAGCTACAAGTTCGCGCACCCGGCGGCGAAGAACGCCTCGGGTGCGGGCCGACTTCTCGATATCAGCGTTTAATCAACCGGCCAGATCCGGCAAGCGCTCGGCCATCGCCTTGCGCAGCAAGGCCGCAAGCGTGCCCACTTCGCCGCGCCCGTTCGTCCAGATGCGTACGGGCGTCATGCCGGCGCGTTCGTATTCGGCCTGCAGGATCGTCTGCTCGATCTCGCCGCGCCCGTTCTTGACGTCGACGAGCTTGAGCTTGAAGCGGCTCTTGTTGAGGCTGGCGGCGACCAGCGCATCCATCATGTTGACGGCAATTTCCTGTGCGGCGGCAGCGGCAGCGCCCGGCAGTGCATAAGAGCTGCCTGCGATCTCGATCACGCCCGGCTGCACGAAGCGGCATTCCGCGGCGCCTGGCACCGACGGCTTTGACGGCGCCGGCGCGGCAGCGGGCGCAGGTGCGGCCGGTGCGGCGGGCCGCAGCTTGTCGATATGATCCGCAGCGAAGCGCAACGCGGCGGCGATTGAGACGCCCTCGTCCGCGAACAGCTTCTGCGCGGCGCGCAGGCCCATTGCAGCATCAACATCGCTGCCGAGGTCTATCATCTTGAGGTAATCGTCGAGCTGCTTCTTGTCCATATCAAGCCCCCATTTTGACGCTGACGGTGTTCTTGTCGCCCTTGCGGCGCAACGCCTGCTTCAATTCTGCATGAACCGCGCCGGCCTTGTCGAGCGTCACTTCGGTGACGCCTTCGCGCTCGAGCGTATCGAGCATATCGAGGATCTCGCACATACAGGCGATGTCGGCCTGCGTGTCGAAGGATAAGCTGTTGTTCTGGTTGGCCGAGACAAGGTTGAATTTCTGGCCGACCTTGGCCGCGGCATGCGCCTCGCGGCGGCGGCCTTCGGGATAGAAAGCGTTGACGCGGCGCGCGCGGTAACCTTCCGCCGCCTGGTCGCGCAGGTACGAGACGCCGTCGATGCACGGCGCGAAGGAAGCGGCGTTGAAAGCGTCGATCGCCGGGAAGTGCGCATGCAGCATCGACATGAAGGGGCCGCCGGCGACCATGCCGAGGATCAGCGTGCCGAGCAGCCCCATGTCGCCGAGCGAGTCGGCGGCGCGTGCGGTGCGCGGATTGACGCCTTGGGTCTGAAGACGCTGTTCCGCACCCGCGAGGCGCTTGAGCGCCTGCCCGCGCAAGCTGTCCACCGAGGCGGTGGCCTGACGGTCATCGTTCGCTGCGTGGTTGAAACCTAATTCCATAACGTTAAACCCCTGATTATCGAAGCAAATAGTTTCCCCAATCCGAAAATACGCACTGCCTATGAAAACTTCGTTAAATAGGGAAAACTTCAAATTGAGCATATTGTTAAGGAGCTGTTGATCTATGTATAAAACCGTTTAGAACCAAAGTGCTGAAGGAGCGCGTTCGATGGCCAAAAAGGGCAACACGGCACGAAAAAAATTTTCAGGCTCCACGCTGGATGCCGATGAAGTGCGCCAATTTGACGCGCTGGCCGCACGCTGGTGGGACGAGTCGGGGCCTATGAAGCCCCTGCACCGCCTCAACCCCGCGCGCATGGGTTACCTCCGCGACCGCATCTGCGCACACTTTGCACTTAATAATGACGGCTTCGCGCCCCTCGCCGGCCTGAGCATCGCCGATATCGGCTGCGGCGGCGGGCTGGTGGCCGAGCCGCTGTGCCGCCTCGGCGCGGCAGTGACCGGCGTGGATGCCGGCGCGGAGAACATCAAGGCCGCGCGCACGCATGCGAAACAGCAGGGCCTCGACATCGACTACCGCGTCTCGACGGCCGAGGACATGACGGGCAAGTTCGACGTCGTCACCGCGCTCGAGATCGTCGAGCATGTGGCCGACCCGGCCCTCTTCGTCCAGTCGTGCTGCAAGCTGGTGAAGAAAGGCGGGATGATTATCCTCTCCACGCTCAACCGCACGCCGAAGTCGTTCCTGCTCGGCATCGTGGGCGCGGAGTATATTTTACGCTGGGTCCCTGCGGGCACGCATGACTGGAAGAAATTCGTGAAGCCCTCCGAACTCGCGCGCCTGCTCGCGCCCGAAGGTTTTGCGCCGACCGACGTCAGCGGCCTCGTGTTCAACCCGCTCGACGGGCGCTTCAGCATCAGCGCGGACGATCTCGACGTAAATTATTTCCTCTGCGCGGCGCGTTAACCGCCCGCTTTTTCCCCAGCCGGAACTTCGACCGCGGAGAGCGCATCCGCAAGACGGATTTGCGCGCTGCCGGGCTTGAGCGGCTGCGGCTGGCTCGCGTGCGGCGCCCAGCCGATGGCGTAGACGACATGGAATGTCGCGGGCAGCTGACCCTCGGCATCGGCGAATTTCTCTTGATACAACCGCGCCGCCTCGAACAGCACCGCGCGACGCGTCGGGCGCTTGAGGCGATTGAAGGTCGCATTCGCCGCGCCCATGCCGCGCAGGTCGCGCATCAGGCGCAGGGCACTGTCGTAATGCACCGTAATCATGTCGCTGTCGATCACCGGCAGTGCGAATCCCGCGCGCTGCATCAGCGCGCCCATGTCGCGCGGATCGATAAAGGGCGACACGCGCGGCGACACGCCGCCCGTCACCGCAAGCTCGGCTTCCATCAGGCACTGGCGTAATTCGTGCAGCGTCTCGCCGCCGACCATCGCGGCAAGGAACAAGCCGTCAGGCTTCAGCGCCTGTTTGATTTGTAACAATGCGCCCGGTAAATCGTTGACCCACTGTAGCCCAAGGTTGCTGACGACGGCATCAAGGCGCGCCGGCTGCAGTGGCAGGAAGTCCTCATCCCCCACGACCGCCAGTCCACCTGCCCGCCGCGCCATGTTGAAAGACGTATCAAGCGAGATCACATCCTGCGTCCCCGCCCGCCGCGCCAGTTGCGTCGATAACAGACCGTGCGCCGCGCCGAGATCGAGCACCAGCGGAAATTCGCGTTTCACGAGCGAGAGGCGATCGAGTAGCCGTTCCGCCGTCTCGGCGAACAGGAAACCAAAATCGTCGGCGCCTGCGGCGGCGCGGTCGCGGCGGGCGCGCAAGAGTCGGCGGTCGAAGACTTCGATCATTGGCGCGGCTTGCCCGGTTCAGGCGGCACGGGCAGAGGCTCGTCCTTCTCGTTCTGCTTGTGCAGCGAGCGCGCGATCTCGATGATGCCCTTGTTGAGGTTGTCGAAACCGGCCATCTTGCGCACGTTCATCTTGGCCTGGGTGTAGCTCTGGCTCAGGCGGCGGCCGCCAGCGGCTTCCGGCTCGGGCGGCTTCATCGCGCCGCGTTCGCCGAGGATGCGCGATGGCACGCCGGTATAGCCCGCGTCTTTCGCGCCGAGCGCGACCTTGTCGGTCGAGAGCGCATAGGTCTTTTCCTTCGCCGTGGTCAAGTCGCGCTGCGTCTGCATGCCGTGGTTGATGTCGCTCATCATCTGGATGCGCGCGAAGGCTTTGATGTTGACCATGCCCTGGCGGTGGGTGAAGCCGAGCAGGCGGCCGAGCTTCTTCATCATGACATACTTCGCGCCGAAGCCCTTGACCGCGCCCGGCGGCGCCGTGACGGTGAAGGGATAGATGCGCTGCGGCGTGACGCCCACGTGGGTGAAATAGCTTTCGCCGAGCGAGGCCACCTGCTCCACCGGCACCTTGAACTTGGCGGCGATAAAGGCCTTGGCGTCGTCGACGTCCTTGACATCGCGCGGCAGCACGAAGCTGGGCGCGTTCAGCGTGATGCCGTCGCCGCCGAGGCGGTTGGGCACCGGCATGACTTTCGGCTCGAGCGCGACAAGCAGGTTGTTGTCCCAGTCGCGCGTCATCGGCACGACGATGGCGATGTTCTCCACGCCATCGTCGGTGACGACGAACTCGATGTCCTGCGCCGACAGCCCGCGCGTGGTGCGGCCGACCTTGCCTTCCTCGACGAAGACGGCCTTGACCGGCTTGAGGTGGACGGGGGCGCGGTTTTCTTTCTCGAACTCGGCCTTCTCGGCTTCGGCCAGCAGTTCTTCCGGCTCGTAAACCTTGACGTCCTGCGGCTGGATCTGCGGGATGCGCTCGCCCAGCCACGGCGGCGTCTGGATGCCGTAGCGTTCCATCAGCGAAATCACGTGCATTTCAAGGCGCGGCTCGGGCAGAAGGCCGACTTGCGACGCCAAAATAATGTCGGCGCCATCCAGCTCAATAATTGAGCCCATCTCGGCGAAGCGCGCGCCCTTTTCGCCCGCGACGGGCCATGAGGTCTTGAACGGGTTCTCGACCTCGACGAAGACCGGCTCGATGGCTTCGTCGATGCGGTCGGGCGACGGGAAATAGGTCGCGCCCACGTGCCACGTATCGTCGGATTTCGGGCGCAGGCCGGCGTAGGCACGCACGCAGTCGAAGATCATCTCGCGGTTGTGCTCGACTTCCTCGGTCATGCCTTCGCAGTTCATCGAGATCGGCTCAACGAGGTGGCCCGACCACTTCTTGCCGTCGAGGTTATGGCTGCCGCGGCTGACCGCGTTGACGATCGGGCGCGGATAGCCGCCGCGCACGAAGACCATCAGGCGGTTGTCGGGCGTGACGCGATAGGGCACCACGTCGCAATATTCGCCGGGGCGCTTGACGAGTTCGTGTACCTGCCCGCTCTTCTTATCGCGCACCACCATGATCTGCAGGTCGCCAACGGGGTTCTGCGACGGGCGGCGTTCTTCCAGCACCATGCTTTGTTTGTCCGCGACTTTCTGCGAGACGATGAAGTAATTCGTCGCCGGCCAGCCGAGCGGGCGGTAATCCTCGGTATAAAGGCGGAAGCGGTCTTTATACATGTTCTTGACAATCCACGGGTTCCAGTACGGCGCGGAGAACGTCATGCGCAGGCCGATGCGCGCCATCTCGCGGCGGAAATCCTGATAAGTGAAGAAGGTGTATTCCTGCTTGATGCCGTTCGCCCAGTTGGCGCGGTAGTTCTTGCGCTGCACGAACTCAACCGCCCACTTGTGCGACAGGCGGAACAGGCGCGTGGACTCGCGGCGCTGGCGCAGTTCCTCGATGAAGAAGCCCTCGCTTCCGCCCGACGGCAGCGGCCGCGCGGATTGGGAGAACAGGATGAGCAGGTCGGCATCGGAAAGGTCAGCAACGGTGTTGCCGCGGCTCGGCGTGCTCGGCAGTTCCAGCAGCACGTAGTCGCCATCGGGCGGCATCATGTAGTCGCGGATGACCATGGTGCCGCCAGGTTTCAGCTTGGCATGCTGCGCCTCGAGCAGGCGGATGACGTCGTCGGCGTTGTAGCCCGCGTCGGAATAGACATGGTGCAGCACGTTGGCGTTCACAAGGCCGTCGAGGCTCTCGTCCTCGATGTCGGGCATCGAGAGGTCGGAGACGCGGAAGCTGAGGTTCGGCGCGCGGCAGTTCTTGCGCGCGGCCTCGATCGCGGCGGCGTCGGGGTCGATACCGATATATTCCGAATGCGGGTTGAGCAGCGCCAGCGCCAGCGTCACCTCGCCCGTGCCGCAGGCGACGTCGACGATCTTCGAGCCCGGCGACAGCAGGAAGTGCGCCGAGATCAGCGCAGCCTTTTGCTGGATCAGTTCCGGCAGCGCGAGCAGCTGGCGCGGCACGCCATCTTTCGCGCGCGCGGAGAAGTTGCGGATGCTCGCCGCCACCTCTTCCTTGATTTCCGGTTTTTCGCCTTTGGACTCAGACATCTTGTGAGTTTACACGCCCTCTGCCCCAATTGTCATCGCCGCTTTCATCGGGTATTGATATGTAAACGTTATTCCGCTATTTTGCCCGCATGCTGACCCGTTTGTTCCGTGCCGCCCTCGACCTTCTGCTCCCGCCGCGCTGCGTCGGGACGGGCGAGATCGTGGATGCGCAGGGCATGATCGCGCCTGCGTTCTGGGCGCAGCTCCAGTTCATCGAGGCGCCGTTCTGCAAGACCTGCGGCCTGCCCTTTGCCTTCGACATGGCTGACGGCAGCCTCTGCGCCGCCTGCCTCGAGCGCGAACCGCTGTTCACGCAGGCGCGCGCGGCCGTGGTCTATAACGACGCCAGCCGCCAATTGGTGCTCGACTTCAAATACGGCGACCGCCTGCACGCCGTGCATACCTTCGTGCCATGGATACTGCGCGCGGGCGCAGGCCTGATCACGCAGACCGATATCATCGTCCCCGTGCCGCTGCACACCAAGCGCCTGCGCGAGCGCCGCTTCAATCAATCCGCCATTCTGGCGCAGGAAATCGCCAAGCGCACAAACAAGCTCTGCCTGCCCGACGCCCTGCACCGCACCCGCGCGACCTTGCCGCAAAAAGGATTGAGCCACGCCATGCGCGACAAGAACGTGCGCGGCGCCTTCGCCGCCAAGCCGCGCCAAGCCGGTAAAATCGAAGGTGCCCGCATTCTGCTGATCGACGACGTCTACACGACCGGCGCCACGCTCAACGCCTGCGCCAAAGCCCTGCTGGACGCGGACGCGAAAGAAGTCAACGTCCTGACCATCGCCCGCGTGACGCGGGAGGAATATTAAGCACTTATTCTTATTCGTTCGTTTTAGATTGAACCGCCGCGTCTGCTTTTTCGATTTCCTTGCGCTTCGCGGCCTCGGCTTCAGCAATTTTCATTTGCTTAGCAATATTGCAGTCCTTTTGGATCGCAGCTTCTTCCAATGCATCATACCGGCCCTTCAGTTCTGCCAGTTCAACATGCACATCATCATGGGCAATAAAGAACAGAGACGGCCAGAATAGGACAACACCGACCCCAGTTGCCCATGCATCGCCGGTCGCTGTTTTGTCTTGCACGCCCGCGAGTTCGTTCGCCTTGTGCGACACGCGCCCAACTTCCGCGCGAATTTGGCGGCAAGAATAGTCCTGATACTGCAACGGTGAAACATATGTCGCTTTGACTTTATCCGCATGATCTGCGCATCCGGCCAATGCCAGAGCCACAGACAGAACAGCCATCGTCTTTTTAAAGGTCACTGTCGGAACTCCTTATCCACTGATGAAATGATTTGCATGCACACATATTCATTCGGTAGTGCGCTCCAGATGAGGAGCGGACTATATACGGAGAATCACTCGAGCTCAAAGAAGAAGTTTTACCGCCTAGGGCCCGACGCCCACGCCGTAGCTCTGCACCAAAGATCCGGCGATCAGGTACCAGCCGTCGACCAGCACGAAGAAGATGATCTTGAATGGCAGGGATATCATCACCGGCGGCAGCATCATCATCCCCATCGACATCAGCACCGAGGCGGTCACCATGTCGATGATCAGGAACGGCAGGAAGACGAGGAAGCCGATCTCGAAGGCGCGGCGGAGTTCGGAGATCATGAAGGACGGGATCAAGACCTGCATCGGCGTCGCGGCCGCGTCGGCGGGCTTGGCGGTCTTGCTCATGTTAAGGAACAGGGCGAGGTCCTTCTCGCGCGTGTTCTTCATCATGAAGGCCTTGAAGGGCTCGACCGCCTTCATCACGCCGTCGACCTCGTTCATCTGGCCGGCGATCACCGGCTTGAGGCCCTGGTCGTAGGCCACCTGGAACGTCGGCGCCATGATGAAGAAGGTCAGGAACATCGCAAGGCTGAGCAGCACGGTGTTGGGCGGCGTCTGCTGCGTGCCCATCGCGGTGCGCAGGAACGAGAGCACCACGACGATGCGCGTGAACGACGTCATCATCATCATGATCGACGGCGCCAGCGACAGGACGGTCATCAGCAGCAGGAGCTGGATCACGCGCCCCGCGACCGAGCCACCGCCCGCCGCATCCGCCTTGCCGCCGAGGTCGAGCGTGACGCTCTGCGCCCACGCGGCGTGGTGCGGGACCAGCAGCATGAGGCCCAGCGCGCAAAGGGCGGCGATCAGCGTGTAAATTCTGGCTTTAGGCATTCTTTTGTTCCTTGATGTCAGTCTCGACCACCGTCTCGCCCGAGGGGCCGAGCAGCAGCAAATGTTCGCGGTCGTCGCGGCGGACCAGCATGAGGCGGCGGCGGCTGTCGACCGCCAGCGTCTCGACGACGCCGAGGCGGCGCTTGCCGGAGACGGCGGCCATTTTTCCCGCAAAGCCGGAGCGCTTGAACGCCCAGGCCGTCACGCCCATCAGCGCGAGGACGAAGACGAAAGCGCAGACCGCGCGCAGGATCAGCAGGCCGTCCATTTATCCCTCTCCCAGCGCGGCTTCTTGTTCGCCGATGACGTCCTCGAGCTGCTCGAGCGCATCGATCAGCGCGGTCAGCTGCGTTTCGAGCGGTTCGGCCTCTGCGTCGTCCAGCGCGGCGACGGAATCGCAGACCTCCATCACCTTGTCGTCGAGGCCGGCGAGGTCAAGCTGCTCTCCCTTGATGATGCGGGTCTCGCAGTCGCGCACGTAATCGAGGATCGTCTTGATCTGGCGCGCGGTCTCGGCCGCATCGAGCGTTTTCGGTTTCATGGTGTCTCCCCTTCCCGTCCAGATTGATATGTTCCGTTGGCTTTGTAAACATAGGCGAGAATTTCCGCAATCGCGACGAGCGCCTCGGTCGGGATGACGCTGTCCAGCTCGATCGCGGCGAGCAGCTCGGCCAGGTCCTTGTCCTCGCGCACCTTGACGCCGTTTTCAAAGGCCAGACGCAGGATTTCCTCGGCCAACTGGCCATAGCCGGCGGCGACGATCCGGGGGATGGCGTCGTCGGATACCCCGAATTTCTTCAGCGCCACGGCCGCCTTGCGGCGGGTTTCGGGCGAATTGTCCAGAATATCGGCCATAAAGCCCCTCCAGTCCGCGCAAGTGTAGCAAAAGTTTACGGGATGTTAACTGGAATAATGACAGAATATAATAACAGGCACAGGCAAGAGACCCCCGTTTTACTCCACGACCGGAGCATGCTACACTTGTGACGGGGCAAATACCGGGAGACGCGATAATGGCTGAAGATATGGACGTCATGCAGGCCGCCATCCAGAAGATGCGCTGGCACGAAGCACGCCAGAAAGAACTCGCCAAGAACATCGCGAACGCCGATACCCCCGGCTACAAGCCGCAGGACATCGCGCCGCTGGATTTCAAGGGACTGGTGGAAAGCGCGTCGAGCCACGCCTCGCTGACGATGGCGCAGACGGAAGGCGGCCATTCTCTCGGCCTCAACGGCGGCTCGGGCGGCAGCGCGCAGGCCTTTGCGCCGAAGCCGATGAAGACCGATTACATGGCCACCCCCACCGGCAACAACGTGTCGATGGAAGAGCAGCTGCTCAAGATGAACGAGAACTACACCGATCACAGCCTCACGACGACGATCTACCAAAAGAACATCGCGATGCTGAAAAAAGCGATCAGCGGCCAATAAGCCAAGGAGCTTCACGAATGGATTTACTCGACGCAATGACGCAGGCCGCCAAGGGCATGAAGGCGCAAGGCACCCGCATGCGTATCATCTCGGAGAACATGGCCAACGCCGACACCACCGCGACGGCGCCGGGCGGCGACCCCTACCAGCGCAAGGTGGTCACCTTCAAGAACATGCTCGACAAGGAAACCGGCCTCAAGGAAGTGAAGGTCGACAAGATCGTCTCCGACAATTCCGACTTCGTCATGAAGTACGAACCCGGCCACCCCGCCGCCGACAAGCACGGCTACGTCAAGACCCCCAACGTCAACACGCTGGTGGAAATGATGGACATGCGCGAGGCCCAGCGCTCTTATGAAGCCAACCTCGGCGTCATCGACATGGCGAAAAGCATGCTGATGCGCACCATCGACCTGCTCAGCCGTTAATCCATAGACAAGGAAGCCTAGACCATGGCCAACATCACGGATGCAACCAACGCCTACGCCAATGCCCTCACCGCGCTGAACAAGGGCGCAGGCGCGCTCGGCGGCGGGCAAGCGGCAGCGGGCGGCGACGCCGCTTCCATGGGCGCCTTCGGCGACATGGTCAAGCAAGGCCTGCAAAGCGTCGTCGAGAGCCAGCACAAGAGCGAGACCGTCTCCGCCAAGGCGCTGACCGGCAAGGCCGACGCGACCGACGTCATCCAGGCCGTCACCGACGCCGAACTCAAGCTGAACGAAGTGATCGCGCTGCGCGACAAGGTCATCGCGGCCTATAACGACCTCATGCGGACGCAGATGTAACGATGGACGAAACGCAGATCATCGAGTTCACGCGCGAGGCCATCCTCCTCACCATCACCATCTCCGCCCCCGTCATGATCGTGGGGCTTGTGGTGGGCGTCGCCATCTCCCTCGTGCAGGCACTGACGCAGATCCAGGAAACCACGCTGTCCTTCGTCCCCAAGATCCTCGCGATCTTCGGCACGATCTTCTTCATGTTCCCGCTGATGATCGCGAGCATGACGACCTTCACCAACCACATCGCCGACCAGATCGCGCATATCGGCGCGAACTGACGCGGCGGATCAGAAGGCGCCGATCACATAAGGATGCGGGTCGGGGAAATCCGCCTGCTGCACCGGCGGCTGGCGGTATCCGTCGACCGCTTCGGGGTTGCCGCCCTTATACTTGCTCATCTCCGCTTCCGAAACCATCTGGACATGCAGGTGCGGGAACCACATGCCGTTTTCATGCGGCTTGCCGATATGGCCGACCAGTTCACCCGCCTTGACTTTCTGCCGCAGCGCGACGGTGTCGTCCCACGCGAGGTGGCCGTAAAAGAGGTAGTCGGCGCCCGGATACGGCGCCTTGTCGAAGCGGAACACGATCACGCCGCCCCAGCCGCCGAAGCTGCTGTCGTACCCCATATGCACGATTTCCGCATCCGACAGGATGATGACCTTCGTGCCGACCGGCACGTTGTAGTCGACGCCGAGGTGCAGCTGTGTGCCTGGACCCAGGTAGTGGCCGCGCCAGAGGTGCGAACGGTCTTCCAGGTAGCCGCCATAGGTATAATCCACGCCCTGCCGCTTGGCGAGATCCAGCACCCATTCATCGCATTGCTGCGGATCGATCAGCGGGTTGCTGCGGCCCGTGAATTCCTTGCGCGCGAGCGCATCCATCCCCACTTCCGCCCAGGTCGATCCCTTCAGTTCAGGGAAAATCTTGATCGGTACTACTGTCATTTAAGGCCGCCTTTCCTGCTTGTTTCCGGCACCAGAGTAAACGAGGTGCTTCCCCCTGCACAAGAAGCAATAAAAAAGTTATAGACATCTGGAAAACACTATGATTATATCATTACTCACAAGCGGTTAACCCGTAACATGTTTTTTAACATTACATATATTATGTAATGTTTTCAGGCCAATGAGAGGTAAAAATAAGGTGAAATCGAACCGCGACAAGCTGCAGCATTCCTTCAATGACCAAAGCAACGACAACAAAGCTCCTGTCGACGGCTCCGGTCAGCCGTACCGCCTGCATACCATCACCCCGCTGACGCCGCAGGACCCCGCCCTGATGCAACTGCTGTCTGACGCTTTCGATGAAGTCTACGCTCCCGCCTTCCCGATCGCCGAAGAGTGCGAAAGCCTCGAAACGTGGATGGCCAGCCTGAGCAGGCCGAACAGCAACTCCAAGATCGTGATCTGCATCATCACGGGCGACAAGCCGCTCGCGCAGAAACCCGACATCAAGGGCATCGTCGTCGGATATTACTATAGCCAGGAAGAAGTGGGCCTGCTGGCCTACACGGCAACCGCGCCCCAATTCCGCAACGCCGGCCTGGGCCGCATCCAGATGGACATTCTCGGCAAAGCCTTCATCGACATCGCCCGCCAGAACGGCAGCGAGCTGCAAGGCTATTTCCTTGAATGCAACGACCCGGCGAAAGTGCGCTCGGAAGACGACAGCTTCGACCCCACGACCCGCCTGAAGATCTTTGGCCACTGGGGCGCGCGCATCATGCCTGTGGACTACGTTCAACCGGCGCTGAGCCCGGACCTGGAGAAGTGCTCCATGTTCAAGCTGCTCGCCTACCCGCACCCCACCTCTGGCGAGTACCCAACGCCGGGCGCCATTCTCGGTTTCATCCACGGCATCTACAAAGGCTGCGCCCGCTATTCCGGCGTCCAGCCCGAAGACGATCCCGATTACAACAACATGAAAGCCCAACTGGCGGCCTTGCCGCAGGACAAGCCCGTCATTGCCGGCACCGAGGCGAAAAAATCGCCCAAGCCGCCCGCGAACGACCGCTAATCCGCGCGCCGCGGCATCGTCATCATGACGATGCCGCGGATTGGTGCAAATTTACCTCAAGCTTTCGTGATCGTCACGTGATCTGCCGACCAGTTGCCTGGCCAGACTTCGGCACCGCCCTGGCGCATCTTGCGAATGGCATCCAGCGGCACATCCCCGACCAGCATAGGGCCCAAGCCCTCCGCCGCATAAGACGGCGGCACCGACGCCAGTACGCCGGTATGACCGAACGCCTCTTCGCACGGCAGGAACAGGCTGGCGCCCGAGATATACTGCTCACAGCCCTCGACGCCGGCGATAACGCCCACCGCGGCAATGGCGGCCAGCAGCTCGACCGCGCGCGCCTTGGCGCAATCGAACACGCGGTGATAGCCTGCCAGCTTCGTCGTCATCGACGGCACCAGCACAAGATCAAGCCCCAGCGCGCCCATGCGCGCGCTCAACGACGGCATCTCGATATCAAGGCAGATCACCACCGCCATCCGGTAGCCCTTCCATTCAAAGACCTGCAGCGTGCTGCCGGGCGAAAGATCCCAGTCGGTCGGATCTTTCTCGAACGGCGTCAGGCATAGCTTGTCCTGCACCAGCGTGCGTCCGTCGGGGAAGTGGATATGCGCGCGGTTGGTCAACGGCGGCGACAACTCGGGACGATGCACCGGGAAGCTGCCGGAGACCAGCAGGATGTCGTGCTTGCGTGCGATGTCGCTCATCAGCGGCAGCGCTTCGGGCGTGAAGTCGGCGAGGCGTTCGAGTTGCTCCGGCCCCGGCAATCCGCGCGGAATCAGCGCCAGCCAGTGACACGCAGAATATTCAGGCATCAATAGGATATCGGCGCCCTGCGCTTTCGCGGCCGCCGCCTGCGCGTCGACCAGCTTCGCCCAGTCGCCGATCGACGACACGGGATAAGCCAGATTCATCGCCCACAAAGCCACTTTCATTTTCCTGCTCCCGCCCCGGCCTGAAAAAATCAGCCGGGGTCATTATTTTTGTTGACATAAGCATGGATTATTTATAAATAAAATGACTTGCTTGTCAATTATCAAATTTACAGGAGTAAGATAGGGTTGGGAAAATTAAACAAGAAAATCAATGGTCTGTTCAACCAGACCAGCCAGACTCAGTTCCTTGTTTCCAAAGTCGGGAATCATTCGGTTCACACCGTTGACCTGAATAACCCCCTTTCCATGAAATTGCTGGCCCGCGCCTATAAGGATATCTACGAGCCCGCCTTCCCCATCGCCGGGGAGCGCGAGAGCATTGAGTCGTGGGTGATGAACTACGCCAACCCGATCAAGAACTCCGAAATCGTCATCATCCTTGCCGGCGAGGCGCTGGATACGCGCCGTGCCGTGCTCAAGGGCATGTCCGTCGGCTACTATTATCCGAGCGGCGACGCCGGCCTGATGGCCTATGTCGCGATCGCGCCCGAATACCGCAACGAAGGCCTCGGCCGCGTGATGGTCGAGGCGCGCAAGCAGGCCCTGCTCGCCACCGCCAAGAAGTACGGCAAGCAGTTGGGCGGCGTGTTCCTCGAATGCAACGATCCCGCGAAGGTCGCGCCCGAGCAGGACAGCTTCGACCCGACCGCGCGCATCAAGATCTTTGAAAAGTGGGGCGCTGCCGTCATTCCGGTCGACTACACCCAGCCCGCGCTGGCCGTCGGCGACGAGAAGGCCGACTTCCTGAAGCTGCTGGCCTACCCGCACCCGCAAACCGGCGAATACCCGACTCCGTCGGAAATCGAGGGCTTCCTCTACGGCATCTACAAGGCATGCTCCCGCTATTCCGGCATTGCGCCCGAGGATGACGCCGCGTTCAACGCCATGAAGGCGCAGCTCACCTTGCTGCCGCAAGGCGCGCCCTTCCGCGAACCGCCCGCAAAGCCGGACGCGAAGAAGACGCCGCGCTCTCCGGCCAACGACCGTTAATCTTTGTTTTCGTCTCAAGCCTTCCCCCGTTCAGGCGGGGGAAGGCTTATCCTTTGAGGAGGCCGTCATGAACGATAAAAAGCTCGCTTCAGCCTTCAATCAGGCCGACGGCCTGCGCCTGTTCGATTGCGGCGCCCACAGCTGCCATGTGATCGACCCGCGCGACCCGCGCTCGCTGGCGTTGCTGGCGACGGCGTATGAAAAGATCTACACGCCCGCCTTCCCCAACCCCGCCGACCGCGAGCCGCTGGCGAAATGGATCCGCCTGATGAAAGACAAAAAGGCCGCCACGCGCATGCTGATCGTCATCGCCGGCACGGACCTCGATACCGACCATCCCGTCATCAAGGGCCTCTCGACCGCCGAATACTATCCAGGCTACGACGTCGGCCAGATGGCCTATAACGCGATCGCGCCCGAATGCCGCAACGAAGGCCTCGGCCGCGTGATGGTCGACGCGCGCAAGCAGGCGCTGCTGGAAATGGCGCAAGCCAGCCGCGGCGTGCTGCGCGGCATCTTCCTCGACTGCAAGGACCCCGCGAAGGTCAAGGCCTCGGAAGACAGCATCGACCCCGCCGTCCGCCTCAAGATCTTCGAGAAATGGGGCGCGCAGGTCATGCCCGTCGACTTCGTCCTGCCGCCGCTGCACCTCGGCGATGCGCCGTGCGACAAAGTCAAGCTGCTCGCCTATCCCCACCCGGTCACAGGCGCGTATCCCGACCGCGAAGCCCTGCGCGATTTCATCACCGTCACCTATCTGGAACTGGCGGATACCTCGTCCTGCCCGCCGCATAATAATCCCGATTATCTGAAAATGATGGCCCAGATCGACGCCCTGCCCGCCACAGCGCCGAAACCGCCCCAAAGTCCCGACGGCCCGGCATTTAAGGGGTGACCCCCGCCGCGCGGGCGCTTATAATGGCCCATTCGCTGTTTTTGCGTCCTCGGGAGTCATGCAGAACTTTATCGAACAACTGCTTGTCGGCAACCTGTTTGCCTTCCTGCTCGTCTTCATGCGTTTCGGCATCGCGATTATGCTGATGCCGGGGATCGGCGACTCCTTCGTCTCGCCGCAGATCCGCCTCCTCTTTGCGCTGTCCGTGAGCTTCGTGCTGACCCCGGTGCTGGCGACCAGCCTGCCGGCGGTGCCTGCCTCTCCCGTCGCCTTCATCGGCATCATGGCGTCGGAAGCCTTCATCGGCCTCTTCATCGGCACGATCATGCGCATTTTGATGGCGCCGCTCGACATCGCTGGCAACATCGTCTCCTCGCAGATGGGGCTTTCCGCCGCGACAATGCTCAACCCCACGACCGAGGGTCAGGGCGCGATGATCAGCGCGGTCTATTCGTCGCTGGGCGTCACCATCCTGCTGGCGACCGACCTGCATCACCAGATCCTCGCCGCCGTTGTCGACAGCTATCATCTGTATCCGGCGGGCGCGCATTTGCCCGACATGGCAGATGTCGCGCAGGCAATCGGCCGCATTGTCACCGTCGCCTTCCGCATCGGCGTGCAGGTCTCGATCCCCTTCATCGTGGTCGGCACGCTGATCCAGATGGGCTTCGGCGTGCTCGGCCGCCTGATGCCGCAGCTGCAGATCTTCTTCCTCGCCCTGCCCGCGCAGATATTCCTCGGCTTCCTGATGCTCTCGGGCACGCTGGCGGCGGGCACGCTTTATTGGCTGAACGGGTACGAGACCGTTCTCACGCAATCCCTGACCCCGTAAGGCGCACATGGCGGAAGACGAAGGCTCAGACGACGACAACAAGACAGAAGAACCGACAGCCCGCAAGCTGGAGGAAGCCCACAAACGCGGCCAGGTCGTCAACAGCCGTGAGGTCAACAACTGGATCGTCCTCTTCGCCTCCACGCTGATGGTGCTGACCGTGGGCGACAGCATCGCCGACAGCCTGCGCGAACTCTTCCGCAACTTCCTCGAGCAGTCCTACCAGATCCCCGACGACAAGGCCGGCATGGGCGAGGCGCTGGCCACCCTGTTCCTGCGCGCGGGCGCGATCATACTGCTGCCGCTGCTCATCATGTCGTTCGCGGGCGGGCTCTCGGGCTTTTTGCAGACCGGCCCGCTCTTCACGCTGGAGCCGCTCAAGCCCGACCTCTCCAAGATATCGCTGATGAAGGGCATCGGCCGCGTCTTCTCGAAGCGCGGGCTGATGGAGCTGGCCAAGGGCATCGTCAAGATCGGCGTCGTCGGCACCGCCATCTACATGGTGCTGCGCCCCTACCTTGACGGCATCGAGCATTTCGTCGGCCTCGACGTCGGCCAGGGCCTGTTCGAGATGCGCGCGCTGTTCATGAAGATGATGATCGCGGTCCTGAGCATCCTCTTCATCCTCGCGGTCGGCGACTACGTCTACCAGCGCTCCGAGTTCATGAAGAACATGCGCATGAGCAAGCAGGAAATCCGCGACGAATACAAGCAGACCGAAGGCGACCCGCACATCAAGGGCCGCCTGCGCGCCCTGCGCGAGCAAAAGGCCCGCCAGCGCATGATGCAGGCCGTCCCCACCGCCGACGTGGTCATCACCAACCCGACCCACTACGCCGTCGCGCTGAAATACGACCCGACCAAGATGCAGGCCCCCGTGATGGTAGCCAAGGGCGTTGACGACATGGCCCAGCGCATCCGCGCCGTCGCGCGCGAAAACGAGGTGCCTGTGGTCGAGAACCCGCCGCTCGCCCGCGCGCTCTTCGCCTCGATGGAAATCGACCAGGCCATCCCCGGCGACCAATACAAGGCGGTGGCGGAAGTCATCTCCTACGTCTTTAAGCTCAAGGGAAGAAAGATGTCATGAGCCAAGTACCTTCCAGCTTCTTCGTCGCGCCGCCGCAGGAACCGCACAGCCCCGCGCCCGTGCGCCGCAACATTAAGGCGGTCTTCGTCTTCCTCGTCAGTGCCGCTTACGGCATGTTCATCTTCTTCATCCTCGGCAAGCAGCTGCACGCGCCGCTCTTCGGCATGATCGCGCTTTACGCCTACGGCCTGCTCGGCGGCCTTGGCCTGCTTTTGGTGCACCAGTTCTACACCGGCATCGACCGCAGCCGCCAGATCCTCGGCGAAGTACTGGAAAAGAGCGCCGAGGCACACCTCATCACCGACCCCGACGGCAGCACCATCTACAGCAACGAGCGATTCCTGCGCCTGACCGGCGGCCGCGGCGGCGACACGCTCGAGGATTTCGCGCACGCCTTCCAGAACGCGCCCGAAATTTCCGCCACGCTGCAAGCCCTGCGCGAAAAAGCCGCGCCCGACGGCACCGCCAGTGGCGAATGCGACGCGCGCGGCCCGGCGCGCACCGTGTGGCTGCAGGTCACCTGCCAGCACATCGCGGGCTGGACGGGCTTCATCCACTGGCGCTTCGACGACATCAGCCGCCGCCACCAGATGGAAGTCACCCTGCACGAAGAGCGCGAGAAGCTGCGCGACTTCACCGACAACGCGCCCGTCGGCCTCTTCTCGGTCGACGAGGACGGACGTTTCCTGTTCGCCAACGGCATGCTGCTGCGCCTGCTCGAGATTACCGCCGACGACCTGATCGGCACGCGCTCCCTGCACGAATTCATCGCCAACCCGCCCAAGAACGCCCGCCCCTGCGACTGCTTCCCCGAAGGCGGCGACCACCAGCACGGCGAGCTGACGCTGCGCAGCGCGCTGGGCCGCCCTTTCCTCGCCGACGTCACGCATTCGCTCACCCACGGCGCGGACGGGCGCGTGATTTCGCGCTCCATCGTCTACGACATGACGTCGGAACGCCAGATGCAGCAGGCGCTGCATGAATCCGAAGACCGCTTCGAGCGCCTGTTCGAGGAAGCGCCCGTCGGCATCTGCACGCTGAACGCCGACACCACCATCAACGACGCCAACCAGACGCTGGCCGGCATGCTGCAGATGAGCGAGGCGTCCATCAAGGGCAAGAAGCTCTCCGCCATCGTCGCCGAGGAATCCCGCGCGCGCGTCGGCGACTGGCTGCGCCGCCTTTCCGCCGGCACCTCGGCTGAATCCGCCATCGAGGTCACGCTCGGCGGCGCGCATCACGCCGTCGCGCAGCTCTATGCGCGCAAGTTCAAGGGCAGCGAGCGTTTCGTCCTCCACTTCATCGACCTGACCGAGCAGAAGAACCTTGAGCGCCGTTTCACCCAGTCGCAGAAGATGCAGGCCGTCGGCCAGCTCGCGGGCGGCATCGCGCACGACTTCAACAACCTGCTCACCGCCATGATCGGCTTCGCCGACCTGCTGCTGCTGCGCCACAAGCCGGGCGATCCTTCTTTCGCCGACATCACGCAGATCAAGCAAAACGCCAACCGTGCCGCCAACATGGTGCGCCAGCTGCTCGCCTTCTCGCGCCAGCAGACGTTGCAGCCGCGCGTGCTCGACTTGGCGGACGTGCTCACCGAGCTCTCGCACCTCCTGCGCCGCCTGATCGGGACCAACATCGACCTGCGCATCACGCACGGCGCCGACTTGGGGTTGATCAAGGCCGACCAGGGCCAGATGGAACAGGTGCTCGTCAACCTCGTCGTCAACGCCAAGGACGCGATGCCGCAGGGCGGCAAGCTCGCCATCCGCACCGAGAACTTCACGAATACGCGCGACCTGCGCGTCGCGCCCGAGGAAATCCTGCCCGCCGGCGAGTGGGTGACCATCGCGGTCGAGGATACCGGCACCGGTATCGACGCCGAAACGCTGGTACGCATCTTCGAGCCGTTCTTCACCACCAAGGACGTCGGCGCAGGCACCGGCCTCGGCCTTGCCACCGTGCACGGTATCGTCCACCAGACGGGCGGCGCGATCGGCGTCGCCTCGGAAGTCGGCAAGGGCACGACCTTCACCATCTACCTCCCCCGCCACGCGGCCGCCGAAGCGACCAAGACCGTCGAGGCCAGCGAGGAAAAAGCCCCCGTCGCCGACCTCACCGGCTCCGCCCGCATCCTGCTGGTCGAGGACGAGGACGCCGTGCGGATCTTCAGCGCCCGCGCGCTGACCAACAAGGGCTACCAGGTCGTCGATGCCCCGGGCGGCGCGCTGGCGCTCCAGATGCTCGAGGAAAAGAAGATCGAGCCCGAAGTCCTCATCACCGACGTCATGATGCCCGAGATGGACGGCACCACGCTGGCCAAGATCGTCCGCGAGAAGTATCCGCAGATCAAGATCGTCTTCATCTCCGGCTACGCCGAGGACCGCTTCAAGGAACACCTCGGCGCCGGCGTCTACTTCCTGCCAAAACCGTTTACATTGAAGCAATTGGCGGAAAAGGTGAAGAGCGTGATTGAAGACAAGGGCTGACGCCGCGCTCCATTGACATATTTTCCAGCTCTGGTAGATTCTCCTATATCATCTCACGGGGTTCTTTCATGTCGCTCAAGCACTGGGCCGTTTCTCTGACGCTCGCCTTTACCCTCGCCACCTCGGGCTGCCGTCACAAGGAGCCGGAGAGCACCCCCTATCGCGACCCCCAGATCATCACCGACCTCGTCGACAACGCCATCCTTGCGGCCGATACCAGCACCGTTTCCGCGGCCGGCGGCAACGACTTCCACTGGCGGATGGTTCATATCCTGCGCGCCTGCGACACGCGCGACCTGCAGGTGCTGAAGAAACATAACGTCACCATCGCGCTCGACCAGCGCCTGCCGGCCTCGAACAACGTGACCTTCTTCTACCCCACCGTCGAGGCCGCCTTCTACCAGACGGACTCTTCCAAGACCCTGACCCTCTGGGACGACGGCAAGGGCGAATGCCAGGACAACGCATACTATATCTCCAAGATGCCCGAGATCGTCCACAACCTGGCCCTCATGCTCGAGGACAACAAGGTGCCGCAGGAAACCATCTATTGCGGCCGTTTCAAAGACGCCAACCGCGACAGCCGCATGGAATGGCGCACTGAAGAGAATTTCTCCAAGAAAGCCCTCAAGAAGAACCCCCTGCTGCGCCTGCCGCCCAATGCGCCCGTCCCCGCCGTGCCCACGGTCGAGAAAAAGAAGGACAAGCCCCTCCGCGAGTCCCTCGCCGAACTGAAGCAGGTTTTCGCCGACCTCAAGAAGCACAAGAAGGCCCACAGCAACGACAAGGTCAAGCAAACCGCCGATACCTTGCCGCCCACCGCGCCGCGCACGGACAAGACGCCCCGCGTCCGTACGCCGCACGAAAAGATCGACCTCCAGCCCGAGCTGCAGGAGCTGAAAAAGAACGCTGCCGAATTCAAGCAACAGACCCAAAAGCTGAAAGACGCCATCCAGACTCGCAAGGCCGAGAACAAGGCGCGCAAGGAATTGCGAAAGAAGAACAAGGAAGCGCAGCAGAACGCCGGCACGTCCTGCAGCACCCCAAAATAAATTATTTACATTCAATAAGTTAAAAGAATAAAAAATATTTGTTCTTCTCTTGTTCTTTTTACTTGAACACAGGAACAAATCATGTACATTGAAGGGAAGATTGATACCCGGTCAACAATATGAGACAAGAAAGGAACTCCACCATGTCCGTCACCGCGCTCCGTCCTGAAGGGAAGAACGATATGAACTCCGCCGAAAAGAAAAAGGCCCTCGATGCCGCCCTCAGCCAGATCGAAAAGGCCTTCGGCAAGGGCTCGATCATGCAGCTCGGCAGCAGCGCGCAACAGGAAGCGGAGGTCATCTCCACCGGCTCCCTCGGCCTCGACATCGCCCTCGGCATCGGCGGCCTGCCCCGCGGCCGCATCATCGAGATTTACGGCCCCGAAAGCTCGGGCAAGACCACCCTCGCCCTGCAGGTCATCGCAGAAGCGCAAAAGCTGGGCGGCAACTGCGCGATCATCGACGCCGAGCACGCGCTCGACCCCTCCTACGCCGTCAAGCTCGGTTGCGACATCAACAGCCTCCTCGTCTCCCAGCCCGATGCCGGCGAACAGGCGCTCGAAATCGCCGACACCCTCGTCCGTTCCGGCTCGCTCGATGTCCTGGTCGTCGACTCCGTCGCCGCCCTCGTCCCGCGCGCCGAACTCGAAGGCGAAATGGGCGACAGCCACATGGGCCTGCACGCCCGCCTGATGAGCCAAGCCCTGCGCAAGCTGACGGGCTCCATCTCACGCTCCAAGACCGTCGTCATCTTCATCAACCAAATCCGCATGAAGATCGGCGTCATGTTCGGCAACCCCGAAACCACCACGGGCGGCAACGCGCTCAAGTTCTACGCCTCCGTCCGCCTCGACATCCGCCGCATCGGCTCGCTCAAGGACAAGGAAACCGTGGTCGGCAACCAGACCAAGGTCAAGGTCGTCAAGAACAAGCTGGCGCCGCCCTTCCGCGTCGTGGAGTTCGACATCATGTACGGCGAAGGCATCTCCAAGATGGGCGAAATCATCGACCTTGGCGTCAACGCCGGCGTGATCGAGAAGTCCGGCGCATGGTTCGCCTATAACGGCGAGCGCATCGGCCAGGGCCGCGAAAACACCCGCAAGTTCCTCAAGGACAATCCCAAGATCTCCGCCGAAATCGAGAAGAAGATCCGCGACAACTCCAACACCGTCGCCGGCGCCATGCTGGCCGGCCCCGAAGGAGACGAAGCGGAAGACAACGACGACGCCCCTGCGGCCACCCCTGCCGCAAAGGGCAAGAAAGCGTCTGAATAACCTTAGCCTGACCAGCTAAATCCCTATTTCAGAACGCGCGAAGAGCCGGCGGACACCCCTCCCGCCGGCTCTTCGTTTTTTTCGCTTTGGTTTTACGCTAGATACGCCGAAGGATATCTATTGATTTTATTATATATTTTCGCATTATAATTGACATATTAATTTATAAAATATATAATAACCAACATGAAAGAAATCAGCCCCACATCGCTGACCGCGCTTTTCAACGCCGAGGTTCAGTCCGCCTTGGCGGAATTCGGGATGGAGCGGAACATGTGCGCCCTCAGCGTCTCGACGGCAAAAGAGACTCTGGCCCTGATGCAAACAGCGCCGAATGACGATATCGCGGTCGCGCTCAAAGAAATTTTTCTCCTCAATAAAGGCCTCCTGAAGCAGGACGCCGCGACGGCAGGCGTCACCTCCGAACAACGGACGCCTTACGGCCTCGTCCGCAATATCTCCCTGCGCGACGCGACAGGCGATCCCCTCGAGATCGAGGAAACCTTCTATCATGAACTCGGCCACATCCTGACGAAAAATGGTATGGGAAATTCCATGCATGCCGAAGAGAATGCCGCCGAAACCTACGCGCATCTTCGCCTCCTGCAACGCCACGGGAAGTTCGAACGTGATGAAAGCGCGCTCTGCGAAGAATACCTGTCCGCCCTCCTGAACGAAGACGAGAAAATAGCGACCGGCTATTTCAATCTGCCTGTCTTTCAGGTCCTGACGCGGCTGCGCGCAGAAAACAAAATCCCCGCCGGCATGTCCCCGCATGAAACCGTCGCTTACGCCGATCGGATCGTGGAGACCTACAGCCTGAACGAAGAAACGCTGCACCAATTATGGACCGACATGCAAGGAGCCAGGGACATTTATAAAGCCCCTGTCTCCAGCACCGCCGACATCGTAGACGCGTTCACAGACCTCTTGAGCGGAACGACAAACCCGCTGACCGCCGCTGTCGCGCTTGGCGTTCTTGATTGTTTCGACCTGGGAATGAGCGCGGAAAGCGGCGATGCCGCCGCCATGAAGGCACTGGACGTCATCGACGACGCCCGCCGGCGCGGCGTCGACCCCGACATCTCCCGTGTCATCGACCACGGCGGCCTGCGCAAAAAACTCGCGCCTCCCCGCAAGCAACCTCGCGCCTGACGTATTTTACCAGAATCTAGCCTGTCTTGAAATCACCCCCGAAAGGGAGGATACTCGATACCGTCCACACAACATGAACGACGGGAGAGTTCCAGATGGCTGACTTGTTCGAAAACCCCATGGGTACAGACGGCTTTGAGTTCGTCGAATACGCGCATCCGCAGCCCGAAGTCCTCGACGCCCTCTTCACCAGCTTCGGCTTCAAGAAGACCGCGAAGCACAAGTCGAAGAACGTCTGGCTCTACCAGCAGGGCGCCATCAACTACATCCTCAACGCCGAGCCGAACTCGCAGGCGCAGAAGTTCACCGCGCAGCACAACGGCGCGGGCGCCTGCGCCATGGCCTTCCGCGTCAAGGACGCACAAGCCGCCTACAAGCGCGCCCTCGAAAAAGGCGCCAAGCCCGCAACCGTCGCCATCGGCGCGGGCGAGCTGCAGATCCCCGCGATCGAAGGCATCGGCGGCTCGATCCTTTACCTCGTCGACAAATACGGCGACAAGGGCAGCATCTACGACATCGACTTCGACTTCATCGGCGACGGCAAGAAACCGCACAAAGGCGCGGGCCTCACCTACATCGACCACCTGACGCACAACGTCAACCGCGGCAACATGGCGAAGTGGGCGGATTTCTACACCGACCTTTTCAACTTCCGCGAGATCCGCTACTTCGACATCGAAGGCAAGCTGACCGGCCTCAAATCCAAGGCGATGACCAGCCCCTGCGGCAAGATCCGCATCCCCATCAACGAATCCTCCGACGACAAATCGCAGATCGAGGAATTCCTGAAACGCTACAATGGCGAAGGCATCCAGCACATCGCCCTCGGCACCGACGACATCTACGCGACCGTCGAGAGCCTGCAGAAGACCGGCATCAAGTTCCAGTCCACGCTCGACACCTATTACGCCAAGGTCGACACCCGCGTGCCCGGCCACGGCGAAGACCTCGCGCGCATGAAGAGCCTCAACATCCTCGTCGACGGCGCTCCGACCAAGAACCAGGGCCTGCTGCTGCAGATCTTCACCGCCGACGCCATCGGCCCGATCTTCTACGAGATCATCCAGCGCAAGGGCAACGAGGGCTTCGGCGAAGGCAACTTCCAGGCGCTGTTTGAATCGCTCGAGGAAGACCAGATCCGCCGCGGCGTGCTGAAGGCGGCGCAGTAACATGGCCGCGCGCGCATACCTCGCGGGTTTCGGCAACGAATTCGCGACCGAGGCGCTCAAAGGCGCCCTGCCGCCCGAGCAGAACGCGCCGCAGAAGCCGCCCTTCGGCCTCTATGCCGAGCAGCTGAGCGGCACCGCCTTCACCGTCCCGCAAAAGAGCAACCAGCGCGCGTGGCTCTACCGCATCCTGCCCTCGGTGACGCACCAGCCTTTCAAGCCGTACAAACACGCGGCTTTCCTCGGCACGCCGCTCCCCGCGCCCGCATCGCCCGCGCAGATGCGCTGGAGCCCGTTGCCGCTGCCGAAGAAAAAGACCGACCTGATCGACGGCATCGTCACCATCGCCGGCGGCGGAGACGCGCACAGCTGGAGCGGCCTCGGCGTGCACCGCTATGTCGCCAATGCCGACATGAAAGACCGCTACTTCTATAATGCCGACGGCGAGATGCTCTTCGTGCCCGAGCAAGGCGCTCTGACCTTCCGCACCGAATTCGGCGTGCTGGATGTCGCACCCGGCGAGATCGTCGTCATCCCGCGCGGCATCAAGTTCGCGGTTGATCTACACGGCAAAACCGCGCGCGGTTATATCTGCGAAAACTACGGCCACGGCTTCACCTTGCCCGACCTCGGCCCGCTCGGCGCCAACGCGCTCGCGTACCCACGCCACTTCCTCTATCCCGTCGCGGCCTATGAAGAGAAAAAAGGCGACTTCACGCTCATCGCCAAATTCGACGGCGGCCTGTGGCAGGCACCGATCGACCATTCGCCGCTCGATGTCGTCGCATGGCATGGCAACTATGCGCCGTATAAATATGACCTCGCGCGCTTCATGACGACCAATACGGTCAGCTTCGACCATTCCGACCCATCGATCTTCACGGTGCTGACGTCGCCCTCCGGCACCCCCGGCGTGGCGAACGTGGATTTCGTGATCTTCCCGCCGCGCTGGTCGGTGGCCGAGCACACCTTCCGCCCGCCCTACTTCCACCGCAACGTGATGAGCGAGTTCATGGGCCTCATCACCGGAAAATACGACGCCAAGGAAGACGGCTTCGTGCCCGGCGGCTGCTCGTTGCACAACTGCATGTCCGCCCACGGCCCCGACGCCTTCGGCCACGGCAAGGCGACCAACGCCAAAATGGAACCGGTCTACATGAAAGACACGCTGGCCTTCATGTTCGAAAGCCGCTTCATCATGCGCACCGCGCCCTCGGCCGGCAACCAGGGCCTGCAAGCGAAATATTGGGAATGCTGGAAGGCGCTGCCCAAGCTGTTCAAGAAATAAGGAAGCCATATGAAACTCGCCTCCCTCCGCCACGCCCGCGACGGCAAGCTGATCGTCGTCTCGAAAGACCTCACCAAGGCCATTCACGCACCCGTCGCCACATTGCAGGCCGCGCTCGACGATTGGGCGGCGGCGAAGGCGAAGTTGGAACAGGCGGCGAAAGACCTTGAGAGCGGGTGCGCGGCGGAGGCTTTTGCGTTCGACCCTGCTGCCTGCGCTTCGCCGCTGCCACGGGCGTATCAATGGGCAGATGCGAGCGCCTATGTGAACCACGTCGAACTCGTGCGCAAGTCGCGCGGCGTGGAGATGCCGGAGACGTTCTGGACGGATCCGCTGATGTATCAGGGCGGCTCGGATAACTTCCTCGGGCCGCGTGAGGATATTTTGCTTGGCGACGAGAAATGGGGAATCGATTTCGAGGCAGAAGTTGCCGTTGTGACGGGCGACGTGCCGATGGGCGTCTCGCCTGCCGACGCAGCCAAGTACATCCAGCTGATCATGCTGGTCAACGACGTTTCGCTGCGCTACCTCGCGATGCCGGAATTGCAAAAGGGTTTCG
>CAYZCE010000018.1:0-39502 GCA_964476835.1 uncultured Rhodospirillaceae bacterium
CTTGAACTTGCCGTCATAGGCCTTGAGGATGGTGTTCTTGGTCGAGAGGTAGACCGGATACTTGCGCGAGAGGCCGTAGTTGAAGCACGAGCGCGCGAAACCGGCGATGGATTCGTCGGTGTTGTACATGCCCATGGCGACGCCCGGGCCTTCGAAGCTGTGGATCTCCCACTCCTGCGCCTTGCCGTCCGCGCCGGTGAAGACCATCTTCAGCTTGCCGGGGCCGGGCACCTTGATGTCGGTCGCGCGGTACTGGTCGCCGAAGGCGTGACGGCCGACGACGATCGGCTTGTTCCACGTGGTGACCAGACGCGGGATGTTGTTGCAGATGATCGGCTCGCGGAAAACGGTGCCGTTGAGGATGTTGCGGATGGTGCCGTTGGGGGACTTCCACATCTTTTTCAGCTTGAATTCCTCGACGCGGGCCTCGTCGGGCGTGATGGTCGCGCACTTGATGCCGACGCCGTATTGCTTGATGGCGTTGGCGGCGTCGACCGTCACCTTATCGTCGGTGGCGTCGCGGTTCTGGATGCTGAGGTCGTAGGACTTCAGCTCGACGTCGAGGTAGGGCTTGATCATCTTGTCGATGATCATGTCCCAGATGATGCGCGTCATTTCGTCGCCGTTCATCTCGACCAGCGGGGTCTTGACCTTGATCTTAGCCATTTGATTTTCCTTCCGTGATGGGGGTGGTGGGGGTTGGTTGCTTTTCTTTCTCTTTTTCTTCGTCGTCCAGGTGCTTGTCGCGCGCGTCTTCCCACGCGTGCATCGCCTTCTTGGCGGCGGAGATGTCGTCGGACGTCAGCTTGTCGTCGTCGATCACCTTTTGGCGCGCGGCCTCGACGTAATCGGCGCGGGCGTCGCCGCGCGAGAAGCTGTCGAGCGCCAGCGTGTACCACTGCCATGCCTCTGCCGGCTTCTTTTCGCGCTTGGCGATCGCGGCAAGGCGGATGAAGCTCTGGTCGTAGCCGTGCATCGCCGATTCCTCGAACCAGCGCTTGGCCTCCGCGAGGTCTTTCGGCATGCCGCCTTTGCCTTTGGAGTAAAGGTCGGCGATCATGAACTGCGCGCGCGCATCGCCCTGCTTGGCCATGTTGAGGATATCGTCCATGGGGCTATGGTCGTCGGGCGCGAGCTTTTTATAGACCGGGTCGGGATAGTAGGTCAGCCCTGCCTGCGCCGGAACGGCGACGGCGAAAAGGACGGCGACGACGGCCGCGGATGCCATGACGCGCTGGATCATCCTTGCGTCTCCAGCGCCTCGATCACGCTTTTGAGGGAGGTATTTTGGCAGAGGGGCTTATGGCCGGCATAGGCCGAAAACTGCGCGTCAGCGCGGCCGGAGTTGTTCTTGACGATCGTGTAGAGCGGCAGCTCGTGCGTCGAGCGGAAGATGGAGAAGAGGGCGGAATCGCTCAGCGAGTCGATCGCGTAGTCCTTCCACAACCCGCCCTGCACGCGTGCGCCATAGAGCGTGAGGATCTGGCTCAGTTCCTCACGGCTGAAGGTCGTCTTTCCGCTTCGGCGGATTTTGTCGCGCAGGTAGACAAGCATGTCAGGGCGTTTCCCGTTTCTTGCCGGATTTTAGGCCGGACAGCCCCTTTTTCAAAGGAAAAACCGCCGCTTTTCTTGACAGAAGACGGGTGCGTCAGGACAGGGTATTGGCGCGCTCAATGGCGGCCGTGGCCAGCATTTTCCGGGGACTTTTTTTGCTTTTGCGGTCTTTTTCAGCCGTATCCAGGGTGCGGATGACGCTGTCGATGGTTTTCTTGAGTGCGCTGTAGCTGTATTTTCCATCAATGTCATCGACAGAGGAATCGCAGTCAACTTGGTTTGACATGTCGACGGCGTAATGGCGTGCGGTCCTGCCTCCGTCATCGGTCAGCGTCACATCGGCACCGGCCTTGAGCAGGTATTTGCAGAGTTTTTCGTTGGAAAAGGCCGGATAGAACATCAGCGCGCTCATGCCTGTGCCGCGCTGGCGGGCATTCACGTCGGCTTCGTGCGCGAGCATGGCTTCGAGCAGGCGCATGTCCTTCTGCTCCGCGACCGGGCGGATCGTCATGACCCAGCGCAGGAAGGGCGAAGCGCCGTCCTTGGCCGGCAAATTCGGGTTGGCGCCCGCATATAAAAGCAAGGTGCCGGTGTCGGTCTGGTTCTTTTCGGCGGCGGCCGCCAGCGCGGTGTCGCCGTCGCTGTTGGGGGCGTCGATATAGCCGGGGAAGGTCTGGCAGAAGTGGCGCACGCCTTCTTTATTGCCGTCGACGGCGTCGATGACGAAGTTGTCGATCTGCGCCTGAGTCGGCTTCTTGTTGCTGGATTCGCCTGAAAATTTCTTCTTCAACGTCATAAAATCTCCCGTCATCTTCTACACGAAGATTATCGCACGGGATCGTTTAAGATCCGGTTAATATTATGAAATCGTCCGAATTTTCAGGACTTCTTGGCTGCCGCGCTGCGTTCGCGCATCGAGGTCAGGAGGGCCTCGACCTTGCCGCCGCCGTTTTGGATGACGGCCGCGAAGTCGGAACGCTGGGTGACGCTCATGCTGACGCCCTCGACGACGACGTCGACGACGCGCAGGCCTTCATCCTTTTGACGCACGCGCCATTGCAGGTTGATGGGCGGGCCGTCCTTCTGGATGACCTGGCTGTCGACGAGGAAGTCGGTCTTGCCCGAGGCGGCGGCGCCCGAGACCTTGAGGTTCTGGCCGGCGTAGTCCTCGAAGCGGGTGGTGTAGGTCTGCACGATCATGTTCTCGAACAGCTTGGTGTATTCGCCGCGCTGCGTGTCGGAGATATCGCGCCAGTGGGTGCCGAGCGCGAACTTGCCGATCGCCGCGATGTCGAAATTCTTCTCGAGGATGTCGCGCACGCGGGCTTCGCGGGTCGAGCGGTTCATCTTCTTCGAGGTCAGCGACATCAGCGCGGTGTCGCCGAGCTTCTGCACGAAGACGGCGGCGGGCGTCGACGCGGTCGATGCGGCCTGCGCGGGCACGGATGCAAACGCGATCATGGCGGCAGCGAGGACAAGGGCGGTTTTCGCGATCAGGGATTTCATGGTGCCTTCAAATATCAGGGGTGGTCGTCGGGTGAGATCGGGTTTGCGGCGCCCGGCTTCTCGTCGTGGATGAGGGCCGCACGCTTTTGCGCGTAAGCGCTGCGCACGGCGGCGTAGTAGTCGAGGCTGTTGCGGCGCAGGTCGGCGATCGCGTCGATCAGGCGCGAACGCTTGTCGACGCCGTCCAGCGCGACGCGGGTGTAATAGATCCACTCGCGGTCCGTGTTGTCGGCGTAGATGCGGACGGGATCGGCGTAAGAATCCGCCAGCAGGCCCGCGGTATCGCGCAGGTTGGAGGGGCCGATGACCGGCAGGACGAGGTAGAAACCGTCGCCGATGCCCCACTTCGCGAGCGTCTGGCCGAAATCTTCGTCCTTGTATTCGAGGCCTTGCGTCTTGGCGACATCCACGAGGCCGCCGACGCCGGCGGTGGTGTTGATGGCGAAACGCGCGAGCGCGATGCCGGCGTCGCCGACATTGCCTTGCAGCAGGTTGTTGGCGATGAGCAGCGGCGATTCAAGGTTGTGCATGAAGCTCTGCACCGCGTCGCGCGCGAAGGACGGCAGCACGGCCTTGTAGCCCTTGGCGACCGGCTCGATGATGAAGCGGTCGAGGATGTCGTTGAAGCCGAAGGTGAAACGGTTGACCGGCTCGATCGGGTCATAGACTTCGCGGGTGGGCTGCGGCGCGTCGGTTGTCGCGGCAAGCGCCGGCGGCGCCAGGAGCGTGAGGCAAAGGACGGCGGCGGCGAGGCTGGCAAACGGGCGGGACATGCGGCGATGGTACCTGTGAAGCGTGATAAGACGAGTATAACCGTTTCCGGTTACACAATGGTTAACTACTTCATATATGTACTATTAACCGTCTTCCTTGTGCAAGAGCGCAGTTCCGCCGAGCAGGAGGCCGATGGCCGCCGGGCTCCACGCCGCGAGATAGGCAGGGATCTTCTGCGACACCCCGAAGGCCTGCAGCATGGACTGCAGGAAGAACACGCAGAACCCGACGCCGACCCCGGTCACGATCATCATCGCCGCCCCGCCGAACCGCGGCGGCCGCAGCGAGAAAGTGGCGGCCAACAGGATCATCGCCGCGAACAGGAAGGGCTGGGCGAGCAGAGTATGGAAATGAAGGTAGAGCCGGGTGGCCGGGAATCCCGTCATCTCCATAATATGGATATACTCCGGGATACTCCAGAACGAAATCGAGTCGGGGTCGGCGAAGGATTCCTCGATCTTCTGTGCGGTCAGGCCGGTCGGGATCGTGTAGTACTCGATTCGCTGCACGCCGCCGCTCTTGCCGTTGAGCAGCGGTGCGCGGATGTCCCAGAAACCGGGGCGCAGGAAGGCGATGTCGGCGTCGAGGCGGCGGATGAAGTCGTCGTGGGTGTCGAAGAATAGGACGGTGACGTTGTTGAGCTGCCACTCGCGCTTGTCGAAGGTCGCGGCGTGCAGCAGCGCGTAGCCTTCCTCGACCGGCTGGCGCAGCCACACGCCGGTTTTCGAGACGGTGGCGAGGTCGGGGTCGTTGGTGAGGCGCACGCGCTCGATCTGCTCGTACTTGCTCATGAAGGTGGAGGAGACGGGGTTGATGACCGTGGTCGAGAACAGCCCCGCCAGCAGCGCGCAGACCACCAGCGGGCTGAGGAACTGCCACGCCGAAAGGCCGGAGGTGCGGATGATGACCAGCTCGCTCGTCTTGTTGAGCTTCCAGCACGTGTAGATGGCGGAGAATAGCACGCCCATCGGCAGCATGCGCTCGCCGAGGTACGGCAGCTTCATCAGCGACATCGAGAGCACGAGGCCGAAGCTGACGTGCGGCATGCCCGAGGTGCGGCGCAGCAGCTCGATCACGTCGAGCAGCAGCACAAGGCCGAGCAGCACCGTCATCAGCCCCGCAAGATTAATGAGGAACTGGCGGCTGACGTAGCGGAACAGCGTGGACGACGGCGCGATCATGCGGCTTGCTCCCCGCGCGCGTTCCAGCGGCGCCACAGTGCCATGACTTTCTGTTCGCCCGAGATGTGCAGCAGGTAAAAGCCGACGGCGATGGGCAGGACCGTGTTGAGCACGACCAGCGGCGCCACGCCGAGATACTTGCGCGACAGGTTGACGAGCGTAAGGTTGAGCGCTTGCGATGCCGCGACCAGCACGACGCCCGCCAGCAGGCGCCGGCTCATCCCGCGCCGGTTGAACGGCCCGAGCAGCACGCAGCACAGCGCGATCATCGAAAAGCCGAGCGCGTTCCACGGCGACGTCACGCGGTGGTTGGCTTCAGCCAGGAACAGGGCGACCGAATTGCGGTCGTGCCGGTTGTTCAGGTCGGGGGAGAGAAGTTCCGGCAGCGTGCGCTCGCCCGCGCCGCGCCAGCGTTCCTTCGCTTCGCCCTCCACCCCCTTGATCTCGATCGTGTAGCGGGAGAAATAGAGCTTGGTCAGCTCGCCCGTCGTCGCGTCGCGCTGCTGGCGCATGCCGTCGAAGACGACGATGTCGGGCGTGTCGCCGTCCATCACCACTTGGCCGCGCTTGGCGACGATGGTGACGGGCGGCTTGTCCTTGTCGCGCGTGTCGTGGATCATCAGGCCGGTCATGTCGCCGTTGTCGTCGCGCGCCTTGAGGTAGACGGTCAGCTTGTCGCTGAAGGTGTTGAACACGCCCTCGCGCAGCAGGAAGGCGGAATACTGCGTCTTGATCGTCTGGCGCAGCGACTGGATGCCGTTGGCGCCCTTCGGCGTCAGGTAGGTGCTGAAGCTGAGCACGAGAATGGTTGAGATCAGCGCCAGCGTGATCGCCGGGCGCGCCAGCGCATATTGGTCGACGCCGCTCGCACGCAGGACGATCAATTCGTTGTCCATAATCATCTTGTGGTAGGTGAAGAGGATCGCTGTCACCAGCGACAAGGGCAGGATGATTTCCAGAAACTTCGGGAGGCTCAGCCCGACCAGTTCGAGGAACAATCCGGGCGGCGCGTCGGAATTCGCGACCAGCTCCAGCAGGTTCAGCGACTGCGTCAGGCAAATGACCATCGTCAGCGTCAGGGCGACGAAGACCGTGACGCTGGTCAGGTTTTTGAATAGATACCGGCTCATCAGCATGGTATCACTTTATATTATTGAACGACGATTTCCACATCCAAAAAGAGGCAAAACCCATGAAAATCTCCTTTGAATCTTCGGCTTCTGCGGCGGCGGACGCCTGCGTGGTCTTCGCAAGCGAGGGCGGCAAGCTGACGGCGGCCGGCGCGGCGCTCGACAAGAAGTCGGGCGGCGCGATCAAGCGCGCGATTTCCGCCGAAGCGTTCAAGGGCAAAAGGGCGCTGCTGCTGGCCATCCCGGGCGTTTCCGGCGTTTCCGCGCCGCGCGTGATCGTGGCGGGGCTGGGCGAATCGTCCAAGCCCTCCGATTTTGAAAGCGTCGGCACCGCCCTGCTCGGCGACCTCAACCGCCGCCGCGCGGCTTCGGTGCGCATCCTCTTCGACGGCGACGCGGAAGATGCGGCCTCGGTCGCGGCGGGCATGCTGCTCTCCAGCTACCGCTTCGACCGCCACTTGACGCGCGAGCCGAAGGAGAAGAAGCCGTCGCTGAAATCCGTCACCTTCGCGGTGGGCAAGAACGCGGCCGCGGCGCGCAAGGCCTTCGACGGCGCGCGCAAGCTGGCGGACGGCGTGTTCCTCACGCGCGACCTCGTCTCTGAATCGCCGAACATCCTCTATCCCGAAAGCTTCGCCAACATCATCAAGCGCGAACTCGCGCCGCTCGGCATCAAGGTCAAGGTGCTCGGCCGCAAGGAAATCAAGAAGCTCGGCATGGGGGCGCTCGCCGCCGTCGGCATGGGCAGCGTGCGCGAGGAAAAGCTCGTGACGATGGAATATAAGGGCGCGGCGGCTTCGAAGAAGAACATCGCCTTCGTCGGCAAAGGCGTCACGTTCGACACGGGCGGCATCTCGCTCAAGCCCGGCCCCGGCATGGAAGACATGAAGTGGGACATGGCGGGCGCAGGCGCCGTCGTCGGCCTGATGAAGGTGCTGGCTGCGCGCCGCGCCAAGGCCAACGTGGTCGGCGTCGTGGCGCTGGCGGAGAACATGCCCGCGGGCAACGCCTGCCGTCCGAGCGACATCGTCAAGACGATGTCCGGCCAGACGGTCGAGATCAACAACACCGACGCCGAAGGCCGCCTGATCCTCTGCGACGCGCTCTGGTACACGCAGGTGAAGTTCAAGCCGACGCAGATCGTCGACATGGCCACGCTGACCGGCGCCGTCATCATCGCGCTGGGCCATGAATATGGCGGCCTCTTCGCCAACGACGACAAGCTCTCCAAGGACCTGATCGCCGCCGGCAAGGCGACGGGCGAGGCGCTGTGGCCGCTGCCGTTCCACGACGCGTGGGACAAGGCGATCGACAGCCCCGCTGCCGACATGAAGAACATCAGCGGCAGCCGCGACGCCGGCTCCGCCATCGGCGCACATTTCCTCAAGCGCTTCATCCAGAAGGACGTCAAGTGGGCGCACCTCGACATCGCCGGCATGGCGTGGTCGGGCCGCGACCGCACCAGCATCCCGAAGGGCGCGAGCGCTTTCGGCGTGCGCCTGCTCGACACCTATGTCTCGGAATATTGCGAGTAACGTGACCGACGTCCGCTTCTATCACTTGCAACGCAAGACGCCCGCGCAGGCGCTGCCCGAAATCCTCGGCCGCGCGCTGGAGCGGGGGTTGCGCGTCTTGATCCGCGCGGGCGACGACGAGCAGGTCGCGGCCATCGATGCCGCGCTCTGGACGCAGGACGCCGCCTCCTTCCTGCCGCACGGCACCGCGAAGGATGGGCGCCCGGCCGACCAGCCGATCTGGATCACCACCGGCGACGATAATGCCAACGGCGCGACCATGCTGGTGCTGGTCAACGGCGCCGCACAACCCGTGCTCGACGCTTTCGCGATGGTTTGCGAGGTCTTCGACGGCAATGACGAAACCGCCGTTGAAACTGCGCGGGCACGCTGGAAGGTTTATAAAGACGACGGCCACGCGCCGACCTACTTCCAGCAGGATCTCGACGGGAAGTGGCAGAAGAAATAAATGGTCTCAAATAAAAAAGGGCGGAGAATTTTCTCCGCCCTTTTTTTTTTGTGTTCGTATTTCTTACTTCTGCGCGAGCTTGTCCGACTTGCGCGGGTTGCTGGCGACGGCGAAGTGGCCGATGCTGTCGAAGCGGTCCTGCATCTGCGCGACCTGGCTCTTGAAAGCGTGCAGGTCGCGGCCTTTGAGAGCGCGGCCGGTCGGCACCTTGACGGTGGCCGGGTTGACCTGCGCGTTGTTGACGAGGATCTCGTAATGCAGGTGCGGGCCGGTGGCGCGGCCGGTCATGCCGACGTAGCCGATGACCTGGCCCTGCTTGACGCGGCTACCGCTGCGCAGGCCCGACTTGAAGCCGTTCATGTGGCCGTAAGCCGTATCGAGGCCGTTGCGGTGGCGGATGCGGACGTAGTTGCCGTAGGAGCTGAACGGGCCGATCTTGACGATGGTGCCGTCGCCCGCCGCGTAGATCGGCGTGCCGCGCGCGACCGCGAAGTCGATGCCCTTGTGCATCTTGGTGTAGCCGAGCACGGGGTGCACGCGCACGCCGAATTTCGACGAGATGCGCGCGCCGTCGACCGGCGTCTTCATCAGCGGCTTCTTGGCCGAGCGGCCTTGCGCGTCGTAATAATCGCTGTCGCCGCGCGCGTCGGTATAGCGGTAGAACGGCATCTCTTCGCCGCCGAGCGTCAGCTTGGCGTAGGCGATGTTGCCGCGGCCGGGCACAACCTTGCCGTCGTCGGTCTTGTATTCTTCATACATGACTTCGAACTTGTCGCCGTTGTGGATGTCGCGCTGGAAGTCGACGTTCCACGAATACATCTTGATGAGGTCGAGGATGACCGCGTCGGGCACGCCGGCCGCTGCCGCGTCGGCATAGAGCGAGCTGTCGATCTTGCCGCTGAACGCGTTGAGCGCGCGGTGCACGGCCTTTTCGGCGCTGCCGGCCTTGTAGGCGTCGCCGTCCTTCTTGACGGTGACGGCGGTGATGGTGTCCTTCTCGACGCTCAGCCCGCTGAAGTGCGCGTTGGCGACTGCCGGGTCCTTGTGGAAGAACACGGTGATCTCACGGCCTGGGTTGATGTCGCGCGGGTTGTAAACTTTGCTCAGGGCTTGCACGGCCTGATAGGCCTCGTCACGCGGCACGGAAGCCTTGTTGACGAGCAGGTCCATCAGCGTGTCGCCCTTGCCGACGACGACCTTTTTCTCGGTGCGGCCGGCGGATTCAAGGATGGAATTGATGCCCGATTCAATCGAGGACAGGCCGGTCGCCGCATCCGGCGCGACAGCCGGCTTGGGCGCGGTCGCGTCGTCGGCCACGTGCGTGGCGGCGGACGCAATCGCCGTCGCGCCGTCCATGTTCGGGCGGGGCGCGGTGTAAGCGACGGTTTCGGTGGTGACAGGTTCGCTGCCATGGCCGGAGAGCGCGGCGATCAGGCCGGCGCATACCACGGCGGCGCCCACGAAGGCGGCCTGACGCAGCGAAATGCCGTAACGGCGGAACATCTGTTTCCGGTATAAACTATATTGTGCCAACGGTCTCAGAACCTTTTATTGGGCGTCCCGCGCGGCGGAACGGATGGACGTAGGAACGCGGGATCTAACATACCGCGGAAAGGTTAACGCTGAGGCCGATATTATCGGCAAAAGATACATGCGCCAACAAAAAACACCCCTCACATTTCATAAGATGGGAAAAGAATCCACGACTATGTAAACGGACGTCAGAAGCTCAGCGCCGCGCCGAGGTTGCCGGTCACGGTCGGGTCGGCGGTCTGGTTCGTGTGCGCGCCGATGCGGCCCTGCAGCACGAGACCGCCGGTCACGCGCCAGTCGGCAGCCAGTGTCGCTTCGCCCCAGCCGCGGTCGCCCGCATCGAAGCCCTGGTCAGCGGCCATGCTGCCCGAGGTGTCGGCAAACCGGTTGCGCCCGTTGTCGAGGCGCGCGCCGAAGGCGACGGTGCCGGTGAGGACCAGGTTGTCGTTCAGCTTATGGTTGTCCGACAGGCCGAAGCGCAGCTGCGAGGTGGAGAGGTCGTTGTCGCCGAAGCTCGCGGGCCCGCCGCCGGTTGTTTCGCTGAAGGCGTCGACCTGCGCCGACGACCAGCGGTATTCGATATAGGGCATGACGGTGTTGCGTTCGCTCGCCGCAACCGCCCAGCCCATGCGCGTTGCCGCGCCATACGCGGTGGCGGTGGTGCTGCCGGTCGAACGGTCGCCGGCATAAAGGCGCGTGGTGTCGATCTCCAGCAACTGCATCATGCCTGCCGCATAAAGGCGGAAGCCTTCAGGCGTCGCATAGGCCATGAACAGCGTGCCGCCGTTGGCCTTGGTTTCCATCTCCGACCCGCCGCCGAGCGCATCGGTCGTTTGCGCGTGGGTAGCCGCGATGCCGAGCGAGAGTTTGTCGTTGATATGGCCGGTGAAGCCGAGCATGCCGTTGGCAAGATGGCTGTCGGATTCACTTTGCTGGCCGTAGCCGTAGGAGCCGTTGATGAAATACGTCCAGCGGCGGCATTTTTCGGCTTGGTCGGCAGTTTGCTCGCGCGTGCAGGCGGCGGTGAAGGCATTGGCGTGCTCGGCCATGTAGAGGCTGTCGCCCAGTTGCGCGGTCAGTGTCGAGAAATAAAGATGCAGGAAGGCCAGCGCGCCGAACATGTGAACCTCTAAGTTTATGTTTAATAAGAGAAATCTCGCTCTTTATTCTTAGCAGGAAGCCTTCGGCGCGGCCACTGTATTTTGTGCGGCCTTTTGTGTAGGATGCCGACAACGGAAAACCTGAGGAGATGAAACGATGACTGCGACTGGAAATCTGATGAAGGGCAAACGCGGCTTGATCATGGGCGTCGCCAACGACCGCTCGATCGCTTGGGGCATCGCGGCCGCAGCCCACGCGCAGGGCGCCGAACTCGCCTTCACCTTCCAGGGCGAGGCGCTGGAAAAGCGCGTACGCCCGCTCGCCGACGGCATCGGCTCGAAAATCGTCCTGCCGTGCGACGTCACCGACATGGCCAGCATCGACGCGACCTTCAAGGCGATCGAGAAAGAATGGGGGGGCCTCGACTTCGTCGTGCACGCGATCGCGTTTTCGGACAAGAGCGAGCTGGACGGCCTCTACCTCGACACCTCGCGCGACAACTTCCTCAAGACGATGGACATCTCCGTCTATTCCTTTACCGCGGTGGCGCAGCGCGCCGTGCCGCTGATGAAGAAAGGCGGCAGCCTGCTCACCATGACCTACCACGGCGCCGAGCGCGTCATGCCGCACTACAACGTGATGGGCGTCGCCAAGGCGGCGCTCGAGGCTTCCGTGCGCTACCTCGCTTCCGACGTCGGCCCGCAGGGCATCCGCGTCAATGCGATCTCGGCCGGCCCCATCAAGACGCTGGCGGCCTCGGGCATTGGCGACTTCCGCTACATTCTCAAGTGGAACGAATTGAACGCGCCGCTGCGCCGCAACGTCACCACTGAAGACGTCGGCGGGGCGGGCATGTTCCTGCTCTCCGACCTCAGCGCAGGCGTGACGGGCGAAATCATGTACGTCGACAGCGGCTACAACACCATCGGCATGGTCGCGGTCGACAGCGCCAAGCAGACGGCGGAACTGCTGAACGGCCTCTCGGGCTGAATTATCCGATAATCTTGCCGACGATCTGCGACGTGTAGTTCACGACGGGGATGATGCGGCCGTAGTTGAGGCGCGTGGGGCCGATGACGCCGATCGCGCCGATCACTTGCGCGTCCTTGTTCTTGTAGGGCGCGACGATCAGCGTGCAGCCGGAGTGGCTGAACAGCGTGTTTTCCGCGCCGATGAAGATCTTGACGCCGTCGGCGGCGGTGGTGGCCTGCAGTACCTTGAGCATCGTCTCTTTCGCCTCAAGCGCGGCGAAGAGGGTGCGGATGCGCTCGAGATCCGCGATCTCCGAAATGTCGCCGAGCAAATTGGCTTGGCCGCGAATGAACAAATGCCCGCCGGATTCTTGCGGCGCGAGACTGGCGATGCCGGCGGCCACCACGCGCGCGGTCAGCGTATCCAGCTGCGCGTGGTGTTGCGACAATTCGTTGCGGATCTGCTCGATCGCCTGCGGCAGCGTCTTGTTGGCGATATGCGCGTTGAGGTAGTTCGACGCCTGCTTGAGCGCGCTCGCCGTCACGTCGGGCGGCACTTCCATCATGCGGTTCTCGACGCCGCCGGTCTGGTCGACCAGGATGGCCAGCGCGCGCCCCGGCGCCATCAGCAGAAACTCGACCTGCCGGATCGGCGCCTCAGCCTTAGGCGCGAAGACGAGGCCGGCGCAGGACGAGAGGCCGGAGAGGAAGCTGCTGGTCTGCTCGAGAATATTGGGGATCGAATGGCCGCGCACATCGCCGAGGCCTTGCTCGATCTTGTGGCGATCGGACACCGGCAGGTCGTTGACCTCGAGCAGGCCTTCGACGAAAACCGTCATGCCGCTGTCGGTCGGCAAACGCCCCGCCGAGGTGTGCGGCGAATAGAGCAACCCCAAGTCCTCCAGCTCCATCATCGCGTTGCGGATCGTCGCGGGCGAGAGCTTCATGCCGGGCTGCTGCGAGATGAACTTCGACCCCACCGGCTCGCCGGTTTCGACATAGGCGTCGATGACCAGCCGGAGAATCTGTCGCGCGCGTTCGTTGAGGTCGTTTATCATGCGTCTAATATATTCAGAAGCTGTTGAATGACCAAGGTTATTTCAGGGGCTTTTCGTGTTGATATCATGCAACGGCTTGTTTATATTACGATTCTTGAAAGACCGTACCCTCCGTCAAATATAAGGAACTCCGCCCATGCGCCCCTCCGGCCGTGCTCTTGACCAACTGCGCGACATCTCCCTCGAACCCGGATTCTCGCGTCACGCGGAAGGCTCGTGCATGGCGCGCTTCGGCAACACGCATGTGCTGTGCACCGCCTCGGTCGAGACGCGCGTGCCGTCGTGGCTCAAAGGCAAAGGCAAGGGCTGGGTGACCGCCGAATATGGCATGCTGCCGCGCGCCACCGGCACGCGCACCGACCGCGAAGCCGCGCGCGGCAAGCAATCGGGCCGCACGCAGGAAATCCAGCGCCTGATCGGCCGCGCGATGCGTGCGGTGGTCGACCTCGGCGTGCTCGGCGAAGTGCAGATCACGCTCGATTGCGATGTTATCCAGGCCGACGGCGGCACGCGTACGGCAGCGATTACCGGCTCTTATGTCGCGCTGCATCAGGCCTGCGCGCATCTGCAAAAGATCGGCGCGGTCAAGGCCAACCCGATCATCGACGCGGTCGCGGCCGTTTCCTGCGGCATCTACCAAGGCACGCCGGTGCTCGACCTTGACTATGCCGAAGATTCAACGGCAGAGGCGGACGCCAATTTCGTCATGACCGGACAAGGCGGCCTCGTCGAAGTGCAAGGCACCGCCGAACACCGCGCGTTCTCGGAAGCGCAATTCCTCGACCTGCTCAAGCTCGCGCGCGGCGGCATCGAGAGCCTTGTGCGTATCCAAAAACAGGCGCTGGGCGGCTGATATGGCGCGCAAATTCGACGGCACCGAGCTGGTTATTGCCACGCACAATAAGGGCAAGATGGCGGAGATGACGGCGCTCTTCGCGCCGTTCGGCATCAAGCTTTATTCCGCCGCTGACCTCGGCCTTGAGTCGCCGCCGGAGACGGGCACGACGTTCGTCGAGAATTCTGAGATGAAGGCGCGTTACGTCGCGGAAAAAACCGGCAAGCCCGCGCTCTCCGACGACAGCGGCCTCTGCGTCAACGCGCTGGGCGGCGCGCCCGGCGTCTACACCGCCGACTGGGCGGAAGAAAAAGGCCCGCGCGATTTCAATTACGCGATGAAGAAGATCGTCGACGGCATCGGCGACAACCCAGACCGCGGCGCGCACTTCGTCAGTGTGCTGACGCTGTGCTGGCCCGACGGCCACGTTGAAATGGCGGAAGGCGTCGCCGAAGGCGCCATCGTCTGGCCGATGCGTGGCGCCCACGGCCACGGCTGCGACCCGATCTTCGTGCCGCAGGGCGACACCCGCACCTATGCCGAGATGGACGCGGCGGAAAAGAACGCCATGAGCCACCGCGCCCGCTCGTTCCGCGCCATGATTGACAAATGCTTCCGTTAGCCGTTTATATCCACTGGCCGTTCTGCAAGGCGAAATGCCCCTATTGCGACTTCAACAGCCATGTGCGCGACAAGGTCAACCATCCCGACTGGCGCGATTCTTACGCGACGGAACTCGCGCAGTATCGCGAGATGACCGGACCGCGCCGCGTAACGTCCGTTTTCTTCGGCGGCGGCACGCCGTCGTTGATGGAGCCGGAGACGGTTGCGCATGTGATCCAAAGCATCGACCGCCTCTGGGGCTTGCCGTCCGGCACTGAAATCAACCTCGAAGCCAACCCGACCTCGGTCGAGGCCGGCAAACTGCAAGGCTTCCGCGCCGCCGGCGTCAACCGTGTATCGCTCGGCGTGCAGGCCTTGCGCGACGATGCGCTGAAAGGATTAGGCCGCCAGCATTCCGCCAGCGAGGCGATGGCGGCGGTGAAGCTGGCGGCGGGGATCTTCGACCGCTATTCCTTCGACCTTATTTATGCGCGCCCCGGTCAGACGCCGGACGCGTGGCATCAGGAGCTTAACGAAGCCATCGCTTACGGCCCGTCGCACCTCTCGCTCTACCAACTGACCATTGAGGAAGGCACGCTGTACCACACGCTGCACGCGCGCGGCGAAATCGTGGTGCCGGATGAAGACACCGCCGCCGACCTCTATGAACTGACGCAAGAGACGACCGCCGCTGCCGGCCTTCCGGCTTACGAGATTTCCAACCATGCGCGCCCGGGCGATGAATCGCGGCATAACCTTGCCTATTGGCGCTATCAGGACTATATCGGCGTCGGCCCGGGGGCGCATGGCCGCCTGACCGTGGAGGGTCAAAAGCTGGCCACCCGCGCCCATAAGGTCCCCGAAATCTGGATGGACCGCGTCAAGCAGCAGCGCCATGGCTCTCACCCCTTTGAAGTCATTGACACTTTCAAGCAGGGCGAGGAAATGCTGATGATGGGCCTGCGCCTGCGAAGCGGGGTGGCTCTTGACGAGTTTGAGGCGGTCACGCACACTCCGCTCTCGAGTTTCGTGGACATGCAAAGGCTCTCTGCCCTTGCAAATGAAGGATTGATGGAACTGACGGATCAACATATCAGGGCAACGGCGGCCGGCCGCCAGCGCTTGAACGCGCTTCTCGCGCACCTGATCGTATAAGGAATTTTTATGACGATGACGGTTTCTTTTCAGGACAACCCGCGCGATTTCCTCGCCCGTTGCAGCACGTACCTCAGCCAGAACGAGGCCGAGCATAACCTGATCCTCACGCTCTGCTATCACGCCGAGCAGCAGCTCAAGCGCGGCGAGAAGACGGATATCCGCTTCGCCGAGCTCTCCAATGATGACGACATCGTCCTCATCGCCGCGCAGACGCCGCCCAACAACCTCGTGCTCAGCCGTGCGTCGCTGCCCGAGATCGACAAGCTGGCCGAGACGCTGGCTGAAAAGGGCTACAAGTTCCCCGGCGTGGTCGGTCCGAGCGACGTGGCCTCCGCCTTCTCCAACCGCTGGACGCAGTTGACCGGCCAGCAGTCGGTCGAATACATGGACCAGCTGATTTACATGCTGAAAAAAGTCACCATGCCGGACGAAGTCCCAGGCAAGCTGCGTCCCGCGCGCACCGATGAAGCGCCGCTGATCGCCGAATGGGTCGCTGCCTTCTCGCGCGAGGCGCTGCCCAAGGCCGAACAAAAGCACGGCGGCGAAGAGCGCAAGAAGGCCGAAGAGACCATCAAGGCCGGCCGCGTCTTCGTGTGGGACGTGAACGGCAAGCCGGTCGCGCAGGCCGGCCTCTCCGGCACCGACAGCGTCGCGCGCATCAGCATGGTCTATACGCCCGCCGAAGAGCGCGGCAAGGGCTATGCCTCCGCCGCCGTCGCGCATCTGAGCCAAATGCAATTGGACGCGGGCAAGAAGATGTGCTGCCTCTATGCCGCCGCGCGCAACCCCGTCTCGAACTCGATCTACCGCAAGATCGGCTACGAATTCGTCGGGCGTTCGAGCCTCTATGTCTTCGAGAAGAAGGCCTGATTAAATCTTCGGCTTCGGCGTTGTTTTCTTTTGCGGGGCGGGCGGCGTGAAGCCGTCGAGCATCTCGCGCATGTCGCGGCAGACCCCGCCATAAATCCCCGCCAGCATCTGGAACGAGAACGCGATCTGCTGTTTCATGTCCGCCGCGTTCTCTTCGCGCACAACTTTGCCGATCTTGCGGCGGCTGGCGTCCAGGTCGGCCTCGGCCGCTTCCACCAATCTTCGGCACAGGAACAATGCGGCTTCCTGCCCTGTCGAATAGCCGTCGACGGAGAAGAACATCTGCTCGAATTGCGGCTTCTTGATGCCGAGGGCGGCGGCCAAGGCGCTCGAGCGCAGGCTCGCGCGCGTCAGCGCCCCGGCCATCGACCCTTCCTTGCCGCTCGGCGCGCCCGATTTCAGGTGCAGCACGCCGGCCTTCAAGAGCGTCCAGCACTCGCGCGCGGCGCTGTTGCGCGAGGCGTCGAGTGACAGGTCGTCGGGGTTGAGCAGGATGCCGACCGGCAAGGCCGCGATGCGCGCGTCGATCAGCGCGGCGATGCGCTCCCATGTCTCGCGGCGGCTCTGGCTGAAAATGTCGTCGGGCGTTTTCGTCATGAATCCCTCTCCTTTATTTATACCAAAGGACGGGGGAATCGGCAAATGCGCGCGGGTTATGGCTGGGCGGCGGGGGCGATAACCTGCTGTAAATTCATGTTGTTCAGCAGCATCTTGTTGTCGTCCGTGATCTCGAAGGTATAGCGGTGGATCAGGCGGCCGTCGGGGGCACGGTCGATCAGGCCGGTCATGCCGGCGGCCATCAGGCCGTTGGCGTAGAGCGCCATGTTGGGATCCGCGCCCGGTTGCGCCGCTGCTTCGCGCATTTTCTGCGCCGCGTTTTCAAGCCCGGTGACGGTCAGCACCAGTTTGCCGGTTGCGCCGTTGATGGCGGCGGCGTTGGCGACGATGCGGCCGTCGAGCGCCATGTCGACATCGGCGTTGCGCGCATACGAATTCTTGATGTCGATGAAGGCGCCCGCTTCCTGCAGCGTCTGCGGCAGGCTGGAGACGAAGGTGGTCATCTGCAGTTTCGCCACGGCGTCGGTGCCGCCCGGCGCCGTTTGCGACGTCTTCATGAGCGCGATGGATTTCTGCAGCGTATCGGCCAGCGCCGCGATGACCTTGCGCGCGGGCAGGTTACCGGCGCTGACGTCGAGGTTGACGGTCTCCGGCATCAGCGCGGCGGCAAGCCCCGTCGACTTGATGCCGTCGAGACGGATGTTGACCTGGCCCTGCGCTTTGTCCTGGTCGAGGCCGTTCAGGCTGCTCGCGCCGGAGGCTTTCGCGATGTCCATCTGGTTCGCAGCCGTAGCGTCACGGCCGGCGAAGGAGATTGTGGTTGCCTCGAATGCGGTCGAGACGTCGCCTGCCGCGCTGCGCATTGCGGGCAGCAGCGCGCTGATGAAGGCGGTCAGCGTCTCGTTGGCATTGCCGGCGTCCGCCGGCGCGGCGGCGGCGATCTGCGCGCGCAGGGCGCTGGCCCCGGCGGCATTCATGCGGGTATAGCTCGTAACGGTATTGGCGTGGCCGATGCCGGCGTGCATCGTGTTGCCGTTGGCGTCGGTGTCGATCGTGAGGTTTTCCAGCTCAGCCCCTTCTTTGCCGGCAAGGAAACCCTGGCCGTCGTCCGCGATGTTCGACACGAGGTGCAGCCGCGCGGCGGCGATCTTGAAATCTTTCGCATCCGGCCCGGTCACGGCGATGTTCTCGTACTGGCCTTCGTAGCGCGGGAAGAAGCCGAGCGCCGCGTTCCATGCGCCCGCGAATTTCTGCTTGCCGATCGTGACGGTGGCGAGCACCTGGTCGGCGCGGTCGGTCACCGTCATGTGTGCGGGCAGCGCAAGGCTGACCATCCACTCGCCCGTCTTGCCGGGTGTTGCGTTGAGGGTGACGTCGCCGACGTTGATCTTGCCCTTGGGGCCGAGCGTCGCGACGACGGCGGGGATTTTCACTTCGTAAAATGCGCCCTTGGGCGTGACGGCGACGGGGCCGGTGGTGAGGTCTTTGCCGGTGATCGCCGCGGCAGCGCGGCGGAAAGCAATTTCCTGCTCGACCACCTGCTTGAGCGCTTGCGCGCCCGCGGCGTCGGTATCGGCCAGTGCAGGCCGCGTCGTCGCCAGCGCAAGGACGAGGCAGGCCAAAAGAGTCAGGTGTTTTTGCATGGAAGCGCTCCCGGAAAAAGCTTGTCGCTGCTTCCATTATTATATAATGAAGGAGATGATGAAAAAAGCGCTATTTTCCGTCCTGCTTTTCCTTTGCGTCGCGAGCCTGCCGGCGCGCGCCGCTTATGTGACGGGCGACGACCTGCTCAAGCTCTGCCGCAGCGGAAAGCCGAAGGAAATTTACGCCTGCATGAACTACGTCGCGGGCGTCATCGACTATCACGTGATGCTGCAGTCGCTCGGCACCGCGCCGGCCACCGATTTCTGCCTGCCCGACGACTTGACGATCGAGAAGGCGGCGGTCACGGTCATGGTCTACCTGCAGCGCTCGCCGCAGGACGGCGCTTTCATCGCCGCGCCCACCGTCGCGCTCGCGCTCAGCGAAGCCTATCCGTGCACGGACGCCGCGCCGCCGCCGAAGAAGCCGGCCAAGAAAAAGAAGAAATAGTCATGGCTGCCGCGAAGTTCCAGCTTGTCACGCCCTACCAGCCCGCCGGCGACCAGCCCGCGGCGATCGCGCAATTGACGGCGGGCCTTGCCGCGAAGGAAAAAAACCAGGTGCTGCTCGGCGTCACCGGCTCGGGCAAGACCTTCACGGCGGCGAAAGTGATTGAGGCCGTGCAGCGCCCGACGCTGATCTTGGCGCCCAACAAGACGCTGGCCGCGCAGCTCTATGGCGAGATGCTGGAGTTTTTCCCGCATAACGCGGTTTCGTACTTCGTGTCGTACTACGATTACTACCAGCCCGAAGCCTATGTGCCGAAGACCGACACCTTCATCGAGAAGGACGCGACGATCAACGAGCAGATCGACCGCCTGCGCCACGCCGCCACGCGCTCGCTGCTGGAGCGCCGCGACACCATCGTGGTCGCCAGCGTCTCGTGCATCTACGGCATCGGCGACGTCGAGACGTACCGCGGCATGGCGGTAACCATCACGGCAGGCGACAAGATCGACCGCAACGAATTGCTGGCGAAGCTGATCGAGATCCAATACGCGCGCAACGACATCGACTTCAAGCGCGGCACTTTCCGCGTGCGCGGCGATATCGTGGAGATTTTCCCCTCGCACCTTGAAGACCGCGCGTGGCGCATCTCGCTGTTCGGCGACGAAGTGGACGCCATCCACGAGGTCGACCCGCTGACGGGCGAGAAGATCGCCCAGCTTGACGATGTCGTCATCTATGCCAACAGCCACTACGTGACGCCGAAGCCGACGATGCAGCAGGCGATCAAGCAGATCAAGGCCGACCTGCACACGCGTCTCGACGAATTGCGCGCGCAGGGCAAGCTGCTGGAAGAACAGCGCCTCGCACAGCGCACGCAGTTCGACCTCGAGATGCTGCAGGCGACCGGCATGTGCGCGGGCATCGAGAACTATTCGCGCTACCTGACCGGCCGCGCGCCTGGCGCGCCGCCGCCGACCTTGTTTGAATACCTGCCCGATGACGCGCTGCTGATCGTCGACGAGAGCCACGTGATGATCCCGCAGATCCGCGGCATGTTCAACGGCGACCGCGCGCGCAAGGTGGTCCTGTCCGACTACGGCTTCCGCCTGCCGGCCTGCATGGACAACCGCCCGCTGATGTTCGAGGAATGGGATGCGCTCCGCCCCGACACGCTTTTCGTCTCCGCCACGCCCGGCGAGTGGGAATTGCAGCAGACCAAGGGCGCTTTCGCCGAACAGGTCGTGCGCCCGACGGGCCTCACCGACCCTGAAATCATCATCCGCCCGGTCGAGGGACAGGTCGACGACCTGCTGGCCGAATGCCGGCTGGTGGTGGCCAAGGGCCAGCGCGTGCTGGTGACGACGTTGACGAAAAAGATGTCGGAAGCGCTGACCGAATACATGACCGAGGCGGGCATCAAGGTGCGCTACGTGCACTCCGACGTCGACACGCTCGAGCGCATCGAGATCATCCGCGACCTGCGCCTGGGCGTCTTCGACGTGCTGATCGGCATCAACCTGCTGCGCGAAGGCCTCGACATCCCCGAATGCGCGCTGGTCGCGATACTGGATGCCGACAAGGAAGGCTTCCTGCGCAGCAAGACGTCGCTGGTGCAGACGATCGGCCGCGCGGCGCGCAACATTGACGGCCGCGCCATCCTCTACGCCGACCGCATCACCGGCAGCATCGACTACGCGCTGACGGAAACCGCGCGTCGCCGCGAGAAGCAGAAGCTCTATAACGCCGCCCACGGCATCACGCCGGAAAGCGTGCGTAAGAACATCAGCGACATTTTGCAAAGCATCTTCGAGCGCGGCGACCACGTGACGGTCAAGACCGGCAAGGAAAAGCCGCTGACGCCGAAGGAATTGCGCGCGCGCATGGCGCAGCTGGAAAAGCAGATGAAGCAGGCCGCCGCCAACCTCGAGTTCGAGGAAGCCGCGCGCCTGCGCGACGAGCTGCGCGGCCTCGAAAAATCGGAGCTCAACTATCTGGAAGCGCCCGGCGAAGGGTGATCAGGGCTGGGCTTTGCGCGCCATGACCTTGCGGACGAGCGCGTCCTGCGTCTTGACCGGCGTGCGGATGTCGGCCGCCGCGGCGCCAATCTCGATGATCGAGAAGAAGAGGTCGTCCTTGCTGTTCTGGCCGGTGGCCTTGTAGACCGCGCCTGTGTCTATGAAGCAGCAGTTGCCCAGCACGCGCGGATAATCCGGCACGATGGTATGGCCGAAATAGACGCGGAAAGCGTCGGCGACGCCTGACGTATCCGCATCATAAATGCGGTCACGGTTCCACAGCGCGGCGTTGCGCGTGTCCTTGTCGCCGGACAGCAGCTTGGCCTTGAATTTTTTCCAGTTGAGGCCTGCGGGTACGTTCGCATGCACGCAGCCGACGGGGCCTTGCGCGGTCTGGATCTCGATCGCATAGGGCATCTGCTCGAAGGCCGCGCGCATCTTCGCGTGCATGCCGGCGCTCTCGTTGAAGATCCACGCGAAATCGGGGCCTGCCTTGGCGGCGTTGGCCGGGTCTTGCAGCGTGCCCTTGTCGTAGATGTCGATGAAGATCTGCTCGTGGTTGCCGCGCACGCTGAAGAACCATGGCTGCGCGAGGTAGTCGAGGCAATCGCGAGAGCGCATGCCGCGGTTGATGAGGTCGCCGACGCAGATCACGCGGTCGACCGCCGGGTCGAAGTCGACGGCCTTGAGCGCCGCGTCGAGCAAATCGAAGGTGCCGTGGATGTCGCCGACCACGAAATCGCGCCCCGCGGTGTTTTCGGGCAGGACAAGGACGGGGCTGGCGGCGGTGTTTTGCATGAATCTTTTTACCATAAAACAACGAGCAATCGCAACTTAAATTTACTATTTATTAACAAGACTCTAGCCAGCGATTCGTTTTTCGCTTATTCTGAAAGCATTGGGGAAGGCAGGGGGAAAATGCCGACTTGGAGACGTTCACCGGAGCCGGGGATCGATCATGACGCCATGCGATGCGTTGTGGACGAGCGGGGAAATTTGGCTTTCGCCAGCCCATCCGTGGGCTGGGCGCTCGGGCTTGATACCGGCGCCCTGATGTCGAAACCGGCGTCGTCGGTCATCGAGATCGTGTCGTCGCACGACAGCCATCACCAATCGCTCGCGATCGACCAGCTGTCATCCGGCTTCTACGAAGTGGCGCTGCTGCGCCAACGCCGCGACCCGCTGCTGCTGCAGGCGCGCATCGACGTGATTCAGGCGCCGACGGGCCGCAAGTACACCGTGCTGTGGCTCGACCCAGACAACCGCCTGCGCCGCCAGAAGAACAACGACTTTAATCAAGCCGCCAGCGACTTCGCGCACTTCGTCATCGACAACCAGAAGAAGCTCGAGGAAGCGCCGCGCGCCGAAGCGGTCGCCAGCGCCGCGCTGACCGACGGCGAGCTGAAAAATTTCCTCGACCTCTCCAACGACCTGCTCGGCGTCTACCGCCGCGACGGCACTTTCGTGCGCGCGAACCCGGCCTTCAACAAGGTTCTCGGCTATTCCGACATGGAACTGAAGCTGTTCCCGTTCATCGACCTGATCCACCCCGACGACCGCGATCCCGTGTGGTCGGTGATGCAGAAGATGCTGCAGGCCGATCCCGCGCAGGAAGCGCGCATCGATTTCGAGAGCCGTGCGCGCGGCAAGGACGGCTCGGTGCACTGGCTCAAGTGGGTGCACAAGACGTCGGGCGACCACGTCTACATCGTCGGCCGCGACGTCACCGACATCAAGAGCCATGAAGCCGAACTCACGCGCCGCGAGGAACAGCTCTCCGAGGCGCAGAAGATCGGCCGCATGGGCCACTGGTACTGGGAAGCGGGACAGCCGGACATCGAGTTCTCCGACCAGATCTATTCCATCTTCGGCCTCGAGCATGGCAAGTTCATGGCGACGATCGACAACGTCGAGGCGCTGCTGGTCAAGGGCGACGTCGGCCGCATCTACAAGGCCTTCCAGCGCGCGCTGATCCGCAAGAAGTCGTACGAGATGCAGTTCCGCCTGCGCCGCCCCAAGGGCGGCGTGCGCTACATCCACTGCGAAGGCCGCTGCAAGATCGACCCGCGCACCGGCATGGTCGAGGCGCTCTACGGCGTCATGCAGGACATCACCGAACGCACGCTGCACGAACAGGCGCTGCGCGAGGCGAAGGAAGCGGCGGAAAGCGCCTATGCGTCCAAGACGCGCTTCCTCGCCAACATGAGCCATGAGCTGCGCACGCCGCTCAACGCCATCATCGGCTTCTCCGAGATGATCCAGCGCCAGCTGCTCGGCCCGGTCGGCAATGCGCGCTACCTCGATTACATCGGCAGCATCCGCCAGAGCGGCGAGCACTTGCTCGACCTCATCAACGACATCCTTGACATGTCGAAGATCGAAGTCGGCAAGTACGAGATTTATGCCGAGGAAATCAACGTCGGCAAGCTCATACGCCTTGCTGTGCATATGGTGGAAACGCGCGCGCAAGAATCCAACGTCCATCTCGACACCAGCGCCGTGACGGAAGACATCCAGATCATGGCCGACCGGCGCGCGCTGATGCAGGTGGTATTGAACCTCCTTTCCAACGCGGTCAAGTTCACCAATGCAGGGGGCACGATCGCGCTCAAGTGCGCCCGCGCGGGCGGCATGGCGGAGATCACCGTCGCCGACACCGGCATCGGCATCCCGAAGGACAAGCTCGGCGTCGTCACCAAACCGTTCGAGCAGGTCGGCAGCGAGCTGACGCGTCGCCACGAAGGCTCCGGCCTCGGCCTCGCCATCACCAAGGACTTGATCGAGCTGCACGGCGGCAAGCTGGAGATCGAATCGGAAGTCGACGTCGGCACCACGGTGCGCGTCTACATGCCGCTCAAGCTGCAATGCTCCAAGAAGGCGAAAGTCGTCTCGAGCGAAGCGGTCAGCGCTTAAACGCCGTCAACCGGGAATTTCAGGAGAGCAGCGGTCTCTTCCTCGACCTCGAGGCAGGATTGCAGGCCGCTGTGATAATCGGAATGGATCAGCTCGATGCCCAGCTCCGACTTGATCTTCTGGTTGCCCACGCGCTTGTTCTCCTTGTAGAAGCCGGCGACGACCGGCGCGACGCCGGCCTGGTCGTAGGGCAGTAGCGGCGGCGAAGCGACGCCGATCATGTTGCAGGCGAACTGGATGACCTCATGGCTTGGCGACGGTTCGTCGTCGGCGAGGTTATAGACAGAGCCGGGGTTCGGCTTGTTCATCGAGGCGATCAGCACCTGCACGATGTCGTCGACATGGATGCGGTTGAAGGCATGTCCCGGCTTCTCGATGCGGCGCGCGGTGCCCGACCGCACAGCGTCCAGCGCGGAGCGGCCGGGGCCGTAAATGCCGGAGAGGCGGAAGACATGCAGCGGCAGGCCTTCGCGCAGATACAGCGATTGCCATTGCTGTTCGGCCTTGAGGCGCAGCTTGCCTTGGCGCGTTAATGGATGCGTTTCGGCGGTTTCGTCGATCCACTTGCCGTCCTTGTCGCCGTAGACGGAAGTCGAGGAGAGATAGCCGATCCATTCCAGGCTCTCGCAAGCAGCGATATCGTCGCCATGTAGGTCGTAGACGGGATCGCCGTCCGCATCGGGCGGCACGGAGATGAGGATATGCGTGACGTCCTTCAGCGCGCGACCGGGATCGGGCAGTGCGTGGCTGCGGTCGAAGACCCAGGCGTCGATGCCGTTCTTCTTGAGGAAGCCGCGCTTTTCCGATGACGTCGTGGTGGCCGTAACTGTCCAGCCGTGCGGCGTCAGGCGGCTGGCGAGGAAGCCGGCGGTATAGCCGAAACCGAAGAACAGGATCTTCTTGTTTTCAAGCGCAGGCTCGACGATGTTGCACGTACGTGTCACCGGGGCGCGCATCGTTTAGAAATCGAGGTTCTGGTAGTGCTGCGGCGGCGCGAAGCCGGGGATGCTGTCTTCCAGCAGCGGCTTGAAGCTCGGGCGCGACTTGATGCGCGCGTACCAGTCCTTCGCGGCCGCATGGTCCGCCCACGGCACGTCGCCGATATAGTCGATGGCGGAGAGGTGCGCGGCGGCGGTGATGTCCGCGAGCGACAAATCGTCGCCCGCCAGCCAGCGGCGGCGCTCGGTCAAAAATCCGATGTAGTCGAGGTGGTAGTGGATGTTGGCGTGGCCGGCGCGGATCGACGGGCCGCTGGGCTCGCCCTGACGCAGAAAGCGCTTCATCATCTTTTCGCCGACGAGGTTTTCGGTCACCTCGGAATTGAACTTGTGGTCGAACCACGAGACGAGGCGGCGCGTCTCGGCGCGCTGCAGGGCGGAGCGGCCGAGGATGTCGTTGGCCGGGTAAACCTCGTTGAGGTATTCGCAGATGACTTGGCTGTCGGAGAGGCTGGTGTTGTCCGGCTCGACCAATACCGGCACGTCGCCGACCGGGTTGATCGAGAGGAACTCCGTGCGGCGCTCCCAGACCTTCTCGATGCGCAGCTCGAAGTCGAGCTTCTTTTCGGCCAGCGCGATACGCACTTTCCGCGAGAAGGGGTGCAGCCAGAGGTGATACAGCGTTCTCATTATCCCGATTCTAACCCAAGCGGCCGGGATCGTATAGACTATTCGTTGCTTCCTGCATGTCGGGCGACGAGGTGGAGGTGCACCGGCACCTCATTTGCAATAACGCCGGTATCCGCCCATTTCGCGCCGCCGAGGCCGAATTGCGAACGGTCGAGATTGACGAGGCCGTCGACGGTGGCGGTGCGCGCTTTTTCAGAGTCACCAGCGAAGCGCAGGCTGAACACCAGCGACACGGGCATCGTGATCTTGCGGATGGTCAGGTTTCCCTTGGCTTCATAAGTGTCGTCGCCGATTTTTTGGAAGTCGCGCGCCTCGAAAACGGCAGCGGGGAATTGTACGGTGTCGAACCAGTCGCCGCCCTTGAGGTCGGCGTCGCGGCTGGCGGATTGCGTGTTGATGCTGGTGATGTCGATGGTGGCGCGCGCCGAGGACTGGTCGAGGTGTTCAGGATCGAAGGCGATCTCGGCAGCGAAGCGGTCGAAGCTGCCGGTGAAGGCCGCGCCCGATTGCTTGGCGGTGAAGGTCAGCTGGCTTTGATCCTTGACGATGCTCCAGTGCGGCACGGCGGCTTGTGCGGGAGAAACGATGGCAAGAAGCGCGAGGAGCGCGGGCAGCATGCGCTGCAATGTCTGGTCGCGGTCGATGACGAAGTGCTTGAGGGCGCCCGCGACATGCAGGCCGACCGTGCAGAGCAGCGTCCAACCCATGAACTCATGCGCCTCGGCCAGCATGTGCGCGAAGGTTTGGTTGGGCGCGATCAGCGGCGGCAGGATGAAAAGTCCGAAGGCGCCGACCGGGAAGTTGGCCGCGTTCGACATCAGGATGCCCGAGAGCGGCATCGCCACCATCAGCACATAGAGCAGGCCATGCACTGCCTTGGCGAGGAAGCGCTCGGCAGGCTTCAGCGTCGCCGCTAGTTCCGGGCGTCCCGCAGTCAGGTGCCAAAGGATGCGGCACAGCGCGAAAGCGAGCACGGTGATGCCGAGCGACTTGTGCAGCGCGTAAATCTTGAATTTGGCGGGATCGTCCGGCAGGCCCTTCATGTAAAGGCCGAGGCCGAGCAGCGTCAGGATCAGCGCGGCAATCAGCCAGTGCAGGCTCTTGCTGACGGCGCCGTAGCTGTCGCGCGTGTTGCCGATCTGCATCTTACTTGTTGGTGCCGGCATCGACGGGGTGGTTGCCGTCGACTTCGATCAGCAGCGAAACCTCGTCGCCGACCATCGGAATGAAGGCGGTCATGCCGAAGTCGGAACGCTTGATCGCGCCCTTGAGCGTGAAGCCCGCGTCCTTCTGCGTGTTGATCATCGGGTTTTGGCCGACCTTGTTGAGCGTGACGTCGAGCGTGACGGGCTTGGTGACGCCGTGCAGCGTCAGGTCGCCGGTCAGCTGCGCGGTCTTGTCGCTGGTGCGCTTGACGCCCGTGCTCTTGAAGGAGATGGACGGGAATTTCTTCGGCTCGAGGAATTTTTCGAGCACGTGCTCGTTCCACGTTGCATCCGCCATGTCGAGGCTGGCGACGTCGATGGTGATGTCGGCGGTCGCCGCTTCGGGTTTTTGCTCGTCAAGCGTGAAGCCGCCCTTGAACTTGTTGAAGCGGCCGTGGCTGTCGGTGAATCCCATGTGGTTGACCGAGAAGAGGACCTGCGAGTGCAGCGGGTCGTACACGTATGTCTCGGGCGCCGCCTGCGCGCTGGTGGAAACCAGCGCGATCAGGCCGGCGAGGATCAGGGCTTTTTTCATCAGGCTTGTGCTTTCTTCTTGCTGTCGAACTGCTTGGCGAGGAGCTTTTGCAGCCAGTGGATGTCGAATTCGCCGGCCTGGAAGTCCGGCTCCTGCAACAGCTGCATGTGCAGCGGGATGTTGGTCTGGATGCCGTCGATGACGGTTTCCTCCAGCGCGCGCTCCATCCGCATGATGGCTTCTTCGCGGTTGGGGGCGTGGGCGACGATCTTGGCGACCATGCTGTCGTAGGTCGGCGGCACGGTGTAGCCGTCGTAGAGCGCGCTGTCGACGCGCACGCCGAGGCCGCCCGGCGCGTGGAAGCGCGTGATGGTGCCCGGCGAGGGGATGAACGTCTCGGGGTGCTCGGCGTTGACGCGGCATTCGATGGCGTGGCCGGTGAACTTGATATCCTTCTGCTTGAAGGGCAGCGGGTGGCCGGCGGCGACCATGATCTGCTCGCGCACGAGGTCGAGGCCGGTGATCTGCTCGGTGATCGTGTGCTCAATCTGCAGGCGGGTGTTCATCTCGAGGAAGTAGAACTTGCCGTTCTCGAACAGGAACTCCATCGTGCCGACGCCGCGGTAGCCCATCTTGCGCGCGCAATCGGCGGCAAGGCTGCCGATGTAGTCGCGCTGCTCCTGCGTCAGATGCGGGGCCGGGCATTCCTCGATGACCTTCTGGTGGTTGCGCTGCACGGAGCAGTCGCGCTCGCCCAAGTACACAACGTTGCCGTGCGCGTCGCCGAGGATCTGGATCTCGATGTGGCGCGGGTTGGTCAGGTACTTTTCCATGTAGACGTCGCCGTTGCCGAAAGCGGCCTTGGCGTCGCCGGTCGCCATGGTGAAGGCGGCCTTGAATTCCTCCTCGCTGCGCGCGACTTTCATGCCCTTGCCGCCGCCGCCGGCGACCGCCTTGATGAGCACGGGGAAGCCGATCTCCTGCGCGAGCTTCAGGCCGACGTCCGCGTTCGGCACGATGCCGGGCGATCCGGGGATCAGCGGCAGGCCGAGCGCGCGCATGGTGTCTTTCGCCACCGCCTTGTCGCCCATCTTGGAGATATGGTCGGAGGTGGGGCCGATGAAGGTGAAGCCGTGGTCTTCAACCATGCGGCAGAATTCCGCGTTTTCCGAGAGGAAGCCGATGCCGGGGTGGATCGCGTCGGCGTCGGTGACGGAGGCCGCGGTCAGGATCGCGTGCATGTTGAGGTAGCTCTGGCGCGACGGCGCGGGGCCAATGCACACGCTTTCATCCGCCATGCGCACGGCCATGCCGTTGGAGTCGGCGGTTGAATGCACGACGACGGTATGGATGCCCATTTCCTTGCAGGTGCGCAGGATGCGGAGCGCGATCTCGCCGCGGTTGGCGATGAGGATCTTCTTGAACATGTTTTACTCGATGATGACGAGGGGCTGGCCGAACTCGACCGGTTGCGCGTCTTCGACGAGGATGTCGGTGACAGTGCCGGATTTCTCAGCCTTGATCGGGTTCATGACCTTCATCGCCTCGATGATCAGCAGGGTGTCGCCGGCCTTGACTGTCGCGCCCTTGGTGACGAAGCGCGGCGCGCTCGGCTCGGATTGCAGATAAACGGTGCCGACCATCGGCGACTTGACCGCGCCCGGGTGGTGCTCGGCGCTGGCGGCGGTGACTTTGCCGGCGGGCGCGTTGGCGGCAACCGCGAGGGCGGGCATCATGGCCGGCGCCGCGATCGTCTGCACGTTGACCGTGCGCGTGACGCGGATGCGCTGGTCGCCTTCGGCGATCTCGATCTCGGTCAGGTCGGTTTCGTTCAGCAGCGTGGCGAGGCTGCGGATCGCGTCATGGTCAATTTTCAAGGGGGACATGTTTTCCTCTTTGGTGGTTAAACGGTTGATTGTCGTCATTTGGCGTCGTCGAGCAGGGAGCGCATCGCTTCCAGCGCGAGGATGTAGCTGTGCCCGCCGAAGCCGCAGATCACGCCCTGCGCGACGGCGGCGATGTGGGAATGGTGGCGGAATTCTTCGCGCTTGTGCGTGTTGCTCAGGTGCACCTCGATCACGGGGATGTCGAGCGTCTTGAGCGCATCGTGGATGGCGATGGAAGTGTGGGCATAGGCACCGCCGTTGATGATGACGCCGGACGCGCCCTCGCGCGCCTCCTGCACCCAGGTCACCAGCTCGCCTTCGTGGTTGGATTGGCGGAAGTCGATCTCGCAGCCGAGTTCGCTCGCATACTCCTCGCACTCAAGCGCGATAGCGCTCAGGTTCTTGAAGCCGTAGATATCCGGTTCCCGCACACCGAGCATGTTCAGGTTGGGGCCGTTCAGGATCAGAATGTTATGTCGCTCTTTGGCCACTTCCGCCTCGGTTTTTGACAATGACACTATATATCATGGCAGGCGGATGGCGGCGACTTGAAAAAATATTGACATAAGATTTTAGACCGGCACACATATATAATACAGCGTCGCCCAGAAGATATTTTCTATAAACTTAATAATTTATTCTTCTTTCGTTGTTAAGATGAAAACACGGCAAAAAGGGGGCGGCGCATGATCAAAAAGACGGATTCGGTTGAAAAAGCGGTTGCCCTCGGCCGCAGCTTCGCCAGCTTCGACCTCGGCCTGACCGCCGCCGAGCGAGCCGCGTTGGTGGATATCAAGATTTCAGAGACGATTTCTTACGATAATTTCGGCCATGCCGAAGTGCTGCAGGAAGACGTCGCACGCTTTTTGCAAAGCCTCGGCAACGCACCTGCGGTCGCGGCCGAAGTGGGCAAGACCATCGGCAAGGCCGCACAGAATATTCTCAAAGGTTTCCACGCCGAATCCGCATGGATCACCCTGCGTGCCTTCACGCCGACGGTGGACTACGACATACCGCGCTGGCACCAAGACGGCACGTTCTTCGATTCAAACGGCGCGGCGCAGTATAAAGCCGCCATCTCGTGGAAAGGCGCGGGCACGCTGTTTCATGACCTGCCGCAAGACCTGAGCGGAACTTTCAACCATTTCGCGCGCGGAATGGAACAGACGCCGGAAACCCGTCGCGCGCTCGCCGACCTCGTCGCAAACTCCGGCGTGGCGGTCGATGTGCCGGAAGCGGGGCAGGGCGCTGTCTTCGTCGTCGGCGCAGCTAACGCGGCGGTGCATTCGGAGCCGGCCATCCACGAAGAACGCCTCTTTATGTCCGTCGTCCCCGGCACCAAGGCGCAGATCGAAGACCTGCGCCAGCGCTGGAAGAAAAAAGAAACGACCTATTCCCCTTAATACCCGACGCGCACGAAATAGAGGCCCTGCGCGGGTGCCATCGGGCCGGCCTTGGCGCGGTCGCGGGCGTCGAGGGCGGCCTTGACGTCTTGGGGCGACCACTTGCCTTCGCCGACCAGCTTCAGCGTGCCGGTGATGTTGCGGATCTGGTGGTGCAGGAAGGAGCGCGCTTCGGCCCAGATTTCAATGTGGCGGCCGAAGGAGAGGTCGTGCACCGTCTCGATCACCTGCAGGCGGTCGAGCGTGCGCATCGGCGATTTCGCCTGGCACTCGGCGGCACGGAAGCTGGTGAAGTCGTGATGGCCGATCAGGTAATTGGCGGCCTGCTGCATGGCGGCGGTGTCCAGCTCCCAGCCCACGTTCCATACGCGGTCGCGCAAAATCACCGGCGGCGCGCGGCGCGCCATCAATATCTTGTAGCAATAGGCGCGCTTCACCGCGCCAAAGCGGGCGTGGAATTCCTGGGCGACCGGCTCGGCCGAGACGACGGCGACCGGGTGCGGGCGCAGGTGCGCGTTGATGGCGTCGCGCACGTCCTTTTCGGTGGAAGGGCGCTCGAGGTCGATATGCGCGACCTGCCCGTAGGCATGCACGCCCGTATCCGTGCGGCCTGCCGCATAGATCGTCGGCGTTTCGCCGCAGAAAGCGTGGATGGCATTTTGCAGGCAGCCTTGCACCGAGAGGCCGTTCTCCTGCCATTGCCAGCCGACGAAGGCGGAGCCGTCGTATTCGATGGTGAGCTTCCAGCGCTGTGTCACGAGAGGATGTCTCCCGGTGCGATGCGTGCGCCGTTCATGAAGGAAGCACCGTCCATCGCGCTGCGGTCCTGCGGCTGCACTTTCTTCATCAGCAGCGCGCCTTGACCGCAGGCAACGGTCATGTGGCGGTCGAGGATTTCACCGGGCTTGCCCGTACCTTCGGCGACGCCGACTTCCAGTACCTTGAGGCGCTGGTCGCCGTGCATGCACCAGACGCCCGGCCATGGATGCAGCGCGCGCAGCTGGCGTTCGATCTGTTCGGCGGATTGCGTCCAGTCGATGCGTCCGTCGTCTTTCGTCAGCATTTTTGCGTAGGTCGTGCCGTCATCGGTTTGTTTCTGCGGTGCAGGCGGCGTGCCAGCGGCGATTTGGGCAAGAGTCTTCACGACGAGTTCCGCGCCTTGCGCGGCCAGCGCGTCGTGCAGTTTCGATGCTGTCGTCGCGGGCGTGATGGGTACAATGCCGCGCATCAGCACGGGGCCGGTATCGAGGCCGGCTTCCATCTGCATGATGCAGATGCCGCTCTCGGTATCGCCCGCGAGGATGGCGCGCTGGATCGGCGCGGCGCCGCGCCAGCGCGGCAGCAGCGAGGCGTGGATGTTGAGGCAGCCGTGCTTCGGTGCGTCGAGAACTTCCTGCGGCAAAATCAGCCCGTAGGCCGCGACCACCGCAACATCGAGGTTGAGGTCGGCAAAAGCCTGACGCGCTTGTGCGTCCTTCTTGAGCGACAATGGCGTGCGCACGGGAATGTGCAGCTCTTCCGCGCGCTTCTGCACGGGCGAGGGCTGCAAACGATGCCCGCGTCCAGCCGCGCGCGGCGGCTGGCAGTAAACGCAAACAACGTCATGCCCGGCGGCCACGATGGCGTCGAGCGCATGCACCGCGAAATCCGGCGTGCCCATGAATGCGATTTTAAGTTTTTGCGGCATGGGCCTTCAGCGCGTCGGTGACAAAGGGGGCGGCGTTCTTGGTCGTGACATCGCCGACGGGCAGCCAGACGCAGCCGTCGCTGTCGTCGAGGCCGGTGGCGTGCAGGCGCGGCGTGCCGGAGATGGAGGCGAGGTACACGGCGCCGATATGGCGCAGGACGCGGTCTTCGCCGTCGCGTCTGAATGGGTAAAGCGTGCTGAAAGTGCCGAGCTGCGCGAACGACGTCACAGTGCAGTCGGTTTCCTCGCGCGTTTCGCGGCAGAGGGTTTCTTCAAGCAGCTCGTGCGGCTCCATCGTGCCGCCGGGCAGGTCGTAGAGGCCGGTATAGCAGCCGAGCGCCTTCTTGATGAGCAGCACGCGGCTTGCGTCGTCGCTCAGGATCAGCGCGTAGACGCCGAAGTGCGAGGCGAGGGCGGGTTTTTGCTGGACGGCGGCGTTAGAGGACATGGGTGTGCGTGAAGTCTTCCGCGTTTTCCTTGAGGAACTTTTTCAGCTTGCGCAGGATCATGTCGCGCTTGAGCGTGGAGAGGTGGTCGATGAACAGGATGCCGTCGATATGGTCGATCTCGTGCTGCAGACAGGTGGCGAGCAGGCCGTCGGCCTCGATCTCCTGCGCCTTGCCGTCGCGGTCGAGGAACTTGACGCGGATCTTGTCCGGGCGCTCGACGTCGGCATATTGGCCGGGGATGGAGAGGCAGCCTTCATTATATGTGCGCTGCTCTTCCGACTTCCACGTGATTTCGGGATTGACGAAGTAGAGCGGCTTGCCGCGCTTTTGCTCCGGCGGGATGTCGTCGCCGCGCTGCTGGTCGAGGTCCATCACGATCACGCGCGTGGAGACGCCGACCTGCGGCGCGGCCAGGCCGATGCCGTCGGCTGCGTACATGGTGTCGAGCATGTCGTCCATCAGCTTGAGCGTTTCCGCGTCGACTTTTGCGACGGAATCGGCCTTCTTCTTCAGGACGGCATTCGGGGTGACGTAGATGGGCAGGACGGTCATGCGTTCTCTATCTTCTTGGGGTCTTCGGAGTCGTCGGTCAGGTCTTTGGGCAGGCTCTTCGACGCTTTCGCGCCGAGCGCTTTCAAATCCTGCGTGCGCTTGATGATGTTGCCGGTGCCGGTCGAGAGTTTCTTGAACGTCTCGTCATATATCGTCTGTACGCCGGCGATCTTGCGGCCGAGGTCCTGCATGTCTTCCACGAAGCCGGCGATCTTGTCATACAGGCCGCCGCCCTGACGCGCGATTTCCAGCGCGTACTTGTTCTGCATCTCCAGCCGCCAGACGGAAGCGACGGTGCGCAAAGTCGCGAACAGCGTCGAAGGGCAGACAATGACGATCTTCTTGTCCCACGCATAAGCGTGCAGGCCCGCGTCCTGCTGCACGGCGAGCGAATAGGCGCCCTCGATCGGCATGAACATCAGCACGAAATCGGGCGTGCCGAGCTTGGCGTCCTGATAACGACGGATTTCGAGGCCGTTGACGTGCGCGCGCACCGAGGCCAGGAATTCCTTGAGCGCCTTGGCCTTCGCTTCTTCATCGGCCGCGGCGGTATGGCGCTCGTATGCGGTCAGCGAGACTTTCGCATCCACCACGATGTGCTTGCCCTCGGGCAGGTTGATGACGACGTCGGGGCGCAGGATGGTATTGTCTTCCACGTGGCGCAGGCCGAGGTCGGTGCCCTGCAATATATAGTCTTGATCTTTGCGCAGGCCGGATTCCTCGAGGATCTTCTCGAGAATCACTTCGCCCCAGTTGCCCTGCGCCTTCACGTCGCCCTTGAGCGCGCGGGTGAGGCTTTCGGTCTGCTGGGTCATCTTCTCGTTGACGGCGACGATGTGCTCGATCTCTTTCTTGAGCGAGATCTGCTCGCGCGCCTGCGCGCCGAAGCTGTCGTCGATCTTCTTTTGGAACTCGGTGAGCCGCTCGCGCAGGGGGCCGAGCACTTGCTGCAGGTTCTCGCTGTTCTCTTTCTTCTTGGCGTCGAAGATGCGGTTGGCGAGGTTCTCGAACGCCTGCGCCTGCGTCGCGCCGGACTGCTCGAGGCGCGCGTTCTTTTGCAGCAGGTCTTGCACCTGCGCGTTCAGCGCTGCCGCGTTTTCGGCGCGGACGGCGAGGGCTGCGATTTTCGAAGAGAGGAAAAGCCAAGCCAACGCCGCGCCAATGAGAAAACCCACGGCGGCACAGAGAAGAGCCGGCAGAAATTCTGCGCCGTTCAGCATGGGCAACGTTTTTCTCGGACGCTGGCGGTTGTAACGATTCTTTAATTAAGTCGGGATTATAGTCCGTATGTCCCAAAAAGCCAGCACCCCGCGCAAAAATAAACCGGAAATCTATGTAAAATCACATGCAAAAAGTAATGGATTCGATTCAGGAGCTGATAGAAGATTAGGTTTGTTCGCTCTCCGGCGACTCAAGCCTTCCAATTCATTGGAACAAAGAGCAACAAAGTTACAAAACAAGGAAGAAAAAGATGGCTCTCACCTTCACCAAGCATTTCGTCGTCGACCTGCAAACGGGTCTGGCCTATGGCCTCAAAATGGACAGTGAAGGCAAATGCCATGGCGCGCAGGCGCTCGAGCTTTCTGTCGTGACGACCGAGGGCAGCCCCGTCGTCCAATTCCGCCAGCCCCAAGAAGGCAAGGGCGAGGTCAAGCTTCCTTATGGTAAAACCACCTATGCCGTCGAACTGGCGCAGGATGGCACCAAGGGCTATGTTTTCACCATCGTCTGGCCGAGCAAGGCGGACATCCAGAGCGGCATTATGCCGACGGTTGCGAAGAAGGAACTGCCTGCCGATTTCGTCAAGGCCGGTCTCGCGCAAGGCATCTCCGCCGGCCAGAAGAAGATCGAACCGGGCAAGAAGGGCGCGGGCATCGACGACGAATATGTGCTGAATGAAGCGCTCAAGAGCATCGACGGCATGATCGGCCTCGACCAGGCGAAGCGCGACATCAAGCAGAACATCGCCATCGCGCAGTTCAACCGCGCCAAGGAAGAGATGGGCATCCCGACCAAGCCGATCTCGCGCCACATGGTGTTCACCGGCAACCCCGGCACCGGCAAGACCACGTTCGCCCGCGAAGTCGCCAAGGTTTATCACTCGCTCGGCTTCATCGACAAGCCGACCGTGCATGAAGTGAAGCGCGAAGACCTCGTTGCCGGCTACGTCGGCCAGACCGCGATCAAGACCAAGGAAGCCATCGACAAGGCCAAGGGCGGCATCCTGTTCATCGACGAAGCTTACGCGCTCTCGCGCGGCGGTCAGGGCAGCGGCGGCGACAACGATTTCGGCCGCGAGGCGATCGACACGCTGGTTGCCGCGATGGAGAACATGCGCGAAGAGCTGATCGTCATCGTCGCCGGCTACACCGAGCCGATGAAGCGCTTCATCGACGCCAACGAAGGCCTCAAGTCGCGCTTCATGACCTACATCGACTTCCAGGACTACGCGATGCCGCAACTCGGCCAGATCCTCGACGTCATGCTCGAAGACCGCGGCTACAAGATGGACAGCGCGACGCACGACCTCGCGATGAAGCTGCTGCAGGAAGAAAAGACCCGCGCCGGCGCCAGCTTCGGCAACGGCCGCTCGGTCCGCAACCTCGTCGAAAAGGCGGAGAAGGAACTCGCGCTGCGCCTCGTCAGCGAAAACAAGCTCGGCAAGAACAGCGGCCTCTCGGACGAAGAACGCAAGGCCGCGCTGACCACGATCACGCTCAAGGACATCGAAGCGATCACGCTCGCCGGCCTCGACGCGAAAGGCTCGAAGCAGGGCATCACCTTCTCCTTCAAGATGGCCGCCAACGACGACCAGCCGAAAGCGCCCGTCAACGCGGCGAAGAAGGGCAAGAACAACAACGGCCCGACAGCTTAAAGAGGGGTTACCTGGGGGTTCCCAAAAAGGGTCGCCGTTGCTGGCGGCCCTTTTTTCATGTAGTCTCGCCGCATGACTGAATTGCTCGACCTCGCCCGCAAGCTTGAATCCGTCGCCCGCAAGGCCGGCGAGATCGAGCTCCATTACTTCCGCAACGGCGCCGCCGTCATCGACAAGCAGGACGGCTCGCCCGTCACCGCCGCCGACCAGGAAGCTGAAAAACTGATCGCCAAGGAACTCGCCGCGATCGCGCCCGGCATCCCGATGGTGGGCGAAGAGTCCGTCGCGGCCAACGACATCCCTGATATTTCCGGCGGCACCTTCTGGCTGGTCGACCCGCTCGACGGCACGCGCGAATTCATCACCGGCAGCGGCGATTTCACGGTCAACATCGCGCTAATGAAGGATTTCCGGCCGGTGATGGGCGTGATCTACGCGCCCGTCGCCGATGAAATGTATTACGGCGCCGACGGCGCGGCCTTCATGAGCCTCGCGGGCGCGCCCGTGAAGAAGATCGCCGTGCGCCACCCCCCCGCCGAAGGCCTGACGGTGGTGGCCAGCAAGCGCCACGGCGACCCCGAACGCCTGCAGGCCTTCCTGCAGGGCGTCAATGTGGCGCAACTGGTCAACCGTTCCAGCTCGCTCAAGTTCTGCACGATTGCGGCGGGCGAGGCCGACCTGTATCCGCGCCTCGGCCCCACCTGCGAATGGGATACGGCGGCGGGAGACGCGATCCTCCGCGCGGCCGGCGGAAGCCTGACGATGATCGACGGCAGCCCCTTCGTCTACGGCAAGCGCGACCGCAAGTTCCTCAACCCCGAATTCGTGGCGCGCGCGTCATGACGGCGCTTGCCGAATGGACGGCGCGCTTCGACGTCAAGGCGCTGGAACTCTATCCGGCGACCGACCCTTCGCACGACGTGCTGCACATCCGCCGCGTGGTCAACATGTCGCTGCGCCTTGCGGAAGAAGAGGGCGCCGACGCCGCTGTCGTGCTGCCTGCCGCCTATTTCCACGATTTCATCAACGTGCCCAAGGACGACCCGCGCCGCAAGGAAGCCTCGCGCATGAGCGCGGCGGCGGCGGTCGAATGGCTGCTCAGCGTCGGCTATCCCGCGCACCACATGGACGCGATCGCGCATGCCATCGCCGCGCACAGCTTCAGCGCCAATATCGCGCCCGAGACGCTCGAGGCCAAGGTGGTGCAGGACGCCGACCGTCTCGACAGCCTCGGCGCGATCGGCATCGCGCGCTGTTTTTCCACCTCGACCCTGATGCGCCGCCCGTATTACTGCCCGCACGACGTCTGGGGCGACGGGCGCGACCTCGACGACCGTTCCTTCGCGATCGACCATTTCCCGATCAAGCTGTTCAAGATCGCCGAGACGATGCAGACCGCTTCCGCCCGCGCCGAAGGCCGCCGCCGCGTCGCCTTCATGCGCGACTTTCTTGGCCAGATGAAATCGGAGATATAATAATGTACGAACGCAAGAGCCAGCCCCCCATTTCCCGCGCCGCATGGTTGAAACGCATGATCGGCGCCGTCCGGCTGGCGTCGTCGATCGTTGGTGGCGCCTTGTTGCTGGGCGTTCTCGGCTATCATTGGCTAGGCGGCCTCGGCTGGGTCGACAGCCTTCTTGAAGCCTCGATGATCCTCTCCGGCATGGGCCCGGTTGCGGCAATGCATAATGACGCGGTCAAGGTCTTCGCGTCGCTTTATGCATTGATGAGCGGCGTGGTGGTGCTCGGCTGCGCCAGCATCGTGCTGGCGCCCGTCTACCACCGCTTCCTGCATCACTTCCACCACGCGGAACGATGACATAATCTGCATCGCCAAATTAAACTTGGCGCGCGTGCGGGCGACCTGTTACTCTTTTCCCCAAGGGTTAATTGATAAAGGGGACATGCTCATGACTGCGACTTACAAAAAGATTCTTCTGGCCGGCACCGCGTTGATGGCGCTCAACCTCGCGGCACCGGCGCATGCCGCGCCGCCTGATGCGCAGCCCGTCGGCACCGGCACGGTCGTCATCGACGGCGACACGCTCTCCAATGTCGAGATCGACCACGACCCGCATGCCTCGGTCGCCATCCAGTTCGAGTATTACGACGGCACCGCGCAGATCGACGACAACGTCAACATCACCGGCGCCATCGCGACCGACTACGACGGCTACGGAAGCATCGGCTTCGTCGGCACTTCCAAGATCACCGGCCAGGTCGGCAGCTCCGACTACATGCTGCGCGCGATTTCCGTCGCCAACGACGGCGACGTCACCTTCAACAAGGGCGTCTTCGCGCAAGGTATGCTGGTCAGCGGCGATTACACCACCACGCCCGGCTCCGTCACGCTGAACGGCGCCAGCAACTCGATCGGCCTTGTCCAGTTCTACGGCGAGGGCGCCATCAACCTCAACGGCGACCTCACGACGTCGACCGGCATTGATTTCTACGGCTATAACGGCACCCTCAACGTCGGCGAAGGCGTGACGATCACCGGCAACATCGGCGACACGACCAACGGCGCGGCGGGCAACGTCAATTTCTCCGGCAGCGCGACGGTCGACGGCCAGATCGGCGCCGTCAACAAGTTCGGCATCGGCGACATCAACTTCAACGGCGGCAAGGGCGCGCTGGTCACCATTACCGGCTCCGCCAACGCGCACAACTTCAACATCAAGGGCGCAGGCGCGGTCGACTTCCAGGATACGGTGACAGGCGATATCAACTTCGTCGCCGACGGCGCGGCGACCTTCGAGGGCACCTACCTCTACGGCGGGATTTACGGCACCGATGGCCTCGGCAGCGCGACCTTCACGAATTCGAGCGCTTACGTGTACGGCGATATCAGCCACCTGAAGGCGTTGACTTTGTCGGGCGGCGCGAGCAGCACGTTTTACGTCGACGGCAGCGTTTACGCAGCCGACACGACCGATCTCGGCCTGACGGCAGTGCGCACGACCGGCGATTTCACGGTTGGCAACGGCCAGACGCTGATGACCACCATCGACGCCAACAGCGGCGACTATGGCCATGTCTACGCCGATGGCGACGTGACGGTGGACGCGGGCACCAAGCTCAAGATCAGCTTCGACCACGCGGAAGACCTTGCCGTCAACGACACCTTTACGATCGTCGATGGCAGCAGTGCCGGCTCCGGCGGCGTCGCCACGCTGACGGGCACGGTCGGCACGGCGATGATCACCATGACGCAGGTCGCCGACACCGACAGCCTTGTCGTCAAGGTCACCGACATCAAGACCGCGGCCGAGATCGCCACCGGCCACAACAACCAGGCGGCTGCTGCGGCATTTGACGATATCGCCCATGGAGACGTGTTCAATAGCCTTGCCAGCGCGCCGACGGCCGCGGCGCTCAACAACATTCTTTCCACGCTTTATCCTGACATGAGCGGCATCGTGCAGGAAGCGGCGCTGAGCCATACCGAACATACGCAAGGCCTGATCGAGGAACGCATTGCCTCGTTGCGCGACGGCTCGGCGACGGG
>CAYZCE010000019.1:0-39117 GCA_964476835.1 uncultured Rhodospirillaceae bacterium
CGGCGTCGAAGCGGCCGTGCGGCTGCATCGTCAATTGCCGCTTGTAGTCGCTGACCATGTCGGCCAGCGCGGGCGTCTGCGCGAGGCGGTCGGAGAGCAGAATTTCGCTTGCCCCGATGCGCTCGATGGCCGCCGCGACGTCGCGCAGCGAGAGGGGCTGCAGCGTGAAGTCGCCGGTCGACAAATCAAGCCACGCGATGCCCGCCGTGCCCGCGACCTCGGCCAGCGCGGCCAAGTAGTTGTTGCTGTTCTTCTCGAGCAGCGTGTCCTCGGTCAGCGTGCCCTGCGTCACCACGCGGATGACGTCGCGCTGCACCAGCGTCTTGCCGCCGCGCTTTTTGGCTTCCTCGGGCGTCTCGATCTGCTCGCAGATGGCGACCTTGAAGCCGTGGCGGATCAGGCGGGCGAGGTAGCTTTCATGGGAATGCCACGGCACCCCGCACATCGGCGTCTCGCCGCGCTTGGTCAGCGTGATGTCGAGCGCCCCCGCGGCCTTGACCGCATCGTCGTAAAACAGCTCGTAAAAATCGCCCATGCGGTAGAACAGCAGGCAGTCGGGATACTGCGCCTTAAGCGCATGATACTGCGCCATCATCGGGGTCAAATTCCCCTCGGGCGCTTCCTTCTGGGCGGCGTTGTGCATGCCCTGTTTTTATCGGGTTTTTTGCCGTAAAACAACACGGGTATTGACGGGGGGTGCGAAAATTCCTACTGTCCGTCCGTGTGATTCCGTAGCTCAGCGGTAGAGCATCTGACTTTTAATCAGAGGGTCCTGGGTTCAAATCCCAGCGGGATCACCATTTTTCAAGCGCTTAGCTTGTGGATAACTTTCAAATGAGCAAAACCCCGGAAAAACCGACGTCGAAGGCGCAGGCACGCGCGGCGGCGTTGCGGGACAACCTGCTCAAGCGCAAGGCGCAATCACGCGCCCGTGCGGACGATGCGAAGGAGAGCGACACATGCCCATCATGCCCGACACCTGGATCCGTGAGCAGGCCCTCAAAAACGGAATGATCTCGCCGTTCGAGGAGCGGCTTAAGCGGGAGGGCGTGATTTCCTATGGCCTCTCGTCGTACGGCTACGACTGCCGCTGCTCGGACGAGTTCATGATCTTCACCAACGTCGACAGCGCTGTTGTCGATCCCAAGAACTTCGACAACGCCAGCTTCGTCACGCGCAAGACCGACGTCTGCATCATCCCGCCCAACAGCTTCGTGCTGACGCGCACGGTCGAGACGTTCAAGGTGCCGCGCGACGTGCTGGTCGTCTGCCTCGGCAAGAGCACCTATGCGCGTTGCGGCCTCATCGTCAACGTCACGCCGTTGGAGCCGGAGTGGGAGGGCCAGGTGACGCTCGAGATTTCCAACACCACGCCGCTCCCCGCCAAGGTCTACGCCAACGAAGGCGTGGCGCAGTTCCTGTTTTTCCAGGGCGCGAGCGTGTGCGAGACGTCCTACGCCGACCGCGCGGGCAAATACATGGGTCAAAAGGGCGTCACGCTGCCGCGGATGTGAGCCTGGGAACTGGTCTCTTTTTGACCATTTCAAGGCTGTGCAAAAGCGCAACCTTTTCAACGCGCCGCATGCCATAGACACCTTATCCGGCAGTCTGTATAATCTTCCGATTGATTCCGGCAGATTGGGTAAGAATGGACAAGATCAGAATTCATGGCGGCGCGACGCTCAACGGCGAGATCGCCATCAGCGGGGCGAAGAACGCGGCGTTGCCGCTGATGTGCGCGTCGATCCTGACGGATCAGCCGCTCATCCTCGACAGCACGCCCGACTTGCGGGACGTGGCATCCTTGCGCGAAGTGCTCGCGCATCTCGGCGTCGCCAGCGACTACGATGCGGCAGGCAAGCGCATCCGCCTGCATGCGCCGAAGATCGAGAGCATGATCGCGCCTTATGAACTCGTGCGCAAGATGCGCGCCTCCATCCTCGTGCTTGGCCCCTTGGTCGCGCGGCACGGCGAGGCGCGGGTGTCGCTGCCCGGCGGCTGCGCGATCGGCACGCGCCCGGTTGACCTGCACATCGACGGCCTCAGGCAGCTGGGGGCGGAGATCGAGCTGATCGAGGGCTACATCCACGCGACGGCGCCCAAGGGCGGGCTGGTCGGCGCGCAGATCATCTTCCCCAAGGTCTCCGTCGGCGCGACCGAGAACCTGATGATGGCGGCCGCGCTCGCCAAGGGCACCACGCGCCTGATGAACGCGGCCTGCGAGCCGGAAATCACCGACCTCGCCGAATGCCTGATCAAGATGGGCGCGGAGATCGAGGGCGTGGGCACCCCGACCCTCATCATCCATGGCAAGCCGTCGCTGCGCGGCACGACACACACGGTCGTCGCCGACCGCATCGAGGCCGGCACCTTCGCCATCGCCGCCGCGATGACGAACGGCAAGCTGTTCCTGAAAAACGCCAACCTCCACCACCTCGACGCGCTGGCCGAGCCTTTGCACCGCGCGGGCGTCGACATGACGGCGGAGAAGGGCGGCATCCTCGTGAAACGCGCCAAGCAAACGCTGCGTGCGGTCGACGTGATGACCGAGCCTTACCCCGGCTTCCCGACCGACTTGCAGGCGCAGATGATGTCGATGCTGACCATTTCGGAAGGCGCAGGCATGGTGAACGAAACCATTTTCGAAAACCGCTTCATGCACGTGCCGGAGCTGATACGCATGGGCGCCGACATCACGGTGCATGGCAATTCTGCGCTCGTGCGCGGGGTGAAGGGGCTGAAGGGCGCCGACGTCATGGCAACCGACCTGCGCGCGTCAGTTTCGCTGGTGTTGGCGGGACTGGTGGCAGAGGGCGCGACCTCGGTTCACCGCATCTACCACCTTGAGCGCGGGTACGAGAATATCGTCGGCAAACTTGCCGCCGTCGGCGCGAAGCTCGAGAAGATGAAGGACGACGACGTTTAAAGCGTCGGCTTGAAGGGCACCGTGTCCGCGCCGCGCTCCAGATAGACTTTGCCGTACTGGCCGGACACCTGCTGCAAGCGGGTATAGACCGTCATGGCCAGACGCGCCGCTTCCGTGATGCTGCCGAGGTTGAAGGCGCGGCTGATGTTGTTGAGCTGTTTTTCGGTGCCTTCGGTGACCGCGACCTTGACCATGCCTGCGCTGTCGCCGGGCTGGGGCGCCGTTGCGATCACAGCGGCGGTCGGCTGGGAGAGGAGCGTCGTTTCGCGCGGGCCGATGTAGGCGTAGCTTTCGCACTTCTTGAGTTCGTAGCCCAGCATCACGTGGGAAACGGTCGAGGTGACCAGCTCAACCGCGTCCTTGAGGATCGCGGAAACTTCCTGAGGTTCGGTTTCCTTGGGGTGGCGCACGTTGAATTGAGCCTTGAGGCTTGCGGCCTGGAAATAAGAGCCGCCGGGAATATCGATCATCTTCGTCATGGGAAACCTCTACAGTGGGAAAGCAGGATCATATCCATAACGTTATATCAGGTCAAGAGATTTCCAAGGAAGGCTGGACAAAGGCTTCCGGCGCAGGTATTCCTAGTCCTGTCAATTACATCAGAACGGTAAACATGTCTGAAAAAGAAGATTTAATGACCTTCGACGGTATCGTTTCGGAAATCCTTCCGAACGCGATGTTCCGGGTCAAGCTGGACAACGGCCATGTCATCCTGGCCCATAGCTCCGGCAAAATGCGCAAGAACCGCATCCGCGTTCTTGAAGGCGACAAGGTGAGCGTCGAGATGACGCCGTACGATCTCACCAAGGGTCGCATCGTTTTCCGCTACAAGTAACATGTCGCGCCCCCTGTACCTCGCTTCGGCGTCGCCCCGGCGGCTGGAGCTGTTGAAGCAGGTGGGGATCACCCCAGATAAAATCATTCCCGCCGATATCGATGAGACGCCGCTGGCGCGTGAGCTGCCGGCCGATTACGCGCGCCGCATTTCCGCGGGCAAGGCGGAGAAGGTGGCTGCGCTGCACAAGGACGCTGTCATCATTGCGGCGGATACTGTGGTCGCGCTCGGCCGCCGCATCCTGCCCAAGGCGGAGACGGAGGAAGAGGCGCGCCAGTGCCTTGACCTGATGTCAGGCCGCCGCCATCGCGTGCTGACCTCCGTATCCGTCGCGCGCGACGGCAAGGTCAGGACGAAACTTGTCACCTCCATCGTGCAATTCAAGCGCCTGACGCCGGGCGAGATCGATGCCTATATCGAGAGCGGCGAATGGCGCGGCAAGGCGGGCGGCTATGCCATTCAGGGCAAGGCCGCGGCATTGATTTCCTTCATGAGCGGGTCGTACAGCAACATCGTCGGCCTGCCGCTGTACGAGACGCGCGCGCTGCTGGGGACCGCATGAAAGCGGGACTCGAACTGTTGGTCGATACGATCGATGGTTGCCTCTATGCCGCGGTTGTCGAGCGCGGCATGCTCGCAGACCTCTACATGGATCCACCTACGCGCGCCGCCGCATGGGCGACGCTCTACATCGGGCGCGTTGTCAAGCTGGACCGCCGGCTGAACGCGGCGCTGGTCGACCTCGGCGACGGGCTTTCCGGGTGGCTGCCGGCCAAGCATATCGTGGACGGCGACGGCGACACGGGCGTGCTCGAGGTGCTGCGCGCGGGGCAGCCGATCCTCGTGCAGATCAAGTCGGAAGCCAAGCGCGCCACGGTGCACGAAGAAGGCAAGCTGCCGCGCCTGACGATGAAGCTGTACCAGCCGGGCATCTTCATCAACCATCACCCGCTGTCCAAGAAAGTGCAGATCCTCGACGCGCAGGAAACTCCGCCTGCACGCGCGCTGGCCGAGCAATTGAAGCTCGAAGGCGGCGGCTGGGCCATCCGTCCCGGCGTTGACGATGCCACCGACGCCGAGATCACCCACGAACTGCGCTACCAGCAGGCGCTGTGGAAGAAGATACAGGAAGCCCATGCGGAGCATGCCGACCGCATCGGCGTGCTCAAGATCGGCCCGAGTGCACTCTATCGCGCGCTGTACGATTACGGTCCGCAGGCCTTCGAGCATATCTATGTGGGGAGCCGCGAGTTGCTCGACCAGGCGCTCAAGTGGTGCGGGCGGCATCTGCCTGCGCTGGCGGATTCTAAGCGCCTGCGCCTGTTCCGGCCGGAAAAGCCGGGACAGAAGCTGTTCGATATCTACGACGTCGAAGGCGCAATCGAAACGTTGAGCGACGCGGAATTGCATCTGTCCTGCGGCGGCAGCATTGTGCTGGAGACGACCTCGGCCTTCACGGTCATCGACGTCAACCAGGGCAGCGCCGAGACGATCGGCATCGCCAACCGCGCCGCCGCGCTTGAAGCTGCGCGCCAGTGCCGCCTGCGCAACCTGTCGGGCGCGATCTTGATCGACTTCATCAACATGGACCAGAAGAACGAGCGCGCGCACCTGATGGAGACTCTGCAGGACGCCTTCACCGGCCATGGCGCGACGACGCAGGTGCATGGCTTCACCCGCCTGGGCATCATCGAGGTGACCCGCAAGCGCCGCACCGGCACGCTCGCCGAAAAGCTCAAAAAATCGAAGTAGTTAGCCGCTCAAAATTGGGCTGGACATAAGACGCGTTTTTGCTTATAAACCTCACACTGTGCCCGGATAGCTCAGTTGGTAGAGCAGCGGATTGAAAATCCGCGTGTCGCTGGTTCAAATCCGGCTCCGGGCACCATCCTTCGCCTTCCAGTTGTTTATAAAATCGAAGGAGGTCACGCCGAAGCCATTTGCGTGGGCGGACTGGCTGATTTCAGAAACGGCTGCGGCTGGGCGAGCCATCTTAACTATCTGATTTTACACAATATCAACACTCTGCCGTTGCCGAAACGGGTGGAATCCTATACAAACGACTCTCGGAAGCGCGCGCTTTCGTTTCAACGTTGCATAGCTAGGAGTGAGTTACATGCCCAACGGTACCGTCAAGTGGTTCAATCACAAAAAAGGTTTTGGCTTCATCGTTCCTGAAGCCGGCGGTCAGGACGTTTTCGTCCATATCTCCGCCGTTGAAAAGTCCGGCATGAAGGCGCTCGATGAAGGTCAGAAGGTCTCCTATGAACTGGCGCCCGACCGCGAAGGCCGCATGACTGCCGTCAACCTGAAGGCAGCGTAAGCATTACTTGCTGAATAAAGCCCCCCGGACCCGGTTCCGGGGGCTTTTTCTTTGAAGGGACTGGGGCGCATGCTCAGCTATCAACATATCTACCACGCGGGCAATTTCGCCGACGTGCACAAGCACGCGATCCTGACGCGGCTGCTGCAGGCGCTGGCGCTCAAGCCGCAGAAGTTCGCGGTGCTGGACACGCACGCGGGCCGCGGGCTGTATGACCTGCAATCCGACGAGGCGTTGAAAATCTCCGAATTCACCCACGGCATTCTGCCGTTCTGGCAGCAGCGCGGGCAGGGCAAGACGCCGCTGGCGGACTACCTCAATATCGTCGCCGGCGTGAACGCGGACGGGGAGCTGCGCTTCTATCCCGGCTCGGCGATGATCGCGCAGGCCTTGATGCGCGCGGGCGACCGCCTGACGGCGATCGAGCGCCACCCCGGTGAAGTCAACGCGCTGCGCGAGGCCTTCGAGGGCGTGCGCAACGTGAAGGTTGAGCAGGCCGACGGCTTCCAGAAGCTGGTCGAGCTGGTGCCACCCGCCGAGATGCGCGGGCTGGTGCTGATCGACCCGTCGTACGAGATCAAGACGGAATACGACGACCTGCCGCGCCAGCTGCAGAAGGCATGGAAGAAGTGGCCGCAGGGCCAGTTCGTCATCTGGTACCCGATGCTGGCGTCGGACCTGCACCGCAAGATGCTGACGGCGCTGCGCCTCTCGGACATCAAGAACGTGCTGGTGAGCGAAATCCGCCTCGACCGCGCGCCGCAGGAAAGCTTTGGGATGTATGGCGCGGGGATGATTGTCGTCAACCCGCCGTTCGGCTTCGAGGCCGCGCTCGACGACATCACCGGCCATATCGCCGAGAAGATGCCGCCCAAGACCGAGGCGCGCGTCTACTGGCTCGACAATCAGCCGATCAATGCGGAAACGGGGATGCTGGCGTAATCGCTGTGCTTGATTAAGCGTGCAGCAGCAGCTGGCTCATGTCGGCGCCGCGTTCCAGCAGGAGCTGGACGTTGTCGAAGCGCTTGCGGCGCGCCGCGTAGACCAGCGGCGTCATGCCGTGCATGTCTTCCGCGTGGACGTCGCTGCCCTTGTCGAGCACGAGCGAGAGCAGGTATGACGACGCGCGCGATGCAGCCAGGTGGATGACGCGCAGGCCGTCCTTGCTGGTCGCGTCCATGTCGTATTCGTACTTGAGCAGTTCCTGCGCCACTTCGGGCTGGTCGAAATAGAACGCGTACATCAGCGGGGTCATGCCGTTGATGTCGGCCTTGAGGGGGTCGGCACCCTTTTTCAGCAGCAGCTTTGCGGCTTCGGAATGGCCGAGCTTGATCGCGAAGAGCAGGGGGGTGTCGCCCATCGTGGCGTGGGTGACGTTGATGCGTGCGCCCAGCTTCAGCGCCTGGCGGATGTTGTCGATCTGGCCATAGCGGCAGGCGCGCCACAGGTGCTTCTCGATTTCGGCATGGGTTTTCGGCGCAATAATGCTGTAGTAATAGCGCTTGTAAACGCGTCGTATGGCTTTGAAAAAGCTCATGAACACCCCGAGATATTGTGCGATCTAAGAACATTAATATAATTCTCTGGAAAATGCAAGAGCTATCTAACTTATAAGTAATTATATTTCGTGATTTTTTGAGAATTATATTACGGGTGCGTCGCTGTTCATTTTTGCGAGGCAGGGGTGTATAAACAGGTTCACACGACACGCACGAGGAGAAAAACATGGCAGACAAGGGCATCGACACTGCTTACCACTACACGCCCGCCGACGGCTGGACGTCCGGCGACCTTGATTTCTTCGTCGTGCCGCAAAAGCAGTTCACCGAGGAAGAGCACGACATCTGGCGCATTCTCTACAAGCGCCAGCTCGACGTGCTGCCCGGCCGCGCGATCCAGACGTTCATGGACTCGCTGACCACGCTCGGCATCAACAAGGACCGCATCCCGAGTCTCGACGAAGTCAACGCCATCCTGCAAAAGCGCACCGGCTGGCAAGTGGTGCCCGTGCCGGGGCTGATCCCCGAGCAGCCGTTCTTCGAACTGCTGGCTGCGCGCCGCTTCCCGATGGGCAACTTCATGCGCACGCGCGAGCAGCTAGACTACATCCAGGAACCTGACATCTTCCACGACCTGTTCGGCCATGTGCCGCTGCTGGCCGATCCGGTCTTCGCCGACTACGTGCAGGCCTTCGGCGAGGGCGGGCTGAAAGCCGCCAAGTACGGCGCGACCGAGAAGCTCGCGCGCCTTTACTGGTACACGGTTGAGTTCGGCTTGATCCAGGCGCCTGAAGGCCTGCGCATCTACGGCGCAGGGATTCTCTCGTCGCCGACCGAGAGCGTGTTCTGCCTCGAGAGCGACTCTCCGCATCGCATCCACTTTGACTTGAAGCGCCTGCTGCAAACCGAGTTCCAGATCGACGACTTCCAGGACAATTACTTCGTCATCGACAGCTTCAAGCAGCTCTTCGACGAAACCCACGCCGACTTCGCGCCGGTCTACAAGGCGCTCGAAGGGGCGAACGACTATGCTTCGGGCACGCTGGCCGCGAACGATAAGGTGCTGCACGCCGGCACCGGCGTTTACGCCGCCGAAGCCAACCGCAAGCGCGCCGAACGGAAGAAGAAAGGATAAGCGGCCATGGCCGGCCATTCACAGTTCAAGAACATCATGCACCGCAAGGGTGCGCAGGACAAAAAGAAGGCGAAGCTGTTCAGCAAGATCGCGCGCGAAATCACCGTCGCGGCAAGATCGGGCCAGCCCGACCCCAACATGAACCCGCGCCTGCGCTCCGCGCTGACGTCCGCACGCGAATCCAACATGCCCAACGACCGCATCAAGCGCGCGATCGAGGCCGCCAACCCCAACAGCGCGGACGCCGCGAACTATGAAGACATGCGCTATGAAGGCTACGGCCCCGGTGGCGTCGCCGTCATCGTGGAGGCGCTGACCGACAACCGCAACCGCACCGCGGGCGACGTGCGCTCGACCTTCACCAAGCACGACGGCGCGATGGGCGAAACCAATTCGGTCAGTTTCATGTTCGCCAAGATCGGCTCTATTACCTATCCCGCATCGGTGCTGCCCGAGGACAAGATGTTCGAAGCCGCCGTCGAGGCGGGCGCCGACAACGTCGAGACCGTCGACGGTTCTTACGAAATCACCACCAAGCCCCATGACTTCCTCGCTGTCAAGGAGGCGCTCGAAAAGGCGCTCGGCCCCGCGGCGTCAGGCAGCGTCATCTGGAAGCCCTCGACCACCGTCGCTGTCGACGGCGAACAGGCCAAGGACGTGATCGACCTGATCGAGGCGCTCGAAGATTTTGACGACGTGCAGAACGTCTTCACCAACTTCGAGGTCGACCAGTCCGTCATGGACAGGCTGCTGGCCTCGTGACGCCTTCGCCGGATTTCTGGAGCTTCGCCGCCAACGTCGCGCTGGCGCTTGGCGCGCCCTATGCGCTGTTCCTGTTCATCTACGAAAAGAACCGCGAGCGCGACCTCAAGAACGAGGAGATGTACCAGAGCCTCGCCGAGGAATACGCCAAGTTCTCGAAGCTGCTCATCGACAACGCCGACCTGCGCCTGCGCACCGACCCCGTCGCCGACGACCATCTGACCTCCGAGCAGAAAGAGCGCAAGAAGGTGATCTTCGACCTGCTCGTCGCCCTGTTCGAGCAGGCCTTCATCCTTGTCTACGAGGAAAAGATGGACCGCCAGACGCGCCGCCTGTGGTCGACGTGGGAAGACTATATCCTGTTCTGGTGCAAGCGCCCCGATTTCCGTGCCGCGCTGCCCGACCTGCTGCCGGGCGAGGACCCTGACTTTGTGGCCTATATCCGCAAGGTCGCAAAGCTCGACGCTTAATTCAATGAATACTTGCGCGCCGCCACCGACTGCGTCACGTCGACGCCGATGGTCGTCGTGTTTTCGCGGGTGAGCTGGTCGAAGGCTTCGTTCGCTGCCGCCCGCAGGTCGCTGATATGGGTCAACACATAGTCCGTCTCGCGGTCGAACTCGCGCCGGCTGATGGGGCCGGGCAGGTTGGGGCTGGCGGAAACCATCTTCATCACTTCGCCGGCGAGGCCGTTGTCCTGCCCGATCGGCCAGCCTTTTTTCTCGAGCTTGCCGAAGACGCGCGTCCAGAACTCGCGGCCGATCGTGCCGTCACCGAACTGGCCGAGGTTGTTCAGGATCATCTCGGTCGTGTGGTTGAGCGCTGCGAGCTTGACGTCGAAGTTGCCCGTCTTCGCGGCATCGAAGGCATCGCGCAAGGGGCTGCGGACAACGCCGGCGGTCAGCAGCGGATAGCCGTAAGCCTGCGTCACCATGCGTAAAGAAAGCTCCAGCGCAGTTTCCAGTTCCTTGAGGCTCTCGGGGTGCTGGACATAGGCGGCGGTTTCGTTCGTCGTCTCGCGCAAGTGCTGGCCGAGCGCGGTGTCGACGGCATAGCGGTCATCGCGCGGCTGCGCGGCGGAGAGCGCCTTGGTAATGAAGCTTTGCATCGAGGCCTCGGCCACCGGCCATCGGCGGGCGGAGAGGGCGTCGGTGAGGGTGCTTTCAAAAAGGCGGACAGCGGCATCGCCGCCGAGCACCTTGGCGCCCGCGCGGATCAGCGAGGCGTAGATGGCCAGTTCGACGAGCTTCGGAGACGGCTGCTTGCGCGGCATGCTTTCCCCCGGAAGGATATCAGTTCATGGAACGCGGGATACGGGACGCGGAACGGACGAGGTTGATGCCCGCGCCGCTTTTGACTTCGGCATCCATCTGGTCGAGGACGGTGCCGGCCGCCGCGCGGAGGTCTTCCGCATGGTTGACGACGAAGTTGGTGGCCATGTCGTACATGCGCGCCTTGATGTCCGCGACCGTGGCAGGCGACGTGCCGACAAGGCGCATCATCTCGTTCGGCAGCGTGGCTTCCGGATCGGCCTGGAAGGGCCAGTCCTTTTTCGCCAGTTCGTCGAAGGTGCGGACCCAGAATTCGCGCGCCACCGGGGCGTTCTTGTGCTTGCCGAGGCGGCGGGTGATTTCAGAGGTGACGGCGTTGAGCTTCTCGACCTTGGTCTCGATCTTGCTGTTCTTGATCGCATCGAACGAAACGCGCAGGAAACCGCTTTTCGGCGCGTTTTCCAGCGGGTCGCCGTAGTTCTCGGCGATCTGGCTGCGCGCCGTGTTCAGCGCCTGACTCAGCTCCTGCAGGCGGGAAGGGTCTTCGAGGAAGGCGAGGGTTTCGGGCTGCGCCGCGTGCATCCACTGACCGAGCGCCGTGTCGATCGTGTAGCGCGGCGTATTGGCGTCGAAGCCGGGCAGGATCTTGGCAACGAAGCCGGACAGCTCCGCATAGCCGCTCATGCCGATCGGCCAGCCGGATCGCGCGGAAAGGTCGGCCACGACAGCGTGTTCGAGCAGCAGGGTGCCGCCGCCGCCTTCCACCGCGCCGGTGCGCATCAGCGACGCGTAGAGCGCCAGATCGACCAGTTGGGAGGGGGGCTGCTTGTACATGAAAACCTCGTCGGGCAGGGATGATAACGTTAATTAACATAACATAATAAAGTGAAAAAAGTCAAGGCGAAATATTCGCGTGCAATCGTGGGGCGGCGTCGTTATAATTCCTTGAGAAACAACGATAGTTGTTTTTAATGTATGAGAACAAAAGATAAACAGACGCGCATGAGAATCATCGGTATCGATCCGGGGCTGCAGCGGACAGGGTGGGGGGTTATCGAGATCGTCGGTAACAAGCTGACCCACATCGCGCACGGCGTCGTCGCGACCGCGCCCAAGGCCGCGATGGCCGACCGTCTGGCGATGATTTTCGGCGAGCTGACCAAGCTCGTCCACCTCTGGAAGCCCGATGAAGCCGCGATCGAGGAAACCTTTGTCAACAAGAACGCCGCCTCGTCGCTCAAACTCGGGCAGGCGCGCGGCGCCGCGATGGTCGCACCCTCGACGCTCGGCCTCTCGGTCGCTGAATATCCGGCCACGCTGGTAAAAAAATCCGTCGTTGGCACCGGCCACGCTGAAAAGGAACAGGTGCAGGCGATGATCAAGGCGCTGCTGCTCGGCGTCGAAGCCTCCAGCGACGCCGCCGACGCCCTCGCCGTCGCCATCTGCCACGCGCACCACAGGATGAGCCAGATCAGGAGAGGGGTCGCATGCAAGTAAGAATTCCCGCATCGAAGGAACTGATGTGGCCGACGATCAAGGCATTGCGCGAATTGGGCGGCTCCGGCTCGAATGACGAGATTTTCGACAAGGTCGTCGAACTCGAAGGCTACACTGAAGCGCAGCAGGCGTTGTCGCTGCCGGACAAGCCGATGCCGCTTCTGCCCTATCGATGCGGCTGGGCACGCACATACCTTAAACGCAACGGCTTGATCGACAACAGCGTGCGCGGCATCTGGGTCTTGCTCGACAAGGGCGCACGGGCGCGCGAGGCCGATATCACGGAGCTCTGCACCGAAGCGGACAAGACCGGGGAAAAGGCCGAAGAGAATGGCAGCGAAGACTGGAAAAGCGCCCTGATCGGCCTCCTGTTGGCGGAAGATCCGAAACGTTTCGAGCGCCTGTGCCAATATATCCTGCGCGAAAAAGGCTGTACGAAAGTCGAGGTGACAGGTCGCCCCAGCGACGGCGGGATCGACGGCCGCGCGGTGATGCGAGTAAATGGCATCCTGATCTATAATATCCTTTTTCAGTGCAAGCGATACAAAGGCAGCGTTCCCGTCGGCGCCGTCAGGGATTTTCGCGGCGCGACGCAGGGGCGCGCGGACAGGAGCCTGCTGATCACCACCGGTACATTTACCTCCGAGGCGAAGAAGGAAGCGTCGCGCGACGGCGTCTTGCGCATCGACCTGATCGACGGACAGGAATTGTGCGATATCATGAAGGAATTGAAGCTCGGCGTCACTGTGACCGCGAAAGATGGCATCGAGAAAGTCTCGGTGGATCCCGACGGGTTGCGGCGGGTATGGGAGGGAACGCATCATGATCGCTAAGCTCACGGGTCTTATCGACAGCGTTGGGTTGAGCCACGTCATCATCGACGTCAACGGCGTCGGGTATCTCGTGTCGGCGTCGGCGCGGACGTTGTCGCGGATCGGGTCGCAGAAGGGCACGGCGGTCAGCTTGCTGATCGAGACGATCGTGCGTGAGGATGCGATCTCGCTGTTCGGCTTTGCCGATGCGGCGGAGAAGGAATGGTTCCAGATTTTGTGCACGGTGCAGGGCGTCGGCGCGAAGGTGGCGCAGGCGATCTTGGGCGCGGTGCCGGTCGACCAGTTGCCCGTTGTCATCGCGGCGCAGGATAAATCCGCGCTGCGCCAGGCCGACGGGGTCGGCGAGAAGCTGGCGGTGCGCATCGTCACCGAATTGAAGGAGAAGGCGGGCAAGATGGCGCTCGGCCATGCTGCCGCGCAGAAGGCGCAAGTGGCGCGCAAGGGCGCGGCGCCGGCGGCGGGATCGCCCAACAACGACGCGGTTTCGGCGCTCGTCAACCTCGGTTATGGCCGCGCGGAGGCTTTCGGCGCGGTGGCTAACGTGCTGCGCGCGCAGGGCGATGCCTTGCCGCTGGGCGACATCATCCGTGAAAGCCTCAAGGAGTTGAGCGCATGACGCAGGCACCCGAACGCGCCGTCGGCGGCGCTTATCAACCTGAACAGGACGCACAGGAAGCGAGCATCCGCCCGCTGTCGCTCGCCGAATTCACCGGCCAGAAGAAATCGCGCGAAAACCTGAAAGTCTTCATCGAGGCTGCCAAGACGCGCGGCGAGCCGCTCGACCACGTGCTGCTGTTCGGCCCGCCCGGCCTCGGCAAGACGACGCTGGCGCAGATCATCGCGCGCGAGATGGGCGTCGGATTCCGTGCGACCTCCGGCCCGGTCATTTCCAAGGCTGGCGACCTCGCCGCGATCCTGACCAACCTGCAGCCGCACGACGTTCTGTTCATCGACGAAATCCACCGCCTGAACGCGGCGGTCGAGGAAATTCTCTATCCTGCGATGGAAGACCGCCAGCTCGACCTCATCATCGGCGAGGGGCCGGCGGCGCGCTCGGTGCGCATCGACCTGCCGCCGTTCACGCTGGTGGCGGCGACCACGCGCTCGGGCCTCATCACGCGGCCGCTGCGCGAGCGCTTCGGCATTCCGCTGCGGCTTGAATTTTATGCGCCGGAGGAATTGGCGCAGATCGTTCGCCGGGGCGCAGGCATCATCGGCATGGACATCACGCCGGAAGGTGCCTTCGAGATCGCCCGCCGCTCGCGCGGCACGCCGCGCATCGCCGGGCGCCTGACCCGCCGCGTGCGCGACTTTGCGGCCGTCGGCGGCGTCAAGACGGTGGATGCGAAAGCGGCCGACGCGGCGCTGCTGAAACTGGAAGTCGACCATGCGGGGCTGGATTCAATGGACCGCCGCTACATGCGCTGCATCGCCGACAATTACGCAGGAGGCCCTGCGGGCGTCGAGACGATTGCGGCGGCTCTTTCCGAACAGCGCGATGTACTGGAGGAAGTGGTTGAGCCTTATCTCCTTCAATGCGGCCTCATCATCCGCACGCCGCGCGGGCGCATGATTTCGGATGCCGGCTACAAGCACCTCGGCCTGCCGGTGCCGCAAGCCGCACGGCAGATAGACTTGATGGTCGACCTGCCCGCGGGAGACGAGGTGCTGTGATGCGCTACTTGCTTGCCATTTTATTTTGCCTGACATTTGCAGTGCCCGCGCAGGCAGCGGAGATGAAAGCTGTCCTCGACGGCCCGCCGACGCTTGCCAAGGACGCTTCCGGCGACTATACGCTGTCGCTGCGCGACGCCGCCGGCAAGCCGATCACGGCGTCGGGTTTGCGCGAAGTTCATAAGTCAAAAGTGCACCTGCTTGTTGTCGACAGCAGCATGACGGATTACCAACACATCCACCCCATCGCGGCGAGGGAGAGCTTCACGTTCTCCTTCACGCCAAAAACCGCGCATGACTATATGGCTTGGGCTGATGTCACCCTGAAGGGCGGTCATCATGCCTATCTGCCGGTGCCGCTCAAGGGAACCGAGGCTTGCGCCGATCCCTGCATCGACCTGACGCCGAAACTGGAAGGCGATGCGGGCGGCCTGCACGGCGTGCTTTCTTTTGATGAACCGCCGCGCAAGGGTGCGATGTCGATGGCCACGCTGTCGCTGACCGCCGACGGCAAGCCGGTCAAGGACCTTGAACCGGTGATGGGCGCCTTCGCGCATGTCGTCGGTTTCTATACCGACCGTCCCGCGGTCGTGCACCTGCACCCGATGGGCGACGAACCCACCACTGATACGGCGCGTGGCGGGCCTGACCTGATGGTGCATCTGGAGCCGGAGACGGCGGGCGTCATCAAGCTCTTCGCGCAGGTGAAGCGCGGCGGGCAGGATATCTTCATTCCGTTTACGGTCGAGGTGAAGTGATGGAACACGAACTCAAGCTGCGCGTCTATTACGAAGATACCGACGCCGGCGGCATCGTTTATCACGCGAGCTATATCCGGTTCGCCGAGCGGGGGCGCACCGAATTCCTGCGTTCCGTCGGCTACGACCATGTGCAGCGCTTCAAGGACACGGGCACCGGCTTTGCTATCGTCAGCCTGAACGCCGAATACCGCGCGCCGGCGCGCCTTGACGACCTTTTGACCGTCCGCACCAGCATCGCCCGCATGGGCGGCGCCAGTATGGAAATGAAACAGGACATCTACCGCGGCGACCAGCTGCTGGTGGAGATAAAAGTCACCGCCGTCTGTATTGATAGCGGCCTGAAAGCTGTTAGATTACCGCAGGAACTACGCGATATTTACGAACCGAGGAGCGCTTAAGAACATGGATCCGACCGTCGCCATTCAAACCACGGCCCTCGCGGGCAGCCACGCCGCGCACGACCTTTCCGTCTGGGGATTGTTCCTCCAGGCCGACATTATCGTGAAGTTCATCATGCTGGCGCTGGTCTCCGCTTCGGTGTGGAGCTGGGCAATCATCATCGACAAATATATCACGCTCAAGAGCCTCGACATCCGCGCCAACAAGTTCGAAGGCTCGTTCTGGTCGGGCGAGGCGCTTGAGAAGATCTACAAGGCCATCCAGAACAAGCCCGGCGACCCCATGGCGCGCACTTTCTGCGCCGGCATGAACGAGTGGAAGCTGACGACCGACGCGAGCGGCGCGGATCACCTGCGCGCCAGCCTGCAGCAGCGCATCGACCGCTCGATGGGGACCTCGATCAGCCGCGAGCTGAACGTGCTGGAACGCTACATGACCTTCCTCGGCACCGTCGGCTCGACCGCGCCTTTCGTCGGCCTGTTCGGCACGGTGTGGGGGATCATGAACAGCTTCTCGGCCATCGCCGGTTCGCAGAACACCAGTCTTGCCGTCGTCGCGCCGGGCATTGCGGAAGCGCTGTTCGCGACTGCGCTCGGCCTCGTCGCCGCGATCCCGGCGGTCATTGCCTATAACAAGTTCTCGACCGACCTCGGCCGCTACGGCGACAGGCTCGAGGCTTTCGCGGCGGAATTCAGCTCCATCCTCGGACGCCACTTCGAGCAGCAGGGGAAGCACTGATGGGTGCCAAGCTCGCTTCCGGCGGCCACCGTCGCGGACGCAGGCGCGCTTATGGCGTGATGGCCGACATCAACGTGACGCCGATGGTCGACGTCATGCTCGTGCTGCTGGTGATCTTCATGATCACTGCGCCGCTGCTCACCGCCGGCGTCTCGGTCGATCTGCCCAAGGCGAAGGCCAAGGCGATCAGCCAGCAGGACAACGCGCCGCTCGAGATCAGCGTCGACCGTAGCGGCAATATCTTTATGGGCAAGACCTCGGTCAAGATCGAGCGGCTGCAGGGCATCCTCTCGGCCATCGCCAAGGAAAGCCCCGACCGCCGCGTCTATATCCGCGCAGACAGCAAGCTCGGCTACGGGCAGGTGATGGCGGTGATGGCCGCGGTGAATGCTTCCGGTTTCAGCAAGATCGCGCTGATCACGGACCCGACCTCGGCACAGGCGCAATAGACAGGAAGCGGCATGCGGCGCAGCGCGCTTATATCTTCCGTTGGTTTCCATGTGGCGATGGTGCTTATCGCCGCGCTCGGCTTGCCGTTCATCGCGCACCGCGAATTCGTGATCCCGCCGCCGATCGTCATTGACGTTCTCGACATCTCAAAAGTGAAGGAAACCAACAAGATCGCGCCAGCGCCTCAACCAAAACCCGAGAAGCCGGAAGAAAAACCGCCCGCGCCGGCGAACAACACCGCCAACAACGCCGCCGTGCCGGTGCCGAAGCAAATGGCCAAGCCGGAAGAGAAGAAAGACGTTAAGAAAGCCGCGGAAGCAACTGTATTAGATAAGAACGCGCCGCCCGACAAGGACAAGAAGAAAAAGAAGGACGAAGCGAAGAAGGAAACGCCGAAGGATTTCTCCTCCGTCCTCAAGAACCTGATGGACGCCAAGGACAAGCCCACCGCCAAGACCGACAAGCCGGACATGAAGCTCAATGAGAAGGCGGCACCCGCGCAGGCGCAGAACGCGCCGCTCGGCCCCAAGATGACGATGAGCGAGCAGGACGCTCTGCGCGCGCAGCTGGAGAAATGCTGGAACGTGCCCTTCGGCGCGAAGGACATCGAGAACATGGCGGTCGATATCTTTATGGTTATCAACCCCGACCGCACCCTGCGCGAGGCGCGGGTGGTCGACCAGTCGCGCTACAACACCGACACCTTCTTCCGCGCCGCCGCCGACAGTGCGCTGCGCGCGGTGCGCAGTTCGATGTGCTCTCCATTTGACCTGCCGCCCGATAAATATGATACTTGGAATCAAACAACGGTCACCTTCAACCCGAAAGACATGTTCTGATGTCACGTAACCTTGCCCTTGCGCTTTTCTCCATCCTCGCCCTGACGGCCGCCGCGACGCCGGCGCGCGCCGAACTGAAGATCGACGTCACCCGCGGGCAGGTGAACGCGATGCCGATCGCCATTCCCGATTTCGCCGCGCCGACAGGGACGGACCCGCAGCTCGGCCATGACATGGTCGAAGTGATTTCAAACGACCTCAACCGCTCCGGCCTGTTCCGCACGCTGGACCCGAAGTCGTTTATCCAGGACGCGGCATCCGCGCAGGCGCATCCCAACTTCGGCGAATGGCGCGCGATCAACGCGCAGGCGCTGGTGACCGGCGTGCTGAGCAAGACGCCCGACGGTCGCACGCGCGTCGAGTTCCGCCTGTGGGACGCGACGGCCGAGCAGCAGATGATCGGCATGGCCTACATGACGACGCCTGCCAACTGGCGCCGCATTGCGCACATCATTTCCGACGCGATCTATAAGCGCGTCACCGGCGAAGACGGTTATTTCGACAGCCGCATCGTCTACGTCTCCGAAACCGGCCCCACCACGGCGCGGGTCAAGCGCCTCGCGATCATGGACCAGGACGGCGCCAATCACCGCTACCTCACCAACGGGCAGGACATCGTGCTGACGCCGCGCTTCTCGCCGACGCAGCAGCAGATCACTTATATGGCGTACTACGGCAACAAGCCGCGCGTGTATGTCTATGACATCGACAGCGGCCGCCAGCATGTGCTGGGCGACTTCCCCGGCATGACCTTCGCGCCGCGCTTCTCGCCCGACGGCAAGAAGGTCGTCATGAGCTTGTCCAAGAACGGCAACAGCGACATCTACACGCTCGACCTGCAAAGCCGCGCGGTCACGCAGCTGACGCACGACCCGTCCATCAGCACCGCGCCTTCCTACGCGCCTGACGGCAAGCAGGTGGCGTTTGAATCCGACCGCAGCGGCTCGCAGCAGATCTACGTCATGAACGCCGACGGCAGCAACCCGCACCGCATCACCTTCGGCGACGGCAAGTACGCCAGCCCGGTGTGGTCGCCGCGCGGCGACCTGATCGCCTTCACCCGCATCTACCAGGGCCAGTTCTACATCGGCGTCATCCGCCCCGACGGCTCGGGCGAGCGCCTGATCACGCAGGCCTACCACGTCGAAGGCCCCACCTGGTCGCCCAACGGCCGCGTGCTTGCGTACTTCAAGGAAGTCTCGACCGGCTGGAACAAGACTGGCCGTCAGGCGCAGGTCTATACCATCGACCTGACCGGCTTCAACGAAATGCGCGTGCCCACGCCGCTCGATGCGTCCGACCCGGCTTGGTCGCCGCTCAACAAGTAATAACCGCCATCCCGAACGCAGTGAGGGATCTTCAGGGCCGGTCGTATGACCGGCCTTTAAGATTCCTCGCTTTGCTCGGAATGACAGGGGTGTTGAAGGGGCTTTATTTCTTCACGAACTCTGCGAAGTCGCGCATCACGCGTTCATAGACCGCGCGCTTGAAAGGCACGACGTAGTCGAGCAGGCGCTCGAGCGGCACCCATTTCCAGCGGCTGAATTCAGGGTCGTGGTGGGCGTCGAGGTCGATGTCGCCGTCCACGCCGGTGAAGCGCAGGGCGATCCACTTTTGGCGTTGGCCGCGGTAACGGCCCTCGAACAGCTTCTTCGCCGTGTGGGGCGGGAAGTCGTAATAGAGCCATTCCTCGATCATGCCGAGCAGCTCGGCCTTGCGCGTGCCGATTTCCTCTTCCATCTCGCGGAAGGCGGCGGCGGCGATATCTTCGCCTTCGTCGATGCCGCCTTGCGGCATTTGCCACGAATCTGCGCTGCCGATGCGTTCGGCGAGGAAGACCTGTCCTTGGTCGTTGAAGATCACGAGGCCGACGCCGGGGCGGTAGGCGTCGTCGTAATTATTCTGGTGCCGCGTCTGCGGCTGCGTGTGATTGTCCGTCATAATGGAACTTATCTTTCCACATGGAGGACAAAGGTGCAAGCTTAATGCCACTCTCATTCAGGTGAGCGGCCCAATCCTTGATGATATTGAAAGTCAGCGGATAGGGATCGGCGATTCCGATCGCATAGCCACGCTGTTGCGCGATTTTTTCAAGGCTGGCGAGCTGCGCGCGGATATCGGCATCCGTCGTCTTCGCATCGATTTGCAGGTCGACGGCGAGGTAAGGCAGGCTCGCGGCTTGCGCGACGGCGGCGGCTTGCGAATTCGGCGTCTCCGGGTTCTCGATGAAGAAGAGGTTGTTCTTGTGTAGCGCGCCGAACACGGTCTCAAGATGCTTTTTGTCGGTCAGGAAACGCGAGCCCATCTCGTTGATGACGCCGTCGGTGCCGGCGCCTTGTTGCAGCACCCATGCAAGGTTGCTGTCGTTGTCCTGGTCGCTCAGGCGCGACGATAGCGCGCGCGGGCCGGGGTCGTCCTTGGGATAGTTGCCCGTCTCCATCGGCAGCGAGATCAGCGTATCGTACTTCATCGATTGCGCCGTCTTGAGCAGCGAATTGTCTACCGCATAAGGGGAGAAGGCCAGCGTGACCTGCGCGGGCAGGGCGTCGAAGGCTTTTTCCGTCATCGGCGTCGAGAGGCCGAGGCCGGTGACGATCAACGCGATATACGGCTGCCCGCCTGCCGCCGCCGTCGGCACCGCGTTCGCTTGCGGGCCGAGATAGACGATCTTGACGTCGCCCGTAGCGGCGGGAATGCGCGCCTCCCAGTCCTTGACGGTCACGCTTGCGTTGAGTGCAAGCCAGCCCGCGACACTGCCGACGATCAGCGCGTACGCGGCACAAGCCTGGAGGAGGCGCTTTTTATGCGCCGCCGGAAATCCAGACCAGTTTTGCGCGAACCGCTTCACTTCACCGCCTTACGGGTTGGTCGCAGGCGCGGCCGATGCGGGTGCATCGTCCTTGGCCGGCTTCACGGGTCCGGTGCTGCCGACGCCCTTGTAGATCGAGATGCCTTGCAGGATGTCGACCGCGCGCAGGAGCTGATAGTCGCTCTTGCCGTCTTTGCTGGCATCCTTGTCGTCCTTGCCATCCGGCTTGGCGGGCGTCTTGCTGTCCGCGCCGGGCTTGACGCTTTGCGGCACCAGGTCCTTGTTGAGCGCGGGCGGGGGCGTGGTCTTCACATCGTCGCCGTCGGGGTTGGCGAGCGCGCCCTTGAGGTCGGCTTCGTGGATTTCCGAGATGGGCGAGTCCTTGTCCGCCATCACGACATTCGCCGGCTCGACGACGATGTCGGGCGTGATGCCCTTCGCCTGGATCGAGCGGCCCGAAGGCGTGAAATAACGCGCAGTGGTCAGGCGGACCATGCCGCCGCCGGGCGCGTTGAACAGCGTCTGCACTGAGCCCTTGCCGAACGACTGCGTGCCGACGACGATGGCGCGCTTGTTGTCCTGCAACGCGCCCGCGACGATTTCGGATGCGGAAGCCGAGCCGCCGTTGATCACGACCACGAGCGGCAGCCCGTTCGCCATGTCGCCCGAGGAAGCGCTGTCGACGCGCGTGTCTTCGCTGTGGCGGCCGCGGGTGGAGACGATCTCGCCCTTGTCGAGGAACGCATCCGATACGGCGATCGCCTGGTCGAGCAGGCCGCCCGGGTTGTTGCGCAGGTCGAGTACGTAGCCGATCAGCTTGTTGCCGGCTTGCTTCTTGATGTCTTCAAAGGCCTTCTTGAGCCCCGGCGAGGTTTGCGCATTGAAAGTGGTGATGCGGATGTAGCCGACATTGCCGTTTTCGACGCGGCTCTTGACCGACTGGATCTGGATCATGTCGCGCACCAGCTTGACCTTGAGCGGCGCCTTGTTGCCCTTGCGGACGAGGGTCAGCGTGATCTCGGTGCCGACCTTGCCGCGCATCTTGTCGACGGAATCGTTGAGCGACATGCCCATCACGGGCTTGCCGTCGATCTCGACGATCAGGTCGCCGGCCTGGATGCCGGCGCGCGCCGCGGGCGTGTCGTCGATGGGGGAGACGACCTTGACGACGTTGTTCTCCATCGTGACTTCGATGCCGAGGCCGCCGAACTCGCCCTTGTTCTGGATGTTCATCGACTTCGCTTCGTCCTCGTTCATGTAGCCTGAGTGCGGGTCGAGGCTGGAGAGCATGCCGTTGAGCGCATATTCGATCAGCTTCTTGTCGGCGACAGGCTCGACGTAGTTGGCGCGTACTTGCTCGAAGATCTCGCCGAACAGGTTGAGCGCCTTGTAAGTGTCGGCGGCGGTTTCCTTGACGTCGTCCGCGGCCATCACGGCGACGGAAGCGAGGGAAACGAATGCGATCGCGGCGACGCCGGTCTTGAGGCGGTTCTTAGTCTTGGTACTGAGCATGTTTGGACTTTTCCTGTTTTTGAGCGACGAGAAGGTTCTTGGGGTTGACGGGTTTTCCGTTCTGGCGGAGTTCGTAGTAGATTTCCGGCGTCTTGCCGTCTTCGGCTTCGCCGACCGGCTCGCCCGCGGAAAGCGAGGCGCCGACGACGGTGTCGATATGCGCGAGCCCAGCGATTAGGCTGTGATAGCCGCCCGGGTGCTCGACGATGAGGATCTGCTTATAGTTTTGGAACGGCCCCGCAAACTTGACGGTGCCCGCGAGCGGCACGATGACGCTGGAGCCGGGGCGTGTCTCGAAGGTGATGCCTTTGCTGGGCGCGCCGAGGTCGTCCTTGTCGCCGAAGCCCGTCACGACGGTGCCGCGCACGGGCAGCAGGATGTTGGAGGGCAGGGGCGCGGCGCGCGCGGTGCGGCTTTGCGGCTCTTCGGCGTCGCGGCGCTTCTTGACGCTCTTCATCAGGTCGTCGAGGTTCTTGGCCTGCTTGGTCAGCTCGGCCATGTCCTTTTCCTGCGCGATGCGCTGGTTCTCGGTCGTGTCGTAAAGCCTGCTGCGTTCCTTGAGGAGGTCGGCGAGGCTGTCCTGCTGCTTGTTGAGCTTGCGGTTCTGCTCGGTCTGCAGCTGCGCCTGCGCGGCGATGTCGTTCTCGATGCCGCTCAGCTCATCCACGCGCGATTGCAGGGCGGTGGATTGCGCGTTGATCTCGGGCATCATCGACTTCATCACGGCGGCGGCGCGCGCGGCGTCGATGGGGTTGCTGCGCGCGATCAGGTCGACGGTCGAGGTCTGCTGGTACTTGCGCGCGCCCGCGATCAGCCCGCCCATCGCCTGGCGGTCCTTGTAAAGCGCGTCGAGGCACAGGGCCTTCTTGCGGCGCAGGTCGGAGAGGCGGTCTTCGGTCGCGGCAATGCTGTTCTCGCTCTCGCGCAGGTCGCCGGAGAGCTTCATGATTTTCTGCTTGAGCGAGGTAACTTCGCCGCTGATGGCTTTCGCCTTCTTGGCGGTGGCGGCGTGTTCGGCCTTCTTGGCGGCGAGTTGTTCGCGGATCGCCTTCGCCTGGTCGGCAGGCGCGGCAATAGCGGATGCCGCCCCGGTCAGGGCGAGGAAAACCAAAAATCCGGTCGTGATCCTGCGCATCTTATTGCCTGTGGTACGGATGCCCGGCGATGATCTGCTGGGCGCGGTAAATCTGTTCCAACAGCATAGCCCGAACCATCATGTGAGGCCACGTTTGTTTGCCGAAAGACATGAGAAATTGGGCGGATTTACGTATCTCCGGCGCAAAGCCGTCGGCGCCGCCGATGAGGAAAACGACCTCGTTTCCGGTCGCCATGTTCTGCCAGTTTTGCAGCTTCTTGGCGAAGTCGGGGCTGGTGTAGGTCTCGCCGCGTTCATCGAGCGCGACGACCAGTCCGGCCTTGCCAAGATGCTTGAGGATCAGCGGCGCTTCCTGTGCCGAGGTGGAGCCTTTGGGCGCGTCGACCTCGATCAGGCTGACGGGCCACTTCAGGCGCTTGAGATATTCCTGACACAGCTCGAGGGTGGGAGAGGCCTTCTGCTTGCCGACGGCAATGATCTTAATTTTCATGGCAAGTCAGGCAGTTATAAGGCGATCTTCACTTACTGGTAGAGCGTATAGTGGACGGTCGCGAAGTCCGAACCCCAGAGCTTTTCGAGGTTATAGGTGCGGCGCACCTCGTCGCGGAAGAGGTGGACGATGACGTCGTGCGCATCGACGATCACCCAGTCCCCGACCTCGACGCCCTCAAGCTGGGCGCTGAGCTTGAGGGTGGCCTTCAGCTTGTCGCGCAGGTTCTGCGCCATCGCCACCACGTGGCGGGAGGAGGTGCCGGTAGCGATAATCATGGCATCCGCGATCGCCGTCTTGCCCTTGAGCTGGATGGTGACGATGTTCTGCGCCTTGTCCTTGTCGAGGAGGGCGACGATCTGGTCGGCGAGGCCGGAGGGAGCGGCAGGCTTGGCCTTGGCGGGTGCGACCGCCTTCTTGGCCGGAGCGGCTGCGGTTGCTTTCTTTTTCGGCGCAGCGGCTTTTTTGGCGGCTACGGGCTTCTTCGCTTTCGCGGGTGCGGCTTTTTTCGTTTTCATGGGTTTATCCTATGCGATCAGGGTTTTTGCCGCAACGCCGATTTTGCGCGGATGGCGGTGGCGGACATCTCGTTGAGAGGGATATGCAGGACCGTCCAGATGGGCGGCGCGATATCCTTGAGCAGCGGCGCGAGCTCCTGCGGCAACAGGTAGCGGCGGAAGCGTTCGGTCGTCTGGCAGTTCCTGACGCGGTTTTCGCGCGGCGGGCGGTCGAGCACGGCAACGGGGACAAGGTCGAAGATGCGCGCGCCGTGCTTCCAGCGGTGCATCTGGCGCAGATTGTCCCCGCCCATCAGCCACACGAAACGCGTGCGCGGAAAATTCCGCTGCAACGCCGCCAGCGTGTCGGCCGTGTAGCGGGTGCCGAGCTGGCTTTCGATCCCGGTCACGAAAATCTTTGGATGATGGCTGACCTTGACTGCGCTTTGAATGCGCGCGGCTTGCGGCGCCATATCCTTCGCCGACTTGAGCGGATTCTGCGGCGACACCATCCACCACACCGCATCCAGCCCCAGCCGCTTCATCGCCTTCAGGCTGATATACCGATGCCCCGCATGCGCCGGATTAAACGACCCGCCGAGAAGCCCGACGGTCTGCCCGGCCCAGAGGTTCGCTCCGTAAGCGTTGGGTGCGGACAGGGTCGGCATCACTCCTCCGCCAGCGACACCAGCGTCGTATTGCCGCCGGACGCCGTGGTGTTGATGCTGAGGGCGCGTTCGGTGGCGAAGCGCATGAGGTAGTGGGGGCCGCCGGCTTTGGGGCCGGTGCCGGAGAGGCCTTGGCCGCCGAAGGGCTGCACGCCGACGACCGCGCCGATCATGGAGCGGTTGACGTAGGCGTTGCCCGCGCGCACCAGTGCGCAGAGCTTACGCATTTTGTGGTCGATGCGCGTGTGCACGCCGAAAGTGAGGCCATAGCCGGTCGCGTTGATCTGGCGGACGATCTCCTCGCCGTCGCCGCTCTTGTAGCGGATCACGTGCAGGATCGGGCCAAAGACCTCGCGCGGCAGTTGCGCGAGCGAATGGATGCCGTAGGCGCGCGGCGCGAAGAAGGTGCCGTGCTCGCAATCTTTCGTCGCGGCGACCTGTGTGAGGCGCACGGCTTCGCGGTCCATGCGCGCGGCGTGTTCTTCCAGCACCCCGAGCGCCTGCGAGTCGATGACGGGGCCGATGTCGGTGGAGAGCTTTGCCGGGTCGCCCATCACGAGTTCCTGACATGCGCCGTCGAGCATGGTAACGACCTTGTCGGCGATGCCTTCGTGCACGAACAGCACGCGCAACGCCGAGCAGCGCTGGCCGGCCGAGCGGAAAGCGCTGGTGATGACGTCGTCGACGACTTGCTCGGGCAGGGCGCTGCTGTCGGCGATCATCGCGTTCTGGCCGCCGGTTTCGGCAATCAGCGGCACGATGGGGCCGGGACGTGCGGCAAGCGTGCGGTTGATGAGCTGAGCGACTTCAGTCGAGCCGGTGAAGCATACGCCGCTGATGCGCGCGTCGGGCACGATGTGCTGGCCGGTCATCTCGCCCGTCGCGGGCAGCAGCGCGAGCACGCCCGCAGGCACGCCGGCCTCATGCAGCATCGAGACGGCCTTCATGGCGATCAGGCAGGTTTGTTCGGACGGCTTGGCGATGACGGCGTTGCCGGCCATCAGGGCGGCGGTGACTTGCCCCATGAAGATCGCCAGCGGGAAGTTCCACGGGCTGATGCACAGGAAGACGCCGCGGCCTTCGAGCGACAATGTATTTTGCTCGCCCGTCGGGCCATGCAGCACGGTGGGCGCGCCGAAATGCGTGCGACCCTCGGCGGCGTAATAGCGGCAGAAATCGACAGCCTCGCGGATTTCGGCGACGGCGTCAGGCAGCGTCTTTCCGGCCTCGCGCACGCAGAGCGAGATCAGCTCGGCGCGGTGCTGTTCCATCAGGTCGGCGGCGCGTTCAAGGCAAGCGGCGCGAGTGTCGGCAGGCGTTGCTTTCCACGCGTGGAAAGCGGCGGAGGTGGTCGCGAGCGCCATCTCGATATCGTCTTTTCCGGCGAAGGTCACAGAGCCGATTTCGCGGCGACGGTCGGATGGGCTGAGCACTTTCTCGCCCGCGCCTGCGAATGTCTTGCCGTTGATGACCGACGCGGACTGATAACGCGTGTTGGCGAAAGCTTCTATCTCCCCGAGCAACGGGCCGCCTGCCGCGAATTCGACGCCCATCGAATTCTTGCGCGTGCCGAACAGGTCGACGGGCAAGGGAATCTTCGGGTGCGGCTTGCTCGGCAGCTTGCGGATATAGTCGATGGGATCGGAGACGACGTCGTCGATCGGCACCTTGTCGTTCTGCAGGCGGTTGACGAAGTTGGAATTGGCGCCGTTTTCCAGCAGTCGGCGCACGAGGTAGGGCAGCAAGTCTTGGTGGCTGCCGACCGGCGCATAGACGCGCACCGGATGTTCGCCGACGATCTGGTGGAACAGCGGCTCGCCCATGCCGTGCAGGCGTTGGAATTCAAATCCGCTGGTGTCGTTGCCTGCTAGCTCCAGCAATGCCGCGACCGTATAGGCGTTGTGCGTGGCGAACATCGGGTAGAACACATCGCGCCGCGCCATCATCTTCGCCGCGTCTGCCAAGTAGGCGACGTCGGTCGAGTTCTTGCGCGTGAAGACGGGGTAGCCGGGCAGGCCGTTGACCTGCGCATATTTGACTTCGCTGTCCCAGTACGCGCCCTTGACGAGGCGCACCATCATGCGGCGCTTGTACGTCTCGCAGAGGGAAATCAGGATGTCGAGCGCCGCGTTGGAGCGTTTCTGGTACGCCTGCACCGCGAGGCCGAAGCCGTCCCAGCCCGCGAGCGAGGGGTCGGCGAGCACGTTGGCGACAATCTCCAATTGCATTTCAAGGCGGTGGGCTTCTTCGGCGTCCACCGTCATGCCGATGCCGGTGGCAGCGCATTTCTGCGCAAGATCTAGCAGCTTTTCCGAGAGCGCGGGCACGCACACATCGCGCTGCGCGTATTCAAAGCGCGGGTGCAGGGCGGAGAGCTTGACCGAGATGCCGGGCGACTGAATCGGGTCGCGGTTCTTCGCCGCGCGGCCGATGGCATTGATGGCCATTTCGTAGGCCATGAAGTAGCGGTCGGCGTCTTCCGCCGTGCGCGCGCCTTCGCCGAGCATGTCGTAGGAATAGCGGTAGCCCAGCTTCTCGCTGGCCTCGGCGCGGTCGAGCGCCTCGTCGATCGTGCGCCCCATGACGAACTGCTGGCCAAGAATTTTCATCGCGTGCAGCATGGCGCGGCGCACCACAGGCTCGCCCAAACGCGCGACCATCGTACTGGCGATGCCGGCGGGCGTGTCTTCTTCCGCGTCGCCGATGACCTTGCCGGTCAGCATGAGCGCCCAAGTGGAGGCGTTGACGAAAAGGTCGTGGCCGCGGCCGAGGTGCTGTTCCCAATCCGCGCCGCCGATCTTATCGCGGATCAGGCGGTCGGCTGTTTCGGCATCGGGGATGCGCAAGAGCGCTTCGGCGAGGCACATGAGCGCGATGCCCTCGCGCGTGGTCAGGCCGAATTCCTGCAGGAAGCTGTCGAGCCCGCCGAAGGTGCTGCGCTTGGCGCGCACGGTTTCGACCAGTATCTTCGCCTTGGCGCGAATGCGCGCGTCGGCCTCGGCGGTGAGGGGAATGGCGTCGAGATAGGCCTGCACGGCGACGTTTTCGTCGAGGTGATAGGCGTCATTCATGCGCTGCATGAGGGTGCGGAGATCTTGGGTCATGAGGGTGATTTTATCCTGTCAGGCCGTTTTTTGCATAGGGTAAAGTTCTATAGATAACAACAGGTTAATATTATTTTCATATATATTTAATCATAGAATGGTAGGATTCTCGTATAGTTTTAGGGAACACATAATTATGTTTCAGGACAAAAGCATAACGGAATCCTTCAACACTGTCTCCCCGTACAAGCTGCCGGAGACGGAGTTCTGCCAGTACCTCGAAGAACGCTTTGGCCATGAGACGGCGACCAAGGTCGCCTCGGCTTTCGGCAAGCTCGGCCTGCCGATGCCGGAGAAAGAGGAGGAGTTCCTCGACGGCGCCGAAGGCGGCCTCGTGTTCGTGAACAAATACGGCCTCGTCATCCGCATCGAGAACAAGGATTTCGAGGACGACCAGTTCAAGCCCGCGCGCATCAACGACAGCGGCTTCGTCGTGCAGTCGCTGGCGACGCTGGATGCCGGCGCGGCGGTGATCGAGGTGATCCCCGGCGTCAAGCTGGCGAGCAAGGAAGAATACCGCGTCTACCTGAAGGACAACCTCGAAGGGCAGGGCATCAACTTCTTCGACCGCCGCCTCAGCAACATTGGCCACCTGCCGGTAACCACGCCGTCGTTCCCCGAGGGCGTGCCGGTGGTGATCGACCGTCTGGCCGTCGGCACGCTGACCAGCGCCGTCAAGCCGGTCAGCGATGCGATGAAACAGCAGGCCGCCGAAGCCGCCGCCGCGCAGGAACAGCTCTATGCGCCGCTCAAAAAAGCGCTCGAGACCGGATTGCAGCAGCCCGCGCAGATCAAGAACTTCTGGAAGCTGTGCGAGAGCTACATGGCCGAAGGCAAGCTGATCAGCGCATGGACCGGCATCGAGAAGGAAGGCGCGGGCAAGCCGTATCTGGCGGCGCAGGCATCGAAGAAATACGCGGCCAAGATGGGGCCCGCATGATGAACGGCGTGTCAAAAACTTTCAACGAAAACGCGAACAACGGATTGCCGCAGACGGATTTTACCGCCTATCTCGCCAAGAAGTTCAACCCCGCGACGGCGTCAAAGGTGGTGGATGCGCTGACCGGGATGGGGCTGCCGTTGCCGGAGACAAATGACGAATTCTTCACAGGCACCGACGGATGCATGCTTTTCTTGAATAAGTATGGGGTCGTCCTCCGCGTTGAATATGCAGACAATGAAGACAGCGAGTGGCCCGGCGACCGCATCAATGACTCGGGCTGGGTCCTGCAGCCCATCGGGACGATCCAGGCCGGCTCCGCGCTGATCGAAGTATGTCCGGGCTGCCATTTCGAGCATGGCGAAGCGAGCGCGCGCTTCCTCGAAGACAGGTTATATAACCAGGGCGTCAATTTCTGGGACAACGACAGGAACAACATTGGCCTGCTGCCCTTGAAAACATCGACGTTCCCCGACGGCGTTCCGGTCGTGATCGACCGCCTGGCCACGACGCGCCTGAGCCGCCCCGAACAGTCCGTCATCGAAGAATGGAAAGCGCAGGCGGAAGAGATCCTCGCCGCGCAGGAGATGTTATATGGCCCGTTGCGGAAAGCATTTGCTACGGATATCCAGTCGTTCTGGAAGTTGTGCGAGGAGGGTGTATCGAGCGGCTTGCTGACGACGGGATGGCTCGAAGCGCATTCGGATGACAAAAACCCCAAGCGCGCCATTATCGTCGGCGAAGCTTACGGGCAGCGTCTTGAAACGGTGACGACGTCCGCACCGGCGGAAAAATTCACTTTCATGGGATGGCTGGACGGAAAAAAACAAAGCGCAGAGCCCGCAACCGAGTTTCCCGATACGGATTTCTTCCTGCATGTGCGGGAGAGATTCGGTGATAAGGCCGCCCTGAAAGTACTTGAGGTGTTTACAAACCTGCACCTTCCGCCGCCGGAAAATGCGGCGGAATACATGAAGTCGCAGGATGGCTACCTCATGTTCCTCAACGAATACGGCCTTGTCCTGCGGGTAGAGGAAAGCGACAAGCCGGCCCGCGTCAACGACAGCCCGTTCGTCCTTAACCCTCTTTTGTCGGTCGATGCCGGTTGGGCCGTTGTCGAGATCTGCGCGGGCTGCCACCAGGAAAACGACAAGGAACGCATCCGCGAGACGGCGCGCTACCTGAGGGACCTGGATTACGATTTCTGGGACAGGAAAACCTCCAACGTCGGGCGTATGCCGATCAAGACGCCGAACTTCCCCGAGGGCGTGACGGTGGTGATCGATCGGGGCGCGGTCGGCAAGCTGACGGACAGCACGCGGTCGGCAAGCCTTGTTCTTGAATACTTGTGGAAGCTCGAAGACCTGAAGCAGGAAGCCGCACGGGCGGAAAAGGAACTGTACCAGCCGCTCCGGAATTCTTTTGCACACCTTTGGGACAACCCCACCGACGAAGGCGCCGCCGAAGCGCTGTGGTCTTTGTGCCGCCGCTACGTCGCCGAAGGCAAGCTGGTTGCAGGCTGGAACGCGCCGCAACCCGTCGAGGTGCAGAACGAGAAATGCGATTTCGGCGACAATAGCAAGACGCCCGAGGCCGCCCAGATCGCCGCGCGCTATGCAACGGCACATAAGCCGAAAGGGCCGGGCCCGTCATGAGCTTCCTGAGCGGGATTTTCAACAAGAAAGCGGCAGCGCCGGTCAAGGTGCCGGATACGGAATTCTTTCACGCAGTACAGGGGATGTTCGGCGACGACGCCTGCCGGAAAGTGGCTGAAACTTTTGAAGGCCTGCAGTTGCCGCCGCCGGTCAAGGCGACGGAATACCTGAGCTCATTGGATGGGTTCATCGTGTTCCTGAATGAATTCGGCATTGTCCTGCGCATCGAGATCAGCGATTCAGATCCAGACCGGAGCGCCATCGCCGACCGCGTCGAAAATAACCCGTTCATTCTCAGTCCGCTGTTGTCCGTCAATGCAGGGTCCGCCACCGTTGAAATCTGCGCGGGGGTCCATCAGGAAGAGGACAAGGGCAGGATACAGGATACCGCCGACTATTTGAAGAACATGGATTACAGGTTTTGGGACAGGAAGTTTTCCAATGCCGGACGCCTGCCGGTCAAGACGCCGCATTTCCCCGAGGGCGTGACGGTCGTGATCGACCGGGGCGCTGTGGAAGACCTGTCGGAAAGCACGCGATCGGTGCGCGAACTCCTTGAACGCGTGTTCAAGCGCGACAAAATCAGGCAGGAAGTCCAGCGCGCGCAGAAAGAGCTGTACCAGCCGATCAAGAAAGCGCTTGCGCTTTTGTGGAAGAACCGAGGCGATGCATCTTACGCCGAAGCGGCATGGTCTCTCTGCCGCCGCTACGTCGCCGAGGGCAAGCTCGTCGCAGGCTGGACCGCGCCGCAATCCGAAGAGGCGAAGAATGAAAAATGCGATTTCGGCGACAATGCCAAGACGCCGAAGGCCGCCAGGGTTTCAGCGCAATATGCGGCGTCGCATGCCTCGAAAGGCGCGCAGCCGTGACCGATCATCTCTCGTTCAATTTCAACAAGGCTACCGCCCTGCCGGATACGGATTTTGCGCGGGCGTTGGGCAGCCATTTCGATGCGCAGACGACCGCGGCGGTGCATGAACTGTTTGAGCGCCTCCATTTGCCTACACCGGAAAATAATTCCGAATTCTTGCGGGCGACGCAAGGATGCCTGGTATTCCTAAACCCTTACGGCGTCGTGCTCCGGATCGAATCCGCGATTGCCGGAGACAGCAAGCGCGGGGCCATCCGCATCAACGACAGCGGGCATGTGCTCCAGCCGATCGCCTCGATCCATGTGGGCGACGCGGTGCTCGAGATATGCCCGGGCTGCCGCAAGGAAGAGGATGCGATGGCTGTCGACCGCCTCTATAACAGTCTCGTACAGGAAAAAATAAATTACTGGGATAGCGAAATCGCCAATAACGGGCGCCTGCCGGTGGCGACACCGTCGTTTCCCGACGGCGTACCGGTGGTGATCGACCGGCTTTCCGTCCGTCCTCTGCATGATAGCGTACAGGAAGTGGCCGAAGCCGTGAAAAAGGCGTCGCAGGAAGCCAAGGAAGCGCAAGCCGCACTCTATGCTCCGCTTCAGAATGCCTTCCAGACGGCATGGAACGATCCGTCCCAGATGGACGAGTTCTGGGAGTTGTGCGCGTGCCATGTCGACGCAGGCAAACTGGTTGCCGGATGGACGCAGGAACTGCCGCAGGATGACATGAAGCCGATGCGGGCGCACGACAGCGCGCGCAGCTATGGTGCGCGGCTGATGAAGTGGTGATTTCAGCTTAGGATGAGTTAGGCGCTGAGGCGCTTGGGCAGGTCGACGATGGCTTCGTCCACCAGCTTCGCGCCGCTCTTGCCCGCGGTGTCGGCCAGCAGCTTTTCGGCGGCGGCGGACGCGATCTCGGCGGCTTGCTCGCGCAGCGACTGGATGGCCTGCGTCTCAGCGCGGGCGATGCGGTCGGCCAGGGCCTTTTCACGGGCGGCCAGGTAGTCCTGCATCTTTTGTTCCGCTTCCTTCTGGATCAGGGCGGCGGCTTCGTGCGCGTTGTCGATGATCTTTTGCGCGGTCGATACAGCGTCGGCGTGCTTCTGGCGGTATTCGGCCAGCAGGGTTTGCGCTTCCTGCTTGAGGCGGGCAGCTTCTTCCAGCTCGATCTTGATGCGGACGGTGCGGTCATCGAGCGCCTTGAGGATCGGCGCCTTGCCCTTGACGACAGCGATGATCGTGAAGAGGATCGCGGAGAACAGAACCCAGGTATGCGGGTCGGCGAGGAGGCCTGCGTGGTGTTGGACTTCCGCTGCTTCCATCTTACGCTTCCTTCATCACGGATTCGACCGCGGCCTTGGCGGCGGCCTTGTCGACCGTGACGCCTGCGATCTTTTGCACCATGCCCGCCGCGACGTCCGCCGAGATGTCGGTCAGAGAGCGCAGCGCCTCGGCCTTGGCGGCGGCGATGCGCTTCTCGGCGACGGCGAGGCGGTTGCGGGCGTTTTCGCCAAAGTGCGCTTGCGCGGCGGTGACCTTGTCGGCGACCGCTTTCTCGGCGGCGCTGAAGGCGTCGTGCGCGTCGCGCTGCGCTTTCGCCAACGCGCGTTCGTAGGCGGTGCGGATGTCTTCCGCTTCGCTGTTCATCGCGGCGGCTTGCGACAGGTCTCCGTCCTTGTGCGCGCGGCGAGCGTCGATCACGCGGCCGACGGCCGGCAGCGCGATCTTCGACATGAGCGCGTACAGGAGCACGAACGCCACCGCCAGCCAGAATACCTGGCTGGGGTAGGTGGCGGCGTTAAGCTGCGGAAACCCGACGCCTTCCATATTAGAACGCGAACATCAGCAGGAGGGAAACGACGAGCGCGAAGAGGGCGATTGCCTCGATCAGCGCGAAGTAGATCAGGCCGGTGCTCTTGACGGTGTCAGCGACGCCCGGGTTACGGCCGATGGAGCTGATGATCGACGAGAAGAGGTTGCCGAGCGCGAGAGCTGCGCCGAAGAGCGGGAGAACGGCAATAGCGGCGCCGATGAGTTTTGCTGCTTGAGGATCCATTTTAGTCTTCCTTTTTTCGGTTGGGTTGGAGGTGGTTCGTTGGTTGGAGTTAGTGCAGTTCGATCGCATCCTTGAGGTACAGGCAGGTCAGCATGGCGAAGACGTAGGCCTGGATGAAGGCGATCATGATCTCGAGGCCGTAGAGCGCGACGTTGACGACCATCGGCAGCACGCCCATGACGATGCCCAGCGCGACGCTGAAGCCCGCGAAGACCTTGACCATGGTGTGGCCGGCGAGCATGTTGGCGAAAAGTCGCACGGACAGGCTGATCGGGCGCGAGAGGTAGGAAATGACTTCGATGACGATGATGATCGGCGCGAGCGCGATCGGCAGGCCGTGCGGCAGGAAGAGCGAGAAGAAGTGCGTGCCGTGGCGGACAAAGCCGACCAGTGTTGCGAAGAGGAACACGGTCAGGGCCAGCGCGCCGGTGACGATGATGTGGCTGGTGTAGGTGAAGGAATAGGGGACCATGCCGAGCAGGTTGCCCATCAGCACGATCATGTAGATCGAGAAGACGAAGGGAAAGTACTTGCGCGCGTTGTCGCCGAGGTTCTCGCGCACCATGCCGTAGACGAAGTCGTAGAGCATCTCGGGGACGTTCTGCCAGCGGCCGGGCACCAGCGCCTTTTTGCCGAGGGTGAGGGTCATGAGCAGGGTGGTGAGGGCAACGCCGATCATCATCCAGAGCGCGGACTGGCTGAACGACACATCGACGCCCACGATATGCAGGGGCACGATGGGCTTGATCACAAACTGTTCGAGAGGACTTTCAAGCACCGTTCTTAATCCTTATCCTTCTTCGTCTCTTCCTTGAAACCGATCTTGTAGTCTTGCCCCGTCTGGGCGCGGTAGATGTTCAGGAACCCTGCAAAAAAACCGAGGAAGAAGAAGATGACCATCATCCACGGTTTGGTGCCGAGCCAGCGATCCATCCAGTACCCCAAAAAACCGCCAACGGCAAGCGCCGCGACCAGGTCCGTGCCGACGCGCATCGCGCTGGCCGTGCCGGACATGTCCTCCGGTTTTGGGGCGGTGGTGGGCCGCCCTTCCTGCCTTTCCTGGGCTTCCTTGATCTTCTGGCCGAGTTCCTCAGGTGTCTGGGTCATCCGTCAGCTCTCAGGGTTGCATCGTGAAAGGCGAGCGGAAAATACGAAATAGGGGGGTGCAGAGTCAATCCTTTTTCTTGCCATCCTGAGTGGAGCGAAGGATCTCGGACACGTGCGGCAAGATCCTGGGATCCTTCGCTCCGCTCAGGATGGCAAAAATAGGGGCAAACAAAAAGCCCCGGCTGTGAGGCCGGGGCTTTTCGGGTCAACAAACGGTATGTTTTAAGCGACGTTGCCGAGGACGGCTTCGAGCTTTTCGGCTGCCTTTTTCTCATCGATCTGCTCGATGACGGCGACCTCGCGGGCGAGGCGGGCCAAGGCGGCCTGGTAGATCTGGCGTTCGCTATAGGATTGCTCGGCCTGGTCGCCTTCCTTCTTGAGGTCGCGGAGGACTTCAGCGATAGAGACGGGGTCGCCCGAGTTGATCTTTGCTTCGTATTCCTGCGCGCGGCGGCTCCACATGATGCGGCGCACTTGCGAGCGGCCCTGCAGGGTGGAAAGCGCGTCCTTCAGGCGGTCCTTGGAGGACAGCTTGCGGAGGCCCGAGGCCTTGACCTTGGAAACCGGCAGCTTCAGGCGCATGCGGTCTTTTTCAAAGCAGATGGTGTAGAGGGTCACTTGCATGCCGCCGATGATCTGGACTTCGACGCCCTCGACCTGGCCGACGCCGTGCGCGGGATAAACCACGAAGTCGCCAGCGACGAAGTCGAGCTTTTCGACCTTCGCGGTGACGACGGGAGCGGGGGGCGTCACAGCTTTTTTGGCGACAGCCGCTTCGATGACCTTCGTCTTGAGCTTGTCGGTCGGCGACGACTTGGTCGCGACCTTGACGGGCGCCTTTGCGACCGTCTTGACGGGAGCTTTCACAGCCGCGGCTTTCTTCTTGGACGCAACGGTTGCTTTAACTGCCGGCTTCTTCGCCTTGGAAATCGTTTTCGCTTTCGTGGTCTTTGCCATTCGGTGCCTACCTTTTCAGTGCTGCTTCAACGCAGAATGAACCATTGCTGTACTATAATCGAAAAATCATATTAATTCAAGCATTTATTAATCGTTCATTAACATTCCATAAGATATATGAAAATCAATGAGTTGCCAACCGTTTTGGGTTGATTTCGGGGTGGGACATATAATAGTTTCTAGCCCATGTCCCTGCCAAAAGCCTTCATGGATGAGCTGCGTGCGCGCGTGCCGTTGTCGGAAATCGTCGGCAAGCGCGTCAAGCTGACCCGCGCGGGGCGGGAGCATAAGGGCTGCTGTCCATTCCATAATGAAAAGACGCCGTCGTTCACGGTCAACGATGTGAAGGGGTTCTACCATTGCTTCGGCTGCGGGGCGCATGGGGATTCCATCGCCTTCCTGATGAACCATGACAACATGAGCTTCATGGACGCCATCGAGCAGCTGGCCTCGCTGGCCGGCATGCGCGTCCCCAAGCCGACGCCGGAGGACGAACAGAAGTACAAGCAGCAGGCCTCCCTCTACGACCTGATGGAGAAGGCCGCCAAGTGGTACGAAGCGCAGCTGGACGATCCGAAAAACAAGAAAATCATGCAATATCTTGTGGATCGCGGGCTTTCTTTATCTACAATCAAAGCTTTCCGTCTCGGCTACTCCGGCAGTGACGAAGAAAACCTGAAAAAACATCTGCTTCAGAGTGGTTTTAAAAGTAAAGATTTAATCGCTGCCGGCCTCTTCAAGGAATCTACCCGCGACGCGAGCGAGGTTTACCCGTTCTTCCGCGCCCGGGTCATGTTCCCGGTGCAGGACTATCAGGGGCGGGTGGTCGCCTTCGGCGGCCGCGTGTTGCCTGAAACCCATGGCGGTCCGCCCGACAAGTCGGCGCCCAAGTACATCAACTCGCCCGAGACGGAGATTTTCCACAAAGGCCATATGCTCTACGGCCTGTCGCGCGCCCGCAAGGCGATCGGCGACGGCGAGACGCCCATCGTGGTCGAAGGCTATATGGACGTGATCGCGCTGGCGCAGGCAGGTTTTGCCGCCGCCGTCGCGCCGCTTGGCACCGCCCTGACCGAGACACAGATTCAGGCGCTCTGGAAGGCGATGCCGGATGAGAACAAGACGCCCATCCTCTGCTTCGACGGCGACGCCGCTGGGCAGCGCGCGGCCAGCCGGTCGCTCGAGCGGGTATTGCCGATCCTGAAACCCGACCATTCCGTCCGCTTCGCCTTCCTGACCGAGGCGAAGGACCCCGACGACCTCATCCGCACCCAAGGCGTGCCGGCCATGGAGCGCGTACTGAAAAACGCGATCAGCCTGTTCGACATGCTGTGGACGGAAGAAGCGAAAGGCCGCGATTTGACGCAGCCCGAAGTCAAGGCGGGCTTCCGTTCCGGCCTCGAAAAGCGCGCCCGCATGATTGCCGACGGCGCGGTGCAGCAGTTCTTCCTTCACGAGATTAATCAAAAGATTAACGAGCTGTTCCTCACCCGCCGCAAGACCGAGGCGAAGGGGCGCGGGGGCGAAGCGGGCGGCAAGTTCAAGAAGAACGCGCCGGCGCCGGGCATCCATACGCCCTACCGCCCCAGCAGCGTCCGCACGGCCGCCACGAAATCCACGCAGGCGCAGCAGCAGGAACGCGCGCGCATCCTGCTGGCGCTCATGATCCATTATCCCGAGCTGTATGACGAATTCGCCGAGAACCTCGGCACGATCCGCATGCAGAACGAAGATTATGACCATCTGCGCCAGGCGGTCATCGTTTTGCTTGGGGAACAAAATGATCTTGACTATCAAGCCGTTAAACAACATCTTAATGGGCTGGGTCACGGCAGGGCGCTCGATTCTCTCTTCGACGCCTCGCTCTACCTCCACGCGGGCTTTGCGCGGCCCGGCCAGGATCTTGAGACGGCGCGCCAAGCATGGCGCGATATCTGGGAGATCGGGTTCGTCAATCAAAGGACTGGATAAGGCTTTTACATGGTCGCCAAGGCAAACGAAGAAATCGTCGAGAACGAGAACGCGGAAGAGGCGGATGATACCGCGTCTCATGACGCGCTCGCCAAGACGGTCAAGAAGATCATCGCTAAAGGCAAGGAACGCGGCTACGTCACCTATGACGAACTGAACCGCATGCTGCCCGCGGGCGAATTCACGTCCGAGCAGATCGACGAGACCATGTCGATGCTCGCCGACATCGGCATCAACCTTGTCGAGGAAGAGGCCGAAGGCGACGAAGAGGCCGAAAAGCCCGAAGCCGCGAGCGAAGACGAAGGCGACGCCGGCAACCTCGCTAAGGCCGACGTCGGCCGCACCGACGACCCCGTGCGCATGTACCTGCGCGAAATGGGCTCGGTCGAGCTGCTCTCGCGCGAAGGTGAAATCGCGATCGCGAAACGTATTGAGGCAGGCCGCGCGATGATGATCGGCGGCATCTGCGAAAGCCCGCTGACCATCCAGGCGATCATGACCTGGTATAAGGCGCTCGAAGGCGGCGAGATGTTGCTGCGCGACATCATCGACCTCGAAGCGACTTACGGCGAAGGCGACCCCGAAGGCGGCGGCGCCGGCGGGTTCGAGGAAAAGAACAAAGCCATGCAGGCCGCCGTCGCGGAGAAGCTCGACAAGAAGGAAAAAGAGCGCGAGAAGGAAGAGGAGGCTCGCAAGAAGGCCGCCGCCAAGAAAGCGCGCAGCGAAGACGACATCATCATCGAGGACGACCCCGTCAAGCCGCCAGAAGAAGACGGCGAAATGGACGAGACCAGCCTCTCCATGGCCGCGATGGAAGCGGAACTGAAGCCGCAAGTGATCGACACCTTCAAGCAGATCACCAAGGCCTATAAGAAGCTCGCCAAGATCCAGGAAGAGCGCCGCATCGCGCTGAAGGAAACCAAGGAAATCCCGAAGCGCCTGCAGGATGGCTACCGCAAGTGCAAGATCGAACTGATCGACCTCATGCAGTCGGTGCGCCTGAACGTGCACCGCTCCGAACAGCTGATCGACCAACTCTATTCGATGAACCGCAAGCTGGTCGGCTTCGAAGGCCAGATCATGCGCCTCGCAGTCGCCGCCGGCGTCAGCCGCGAAGGCTTCCTCGAGCAGTGGGGCAACGGTGCGGAAATCGACGCACGCTGGATGACCAAGGTCGCCAAGCTGACGACCAAGGGCTGGAAGAAGTTCGCCGAGAAGCACAAGGACGACGTCAAGAACATCCGCGAAGACATCGAGAAGATCGCGGCCATCGCCGGCCTGCCGCTCATCGAGTTCAAGCGCATCGTCCACACCATCCAGAAGGGCGAGCGCGAAGCCGCCAAGGCCAAGAAGGAAATGGTCGAGGCCAACCTGCGTCTCGTCATCTCGATTGCCAAGAAATACACCAACCGCGGCCTGCAGTTCCTCGACCTCATCCAGGAAGG
>CAYZCE010000020.1:0-37272 GCA_964476835.1 uncultured Rhodospirillaceae bacterium
CAGGGCGTGGCTGACGTAGTTGTTGAGCTTCTCGATCTTGAAATAGCGCATGACCGGCTGGAACAAAGTCTCGCCTGCGCCGGGCTTGGCCGGGTCGAAACTGACGTAGAGCGAGGCCGCGCTGGTCTTCTTGCAATACTGCGCGATGGAATCGAGCTTCTTGAGCGCGTCGGCCTTCTCCATACCCGAGAGGTCGACCTTGACCTCGGCCTCTTCCGGCTTCGGCATGGCCTTGCCGGCCATTTGTTCAAAAAAACTCATCGCATCCTCGCTTGACCGGGTGAAATATACACCATATCCGCCGCAAAACGCACCATATCCTTGGTTGTTATAATATTATGGAATTATACGTATACCCATCGTTAAATGAATCCGCCTAGACTGAACATGCGACAAACCGCCGAACGGAGCCGTCCCTTGGACGAGACCAGGCCACACCATCGACCCACCGCTGCACGCCGCCTCGGCTGGCGTATCGCCGCGCTCGTCTTTTTCGCGATGCTGCTCGCGCAAGGGCTGACGTTCCTGCTACTGCCGATGGAGCCGATGCAGGCGCTGGCCCGCTTCCTGCCTGCAACCTTCCTCTTCTGCCTCGCCGCCAGCGGCCTGCTCGCGCTGATCCTGCGCAGCTGGCTCTCCCCCGCTGAAGACCCCGAAGCCGGGCGTCTGACCAGCACCGACCCGGTGACCGGCCTGCTCAACCGCACTGCCTTCATCGAGAAGCTCAAGGCCACGCTGCGCCGCGCGGTGCTCGGCGAGCACGGGCGCGTCGCGCTGATCAGCGTCGACATCGACGGCTTCAAGTACGTCAACGACACCCTCGGCCACACGGCGGGCGACAGCGTCCTGCACACCGTCGGCCAGCGCATATTGAAGTCGCTGCCGCACGGCTCGGCGCTGGCGCGCGCCAGCGCCGACGAATTCGCGGCCATCGTGCCGCTCGGCGCTGCGCAGCCCGACAGCGCCGCCGTGGTCGAACGCGTCTTCGCCGCCATGCTGATGCCCGTGGAAATCGGCACGGACAAATTACAGGTGCGCGTCTCCATCGGCGTCGCACACGGCCCCGACGACGGCATCGACGCCAATGACCTGATGAAGAACACCAACATCGCTCTGACGCGCGCCAAGAAGGAAGGCCGCGACACGGTGCGTTACTATTCGCACGATTTCGACCAGCTGATCCAGCACCGCTTCCAGCTGCTACGCGACCTGCACGCGGCGATCGCCAAGGCGCAGTTGCGCGTATATTATCAGCCGCAGGTCGATCTCAAGACCGGCAAGCTGCTCGGCGCCGAGGCGCTGCTGCGCTGGTGGCTGCCCTCGGCGGACGGCAACGGCGGGCGTTTCATTTCCCCTGCCGAATTCGTGCCGCTGGCGGAAGAATCCGGCCTGATCGTCCCGATCGGCGAATTCGCCATGCGCACGGCCTGCGAAGCGGCGAAGAAATGGCAAGACATGGGGCTGCCGCCCTTGCGCGTCGCCGTCAACCTCTCCGGCGTGCAGTTCCACCGCAGCGACGTCGTCGGCCTTGTCGAGACCACGCTGGCCGCGACCAAGCTGCCGCCGCGCCTCCTGGAGCTCGAAGTCACCGAGAGCATCTTCATGGAGAACATCTCGCACACCGCCGCGACGCTCAAGAAACTGCACGACCTCGGCGTCACGCTGGCGATCGACGATTTCGGCACCGGCTATTCGTCGCTCGGCTACCTGCGCCAGTTCCCGGTCGACCGCATCAAGATCGACCAGTCCTTCATCCGCAACGCAACCACCGAACCCGACGACCGCGTGATCGTGCGCACGATCATCTCGCTCGGCCACAATCTCGGCATGAAAGTGGTGGCCGAGGGCGTGGAGACGCAGGACCATGTCGAGATGCTCAAGGTCGAGGGCTGCGACGAGGCGCAGGGCTACCGCTACGCCAAGCCGCTGCCGGAAGACGAATTCATCGCCTTCGTCAAATCGTTCTAAAGATATCCGCCAGCGCCGAAATCACCATGTCCGCATGCACGCGCGAGAAAACGAGCGGCGGACGGATCTTCAGCATATTCGATTCAATACCGGAAGAGCTGATCAGGATGCGCTTTTCGCGCAGCGCATTGACGATCTTCGTCGTCGCTTCCGCCGCAGGTTTGTCGCCGTCCATCAAATCGACGGCAATATACAGCCCTGCCCCGCGCACATCGGCGATCAGCGCATGACCGATGGCGCGCAAACCGCCGCGCAAATACGCGCCGACGGCATCGGCGTTCTGCATCAGCTGGTCGCGCCGGATGATCTCAAGCACCGTCATGCCGACCGCCGCCGCGACCGGCGTGCCGCCGAAAGTGTTGAAGTAGCGCGACTTTTCGCCAAAGCCTTCGACAATGTCATGCCGCACCGCCAGCCCCGCCATCGGGTATCCCGCACCCATCGGCTTGCCCATCGTGACGATGTCTGGCTTCAGGCCATGACGCGCGAAACCCCAGAAGGCTTCGCCGGTGCGGCCGAAACCCGCCTGCACTTCGTCGGCGATGAAGATGCCGCCCGCCTTGCGGATTTCATCGACCGCAGGCGCAAGAAATCCCTTCGGGTCGGCAAAGACGCCGTCGCTGGCGAAGATCGTATCGACGATCAGCGCGGCGGGCTTGATGCCGTTCTTGCGGAAGTCGTCGACGGCCGCCTTTACTTGCGCGGCGAAGAACGCGCCGACATCCTTGTGACGGTAAGTATCAGGCGCCCTGACAAGCCGCACGTGATTCGCTTCTTTCGCGAAACCGCCGAGCGAGGGCGACAGTTCCGCGACCAGCTTGGTGCCGCCGTGATAGGCCATCTCGGTCGCAATAAAACCCGTGCCGCCCGTATAACTTTCCGCGAAGCGGCAAGCAAGGTCGTTCGCCTCGCTGCCCGAGGCCGTGAACATCATATGGTCGAGCGGCAACGTCTCCAGCAGCGCTTCGGCGTAGTTGAGGATGCCCTCATGGAGGTAGCGCGTGTGCACGTTGAGCGTCGACGCCTGCTGCGCGAGCGCCGCTGTCACTTCCGGATGGCAGTGACCCACACAAGGGACATTATTGTAGGCATCAAGGTATTTGTTGCCTTGCGAATCATACAGCCAGACGCCGTCGCCTTTTACGATATGCAGCGGGTGCTGATACGACAGGCGATAAGCCGGGCCCAGCGCCTGCGCACGGCGCGCGACAAGCTGCTTTTCTTCCGGCGACAATTCCGATTTCTCGGCATCGAAGAAATTGACGTTAGGCATCGACATGGTCGAGCACCTCCAATGCTTTCCGCGCACGCGGCGCGTTGGCAAGGATATAGGCCGCATTCTCGGGATAAAGCGCAGCACGCCAATGGTTGATGCACAGCGCCATCGCCACCCGCGCGCCGATCAGCGGATAAAGGGCGGCGCGTTCGTCCGCGCGCAACGGCAGGTAGCCGGAGACGATTTCTTCGACCGCCGCTTGCCCCTGATGCATATGATAGGCGCAGGCGATGGCAAGGTCGTGGATGCGCGGCGTATAGAGGATATCGCCGAAGTCGATCACGCCGAGCGACCCGTCCGCGCGCGCCAGCACGTTATGCGGGTTGAAGTCGTTGTGCACGACCTGCACGGGGAAATCGCGCGTATCGACAGGCGCGAGGTATTTTTCTACGCACGCGGCCTCCGGCACATATTGCAGAAGTTTCTTCATTTCCGGTGCACGGGTGAGATCCCACATCATGTCGTAGCGCTGGCTCGGGTGCGAAAATCCTTGCAGCGCGCGCGTCAGGCGCGCCAGCGTCGCGCCGAGCGCGGCATAAGGGACAGGGCCGTCGCCGAGCGGCGTGCCGTCGACCCAGGTCGACAGGCGCAGGGCGCGGCCATCTACGATCGGTGCGGCGGCGCCGCTTAACGACCCGACAGCGCGCGGCGCGGCGAAATCCGGGTCGGCGCGTTCGATATGCTGCAACACCTTGACTTGCAGGTCTGTGACGCCCTCATCTTCGGCAGGGTTGGTGAATTTCAGGACATAGAGGGCGCCGTCTTCCGCCGTCACGCGGAAGTTTATGTCGCGCTCGCTTTCCAGCGGCGAAACCTTTGCGGCGCGGATGCCGAAAACGGCGCGCGCGGCGTCAGCCGCCGCCTGAAGCGGCACAGGCGCGGCAACGGCCGTCATGACGTCGTCTTTCTGTGCTTGCATAGCCCTATTTTTACAAATATCCTCCGCCCATGTCACGCTTGAAATCCGATATCCTGCTTGCCCTGGCCGCGCTGATCTGGGGCGTTGCCTTCGTCTTCCAGAAAGACGCGGCGGCGCATCTTGGCCCTTTTACCTTCATTGCGGCGCGTTTTGTGCTTTCCGCACTGGCCGTGTTGCCGGTGGCGCGGCGAGAGGGCATGCGCAGCCCGGTGCGGATAAGCCGCGATATGGCGCCTGCCCTGGCGTTGCTGTGCGGCATCTTCTTCACCGCCGCCGTGCTGCAGCAGGCGGGTGTCGCCGAAACGACCGTCGCCAACGCAGGTTTCCTGACCGGTCTTTACGTCGTCTTCACGCCGGTAATCTGCTGGTTGGCGTGGCGGCAACGCCTGTCGGCATTGGTCTTTCCGGCCGCATTCTTGTCCGTCGCCGGCGTCTGGATGCTCTCCGGCATGCAGGACGGCGGCTTCGTCATCGGCCGCGGCGACATGCTGGTGCTGCTGTGCGCATTGGCTTTCGCGGCGCATATCGCGCTGGTCGGCCGCCTGCTGGCGCGCACGCCCGCGCCCTGCCGCCTCGCCTGCCTGCAATATGCGGCTGTGGCGGCGCTCGCGTTCATCGCCGCGCTGTTCTATGAACACACAACCCTGCACGACCTGCAGCAAGCCCTGCCCGCCATCCTATACGCCGGCCTGTTCTCGGGCGGCATCGCCTATACGCTGCAGATGGTGGCGCAGACCCATGCGCCCGCCGCCGATTCCGCGATCATCCTCAGCTCTGAATCGGTCTTCGCCGCGCTGGCCGGCGTCGCCATGACGGGGGAGCGCCTGACCGCCGCCGGCTATGCCGGCTGCGCCTTGATTTTGGCTGCCATCCTGTTGGTCGAATTCGGGCCTATCGCCTTGAAAAGACGCAGTGGCGTTGCTGAGTTGACATAGGTCCGCGAGCTGCTAGATTTTACGCATGGTTGAACCCAAGAAATCCCTGCTGATCTGCCTTGTCGCCCTCTCGGCGATTTTCGCCGCGCAATCGCTGCGCGCACGTCCGCAGACGCGCGATATGCGCACGGAAAGCAGCCTGCCGAAGATTGAACCCTTTCCGGCCGACGGTACCTACGTCGACATCCCTCCGCGTTTTGAACCGGCCTATAAGAGCGACTCGCTTTCGTTTTGAAATAAAGTTTCAGAAGAACAATATCATTCTATAATTTCACTAAAATATTGAAACAAAATACAAAATTGTTTCGATATGAAAATAATATAATAATAGGCGCATGAAAATCATGCGCGCTGTCAAGAAATCTGCACTGGTGAGCTTCGTGTCCCTCTCGGCACTGTTTGCGCACTATACCTATGAAGGTTTTTCCGGCGGCGATTCCAGCCTGCACGAGCTCGAAGAAAAGCACACGCAGGCGCGCCGCCGCGACATCGCGCCGCACTCTGCCGACCTTTAAGCCGCCGCCTTGTAATCCAGACCGACGTCGAAGTTGGGTGCGCTGTGCGTCAGCGCGCCAGTCGAAATCATGTCGACCCCGCAGGCCGCGATCTTGGGGATGCGGTCGAGCGTGACGCCGCCCGAGGCTTCCACGATTGCGCGGCCCGCCACCAGCTTGACTGCCGTGGCCATGTCTTCAAGGCTCATGTTGTCGAGCATCACGACATCCGCGCCGGTTTCCAGCACTTCCTTCAATTGGTCGAGCGTATCGACCTCGATCTCGATCTTGACCATGTGGCCCGCGCCTTCGTGCGCGCGCTTCAATGCGGCGGTGACGCCGCCGGCCATGGCAATGTGGTTGTCCTTGATGAGGATGGCATCGTCGAGGCCGAGGCGGTGGTTCGCCCCGCCGCCGACGCGCACGGCGTATTTCTCGACCGAACGCAGGCCCGGCGTGGTCTTGCGCGTCGAGCAGATTTTCGCTTTATGGTTGCCGACCGCCGCGACCATCTTCGCCGTCAGCGAGGCGATGCCCGACAGGCGGCCGACGAAGTTGAGCGCCACGCGCTCCGCCGTCAGGATCGAACGCGCGCGGCCCTCGACTTCCATCACTTCGTCCCCCGGCTTCACGCGCGCGCCTTCGGGCTTGAGGCGCTTGATCTTCAATGTGGCATCCACCAGGCGAAACGCAATCTCGGCGGCATCGAGCCCGGCGATGATGCCGTCCTGCCGCGACGCCATCACGACGCGGGCGCGGGCATCAGCCGGCACCACGGTGTCGCTGGTGATGTCGCCAGCGCGGCCGAAGTCTTCTTCCAGCGCCATGCGCACGAGCGGCTCGAGGATGATGGGGGAAAGGCTGGGGACGGTCGTCATGCGACATTTTCCTTCTGTTGCGCGGGTGCCAAGATGACGGCGGTTTGCGCGTCGATGTCCTTGAGCGTCGCGAAGCTGCGTTTTTGCAAGGCGCGGACGGCCTTGGGGAAGTCAGCGCGGCAGTGGCCGCCGCGGCTTTCCTTGCGGCCGAGCGCCATCACCGTGATCATGCGCGCGACCAGCGCCATGTCGGCGAGTTTCGCATCGCGGCCTTCCGCCGCGCGGGCGATGGCATCGATGCGCTTGAGCGCGTCCTTCATGCCCTGTTCATCACGGATGACGCCGACGAGGTCGCTCATGATGTGGCGCAGCGCGTCCTTCTCGCGGTTGAGGGAAACGGTCTGGCGCACCGTGGGCACCGACAGGATTTGAGTCGGCTCGAGCCGCGCCTGCGCGATATCCGCCGCCGCACGGCCGCCCATGACGACGGCCTCCATCAGCGAGTTGCTGGCAAGGCGGTTTGCGCCGTGCAGCCCCGTCGCCGCCACTTCGCCCGCGGCCCAGAGGCCGGTGATGCTGGTGCGGCCGTTAAGGTCGGTCGAGACGCCGCCCATGTGGTAATGCACGGCGGGCATGACGGGGATCAGGTCGCGCTGCGGATTGATGTTCGCGCGCGCCGCCGCCTGGATCAAGGCCGGGAAATGCGCGGCGTCGATGTGGCGGCAGTCGAGATAGACCTTCTGGCCGCGTTGCAGCTGCGCGAAGATGCCGCGGCTGACGACGTCGCGCGGGGCGAGTTCGGCCGCTTCATGATAGTCGAGCATGAAGCGCTCGCCGCGCGAATTGTGCAGGTGCGCGCCCTCGCCGCGCAGCGCTTCGGTCGCCAGCGGGCACGGGTCTTCGCCGATATCCAGCACGGTCGGGTGGAACTGCACGAATTCGAGGTCGGAGACGACCGCGCCCGCGCGCGCCGCCATAGCCGCGCCGCGCGCAACCGCGCCGAGCGGGTTGCTGGTCACGGCATAAAGACCGCCGACGCCACCCGTCGCCAGTACGACCGCGGGGGCCGCGAAGACGACTTGCTTGTTATCCTTGATGCGGCGGGCGAGGATGCCTTGCACGGGGCCCATGCGTTCGCCGTCGCGGCGCAAGATGCGCTCGGCGGAGACGCCGTCGATGAAGACGATGGAGGGAGTGACCTTCACCGCCTCGACCAGCGCGCGCATCATTTCGCGGCCGAAACCGTCGCCGGCGGCGGCGCGCAGCACGCGGCGGCGGCCGTGGCACGCTTCGCGGTTCAGGCTGAAGGTGCCGTTGTCGTCGCGCTGGAATTGTACGCCGTAGCCTTCGAGCAGCTTGATATAGTGCGGCGCTTCTTCGGTCAGCACGCGGGCGACTTCGGCATCCGTGGTGCCCGCGCCCGCTTTCAAGGTGTCGGCGGCATGGTCGGCGGTATTGTCTTCCTTGTCGACCGCGGCGGCGATGCCGCCCTGCGCCCAGGCGCTCGCGCAGATGCCGCCGAGCGGCTTTTCGCTGAGCACCAGCACGCGGCGGGGCGCAAGGCTGAGGGCGGTGAAGAGGCCCGCGGCACCCGAGCCGACGATGACGACATCCGCGCTGTTTTCGATTTCGATGGTCATGTTACACCTTTACAGCAAGCATTCTTTCAACAGCCAGACGCGCGCGGTCGGCGACCGCCGGATCAACGGTGACTTCGTGCGTCATGGTCTCAAGGCAGGTCAGGATATTCTTGAGCGAGATGCGCTTCATGTGCGGGCAGAGGTTGCAGGGGCGCACGAATTCGACGTTCGGATTGTTGACCGAGACGTTGTCGGACATCGAGCATTCGGTGATCATCACCACCTTGGCCGGCTGGTGCTGCGTCACGTAATCGCTCATCGCCTTGGTGGAACCGGCGAAGTCGGCTTCGGCCACCACCTCCGGCGGGCATTCGGGGTGCGCCAACACGACCGCGCCCGGATAGGCCTTGCGGAATTTCTTGATGTCTTCGGGCGTGAAGCGTTCGTGCACTTCGCAGGAACCTTGCCACGTCAGCACTTTCTTCTTGGTCTGCTTGGCGATGTTGCGCGCGAGGAACTGGTCGGGGATCATCAACACGGTGTCGCTCTCCATGCTCTCGACGATCGCAAGCGCGTTGGACGAGGTGCAGCAGATATCCGATTCCGCCTTCACGTCGGCCGAGGTGTTGACGTAGGTGATGATCGGCACGCCCGGAAATTTTTCGCGGAGCAGGCGCACATCGGCTCCGGTGATGGAGGATGCCAGCGAGCAGCCCGCCTTCATGTCGGGGATCAGCACGGTTTTTTCAGGGGAAAGGATCTTGGAGGTTTCGGCCATGAAGTGCACGCCCGCTTGTATGATAATTTGGGCATCCACCTTCGCGGCCTGTTGCGCGAGTTGCAGGCTGTCGCCCGCGAAGTCGGCGACGCAGTGGAAGATTTCCGGCGTCATATAGTTATGTGCGAGGATGACCGCGCCCTTTTGCTTCTTGAGGCGGTTGATCGCGACGATGTAGGGCGCGTAGGCAGCCCAGTCGAGTTCGTTGATGACGCGCTTGACCTTTTCGTACAGCGGCGCCGCTTCGCGCGCGACTTCGGGCGTAAATTCCAGCGGCTTCGGTTGGATGACGGTGTCGAACATGGGGTCGTTCCTTTATTTAATATACTCTCTATGAGTACAAGTAATATACTCTATTAGAGCATAAGTCAATAAAGAAACGGTTAAGAAATGGATGTGAAATTATCTATATTAATCAATATATTAATTGATGTTTTCGCGGCCATTCCGGACGCGCTTTAATCCGCCGTCGCGGAAGCGTCAGCCGCGGTCCTGAGGTGATTCGTGCGGGGGCTAATGCGCCGCCGGCGACAGCTTCATGCCAGGCGCGGGGCGCTCCTGCGCGACGCTGCGGCGGAAGCGGAACAGTGCGGCGGGACGGCCGCCGGCCGCGGCGGATTTGCGACCGGCAATTTCCTCGACCATGCCGGAGCTTTCGACGAGGCGGCGGAAGTTCTGCTTGTGCAGACTGTGGCCCATGATCGCCTCGACGGTGCGCTGCAGGTGCAGCAGCGTAAATTCGGCAGGCATCAATTCAAAAACGACGGGGCGGTACTTGAGCTTGCCGCGCAGGCGGCCCATCGCGGTCGCCAAAATGCGACGGTGGTCGTAGAGCATCGAGCGGCCGGGAGTCAGCGTGTAGTCGACCTTGAGCGCCTTGTCGCGGATGGCTTCGTAGACGAGGCGCGCTTCGTACAACAGCTCATAGCGCTCGAGCACCTTCTCTTCATCCCACTCCACGCCGCCGAGGCCGAAGCAGAGGTTGGCGCGGGTGCGGCGGTGCGCCTTGACGTCGGCGGTGTCGGCTGCGTTGATCCAGCGCTTGAGCGCGGGCTCGATCAGGTCGTCGATCACCTTGGGCTTGCCGGCGCGCCAGTCTTCCCACGGGAAATAGCTGTACCAGTCGCCCCAGAACACGCGGTCGGAGGTGCGCGCCTTTTCGTTGTGCGTGAGCGCGAGGTAGCCGATGGAGATCACGCGCGCGTCGTTCTGCCTGCCCGTCGCGTAGCGGCTGCGGTTGCCGAAGGTATAGAGCTGCTCGACATAGCCGGGCACGATCGGCGTCTGGTCGCGCACCCAGCCGCGCAGGCCCAGCTCCGGCGTCTCGTGGCGGTCGGGGTCGAAGGGGCCGAAGGGCAGCGCGTCGCCGTCTTCATGCGCCGGCACGACGCCGGCGGAAAGCGCATGCTCGGCACCACGCACGATGAAGACTTCCGGCTCCAGTCCGCCGCCCTGCTTGGCCTGGACGGAGACGATGACGGCGGAAAGGCCGATGATGATGCCGTGCTTCTTGCTGTCTGCCGTCATTGGTATTTCTTCAGCTCCGTCATCGCGTTGTTGATGCGCCTGAGCGCGGCGTCCGTGCCTTCGCGCTGTTCCTTGATGAAGACATCGGACGCGCCGGAAGATTTATACGCCTTGTCGGGAATGTTCGCGCGCGCGCGCATGCCGCGCGACATCGTGGCAAGGCGCTCCGCCGCCTTCTTCGCGCGGTCGGCGCGCACCTTCTTGCTGGCGTTGGGGTCCTTAACCACGGCCATGATGCGGTCGACGCTTTGCTTAGTGGCGTATTCGGCGGGCAGCATGCCTTCGACGCGCGTGCGCGGCTTGCCGTTGCGGCTCGGCGCGGTGGTGGCGATGGTGGGCTTGGGCGGCTTGACCTTGCCCGCGCTGCGGATGGCCGCGGCGGTCTTGATATCTTCGGCGTTCTTGATGACGGGCGCAGTCTTGGCAACATCGGTCTTCGGCGCCGGCTTCTTGACCTTGCCGGGGACGAGGCCGGCGTAGCCGGCGGGCTCTTCCGGCGCACGCTTAGGATCGGGCGGCGTGGCAATCACGCCTTCATAGCCGGGCGCGGGTTTTGTTTCAGGCGCCGTATTTTTCTTGGCATCGTCGCCCGAAGGCGCGAAGAGTCCCTGGTAGCCGGAACCCGCATAGGCTTGCGGCGCCGCGCCGAGGCTGAAAACCCCGGCGACCAGCAGGCAACATGCAATCCTGACGACGACGCCCGCCATCGAAAAACTCCCTTATGACTATGATATCATAAATGAAGGCGGTACGCCTTGGCCAGCCGTAAAACGCTGGAAATATTTGATATAATGCGTCCGCACGCGGTTTCTTGCTATTTCCCGGGCGCGGCCTACAATCGGCCTGCGAGGTTTCCATGACAAAAAGCAACGGCCACGATCCTTCCAACGTCACGTCCTTCCCCACGCCGGAGGAGCGCGACACGCTGGAACGGGCGCGGATCATCCGCACCAACGACAACCGGCCGGAGCCGATGCTCAACCTGCCGCCGGTCGTGCGCGCGCTTTGCCTTATCAACGTGGTCGTCTTCGTGGTCGGCCTGATGTTCCCCGAACTGCTGACGGACGACCGCATCTATGCGCTCTCCTTCGTGCCGGCGCGCTATACGTCGGGATCGCTCGACTTCGCGGCGATCATCTCCCCCCTCACCCACATGTTCATCCATGAGGGCTGGACGCACCTTTGCGTCAACGTCGGCATGCTGATGGCCTTCGGCGCGGCAGTCGAGAAAACCATCGGCGGGCGCAAGTTCCTGCTGATCTATCTCGCCTCCGGGCTGATGGGCGCGTTCCTGCACGCCGTGGCATGGCCGGACGGCGAGACGCCGATGATCGGCGCATCGGGCGCGATCAGCGGCCTGTTCGGCGCGGTCATCATGCTCATGTACCTGCAGGGGATGATGGGTATGGGCTACAGAAGGCTGCTGCCCTTCGTCGCGGTATGGGTTGCGGTCTCCATCATCTTCGGCATCCTCGGCACGCCGGGCAGCCTCAACCCCATCGCGTGGGTGACGCACGTCGGCGGATTCATGACCGGCCTGTTGCTCTACAAGCCCGTCGCGCGCTGGCGCCTGCGTTAAGCGTGGCCGATTTCAGAGGATAAGTTGAGGGGGGTGACGCCTACCTTGCGCAGGGCGCGTTCCCATTTCGACGTAAGATCCGTGCCGAAAATCAGGTCTTCGTCGGCAGAGACGGTCAGCCAGAGGTTCGCCTGCATTTCCGCATCCAGCTGCCCCGGGCCCCAGCCGGTATAACCGAGCGCAAAGACGCTGCGGTTCGGGCCTTGGCCGTTGGCGATGGCGCGCAGGATCTCGACCGTGCCGGTCAGCGCGATGCCGTCGCTGACGCGCACGGTGTCGTCGCGCACGAAGTCGGTCGAGTGCAGGACGAAGCCGCGCCCGCTTTCGACCGGGCCGCCGAAATGCACAATCGGGTCGACGCTCATTTCCGATTGCGGCAGGCTGAGCTGCGCGAGCAGTTCCTTGAAGCGGATCTCGGGCATGCGCTGGTTGATGACGATGCCCATCGCGCCCGACGGGCTATGCGCGCAGATATAGATCACGCTGCGGGAAAAGGAATCCCCCTGCACGCCCGGCATGGCGATCAGGAGTTTGTGGCGCAACGACCCGTCGCCGCCCAGAAGCGTTTCGTTCAGCTTGTTGCCGACGATAACCTTGTTTTTGTCCATTCCTACATTTTACCGGAAAAGCCTGAAGAATACGTGAAGATGTTCAGGGCTTGCCGGCGCGTTGCAAACGGCGCCAGCGGGCGACGTTATTGTCGTGCTCTTTCAGCGTCTTCGCGAAGACGTGACCGCCCGAGCCGTCGGCGACAAAATAAAGGAATTGGTTTTGCTCGGGGTGCAGCACGGCCTCGAGTGCGGCGCGGCCGGGATTGGCGATCGGCCCCGGCGGCAATCCACGCACGACATAGGTATTATAGGGCGAAGAAATTTTCAGGTCGCGCGTCATGAGGGGACGGTCGAGCGCGCTGGCGCCGGCGCCTTTCGTCACCGCATAAATCACGGTCGGGTCGGATTGCAGCGGGATGCCGCCGCGCAGGCGGTTGAAGAAGACGCCCGCGATGCGCGGACGTTCCGCCGCGATGCCGGTTTCCTTTTCGACGACGGAGGCCAACGTCACCGCTTCCTGCGGCGAGGCCAGCGCGACATCGGGTGCGCGCGCAGCCCAGGCGGTAGCCATTTCAGACTGCATCGCCTTGGTCATGCGGTCGAGCAGTATCTGACGCGTATCGCCGTGCGTGAAGTTATAGGTCTCGGGAAGCAACGTCCCGTCGGGCGGCACGGCGGCGATTGCGCCTTGCAGTGCCGGTTCCCGCTGCAACAGCGCGACGATTTCGGCCGATGTCAGGCCTTCGGCCACGGTGATCTGGTGCTGGAATGTCTTGCCGTCTTGCAGCAACGCGACAAGCGCGGCGATACTCACATGCGCGGGCACTTCATACTCGCCCGCCTTGAGGCTTTCGCGGCGGTTGCCGATGCGCGCGACGATGCGGAAGGCGAGGCCGTCGCGAATGACGCCTTCCTGCAACAACGTCTCGCTCATGGCGTTGACGGAGCTGCCGGGTTGGATATAGACGAGTTTTTCCGCCTCAAGCGGCCCTTCGGCCATCGCCGCGCCGTAGAGCCAGACTGCACCGGCGGCCATCACCGCCATGCCGACGGCCACGGTCGCGCCGAGCATGTCGCGCAAGCGGGGCAATCAAACCTTCCGGAAGACGAGGCAGGCGTTGGTGCCGCCGAAGCCGAAGGAGTTGGAGAGCGCGTAGTCGATCTTGCGCTCTTTCGCCTTGAGCGGCGTGAGGTCCATGCCTTCGGCGACTTCGGTCGGGTCTTCGAGGTTCAAGGTCGGCGGCACGATGCCGGTCTCGATCGCCTTGACGCTGAAGATCGCCTCGACCGCGCCGGCGGCGCCGAGCAGGTGGCCGATCGCCGACTTGGTGGAGGAAACGCTGGTCTTGCCGACGTTTGCGCCGAACAGGCGCTTGATGGCGCCCAGCTCGATGTTGTCGCCCATCGGCGTCGAGGTGCCGTGCGCGTTGACGTAGTCGATCTTTTCGGGGCCGACGCCGGCGCGCTTGAGCGCGGCCTGCATGGCACGGAAGCCGCCGTCGCCGTCTTCGGACGGGCTGGTGATGTGATAGGCATCGCCCGACATGCCGTAGCCGACCACTTCGGCGTAGATCTTGGCGCCGCGCTTCTTCGCGTGTTCGTATTCTTCCAGCACGACGATGCCGGCGCCTTCGCCGATGACGAAACCGTCGCGGCCCTTGTCGAACGGGCGCGAGGCGCGTTCAGGCGTGTCGTTATAGCCGGTCGAGAGCGCGCGGCAGGCCGCGAAGCCTGCGACGCCGACGCGGCAGATCGCCGCTTCCGCGCCGCCCGCCACCATGACGTCGGCGTCGTCGAGCGCGATCATGCGCGCCGCATCGCCGATGGCGTGGCTGCCGGTCGCGCAGGCCGTGACCACCGCGTGGTTGGGGCCGCGGAAGCCGTACTTGATGGAGACGTGACCCGAGATCAGGTTGATCAGAGACGACGGGATGAAGAACGGCGAGATGCGGCGCGTGCCTTTCTCGGCCATCATGATCGAGGTTTCCTGGATGTTGGTCAGGCCGCCGATGCCGGCGCCGACCAGCACGCCCGTGCGGCACTGGCCTTCGTAGTCGGTGGGCTTCCAGCCGCTGTCCTCGACCGCGTCGATCGCGGCGGCGTAGCCGAGATGGATGAAGCGGTCCATCTTCTTCTGCTCTTTCGGCTCGATGTACGCGTTGACGTCGAAGTCGGCGGCCTTGACCTCGCCCGCGACCTGCGACGGGATGTCGGAAGCGTCGAAATGGGTGATCTTGCCGAGCCCCGATTTGCCGGCGGTCAGCGCCGCCCAGTTGTGCGCCAGCCCCGAACCGAGGGGGCTGATGATGCCGATGCCAGTGACAACAACACGTCTCATAGGTCTTCTCCGGTCAAAAAAATGACCCCGTTTCTGCATACCGCGGAAAAGGGGCCATTTTCGTAGATTGAGGCCAAAAGGCGATTAGGCAGCCTTCGCGGTCAGCTTGATGAAGGAGATCGCGTCCTTGACGGTCTGGATCTTCTCAGCCGCGTCGTCGGGGATCTCGATGCCGAATTCTTCTTCGAACGCCATGACCAGCTCGACGGTGTCGAGGCTGTCTGCGCCCAGGTCATCAATGAAGCTTGCGCCTTCGGTAACCTTGGCAGCATCGACGCCCAGGTGCTCGATGACGATTTTCTTGACGCGTTCTTCGACGTTGCTCATCTCTGTAATCCTCAGTTGGTTGCGTTGTATTCCTGTAAGAGGGAAAATCAGTATCATATCCCGCCAAGATGGCAAGCTGATTTTTCATCATTTACATAATTATTAGATAAAATCCAGCAAAATTAAGGCTTCAGCCCCGGCGAAGCTTTGGGAGAAGGCGCGCTGATCTTCTTCAAGGCTTTCTGTACCCACTCTTTGGCCACCGCCGGATTCCGGAGGTCCACGGTCGTCACATCGATCGTCATGACGGCGGTCGCGGTTTTGGCCAACGCGACCTGCTTGTCCATTTCCGCCTTCAGCTTGCTCAGGTATGCGACCGGCACTGCGTCCTCGATGGAGCGGGCGCGCGCGGCCACGCGCTTCGCCAGTTCCTCGACCGGGCAGTCGAGATAAATGAGCAACGCGGGCTGGCCGATCTCGGCGAGCGCGGATTGCGCCACGGCGTGGCACGCCTTCTTCGTATCGGCGGCCTGCGGCCCTGCCTCCACATAGGCGAGAGTGCCCCAGACGGAATAGTCGAAAGCCACGGGGCTCGATCCCTGCCCCGAGTTTTTCGCCTGATGCATGAAGTCGGTGATGAAGAACAGGTCCTTCTCGAAGGCGAAACGCGGCGGATCCGCGTAGAACTTGGCCAGGTACGGATTCTGCTCGACCTTCTCATGCAGAACCTCCACCCCCAGCGCTGCGAAAGCCTGCGCCAGCGTCGTCTTGCCGCAGCCCATCGGCCCCATGATCTCGATGCGGAAGTTCGGCATGCCGGGTTTCCTCAGATCATCGCCATGCCGCCATTGATATGAAGGGTTTGGCCCGTCATATACTTGGCTTCGTCGGAGGCGAGGTAGACGCAGGCCGCGGCGATGTCTTCCGGCGCGCCCATGACGCCGGCGGGAATCGTCTGGTTGATGGCGGCCTTCTGGTCATCGGTCAGGGCGTCGGTCATCGGCGTGGCGATGAAGCCGGGGGCGATGCAGTTGAGCGTGATGCCGCGGTTGGCGACTTCCTGCGCCATCGACTTGGTCATGCCGATCATGCCGGCCTTGGCGGCGCAGTAGTTGGCCTGCCCCGGGTTGCCGGTGACGCCGACGACCGAGGTGATGTTGATGACGCGGCCGGCGCGGCGCTTCATCATGCCGCGGATGGCGGCGCGCGTCAGGCGGAAGGGCGCGGTCAGATTGACGTCCTGCACGACCTGCCAGTCTTCGTCCTTCATGCGCATGAAGAGGCCGTCCTTGGTGAGGCCGGCGTTGTTCACGAGGATGTCGAGCTGGCCCATCTTTTCTTCCGAAGCCTTGATGAGGGCGTCGGCGTCTTCGGCGGTGTTGAGCGCGGAGGCAACGACGAAGCAGCGGTCGCCCAGTTCGGCGGCCAGCTTGTCGAGGGCTTCCTGGTTGCGGCCACTGATGGTGACCGTCGCGCCTTGCGCGTGCAGCGCCTTGGCGATCGCGCCGCCGATGCCACCCGATGCGCCGGTGACCAGCGCGGTTTTGCCTGCGAGTTTGAACATGTTTCGTCTCCTTTAGATGTTTTTACCGTAGAAATAGATGCAGCTGACGCCCGACAGGATCAGCATGGCGCCGACCAGCGTCCCCATGTTCGCCTGCGTCTCGCGGAAGAACAGCCACGCGAAGAGCGCCGTGAACAGCGGATAGGCGATCTCGATCATCGCGGCCATCGTCGCGTTGCGGCCACGTATGCTCATGACGATCAGCACCGAAGCCAGCGACCCCACCACCAGCATGGCGGAGAAAAGCTTGAGCGTGGACGGATCCGTCCGCAGCAGGACGCCGTCCTGCCGCAGCTTGTTGTCAGCGAGGTAGAAGCCGGTGGCGAGGATCAGGTTGAACGCCGCCATCCCGCCGAAGACCGCACCCAGCGACAGCTTGCGCATGACGTGTTCGTAGAGGCTGTAGTTCATCCCCCAGAACACGGAAGCCAGCAGGGCGTAGAGGAACCACATTTAAAGGCTGCCTGCGATCTCTTCGATGTCCTTCGGCGTGCCGACGGAACGGCCGGAGACAGCCGGATCAATGCGCTTGGCGAGGCCTGCGAGAACCTTGCCCGCGCCCAGCTCGACCAGTTCGGTGACGCCCTGATCCTTCATGAACAGCACGCTTTCGCGCCAGCGCACCATGCCGGTGACCTGCTCGACCAGCAGCGCCTTGATCTTGGCGGGGTCGGTGACGGCCGAAGCAATCACGTTGGCGACCAGCGGCAGCGACGGCGCTTTCGCATCGACCGCGGCGAGCGCGTCTTTCATGACCAGCGCCGCCGGCTGCATCAGCGCGCAGTGGAACGGCGCCGAAACGGGCAACAGGATCGCACGCTTGGCACCCTTGGCCGTTGCGAGCGCGATGGCCTTTTCAACCGCCGCCTTGTGGCCGCTGACCACGATCTGGCCGAAGGAGTTGTCGTTGGCGGCGGCGACGATTTCCGCGCCGCTCGCCTCCTTCACAATCGCCGTCACATCCGCGATTTCGAGGCCGAGGATGGCTGCCATCGCACCGACGCCGACCGGAACGGCCTTCTGCATCGCCTGACCGCGCGTCTTGAGCAACCGTGCCGCATCAGACAGCGTAAAGGTACCCGCCGCCGTCAGCGCCGAATATTCGCCGAGCGAGTGGCCGGCCACGAACTTGGCGTGAGCGGTGGTGAAAAGGTCAGGCTTCGCCTGCTGCAGGATCCGCGCAACCGCCACGGATACCGCCATCAGGGCGGGCTGGGTATTTTCGGTCAGGTTAAGGTCGCCTTCCGGCCCCTCGAACATGATCTTGGTCAGGTGCTGGCCCAGCGCGTCGTCGACTTCCTGAAACACCTCGCGCGCGACCGGGAAGGCTTCTGCCAGGTCCTTGCCCATGCCGATGAACTGGCTGCCCTGTCCGGGGAATACGAAAGCGCGCATTTCTCATAACCTTGTATTGTTGAATCTGCTGGATTGTTGCTCATTATATAGAGGATGACAAGACAGAAGCGGCGCTGGTCGTCAAACCGGCGCCGCTTCATGAATTCAGGCTCTTGCCGGTCAGCGCGACGGCTTGGCGGCGCCTCTGTTGGATGTGAGCTCGACAACACGATCCGCAATGGCCTCGACGACGCTTCTCATGCCCGCCTGACTCGCCAGAATGAAGGGTGAGTTCGTGATATCTTTTTGCGTCTCCGTGTGGCCATTGCGATACCGCATGCACATGGAGGAGCTTTGCGCCAGAACGTCCACGGCCGGATGCTTCGCCAGATAAGGGGCGATGTTTTCTCTGCCCTGCTCGATCGCCATGGTCAGAATATGATCTTTCGACTCACGAAACGGGCCATCCGGGAGGGGTGGACTGCTCGAATAAAACCAGATATCCGGGCTGGCGCGATCCACGATCTTGATGAAGATGTCCTTATTGTCAGTGGCAAGCGCAGCGCGCAACAAGGCGTTTTTCTTATCAACGTTGTATAAGATCGAGGCTGCGACAGCATCGTAGTTCTGGTTGACCGCCGCGAGATCGCCTTGCCGAACGTTTTCCGCCAGCTGCTTGAAATTCGCCCTGAAGGCTTGGCTTTCTTCACGTTGTTTCTTCAGATTGTTGAAGAAATCGGTAATGCGGGACATATAAAATCTCCATGATTAAAACGGTAAAGCGTTTAAAATATACATAACGTTGATTGATTCTTTAATATGTAAATAACGAAAGATAACTCACATCTAATTAAACGCTTGACCTATATTAAATTATGTAAATTAATAACTCTCCATAACCCGCCGAAATTGCTTGCTTTAGCAGGTGGAATCGCACTATGTTGCCTCCTCGTGTGAGAGCACGAATCCCGCCGACCGGCATGACCGGCCGGCTATGGACTGTGCGGCTGGGCCTCGAATGGTTCGATGTTGCAGCGGCAGTCCGGCTAAACCCAAGGGAAGTATCAATGGCACTCTATGAAACCGTGATCATCGCACGGCAGGACATCTCCGCGAAACAGGCGGAAGACCAGGCTGCTGCGTTTGCGAAGATCGTCAACGACAACGGCGGCAAGCTCAAGAACACCGAGAGCTGGGGCCTCCGCAACCTCGCTTACAAAATCAAGAAGAACCGCAAGGGTCACTACACCCTGATGCACTTCGACGCGCCCGCAAGCGCGATGACCGAGATGGAACGCAACATCCGCCTCAACGAAGACGTCCTGCGTTTCCTCACCGTCAGCATCGAAAAACTGCCGGAAGGCCCCTCGGCCATCCTGCGCCCGTCGCAAGACGATGAACGCGAAGGCCGCGGCTTCGACAAGCCCCGCTTCTCGCGCGACCGTGAATTCTCCAAGGAAGGGAGCGCTACCTAATGGCATTCGAAAAGAAATCCTTTGAAGGCAAGGGCGAAGGCAAGCAAGGCGGCGCACGCCGTCCGTTCTTCAAGCGCCGCAAGACCTGCCCTTTCTCGGGCAAGAACGCGCCCACCATCGACTACAAGGACGTCAAGCTGCTCGGCCGCTACATCTCCGAGCGCGGCAAGATCGTCCCGTCCCGCATCACTGCCGTATCGCAGAAGGCCCAACGCAAGCTGGCGCAAGAGATCAAGCGCGCCCGCTTCCTGGCCCTCATGCCTTACGTCTCTAACTAAGGAGCACACAGACAATGCAAGTCATCCTGCTCGAACGCGTTGAGAGCCTCGGCCAGATGGGCGACGTCGTCAACGTCAAGCCCGGCTACGCCCGCAACTTCCTGCTGCCGCGCCAGAAAGCCCTGCGCGCCACCAAGGAAAACGTCTCGTACTTCGACACCCAGAAGAAGGTGCTCGAGGCCGACAACCTGAAGAAGAAGGCCGAAGCCGAAAAGGTCGCGAAGAAGGTCGATGGCCTGACCGTCGCCCTGATCCGCCAGGCTTCCGAAGCCGGCGGCCTCTACGGTTCGGTCACCGCGCGCGACATCGCGCTGGCGATCAACGAAGAAGGCTTCAAGGTCGACCGCACGCAAGTACGCATGGACCGCAACTACAAGATCCTCGGCCTCTATCCGGTACGCGTCTACCTGCACCCGGAAGTCGTGTCGACCGTGACGATCAACATCGCACGCTCGGCCGAAGAAGCGAAGATCCAGGAAGAAAAGGGCGAGGCCCTCATCAGCAAGACCGCTGCTGAGGAAGCCGCAGCCGACGAACGCGCCATGGCCGCTGCCGAGAAGATCGACGCGGACAAGGCGGCAGCCGCTGCTGCCGAAGCTGAAGCCGCCGCTTAACCGCGCTTCACCCCGTTTAAAAACAGCCCGTCCCTCAAAAGGCGGGCTGTTTTTTTGCGCCCCCTCTCCCTCCGGGAGAGGGGGCAACAAAGACACAATATTCCCACGGAGAATCGTTCATTCCCGGCGATTCTTTTGCTACTCTCACGTCATGACGAACGTCGCCAACATCTCCCGCGACGACGCGGAATACCGCGTCATGCCGCACAACGAGGAAGTCGAGCAGGCTTTGCTCGGCGCGCTGCTCGTCAACAACAAGTCGCTGGAAAAAGTTTCCGAGTTCCTGCGCGCCGAACATTTCTACAACCCCGTGCACGGCCGCATCTACGACGCCGTCGTCAAGTTCATCGAGCGCGGGCAGGACGCCAGCCCCATCACGCTCAAGAGCTTCTTCGAAAAAGACGGCGACCTCACGCATGTGGGCGGCGGGCAGTACCTCTCCGACCTCGCCGGCGCCGTCATCAGCGTGGTCAACACCCACGACTACGGCCGCACGATTTACGAACTGCACCTGCGCCGCGCGCTGATCGCGATGGGCGAAGATGTCGTCAACGACGCCTACGACCACAACATCGACCTCAACGCCCAGCAGCAGATCGAGCAGACCGAAAAGCGCCTCTTCGACCTCGCCACGGCCGGCGACTACCAGGGCGGCTTCGTCGCCTTCCGCGACAGTCTCACGCGCGCGATCCAGCAGGCGCAGGTCGCTTACCAGCGCGTCGGCCTCGTCACCGGCGTCACCACCGGCTTCACCGACATCGACAAGAAGATGGGCGGCCTGCAAAGGTCCGACCTCGTCATCCTCGCCGGCCGTCCCTCGATGGGCAAGACCGCGCTGGCCGCCAACATGGCGCTCAACGCCGCGCGCGCCTATACCGACCACTTCGGCAAGGAAGGCGCGGTCGTCGGCCTCTTCTCGCTTGAAATGTCCGCCGAGCAGCTGGCCGCGCGTTTGCTCGCCGACGTCTCGAGCGTCGCCTCCGACAAGATCCGCCGCGGCGAAGTGAAAGACACCGACTTCCACAAGTTCGTCGAGGCCAGCCAGACGCTCGCGCAGGTGCCGCTGTTCATCGACGATACCGCCGCGCTCACGCTCAGCGCCATCCGCACGCGCTCGCGCCGTTTGCAGCGCCAGCACAAGCTCGGCATGATCGTCATCGACTACCTGCAGCTGATCCAAGGCTCCGGCCGCGGCGGCGAAGCCAACCGCGTGCAGGAAATTTCCGAGATCACGCGCGGCCTCAAGGCGCTGGCGAAGGAACTCAACGTCCCCGTCCTCGCGCTCTCGCAGCTCTCCCGCGCGGTCGAGCAGCGCGACAACAAGCGCCCGCAGCTGTCGGACTTACGCGAATCCGGTTCTATCGAGCAGGACGCCGACGTGGTGATGTTCGTCTACCGCGAGGAATACTACCTCGAGCGCGAGCAGCCCGCACGCCGCCCCGAGGAGAGCGAAGACAAGTTCAACCAGCGCTACAGCGACTGGCAGAAGCGCTTCGAGGAATCGCACAAGATCGCCGAAGTCATCCTGGCCAAGCAGCGTCACGGCCCGATCGGCACCGTCAAGCTGCACTTCGAGGGCGAGTTCACCCGCTTCAGCAACCTGGAACACTACCGTGTCGAAGACCACGAGTGACCGGAGCGCCGTCGGCCGCCTCGACATCCATCTCGACAACATCCGCCGCAACTACCTCTACCTGCGCGCCCTCCTGTCGCGCGGCGCGGATTGCGCCGGCGTCGTCAAGGCCGACGCTTACGGCCTCGGCGCATCAGAAATCGCGCCCGAGCTGCACAAGGCCGGCTGCCGCCATTTCTACGTCGCCCATGCGGAAGAAGGCGCAAGTTTGCGTACGGCATTGTCTGGCCTCGACGCGCATGTCTATATCCTGCACGGCCCGCGCGGCATCGGTGCAGATGACGGCCTGATCCCCATCCTCAATTCCCCCGGCGACATCGCGCTGTGGCGCGACATCGCAAAAAAAGCCGAGCGCCGTTTGCCCGCCCTGCTCCACCTCGACACCGGCATGAACCGCCTCGGCCTCTCGGCGGCGGATGTCGCGGCGCTCGACAAGGCCGACCTCAAGGCCATCGACCTGCGCTATATCATAAGCCACCTCGCCTGCGCCGACGAAGCCGCGCATCCGAAGAACGCCGAACAGCTCGCCACCTTCAAGTCCTTCGTCGCGCAGCTCAACCTGCCCAGCCCGCTCAGCTTTGCGAGTTCCTCTGGCATCATGCTGGGCGCTGATTATCACTTCGACCAGGTGCGCCCGGGTGCCGCCCTTTACGGAATCAATCCAACGCCCGATGCGCCCAACCCGATGTTACCGGCCGTCACCTTGCATGCGCGCATTCTGCAAATCCGCACGGCGCTCAAGGGGGAGACCGTCGGCTACGGCGCAAGTTATCGCGTGGCAAAGGACGCCCGCCTCGCTATAATTTCAGCCGGATATGCCGACGGCTATTTGCGCGCGGCGGCGGATCGCGGCGCGGTCTGGATTGCGGGCGCGAAATGCCCCGTCGTCGGCCGCGTGTCGATGGACCTGATCGTCGCGGAGCTGGGCAACACGCAAGCCCAACCGGGCGACTGGGCCGAAATCATCGGCGCACAGCAGACGGTCGACGATGTGGCCGCGCAGATGGGCACCATCGGCTATGAAGTGCTGACCAGCCTCGGCCAGCGATACCACAGGACTTACACGGGACGGGAATGACCATGCAGAAAGCAAGCGAGATCAACGGCAGCGCAGTGCTGGAAGAAAATAAGATCGAGGCCGCCTTGCAGGCCATCGGCGCGCGCACGATGAATTTCTTCGCCGCAGCGGGGCGTCTGGCGCTCTTCACTGGGCAGAGCATCTATCACTGCTTCACGCCGCCCTTCTTCCCGCGCCTGCTGCTGCGCCAATTTGTCAGCATCGGCTTTTATTCCCTGCCGGTCGTCGGCCTCACCACGCTGTTCACCGGTATGGTGCTGGCGCTGCAGAGCTACAGCGGCTTCTCGCGCTTCTCGGCCGAGAGCGCGATCGCGACCGTCGTCGTCCTCTCCATCACGCGCGAACTGGCGCCCGTCATGGCCGGCCTGATGGTCGCCGGCCGCGTCGGCGCTTCCATCGCCGCCGAGCTGGGCACCATGCGCGTGACCGAGCAGATCGACGCACTGACCACCCTTTCCACCAACCCCTACAAATACCTGATCGCGCCGCGCCTCATCGCTGGCACGCTGATGCTGCCGGCGCTCGTCCTGATCGGCGACATCATCGGCGTCTTCGGCGGCTATACCGTCAGCGTCTATTCCCTCGGCTTCGAGCCGGAGACGTATTTGCACAAGACATGGGAATACCTTGAGAAGATGGACGTCGTCTCGGGCCTCTGGAAGGCCGCCGTCTTCGGCTTCATCGTCACGCTGATGGGCTGCTACAACGGCTTCAATTCCGACCGCGGCGCGCAGGGCGTCGGCACCGCGACCACCAACGCGGTCGTGTCGTCTTCCATCCTTATCCTGATCTGCAACTACTTCCTGACGCAGATCTTCTTCACGGGGAAATGATCATGACGACCGCAAAACTTGAGCTTCAAGGCGTCCACAAGTCTTTCGGCAGCAACCAGGTACTGCGCGGCGTCGACATCTCCGTCCAGAAAGGCAAGTCGCTGGTCGTCATCGGCGGATCCGGCACCGGCAAGTCAGTGATGATCAAGTCGGTGCTGGGCATCGTCACGCCCGACAAAGGATCGATCAAGGTCGACGGGCAGGAAATCACATCCTTGCGCGGGCGCGAGCGCGACGCGCTGATGAGCAAGTTCGGCATGTTGTTCCAAGGCGCCGCGCTGTTCGATAGCCTGAGCGTATGGGAAAACGTCGCCTTCGGCCTCATCCAAGGCAAAGGCATGAAGCGCAAGGAAGCGCGCGATATCGCCATCGACAAGCTGCGGTCCGTTGGCCTGCCGGCGCGCGTGGCGAACCTGCTGCCCGCCGAGCTGTCGGGCGGCATGCAAAAGCGCGTGGGACTGGCCCGCGCCATCGCCACCAATCCCGAGATCATCTTCTTTGACGAGCCGACCACCGGTCTTGATCCCATCATGGCCGACGTCATCAACGACCTGATCGTCAACGCCTCCAAAGAACTCGGCGCGACGACGCTCTCCATCACCCACGACATGGCCAGCGCGCGCAAGATCGCCGACGACATCGCCATGATCTACAAAGGCCAGATCATCTGGCACGGGCCCGCGAAGGACATCGACAATTCCGGCAACACATACGTCGACCAGTTCATCAAGGGCCGCGCGGACGGCCCGATCCAGATGGCTGTATAATGAAAACGGGCTTCGGCACCAATACCCTGATGGCGCTGCTCTCCTTGGCTGCGATGGCCGCGATCGGCCTTGTCGGCATCATCGTGGCGGCGCTGCTCTACTTCAGCCATGGCCTGCCCGATTACAGCCAGCTCGCCAATTATCAGCCGCCCATCGTGACGCGCGCCTATGCTTCGGACGGCCGTCTGCTCGCCGAATTCGCGACCGAGAAGCGCGTCTTCGTGCCCATCGAGACGGTGCCGCCGCTGGTCATCCACGCCTTCATCTCGGCCGAGGACAAGAACTTCTACACCCATCCCGGCGTCGACGTCGGCGGCATCTTCCGCGCCATCGCCACCAACATGACGCACGTCGGGCGCCGCAAGATCGGCGCCTCCACCATCACGCAGCAGGTGGCTAAGAACTTCCTGCTCGGCAACGAGGTGTCCTACAGCCGCAAGATCCGCGAGATGATCCTCTCCTTCCGCATCGAGAAAGCCTATACCAAGAACCAGATCCTGCAGCTTTATCTCAACGAGATATTCATGGGCCAGCGCAGCTACGGCGTCGCCGCCGCCGCGCTAGAATATTTCAACAAGCCGCTCAACGAGCTGACGATCGAGGAAGCCGCCTTCCTCGGCGCGTTGCCGAAAGGCCCCAACAACTACAGCCCCGACCGCCATTACGAAGCCGCCCTCGCGCGCCGCAACTGGGTGATCGCGGAGATGATCGACAACGGCTACGTCGACAAGTCCGAAGGCGAGCTGGCGATGAAGAAGCCCATCACCGTCGTGCATCGCGACAGCGACCAGTACGTCGACAGCCCCTATTTCGCCGAGGAAGTGCGCCGCAAGCTGATGGAACTCTACGGCGATAAGGGCCTCTACGAAGGCGGCCTCATCGCGCACACCACGCTGATCCCTGACTACCAGAAAATCGCCGAGAAGGCGCTGCGCAACGGCCTCATCGCCTACGACATGCGCTACGGCCTGCATAGCGCCGCCGTCGCGCATATCGACACAACGGGCAATTGGCAGGAAGCGCTCGGCCGCATCAACCGCCCCGCTGGCATGGGCGATTTCGTGCTTGGCGTGATCCTCGACAGCAACGACAAGAAAGCCACTGTCGGCCTGACCGACGGCAGCCAGGGCGTCATCCCTTTCGACAAGATGAAGTGGACGCGCAAGGCGAAAGTCAACGACCTGCTCAAGGCCGGCGACGTCTGGATGGTCGAGAAATCCGCGACCAAGGAGGGCGCGCGCTTTCAGTACTGGCTGCGCCAGATACCCAATATCGCCGGCGGCATCATCGTGATGGATCCGCATACCGGTCGCATCTTCGCGGTGGCGGGCGGCTTCAGTTACGAACTCTCGCAATTCGACCGCGCGACGCAGGCGATTCGCCAGCCCGGCTCGGCCTTCAAGCCCTTCGTCTACCTGACCGCGCTGGAGCAAGGCTTCACCCCGGCGACTCTGGTGCTCGACGCGCCGTTCGTCTTCGACCAAGGCCCCGGCCTCGACCGCTGGCGCCCGAAGAACTACCACGACGATTTCGAAGGCCCCGTGCCGATGCGCATCGGCATGGAGAAATCGCGCAACCTGATGACGATCCGCCTCGCCTCTTACATCGGCATGGACAAGATCTCGGCGACCGCGCAGCGTTTCGGCGTGATCGACAACATGCCGCCGCTGCTCTCGATGTCGGTCGGCGCGGGCGAAACCACGCTGCTGAAAATGGTGGCGGGCTACAGCTCCTTCGTCAACGGCGGCCTCAAAGTCACGCCGAACATCATCGACCGCGTGCAGGACCGCGACGGCAAGACGCTCTACGTCAACGACGGCATCTCGACCTGCGGCGCGTGCGGCCCCCTGCTGCCGTGGAACAATCAGGCGGTGCCCGATATCGCCGACAAGCGCCAGCAAGTCGCCGACCCGCGCAACATGTACCAGATCGTCTCGATGCTTGAGGGCGTGGTGCAGCGCGGCACCGCGACATTGATCCGCGACATCGGCCGCCCGGTCGCAGGCAAGACCGGCACCACCAACGATTCCAAGGACACATGGTTCATCGGCTTCACGCCCGACATCATCGTCGGCGTCTACGTCGGCTTTGACGAGCCGAAGCCGATGGGCAAGAAGGAAACCGGCGGCTCCGTCGCCGTGCCGGTCGTGCGCGAATTCATGGAGAAGGCGCTCAAGGGCGTCTCGCCCGTGCCGTTCCGCATTCCTGAAGGCATCCGCCTTGTGCAGGTGAACGAGCTCAACGGCACGCGCGCCAAGCCCGGCGACACCAACGTGATCCTCGACGCCTTCGTCGACGGCAACGAGCCGGGCGACGAGCCGACCATGTGGACGGGCGCGGGCATCAATCCCGTCACCGACCTCAACCACGCCGGCGAAGGCGCGGATACGGGCCTGGGCGGGATCTACTAAATAATATTAGAGCTTTGGACCTTGGGGCGGCTTGCGTCCGGATTTCTGCGCGAGCTGCGCATCAACGGCGTCGGCCAATTGGCTCAACGGCGCGACGTCGAGACCCTGCTGGCGCAGGCGCGCGACGACGGGCAAATCCAGCAAGGCATCGTCAATATAAAGACGTTCGACCTGCAGGGTCGGGAGCGCCGGCATGGGCACACGGACTTCGTTGATGAAGCCGCCGCGGCTGACGCCGATGGCATCGTCATGATCCTTGAACACGATCACCGCCGCGCGGTCGTTATGCGGCAATGCGGAGAGGGCTTGGGCCAGCGCGCGCTGGAGTTTCGCCCAATCCTTGATCGCCATGTTCAGCATGGTGCCGACGAAGGCGCCTTTAAGGCCCTTGGGGAAATCGGGATTGAGCGTTTTATAGGCCTTGAGCAGGCGCGACGTGTCGATCACGCCGGGGCGCAGGTCTTCGCCCGTCGCGAAGCAAAGCGCGCCCGCCATGGATTCGGGCTTTTTGCTGTCGAAGCAATAGAGGAAGCCGTCGCGGCTGGGCACGATGATGCCGGACTGGAGCATATCAAGCGCCGCACAGGCGCTGGTGCCATGGTAAAGGGACATAGAGAATACTCCTGAAAATGTGAGATACCGCAAAATACCATATTGCCCGCTTCACTCAATAAAAAAAGCGGCGGAGCCGAAGCCCCGCCGCTTTTCCTATATATGAGCCTATTCCTTATTCCGTCAGGCGCTTCCACCAGCCTTTGCGGGAGGAGCCGTCGGCGTTGTTGTCCTGCATGTCGTCGGCAGGGGAACCGGAGGCGTCGAAGGAGTTGTTGTTTTCAATCCGTTCCGCAGGCGCAGGCGCGCCGTCGTCGGAAGAAGAATTGTCGCCCTTGCCGCCTTCAGGCGCGCCGTTGCGGTCGCGGTTGCGTCCGCCGCGGTTGCGGTTGCGTCCGCCACGGCGGCCGCGGCGACGGCGGCGGTCGCCTTCGCCCTCGCCGCTGCGCTCTTCGCTGGCGTTACGGTCGCCGCGATTGCGGTCGCGGTTGCCCTGGGGCTGCTGGCGCTGCTGTTCCGGCTCGCCGGCGGTTTCTTCGTCGGCGTCGTAGGTCAGGTCTTCGTCATCGCTGCCCGCATCCGGGATTTCCGGCAGGTCGGAGATGTCGACGGTCTTGACCGGCGCCGGACGGTCCTTGGCGCGGTTTTCCACGGCGGCGCGCACGGATTCGATATTGTAGTGCGGGCGCAGCAGCGCGTCGTCGGCGTGCAGCGTGATGCGCACGTTATGGCGGCGCTCGATCGAGGCCAGCATTTCGCGCTTGTTGTTGAAGATATAGAGCGCCACATCGGTCGGCACCGACACCTTGAGCGTCGGGGCGCGGCCCTTCATGGCCTCTTCCTCGATGCCGCGCAGGACGATGACGGCGGTCGTCTCGACCGTGCGGACGAGGCCGGAACCCGCGCAGTGCTTGCACACTTCGAAGTTGCTCTCGACGAGCGAGGGGTGCAGACGCTGGCGCGACAACTCGAGCAGGCCGAAGGCCGAGATGCGGCCGAGCTGGATGCGCGCGCGGTCGTGCTGCATCGCGTCGCGCAGTTTACGCTCGACGATGCGGTTGTTGCGGTTGTCTTCCATGTCGATGAAGTCGATGACGACGAGGCCGCCCTGGTCGCGCAGGCGGAGCTGGCGGGCGATCTCTTCCGCGGCTTCAAGGTTGGTCTTGAGCGCGGTTTCCTCGATGTGGCGGCCCTTGGTGGCGCGGCCGGAGTTGACGTCGATCGAGACCATCGCCTCGGTCGGGTTGATGACGATATAGCCGCCCGATTTCAGGTGGACGGTCGGGTTGTGGATCTCGTCGATCTGGCTTTCGACCTTGTAGCGGTGGAACAGGGGCGTGCTTTCGTCTTCATAGAGCTTCACGCGGTCGACGTGGCTCGGCATCAGCATGCGCATGATTTCCGTCGCGGAGCGGTGGCCTTCGCCGCCCGCCACGTGCACTTCGTCGATGTCGCGCTTGTAGAGGTCGCGGATGGCGCGCTTGATCAGGTTGCCTTCCTCGTAAATCAGGGCGGGCGCGCTGGATTGCAGCGTCACTTCGCGGATCTGGTCCCACAGGCGGAGCAAGTAGTCGAGGTCGCGCTTGATTTCCTCGGTCGCGCGGGCGACGCCGGCGGTGCGCAAGATGACCGACATGCCCTCGGGCACGTTGAGCTCCTGCAGGATTTTCTTGAGGCGCTGGCGATCCTTGGCGTTGGAGACCTTGCGGGAAACGCCGCCGCCGCGCGGGGAGTTGGGCATCAGCACGCAATAGCGGCCCGGCAGCGAGATGTACGACGTGACCGCCGCGCCCTTGTTGCCGCGCTCTTCCTTGTTGATCTGGATCAACATGATCTGGTTGCGCTTGATGACTTCCTGGATCTTGTAGCGGCGCTTCATGCTGGAGCGGTAGACGGGCGCTTCCACCACGTCGCCGCCGATGATGTCGACGTTGGGGTCGACGGCGGGTTCGTCGTCACCGGTGGCTTCTTCTTCGCCTTCTTCTTCATCTTCGCTCTCGCCTTCAGCGGCGGTATCGACGATGACGTCCTCGGAAACGTCGGCAGCCATGGTGAGGTCGGCCGTCTCTTCATCGAGATCGACGACTTCCTCGGCGATTTCCTCGACCGCGCTTTCGCGGTCGATGGTGCCGCCTTCGGCCTCGGCAGCCAGTTCGGCTTCGTCTTCAGCGTCTTCGCGGGCAGCCTGGGCGGCAGCCTGCGCGCGTTCTTCGGCAAGCAACGCCTCGCGGTCGGCGATGGGGATGCGGTAATAGTCGTGGTGGATTTCAGGGAAGGGCAGGAAACCGTGGCGGTTGCCGCCGAAATCGACGAAGGCCGCCTGCAACGACGGTTCGACGCGCGAAACCTTGACGAGGTAGATGTTGCCCTTGAGTTGTTTGCGGACAACCGTCTCGAAATCGTATTCCTCGAGCTTGTTGCCGTTAATGACCGCCACGCGGGTTTCTTCCGGGTGGGTGGCGTCGATCAGCATACGTTTAGTCATGTCGCTATCCTCTGGATGCGGCCGTATATAAAGCCCTTAGCGACATCGGGCGCGGTGCATCCATGTTACTCTCAAGGCGGTCTTGCGAACGGGCGGAGAAAAACAGTCGCCTTTGTGTATGAGACCCTTCCGGATCTGCGCTCGCTCGTACCTTGGCCCCTTCATACCGCGCAAGTGGCGGGAGGTATCAGGAAAGGGCCGACCTCAAAACTTGTTGACCAAAGCTCTCGCCGCTGCCCATAACGCGGGCGGACGGGCTTCTTGTCGCGCAAGCATCATAGCGAGGGGTATGGAGTCGTCGCAATGTTTAATTTGATTTCCGCGGATATATTTATTGGTCAATCAAAACATGTACTTAAACTGTCATTTTTCGCACCGGCACGCATTTGACGGCTTCCACCCGCAAATATTCGCCGATATACTGACCGCATGCGCCGTTTTTGGAACCTTGTTTTCGTAATCTTGCTCGCCCTGCCGCTGACCGCGGCACAGGCGGGGGACGCGTTGCAGGTCTTCAACATCCGCTACAGCGCGACGTCGAGCGGCGCGCGGGTCGTCTTCGACGTCAACCGCAAGGCAGAAGGCTACCAGGCTTTCACGCTCGGCGACCCGTACCGGCTGATCGTCGACCTGCCGGCGTCGAAGTGGAGCACCTTCAAGTCGCGCTTCTCGGACAACAGCCTCGTCAAGTCGTGGGAGCAGGGCGCGAACGACCAAGGGGGCACGCGCGTGACATTTTACTTACGCAAGCCCGCGCTGGTCGACAGCGCCTTCACGCTGCCGAAGGACGACTTCAACAAAAACCGGCTGGTGATCGACCTCAAGCCGGTGAGCCTCAACGTCTTCAACGCGCGCATGGGCGAGGCGAAGGACAAGGAAAAGACCGTCAAGGATGACGGCGATGCGCGCACCGCCAGCGCCTCGAAGAAAAGCGATGCGGCGCAACGCCAATACGTGATCGTCGTCGATGCCGGCCACGGCGGCGAAGACCCCGGCGCATCGTCGCACGGCGTGGTCGAGAAGAACCTCACCCTGGCCGTCGCGCGCGAGTTGCGGCAGCAGCTGGAACAAACCGGCCGCTACAAGGTCGTGCTGACGCGCGACCGCGACGTCTATATCAAGCTGCGCGATCGCGTCGACATCTCACGCAAAGTGGGCGCCGACCTTTTCGTCTCCATCCACGCCGACAAGATCGGGCGCGACAACGTGCGCGGCACGTCGATGTACACGCTCTCCGAAAAGGCGTCCGACACGGAAACCGAGCGACTCGCCGACGATGAAAACAACTCGGGCTTCGTCGCCGGCGTCGACCTGGGGCAGGAAACGCAGGACGTCGCTGACATCCTCCTCGACCTTGCCATGCGCGAGAAGATGAACGAGTCAAACCTGTTCGCGCGCTACTTGACGCACTCCTTACTGGATAACGATATCCGACTGTTGCCGAAATCACACAGGTCGGCGGGATTTGCGGTGCTCAAGGCGCCGGACGTGCCGTCGGTGCTGATCGAGACGGGCTTCCTTTCCAACGCGGATGAAGCGAAACTGCTGACTTCAAGCCAGTTTCAGGACAAGCTGGCCTCCGCCATCCTCGGTGGAATCGACTCCTATTTCCGAAAAATGCGGGCGCTGGAAAAACGCTAAATCCCCTTGTGTTTGCCACACCATGTGACTATCTTATCAAAGTAAGTGTGCGGGGCTTGGGGATATCTGGTTCCGCTGCGAACGATTCACACCCGCAAGTCACCAACCGTCCCTCTCAGGGGACGTCTACAACAAGAGGATATACAAACATGAAACGCTTTACTCTCGCACTCGCTGTGCTCGCCGCTCTCTCTCTCTCTGCTTGCGCTAACGGCGGCAAGTGGACCCCGGAATGCAGCGATCGTACCGCTGGCAAGTGCACGCACGAAAAGACCACCACGGTCAAGAAGGCTGGCAAGAAGCACAAGGCTGACGCCGCTTTCAACAAGGCAATGCGTAAGTAATAAGCGCTTCGCTTGAATTAAACCGCGCCGTCGATCATTCGCGGCGCGGTTTTTTTATGCGCGGTTTTTTTTGATCAGTTGTTGTAGCTGGCGGCAGGCGCGGGGGAAACCTCAGGCGCTTCCGTTTTTTGCGGCGCGGATTTCTTTTCCTCGCCGGCGGTGATGACGACGGGCACGCCGGTGCGCGCCTTGAAGGCGGCGTCCACGATATCCCAGTCGATCGCGCTGTCCGGCACACCGGCGGCTTCCACGATCACCTTGCGCACGGCGTCCGTCAGCGGCTTGTCGGTGTGGTCGCCGTCGTTCTCGATGTCGTTGCCCTGCGTCTTCGACGGGTTGACCTCGAGATACAGCTTGCCGTCCACCGTGCCGACGAGGATCGGCTGGTCGACGACGGTGACGCGCGTGCCGACGGGCACAAGCTCGAAAAGCTTCCTGATGTCTTCCGGATACATGCGCATGCAGCCCGAGCTGACGCGGCGACCGATGGCCCAGGGCTTGTTGGAGCCGTGGATCAGGAACGTCGGCCAGCCGAGATAAAGCGCGTGGGTGCCGAGCGGGTTCGACGGCCCTGCCGGCACGGCCTTGGGCAAATACGGTTTTTCCTCGCGCATGCGGTCGGTCGGGAACCACATGGGGCCGGCGGTCTTGCGGATGATCGTGGTCTTGCCGGTCGGCGTCTGCAGGCCTTCGCGGCCGACGCCGATCGGGAAGGTGATCGGCGCATGGCCCGGCGTGCGGAAATAATACATGCGCATCTCGGCCAGGTTGACGACGATGCCCTCCTGCGGCGCGCGCGGCAGCAGCTTGAAGCCGGGAATGACGATCTCCTGCCCCGGCACCGGCGTCCACGGGTCGATGTCGGGATTGGCGGCGCGCACCTCGACGAAGCCGAGGCGATAGGCGCGAGCCACGTCGAGCAGCGTGTCTTCCTCGCCCAGCTTGTAGGCTTCCTGCTTGCCGGTCGCGACGAGCGCGTGCGGCGGATATTTCGGCAGCGGCAGCGTCTCGTCCGTATCGGTCGCGACGAGGATTTCATCGTCGGACGCCACGCGCAGGGCTAGCGGCGGGCGTACCGGGCGCGGCACCGTGACCTGCTTGTCTGATTTCTTGGGCGCGACGGCAGGTGCGGAGGCTGGCGGCGCATCCTCGGCGAAAGCCGGTGCGGCAGCAAACATCAGGATCAGGGCAAGGCCGGTGAGGGAACGCATGTCGCTCTCATGTCACGATAAACAACGGGCCTCATCCTAAAACAAGCCGCCGTTTTTTAAAAGGCGCTATTTCTCGCGCTTTTTGCGCAGGCGGATGTAAAAGGCGCCGGCGCCGCCGTCTTTCTGCTGCGCAGGCGCGACGGCCAGCACATAAGGCGCAAGGTCGCGGCCTTCCAGCCATTGCGGCAGCAGGCGGCGCAGCACGCCCTGCCCGGCGCGGCCCTGCCCGGTGATGACCAGCAGCGTCCGCTTGCCGCGCGACGCGGCGGAAGGGATGAAGTTATGCAGCGCCGTAAACGCTTCCTGCTGGGTCATGCCATGCAAATCGAGCGTGCCTTCAAGGCGGAGCTGCCCGCGCGTGAGCTTGCCGCGGGTCGAACGGTCGAAACCGTCGCCCGGCACCAACGCAGGCGCGGGGGGCGGCAGGTCATTTTTACGTGCGGCCGCCCGGGCAAGCGGCGCCGCCGGCGCAGGCGCCTTCTTGGCACAGCCATAAGCCCGGAACCCTTTGGTCACGGTCTGCCAAAGGCTTAGGTCCTCGTCGGCCGAATGTCCTTTATTGCCGGGCTTTTTCATGCGCCTGTCCGGTTAACCCTTTCATTATTTTTATGATATAATATATCAGTATGAAAAGACAGGTTTTCGCCGCCCTCGCCCTCGCCCTCCTCCTGACCGCCGCGCCTGCGCTGGCGCAACAGCAGGACGCCACCCTCGACTACAGCGCCACCAACTTGCATCCGAAACAGACCGACCCGCGCTATGTGGCGATGGTCTTTTCCAAGCTCTCGGGCCGCGCGCCGGATTTCGAAGGCTGGATCCGCGCGGACGAGGATTACAAGGATGCGCCGCCGACGGAAAAGCCCGGCCTGCACAACAAGATGCTCGCCGACATGCAGAGCGCCTTCGGCCTGCTGACGCTGCAGGAGCCCATCATCCTCGAGATGCCCGTCAAGCTTTCGGCCTATAGCCCGGAAAGCCGCGGCTTCTTCATCGACAGCTTCAAGCCCGACACGTTCCTGCCCGTCACGTATGCAGGGCAATCTTACGCCGTGGTGCCGCAAGGCCTGATGGACAAGCAATGGCTCGGCATCACCGACACGCAAGTGATCCGCGCGATCTCGGATGCCAACGCGCAAGCCGGCGACAAGGGCCTGACGGTGTTGCTGATGCTGGCGCCGAAGGCCGTCGACGCTTCGTCGCCCGCCGATATTGAAGGCGGCAAGTACTGGCTGGTTTCGGCGGAAATCTCAAAAGTCATGCTGTTCGGCCCCGATCCGAACGCGCCCGCGCTGTGGCAATCCGCCGACAGCGCCGTCGACGCCCAGCGCCGACAGGAACTACTCAATCTCCGGCAATGACAGGCGGTAGCCGCCCGCGGCGGTGAGCAGCAGGCGCGGCGTCTCCGCGGAATCCTCGATCTTCTGGCGCAGGCGGTAGATGTGCGTTTCCAGCGTATGGCTGTCGACATCCTTGCTGTATTGCCAGACGTTGCCGAGCAGCTCGTCGCGCGTGACGGCGCGACCGCGGTGGCGCAGCAGGTAGGCGAGGATGTCCACCTCGCGGTCGGTCAGCGCAACATCGTCATCGCCGCGCCGCACGGTTTTTGCCTGCGGACGGAAAACGCAAGTGCCGAGATCGACATCGTCGAGATAAAGCACAGGCTCTGCCAGCATGCGCACGATGCGCCGCAGCAGCTCGCCCAACCGCGCCGGGGCAGGCGGCAGCGCCAGCACCGGGCAGCCCGGGAAAACCGCCGTTTCCGCCGCAACGACAAGGTCGGGCGTATCCGCATTTTGCGCGATCTCAACCCCCTCAACCCCCGCCAATTGCTCGGCCAACACCGAGACGGCGGCGGGCGGCAACTGATGGAACAAAACTTTTTTCAAGTCTTTCATGCCGTTAGTATAGCAAGACTTTCTTAAGGGAGTCTTTGGTAAACTGTAAGCGTGGTTGAGAGGCCTCATGTCGAATCAAGCCGCCGATACGATTACCAAGTTTGAAGTGATGTTCGCCCTGCGGACCGGCGTTACCATCATGTTGCCCAAGATCGCCGCCTTCGACGGCATCTCCCCCACCTTCCGCCAAAGCCCCGACGAGCCGCGCGACCTCATCATCAGCGCGGATGCCCGGAATATCCGGCTGAAAGGCCTGAAGAAGGAACATGTCGACGCCGCCGTCTCGCGCGGATTCATCATGTTCTACGAGATGGAATACGAAGACATCGTCCGCAGCACGCTCTGCAACCATAAGCCCTGACAATAAGCGCAGCTCCTGGCACACCCCTTGCGACAAGAGGGATGGAGTAATGTGCGCGCATGATCGACCCAACAACCTATGGCACTGATTTTTCTGCTTCTACCGCCGCCCTTCCGGTGCGGACGGGGGCGGCAAAAATTGCCGGGGAAGACAAGGAAGCCGCCGATTTCACAAAATTCCTGAACGGCAACAGCTCCGCCCCCACCGCCACCGCGCAAACAGCGCCGGCGGATTCCGGCGGCAGCGTGATGGGTTTCATCAAGGGGCTGATCGACGTCATCAACCCGCTGCAGCACATTCCCGTGGTCAGTACGCTCTACCGCCAGCTGACCGGCGACGAGATCAATCCCGTGGCGCGGCTGGCCGGCGATACGCTCTACGGCGGCGCCATCGGCGCGGCGGTCGCCATGGCCGACATCGCGACGGAGAAAACCACCGGCCACGACATCGGCCAAACCGTGATGGCCGCCCTGACGCCCGCATCGCCGCAAAAAGCCGACGCGACGATGGTCGCATCTGGCACGGTTCATGCATCTGACATCGTGTGGGTGGCGCCGGATCAAACCGACGTCGCGCTCAATACAAGTTTGACTCCCCGTTCGTTCCCCACTCCACTCCCACCCACTGGAATGAACGGAAAAGACCCGGCGCCCTCCGCTCCCACGCCCACAGCGCCGGCTCTCACGAAGGATGTGGACTCCACCACGTTCCTTCAATCGCAAGAAGCCCCGGTTGAATTGTCCAGGACGGACGTTCCGCCGGGGCTGATTGCATCAAAGATGCTGGATGCCCTCGACAAATACGGCGCGATGAAGCAAGGCGGGTTGAATCCGCAAGTCTCCGCGCTGTATTGAGGGCATAAAAAAAAGCGCCACCCCGTTTGCACAGGATGGCGCTTCTCTCAAAACAATTTAGTTGGCGTCGTCGTCGGCGAAGTCGTTCTCCGGCGCGATGACGGCTGCGTTGGCAGGCGTTTCGTCTTCTTCGTCGAAGTTCTCTTCGTGCATGCCCGCTTCAGCCACTTCGGATTCAGCGGCGTTGCCTGCGACGGCAGCCCATTCGCTCTCGCCTTCCATGACGTCGAGGATTTCGTCTTCGTCTTCCTCGACCTCGATCACCTTCTGGTGGTTCTTGACGAGGCTTTCGTTGAGCGCCGCGAGCGAGATGTCGGTGTCGGCGATTTCGCGCAGCGAGACGACGGGGTTCTTGTCGTTGTCGCGGTCGACCATCAGGGCCGCGCCCGAACCGATTTCGCGCGCGCGCTGAGACGCGACCATGACCAGCTCGAAGCGGTTTGGAACTTTGAGGATGCAATCTTCAACGGTAACGCGAGCCATGTGCGGGAACCTCCGGTTTATAAATAAAACTGCGATTTTTTATAAGGCTTGCCCGCCGCTTTAGCAAGAAGATTCGCTTCCTGCACATGTTCTATTGACACGCCGCGAATACTCACTATTATCAGCTCCCCCGATAGAAGGAGATTACCCTTGAAAAACAATAATAATAACGGGTCCATGACGTTCAACTTCTTCTACCCCGAAGAGAAACTGGCGGTTTTCATCGACGGCGCCAATCTCTACGCGGCGACCAAGAATCTGCAGTTCGACATCGACTACAAGCGCTTGCTGAAGTGGATTTCCGGCCAAAGCCGCCTAGTGCGCGCCTTTTACTACACCGCCCTGATCGAAGACCAGGAGTTCTCCCCCATCCGCCCGCTGATCGACTGGCTCGACTACAACGGCTACACGATGGTGACCAAGCCCGC
>CAYZCE010000021.1:0-36826 GCA_964476835.1 uncultured Rhodospirillaceae bacterium
TGAGGTACGCGCCCGCGGGGCCGTCCTTCTTGATCGAGCCGGCGGGAGAGATGTGGTCGGTCGTGATGCTGTCGCCGAAGAGGGCCAGCACCTTCGCGCCCTTGATGTCGGTGAGCGCCGTCGGCTCCTTCGGCATGCCGACGAAGTAAGGCGGGTTCTGCACATAGGTCGAGGTGGCGTCCCACGCATAGGTCTCGCCGCCCGAGGTCTTGACGGATTGCCATTCCTTGGGGCCTTCGAAGACGTTGGCGTAGCGCTTCTTGAACATGTCCTGCGTGACGGCCTGCTTCAGCGCGTCCTGCACTTCGGCGTTGCTCGGCCAGATGTCCTTGAGGTAGACGGGCTTGCCGTCGGATCCGGTGCCGAGCGCTTCCTTGGTGATGTCGATCTTCATCGAGCCGGCGAGTGCGTAAGCGACGACCAGCGGCGGCGAGGCGAGGTAGTTCGCCTTGATGAACGGGTGGATGCGGCCTTCGAAGTTGCGGTTGCCCGAGAGCACGCCGGCGACGGTGAGGTCGCCTTGCTTGATCGCGACCTCGATCGCTTCCGGCAGCGGGCCGGAGTTGCCGATGCAGGTCGTGCAGCCGTAGCCGACGAGGTTGAAGCCGAGCGCGTCGAGTTCAGATTGCAAACCGGCCTTTTCGAGGTAGTCGGTGACGACTTGCGATCCGGGCGCCAGCGAGGTCTTGACCCACGGCTTGGTCTTGAGGCCGAGCGCGCGTGCCTTCTTGGCGACGAGGCCGGCGGCGAGCATCACGCTCGGGTTCGAGGTGTTGGTGCAAGACGTGATCGCGGCCAGCACGACGTGGCCGTTGTCGATCTTGTAATCGGTGCCTTCGATGCGGATGCCGAACTTGACGCTGTCGCCCGGGTTGACGGGGCCGCCTTCCTCGATGAAATCGGCGGCGCCGTTGCTCGGCGTTTTTTCAGCGTTGAGGATCTTCTTGAACTCTTCCGCCGCGCGGCTGAGGGCGACGCGATCCTGCGGGCGCTTGGGGCCGGCGAGCGACGGCTCGACGGTGGCAAGGTCCAGCTCCAGCGTGTCGGTGAAGGTGGGGTCGGGCGAGTTGTCGTCGCGCCACATGCCTTGTTCCTTGGCATAGGCCTCGACCAGCTTCACGCGCGCTTCGTCGCGGCCGGTGAAACGCAGGTAGTTGAGCGTCTCCTTGTCGATGGGGAAGAAGCCGCAGGTCGCGCCGTATTCGGGCGCCATGTTGGCGATGGTCGCGCGGTCGGCGAGCGACAGAGCGGAAAGGCCGGGGCCGAAGAACTCGACGAACTTGTTGACCACGCCCTTCTTGCGCAGCATCTGCGTGACGGTGAGGACGAGGTCGGTCGCGGTGGTGCCTTCCTTCATCTTGCCGGTGAGCTTGAATCCGATGACTTCGGGGATCAGCATGGAGACGGGCTGGCCGAGCATGGCCGCCTCGGCTTCGATGCCGCCGACGCCCCAGCCGAGCACGGCGAGGCCGTTAACCATCGTGGTGTGGCTGTCGGTGCCGACGAGCGTGTCGGGATAGGCGACCTGACGCTTCGACTTGCCTTCGTCTTCCTCGACCCACACGGTCTGCGCGAGGTATTCGAGGTTGACCTGGTGGCAGATGCCGGTGCCGGGCGGCACGACGCGGAAGCGGTTGAAGGCTTTCGATCCCCAACGCAGGAAGATGTAGCGCTCGAGGTTGCGCTCGAATTCGTGTTTGACGTTGGCGGCGAAGGAAGCCGCGTTGCCGTATTCGTCCACCATGACGGAGTGGTCGATGACGAGGTCGACGTTGACCAGCGGGTTGATCTTGGCGACGTTGCCGCCGAGGTTCTTCATGGCGTCGCGCATCGCGGCCAAGTCGACGACCGCGGGGACGCCGGTGAAGTCCTGCATCAGTACGCGCGCGGGGCGGTAGGCGATCTCGCGGTCGCTCTTCTTGTCCTTGAGCCACTGGCCGACGGCCTTGATGTCGTCGACCGTGACGCTCTTGTCGTCTTCGAAGCGCAGCAGGTTCTCGAGCAGGACTTTCAGCGAGTAGGGGAGCTTGGTGACGTCGCCGATGGTCTTGGCGGCTTCGTGGATGCTGAAGTAGTCGTACTCCTTGCCCTCCACGGTCAGGGTCTTGCGGGTCTTGAGGCAGTCATGTCCGGTCGTCGTCACAGTCGAGGCTCCATATATATTATAAAGGGCTGGATTTTATTCTTGGCGGGAGTATCTTAAAGCCCGAGTTCATCATAGGCAAAAGAATGGCATCTGCAAGAAAGGTTTTCACTGGCGCCGATGTCGGCTGCGTGCGCGGCGGACGCGTTCTTTTCAGCGGTCTCGCCTTCGCCCTCAACCCCGGCGAGGCGTTGCAGCTGGCAGGCCCGAATGGGGCGGGGAAGAGCAGCCTTTTACGTATCATGCTGGGCGCACTGCCGTCTTCTGGAAAAATTCAGTGGGACGGCGAAGATTTTTTGGAAAACGGGATCGAAACGCACGGCCGGCGCATCGCTTACCTGCCGCCGGACGATCGCAGCCTTAAACCAACGGAGACGGTGGCCGAGAGCCTGTCGTTCTGGGCGGGCGTGTGGGGTGCATCGCCGGCGGTGCTTGACGACGTCGGGCTGGCGCATGTGTCGCCCCTGCCCGTGAAGCATTTGTCGGCGGGGCAGAAGCGCCGCCTCTCCTTCGCGCGCGTGCTGATGAAGAAATCGCCGCTCTGGCTCCTGGATGAACCGCTCAACGGACTCGATACGATTGCGCGCGCGACCTTCTTCTCGCTGCTCGCGCAGCACACGGCGGCAGGCGGCATGGCGGTAATCGCCAGCCACGACGACATCGGCGTGCAGAAGCTGGAGGTGGGGGGATGAAATATTCCTTTGTTTCCTTTTTCGCGCGTCCCCTCTCCCGGAGGGAGAGGGTTAGGGAGAGGGATTGCACGACACTCGGCATCTGTGACATCCCTCACCCCGTCTTGCACAATGACATTAAGTCATTTTGCAACCCGAAGGGAGAGGGGGAAGGGGCGTGCATATGACGCCGTATCTAACATTAATCACCCGTGACCTGCGCCTGTCGCTCCTGCGCGGCGCGGGCGGCATGACGGCGTTGTTCTTCTTCGTCGTCACCGCGAGCCTGTTTCCCTTCGCGCTGGGGGCGGAGCAATCGGTGCTTGGCCGCGCGGCACCGGGGATCCTCTGGGTTTCGGCGGTGCTGGCATCGCTGCTATCGCTGGAGACGCTGTATCATCGCGACGATGAAGACGGCACTTTCGATCTTTTGCTGCTCTCGCCTTTGCCGGCGGCGGGCGTTGTGCTGAGCAAGATGGCGGCGCACTGGATCGTTTCGGGTATCACGCTGGTCGCGGCTTCCGCGATTTTGTCGCAAATGCTCTTCGTGCCTGCGGCGGCGGTACCGGTCTTCCTTGCCGCGTTGCTGCTCGGCACGCTGTATATGAGCGTGCTCGGCGGTTTGGGCGCGGTGCTGACCTTCGGCGCGCGACGTCCGGGGATGCTGCTGGTGGTGCTGATCCTGCCGCTCTATATCCCGATGCTTATTCTCGGCGTTTCGGCGATGGAGGCGGCGTTGGCGTCGCTGTCCGCGCAGCCCTATCTTTTGTTGCAACTCGCGCTCGTCGTGGCGGCCTTGCCGCTGGCGGCGGCGGCGTCTGCCGCCATCCTGCGCGCCCATGTGAGGACATGATGGTCACACGTTTCGCCAATCCGCGTCGTTTTCTCCAGCTGGTCGATGTCGTGCAGGCGGTTTCCGCCGTCGTTGCCGTTCTCGCGCTGGGCGTCGGCCTTTATCTCGCGCTGGTCGCTTCGCCGGATGATTACCAGCAAGGCGCGTCGGTGCGGATCATGTATATCCATGTGCCTGCCGCGTGGATGGCCTTGTTCGTCTATGCGACGATGGCCTCGGCTGCTTTCGCCGGGTTGGTGTGGAAGCATGTGATCGCGGAGCTTTACGCGCGCGCCGCCGCGCCGCTGGGCGCAGGCTTCACGCTGATCTGTCTTGTCAGCGGATCGCTGTGGGGCAAGCCGATGTGGGGTGCGTGGTGGGTGTGGGATGCGCGGCTGACCAGCGTCCTGATCCTCTTTTTCTTCTATCTTGGTTACATGGCGCTGGTCGATGCGTTTGACGACGAGCAGCGCGGGCTTGACTCAGGCGCGTACCTGTTGCTTGCGGGCGTCATCAACCTGCCGATCATCAAGTTCTCGGTCGACTGGTGGAACACGCTGCACCAGCCCGCCAGCCTGACGCGCTTCGCCAAGCCCGCGATCGACGGCTCCATGCTGCATCCGTTGCTGCTGATGGCGGTGGGCTTTACGGCATTGTTCTTCGCGCTCGTCTCCGTGCGCGTCAAGACGCAGGTCGCACAACGCAAGTTGCGCATCCGCCGTCAGGGAGGCGGCGCATGATGGGGAAATATGCGTTCTATATTATCGGCGCTTACGGCTTCGCCTTCATCGTGCTGGCAGGGCTGGCGCTCTCCACGCTGCTGGCGTGGCGGCGCGTGCGGCGGGAGGCGGATGAATGAAGAAACATCGCCGCCGCCTTTATTTCATCATGCTGGTGCTGGCGAGCCTCGGCCTTGCGGCGGGCTTGTCGCTTTATGCCGTGCGCGACAACCTCTCGTTCTTCTACACGCCGCATGAGGCGCTGGAAAAGCACATCGCACCCGGCCAGCGCTTCCGCCTCGGCGGCCTTGTCGAAAAAGGCTCGCTGAAGAAAAAATCCGGCAGCCCGGCGGTCAGCTTCGTTGTGACCGATACGATTGCCGAGATGCGCGTCGATTACGCCGGCATCTTGCCCGATTTGTTCCGCGAGGGGCAGGGTGTGGTGGCGACGGGCGCACTCGATGACAAGGGCGTCTTTGCCGCGACCGACATCCTCGCCAAGCACGACGAGAAATACATGCCGCCCGAAGTGGCCAAAGGCCTCGAAGACGCAGCACGCGGGAGGAAGAAATGATCCCCACGTTCGGCGAAGTCGCGCTCGCATTGGCGCTCGCGTTCTCCGCGCTGCAGGCAGTGCTGCCCTTGATGGGGCGGCGCAGCTTTGCGCCCTATGCGGCCTCGGTCGTTTGTGCGTTGCTGAGTTTTTCGTTCGCGTGCCTGATCTACGCGCACGCGACCGACGATTTCTCGGTGCTCAACGTGGTGGAGAACAGCCACACGCTCAAGCCGATGATCTACAAAATCTCCGGCGTCTGGGGCAATCACGAAGGCTCCATGATGCTGTGGGTGTGGATCTTGTCGCTATGGGGCGCACTGGTTGCACGCGCAAAGCTGCCGAAGGTGTTGCAGGCGCGCGTGCTGGCCGTCGCCGGCATGATCGCGTTTGGTTTCCTGTTGTTTATCCTGATGACCTCGAACCCCTTCACGCGCGTCTTCCCGTCGCCGGTCGAGGGGATGGACTTGAATCCTGTGTTGCAAGACCTCGGCCTCGCGGTGCATCCGCCGTTGCTCTACACTGGCTATGTCGGTTTCTCGGTGTCGTTCTGCTTTGCGGTTGCGGCCTTGATCGAAGGCCACGTCGACAAGGAATGGGCCGCGCTGCTGCGCCCGTGGGTATTGGCGGCCTGGGTTGCGCTGACGGCGGGTGTCGTCTCGGGCGGCGTGTGGGCGTATTACGAGCTTGGCTGGGGCGGTTTCTGGGCATGGGATCCGGTGGAGAATGCATCGCTGATGCCGTGGCTCGCGGGCACGGCCTTGTTCCACTCCGTCGCCGTGCTGGAAAAGCGCGGGACGCTGGCGAACTGGACGGTGTTCCTCTCGATCCTCGCGTTCAGCTTCTCGCTGCTCGGCACGTTCCTCGTGCGTTCGGGCGTGCTCTCGTCGGTGCATGCCTTTGCGAGCGACCCGGCGCGCGGCGTCTTCATCCTCGTGCTGTTGACGGTCGCCATCGGCGGGGCGTTCCTTTTCTACTCACTGCGTGCACCGAAGGTGCAGACAGGCGCAGGTTTTGATGCGGTGAGCCGCGAGACGGCGCTCTTGCTCAACAACGTCATCCTCTTCACCTTCTGCATGACGGTGCTGATGGGGACGTTGTACCCGATCTTCCTCGGCGCGCTCGGCATGGGGCAGGTATCCGTCGGTGCGCCTTATTACATGGCGACGCTGCTGCCGCTGCTGCCGCCTTTCGCCCTGCTGCTCGGCGGTGCGTCCTTCGTCGCGTGGCGGCATGGCAACTTGCAGAAGATGGCCTTGCCGCTGATGCTCTATGGCCTTGCGCTGCTGATATTCCTGCCGCTGCTTATCAAAAAGCCGCTGGCGCTAGTCGGCCTCGGCGCGGGCGGATGGATCGTGTTCGCGACCGCCTTCGACCTCTGGAAGAAGCGTGGCAGCCATCTCGCGCGCTCTTACTACGGGATGGCGCTCGCGCATGCGGGCGTCGGCGTGGTGATCATCGGCATCACGGTGAACGCGCTATGGATGCAGGAAAAGATCCTCTGGATGCAGCCGGGCGACCATGTGCAGCTGGGCGGCCGCGAGGTCGCCTTCCTTGCGATGCATCCCGACAAGGGACCGAACTATGAACGCAACACCGGCGTCTTCAGCGAGGACGGCGGCTACATGACGCCCGAAAAGCGCTGGTACCCCGTGCAGGCGCAGATGACGAGCGAAGTGTCCTTGCGCAGCGACGGCGCGCTCGGCCTGCTCTATCTCGTGCTCGGCGACGAAGATAAGGAACACCCCGGCCGCTGGTCGGTGCGCGGCTATCATCACCCGTTCATCCTCTTCGCGCTGCTCGGCGCGCTGATGGCGGCGGCGGGTGGCATTGTTTCATTAACGGACAGGAGGCGCGTGTCATGAGATATCTTCCGCTTGTTCTTTTCTTGGTTGTGGCCGGATTCCTGGCCTGGATGCTGGCGCATCCGCGCGACCCGTCCGTGGTGTCTTCCGCGCTGGTCGGCAAGGCGGTGCCGATCTTCAAGTTGCCGCCGGCCGTCGCAGGCGGGGCGGGCAAGGGTTTTTCGAGCCGCGACCTGCAAGGGCATCCGGCGGTCATCAACGTCTTCGCCTCGTGGTGCGTCGCCTGCCGCACAGAGCAGCCGGCGCTGGCGATGCTGAAGCAGGACGGCGTGAAGATCTACGGCATCGACTACAAGGACAAGCCCGCCGACGTCGAGAAATGGATGCGCCGCTACGGCAACCCCTATGACGCGGTCGGCGCCGACAAGCGCGGGCGCACGGCGCTCGACTTCGGCGTCTACGGCGTGCCCGAGACCTTCATCATCGACGCGCGCGGCCTGATCCGCTACCGCCACGTCGGCGCGCTGACGGTGGAGGACGTACGCAACGCCTTCCTGCCCTTGCTTGAGCAACTGGAGAAAGAATGAAGCGGCTCCTGATCCTGTTCCTGCTGCTGTCTGCGCCGGCCTTGGCGATGTCGCCGGCCGAGATGCTGAAAGATCCGGTGCTGGAGGCGCGCGCGCGCGACATCGGCAAGGGGTTGCGCTGCCTTGTCTGCCAGAGCGAGTCCGTCGACGATTCAGATTCAGAATTTGCGCGCGATGTACGTGGGCTGGTGCGCGAGCGTTTGCAACAGGGCGACAGCGACGAGGCGATCGTCGCGGCCCTGCGCGCGCGTTACGGCGATTTTATCCTGCTGCGCCCGCCAGTCGAGGAAAAGACGTGGGCGCTCTGGCTGACACCCGCACTAGTGCTGGCGGGCGGCCTGGCGGCGGTATTTAAGCTTTCTTCTTCCCGAAACGGCCGAGGGTCTGGCCGATCTTCATGACATTCTCGATCCGGCGGTCGAGGAAATCCCATGTCGCGCCCATGTCGCGGCTGTCGTCGTTCAGCCAGTAAAGCGTCGTCGCGGTCAGCACGCCCGCCAGCAGGCCGCGCTTGGTGTAATGGTTATAGTCGGTCGCGGTGTCGCCTGCCGTCCACCAGATGCGGTCGGCGGCGCGCCAGACGGAGCGTGCGAGATGCAGGCTGCGCGGCGGCTTGGCCATGGCCGAGAGGGCGGCGGAGAAGGCCTGCTTGTGCGGCTGCAGCACCTCGATATGGGCGCGGACGCCCATCGTGATGCGGTCGCGCACGCGCATTTTGTCGAGACCGGGCTTTTCCATCGCCGCCACCGTCTCATCCGTCGCCCAGTCGAGGAAATAGAGTATCAGCTCCTCCACGCCGCCCGGGAAGGCCTTGGCGGGGGTGGTCTTGAGCTTCTTGGCTGTGCGCTGCATGAGGTCGTCCGTCCAGCCGTCGAAGACGACGTCGGGCAGGGCGGTCAGCAGGAAGCGGGTTTTCAGGTCGGTCATGCGGTCAGGATAGCGCGGCCTATTGACCGCGGCAAGGCCGGGCTTTACGATAAGGGCAGTTGAACACATTTAAAAACAGGGTGATCTCGTGCGTATCCTTCCGATGCTCCTGCCCGCCGCTTTGATGCTCTCCGTCGCCGCCTGCGGTTTCGATGCCGTGGATGCCAATGCCCCGCGCCAGCCCGCGCCGCCGCTCGCGCTCGCCGCGCCCAAGCCGGTGACCGTGATGCCGACCGCCATGGACAAGCTGCGCGGCATGGCCCCGCCGCAGGGCATCCAGACCAGCCGCCTGTTCGATGAGAAGCTCTCCGACGACAACGCGCGCCTCGACCGCCTCGAACATGCGGTGCAGGGCCTACGCACCGATGTCGATACTCTTGCCCCGACGGTGGTCGGCATGGAAGAAGCCAAGCTTGCGCCGCCGCCGCCTCCCGCGCCGGTGCTTATGCCCGTTGTGCCCGCGGCCGGTCAGGTCACCGCGTTCCGCTTCGCTGATCATGCGGATAAGACCCGCGTCGTGCTGGACCTCAGCGCTCCTTGCGCCTGCGCGGCCAAGCTCGACAACAAGGGCAAGCAGCTGGTCGTCTCCCTGCCGTCGCTCGACTGGGCGGGCGCCAAGACGTGGGATGCGGACAGCGCCAAGCTGGTTTCCGGCTACCATGTCGTCAACGGCGTGCTCTATGTCGACATGATGTACCCGGCGCAGATCAAGGCGATGGAAGTGCTCAAGCCGAGCAAGGACAGCGACCACTACCGCTTCATGGTCGACCTCGTCAGCCCGAGCGTTCACAAATAATCTATTTATTGAGCGTACGTTGCGCGCGGCGGCAGATATAGGCCGTGGCCGCGCTATCGCCGTCTTTCAGCCATTTCTTGCAGAGCGCGCGCACGAAGACGGGATCGTCCTTCGACGCATCGTTGAGCCAGTTGGCGACTGAGTTCTGCACATAGCGTGCAGGATCGGCGCGCAAGGGTTCCAGCAGGCTGGCGCCCAATGACGGGTCTTCGCGCAGCGCGGGGATATGCGCGCACCACACGCCGCGCGGGCGGGTGATTTCGCTGGCGTAGCGGCGGAGGTTGGGGCTGGCCGCGCGCGTCCACGGGCGCAAGATGCGGAAGGCTTGTTTCAGCTCGGCGGCCACATGCGGGCGCAGGGAGATCCATGCCACCTCGCGCGTGCCGGCGTTGGAATCGTCGGCCAGCGGGCGCACCAGCGCAAGGCGTTCTTCCAAGTCCAGCTTCGGCAAGGCCGCGATCAGCGACGCGCCCCAGCCGCGCACTTGGTCGGAGGGGTGCTTGAGCGCGGCTTTGAGGCCGGATTTGCCCATGCCCTCGGCCAGCAAGGCTCCGGCCAGCTTCGTGCGCCCGACCCAGCCGGTGCCTTGGGCCTCTTTCATCTGGCGGATCAGGGCTTTATCGAGGTCGGGGAAGGCGGCTTGCAGCAGCTGCGCGAAGTCGACCGCCAGCACCTCGGCCAGCGTCAGGGCCTCGATCTCGCCGCGGTTGAGCTGGCGCAAGATAGCAGGCGGAATGTCGGCGCGGCGGACCGCGCCCTTGCGTTTTGTTGTCATAAATTCTATGCTAACACCTATCGAATGACAGTCAAGGAGTGTCCGCCATGAGCGACGAAAAACCCAAGGCCCGCGTGACCGACGTCAAGCGCGTCTTCAACGGTTTCTTCAAGGTCGACGAATACGACGTCGAGGTGGACAACCACGACGGCGGCACGCGCAACCTGAAGCGTCTGGTGTTCGAGCGCGGCCACGCCGTCGCCATCCTCGGCTACGACCCTGCGCGCGACGAAGTGCTGCTCATCAACGAGATGCGCATCGGCATGCTGGCGGCGGGCGACGACCCCTTCGCCGACGCACTGCCTGCGGGCATGATCGACAAAGGCGAAACCGCGATTGATGCGGCCAAGCGCGAGATGGTCGAGGAAACCGGCCTCACGCTCAACAACCCCAAGCTGATCCACCCCGGCGCCTATGTGAGCGCGGGCGGCACGTCGGAGCGCCTTGCGCTCGTCTTCGGCATCGTCGACATGACGCAAGCGGGCGGCGTGCACGGCCACGCGGGCGAGGGGGAGGACATCAAGTCCGTCGTCGTCCCCGCCGACGAATTCATCCGCCGCGCCGAGGCCGGAACGATCACCGGGATGAGCGCTCTGGCGGCGGCCTTCTGGTTGGCCGTCCACCGCGCCGAATTGCGCGCCCCGGCCACCCCCAGCCAGCCGAAAAAGCCTGACTTCCCAATTGTTTAATCTGTAAAACAAAACCCTTCGCCAACCGAAAAATATTTTGTTCTGGCTCTTGGCCTTTTCGTAGCTTACGATAAACTTACATGCCGCATCTCAAGGTGCGATTCTCTCCCGCTGGGTGCCAGTGGGACGGAAAAAATGCATAAAACTCAAGGAGAAACCACAATGATCAAGTACGCACTCGTTGCAGTTCTGGCCCTCGCCGTCGCTGCTCCCTCTCTCGCTCACGCTGCTGACGCCGCTGCTCCCGCTACGACCGAAGCTGCTGCTGCTCCGGCTGCTGATGCCGCTGCCGCTCCTGCCGCTGAAAAGAAGGTAGAGAAGAAGGCTGAAAAGAAGGCCGCTCACAAGCATCACAAGAAGCACGGCAAGAAGGCTGAAGTTAAGGCTGAAGCCGCTCCGGCTGCTGAAGGCGAAATGAACAAGTAATTGTTCGGCTCACGCCAAAGAAAAAGCCCGCCGTATTGGCGGGCTTTTTTTTGTCCGGTTTTTGCGCCGTTTAGAACTTCAGCGTCAGCACGCGCTCGACTTGCTCGAGCTTGGTGATCTTGGCGAGGACGGCGTCGGAGACCGGCTCGTCGACCGAGATCAGCGCGATCGCGCGGTTCTTGCCTGCGATGCGGCCTAGCGTGAAGTCGGCGATGTTGATCTTGGCGTCGCCGAGGATCGTGCCCACCGCGCCGATCAGGCCCGGCTTGTCGAGGTTCTGCACATAGAGCATCTGCTTGCCGAGGCTGGTTTCGCACGGCACGCCGTTGATGTCGATGATGCGCGGGCGGTCGCCGAAGATGGTGCCGGCCACGGTGTTCTGGCCCTTCGCGGTCGTGACGGTGACGGTCACCTGCGTCTGGTAGGTGTCGCACTTGTCGCGCTTGGTTTCGCTGATGGCGATGCCGATTTCCTTGGCTTTGGCGGGGGCGGAGACGATGTTGACGCCTTCCATCGAGGGCTTGAGGAACCCGGCCACGATCAGTGCGGTCAGCGGCTTGACGTTGAGGCTGGAAACGGAACCTGCGTATTCGATGCGGATTTCCGTGGGCGCGCCTTCGACCAGTTGCCCGGCGAAGCTGCCGAGCTGATCGGCGAGCGTCATGTAGGGCTTGAGTTTCGGCGCGTCTTCAGCAGATACGCTCGGCATGTTGACGGCGTTGGCGACAGCGCCTTGCAGCAGGAAGTCAGCCATCTGTTCCGCGACCTGCAGCGCCACGTTCTCCTGCGCTTCCACGGTGGAGGCGCCAAGGTGCGGCGTGCAGACGACGTTTTCGTGGCCGAAGAGGGCGTTGGACTTCGCCGGTTCTTCCTCGAACACATCGAGCGCCGCGCCTGCGACCTGGCCGCTGTCGAGCGCCGCCTTGAGGTCGGCTTCGACGATCAGCCCGCCGCGCGCGCAGTTGATCAGGCGCACGCCCTTCTTCATTTTTGCGATGGCGGCGGCGTTGATGATGCCTTTGGTGCCTTCGGTCATCGGCGTGTGCAGCGTGATGAAGTCGGAGCGCTTGATGACGTCTTCCAGCTCGACCTTTTCAACGCCGAGCGATACCGCGCGTTCCGCCGAGAGGAAGGGGTCGAAGGCGATGACCTTCATCTTGAGGCCGACGGCGCGGTCGGCGACGATGGCGCCGATGTTGCCGCAGCCGATGACGCCAAGCGTCTTGCCGAAGAGTTCCTGCCCCATGTACTTCGACTTCTCCCACTTGCCCGCGTGGGTGGAGGCGTTGGCGGAGGGGATCTGGCGCGCCAGCGCCATCATCATGGCGATGGTGTGCTCGGCGGTCGTGATCGAGTTGCCGTAGGGCGTGTTCATGACGACGACGCCCGATTGGGTGGCGGCGGGCACGTCGACGTTGTCGACGCCGATGCCGGCGCGGCCGATGACTTTCAGCTTGCCTGCAGACTTCAAAATGTCAGCGGTGACCTTGGTGGAGGAACGCACGGCGAGGCCGTCGTAATTGGCGATCTCTGCCTTGAGCTCTTCGGGCTTGAGGTCGGTCTTGACGACGACGTCGACGCCGCGGGACTTGAAGATTTCTTCCGCCTGCTTGCTCATCTTGTCGCTGATCAGGACTTTGGGCTTGGTGGTCATGTTATGCTGCCTTCGCTTGTTCTTGTGCCTTTACCGTCTCATACGCCCAGTGGATCCACTCCAGGCAGATCTTGAGGTCGCTGGCCTCGACCGTCGCGCCGCCCCACAGGCGGTACGAGGCGGGGCTGTCGCGGTGGTTGGCGATTTCGAACGCGATGCCGTCCTTGTCCAGCATCTTCTCGGTTTCCTTGATGAGCTTCAGCTGGGCCTCGTTGTCGTGGGCGAGGAACCAGGGATCGACGACCTTGAAGCAGATCGCGGTGTTGGAGCGGATCGCCTTCGTCTCGGGCAGGAATTCCGCCCAGTAGGTCTTCTCGACCCATTGCTCGACGACATGCAGGTTGTCTTGCGAGCGCTTGAGCAGCGCGGGCAGGCCGCCGATGCCTTCCGCCCACTTGAGCGTATCGAGATGGTCTTCGACGCAGAGCATGGAAGGCGTGTTGATCGTCTTGCCTTCGAAAGGCTCGTCGAACAGCTTGTCGCCCTTCTTGATGCGGAAGATCTTCGGCATCGGCCAGCTGGGCGTGTAGCTTTCAAGGCGCGCGACGGCGCGGGGGGAGAGCGCGAGCATCCCGTGCGCCGCTTCGCCGCCGAGGGCCTTTTGCCACGACCACGTGACGACGTCGAGCTTGTCCCACGGCATGTCCATCGCGAAGACGGCGGAGGTCGCGTCGCAGAAGGTCAGGCCCTTGCGGTCGGCCTTGATCCAGTCGCCGTTGGGAACCTTGACGCCCGAGGTGGTGCCGTTCCACGTGAAGATCACGTCGCGGTCGGTGTCTACTTTCGAGAGGTCGGAAATCTGGCCGAAGGGCACGTCGAACACGCGCACGTCTTTAATTTTGAGTTGCTTGACGACGTCCTCGACCCAGTGCTTGCCGAAGACTTCCCATGCCAGCACATCGACGCCGTTGGGGCCGAGCAGCGACCACATCGCCATCTCGATCGCGCCGGTGTCGGAAGCGGGGACGATGGCGAGCTTCCAGTCCTTCGGCATGCCGAGGATGGATTTGGATTTCTCGATGACGTCCGCGATGCGCTTCACGCCGACGCCCGCGCGGTGCGAGCGGCCGAGCAGCGCGCCCTTGAGCGCGTCGAAGGACCAGCCGGGGCGCTTGGCGCAGGGACCGGAAGAGAAGCAGGGGTTGTGGGGTTTCGCCGTCGGGCGCGCGGGAATCGTCATTGTAAAATCTCCTTTGCAATACGCATGGATTTTATACGCCTCCACCGCTATAGTCACCAGTAAATAGGAGCTTTTCATGGGTACGATCATCACCATCGTCGGCGCGGTCGACGGGGCTATGCAGGAGAAGGCGTTGGCGCGGGTCAAGGCTGTCGGCGTCGACGGCATCGCGGTCGATGTGCTGCATCCCGGCCGCGCCATCGACCTGCGTTTGCAGCAAAGGTCGACCGACCTCACCGCCGCGCTGCGCCATGCCTTGCAAGACCTCGGCGCTTTTGACATTTTCGTGCAGCCGGATGCGCCCTCCCGCAAGAAAAAATTACTGATTGCGGACATGGACGCGACGATGGTGCGGCAGGAGACGCTGGATGAGCTGGCCGCGCACTTCAACCTCAAGGATCAGGTCGCCGCGATTACCGAAAAAGCCATGCGCGGCGAGGTCGATTTCCACGAAGCGCTGCGCCAGCGCGTGCGCCTGCTCAAGGGCTTGCCGGTGAGCGCGCTGCATGAAACCTTGCGCGAGATCGAATATTCGCCGGGCGCGAAAACGCTGGTGCAGGCGATGCGGCGGCAGGGGGCGACCTGTGTGCTCGTCTCGGGCGGCTTTGACATCTTCACGGGCGCGGTGGCGGCGACGCTTGGTTTTCATAAGGATTTCAGCAACCGCCTCGAGATCGTCGGTGACCGCCTGACCGGCGAGGTGATCCCGCCCATCGTCGATAAATTCACCAAGGAAAAACAAGTCGTTGAGCAAGCCGCCGCCCGCGGCTGCCCGCTGGATGATGTGGTCGCGGTCGGCGACGGTGCCAACGATATCCCGATGTTGCTGAAGGCCGGGGCAGGCGTCGGTTATTTCGCCAAGCCCGCGGTCGTCGCCGCGACGCCCCACCAGATCCGCCACACCGACCTCACCGCCATATTATATATGCAGGGATATCGGCATGCGGAGCTTTAAAGGTTGTGCCGCCGGCATTGCCTTGGCATAATGTCGGCCATGAACAATCAAAAAGTCGAAATCGAATACGCGCTGGGTCAGGACGCTTATAAGGTCGTGCTCACGGCCGCGTCGCTGGATGTTTTCACGGCGGCGGCGGAAAACCCGGATATCCTCGGCCTGACGGGCGAGAAGCTGGTCGCGGCGCTGGTCGACTTCGCCGCCGGCGGCATCACCGGTATCGAGCGTTACAAGAACGGCAAGCTCAACGACGGCCCTGCGGGCGAACCTGCCATCATCGTCTTGCAGGACGGCCATCCGCGCCATGTGCGCCTCTATCAAGACGGCAAGCTGCGCGATGGCAAGAACGGCGAACCGGCATCGCAGGATTTCGTCGTCGGCGTGCTGATGGCGGCGACGACCTATGCCTATAATAATCCAAAAATCTTCCGCCAGCTGACGCGCCTTGAAGTCAAGGAACTGCCCGAGACGATCGAGAAGAACAAACGCGACGCCGCGCAGGCTGCGTACTGGCGTCAGGTCAAGTTTTCAGGGCCGAAATAATCTCTTCCACCAGCTTCGCCGCGACGTCGTCCTTGGTCATCTTCGGCCAGGGCGTGATACGCGTTTTCTTGGGCGTTCGCTGCACGAGGTTGACGGTGTTGAAGTCGCCGCCGAAGACGCCCGTGCCGGGGCCGACGTCGTTGGCCAGGATCCAGTCGCAATTCTTTGACGCCAGTTTCTTCTCTGCATGCGCCTTGAGGTCGGCGGTCTCGGCGGCGAAGCCGATCACCAGCTTCGGCCGTTTCTTTCCGGCATTCGAGATGGTCTTGAGGATGTCGACGTTCTCGACCAGGCTCACCTCGGGCGCGCCCTTGCCTTTCTTGATCTTGTCCTTGGCCGGCTTCGCGGGCTTCCAGTCGGCGACGGCGGCGACGCAGACGGCGATATCGGCGGGCATCGTCTGCATCACGGCCTTCAGCATCTCGTCCGCCGAAGTGACGCGGATGGTGGTGACGCCCGGCGGCGTGTCTTCATAGCTCGGGCCGCTGACCAGCGTGACCTCGGCGCCCGCGCTGGCGAGTGCGTATGCAATCGCATAGCCCTGCTTGCCGGAGGAGAAATTGCCGATGAAGCGCACCGGGTCGATGGCCTCATAGGTCGGGCCAGCCGTCACCACGGCGCGGAAGCCCTCCAGCGCGCGGGCGTGGCTGAAATGTGCGGCGAGGCGGTCGAGGATGTCGGGCACCTCGATCATGCGTCCCTTGCCACTCTCGCCGCAGGCCATGATGCCGGCGGCGGGCGCCAGCACCTCGATCCCGCGCAGGCGCAGCAGGGCGATATTGTGCTGGGTGGCGAGGTTCTCCCACATCATCGGGTTCATCGCAGGTGCGACCATCACGGGCTTGTCGGTCGCCATCAGGACGGTCGAGGCCAGGTCGTCGCAGGTGCCGTGCGCCAGCTTGGCGAGCGTATTGGCGCTGGCGGGGGCGACCAGCACGACGTCGGCCTCGCGGCTGAGGCGGATATGGCCCATCTCGGTCTCGTCCTTGAGCGACCAGAGGTCGGTATAGACCTCCTGTTGGCTCAGGCTGGCCATCAACAGGGGCGTGATGAACTTCTGCGCCGCGCCGGTCATAACGCAGCGCACCGTGGCACCGCGCTCGCGCAGGCGACGGACAAGGTCGGCGCATTTATAGGCGGCGACGCTGCCGGTGATGATGAGCAGGATCGACTTGTTATTGAGCGGGTCGCTGGCTGTCATGGGCTTGCCTTTTTTCAATCTCGGTGAGGCGCGCGCGTGCATGGGGGTCGCCCCGGCGCGCGGCGCGGGTGTAAAGGGTGCGGGCAGAATCGAAGTCGCCCTGATTGTAGAAGCTGTCCGCCACGCGGTTGAGCCAATAAGGCGCAGCGGTGGGGGCGGCGGAGATGCGTTCCGCCCATTTGAGCGACTGCGCGGGGTCGGCCGGCACACCGTCGCCCTTCTCGTAGATGGTGCTGAGCATCATCTGCGCCTGCAAAAGGTCGAGGTCGGCGGCCTTGGTGAGCCAGTCGATCGAGGTTTTGGGGTCGCGCGCGCGGATCATGTTGGCCAAGTCGTACATCGCCACGCGGTGCCCGCCCTCGGCGGCCTTGGTCAGCCAGTATTCGGCCTTCTTGAGGTCGGGTGGTTGCTTATAATTATGGTAGAATGTGCCGAGGCGGAACTGCGCGTCGCCCGCGTTCTGCTGTGCGGCGGCGAGGAACCATTTCTCGGCCTCTTTATCATCCGTCTTCGCGCCGCTGTAATGCGCTTCCGCATAAATGAAGCCGAGGCGCAATTGCGCGAGGCCGTGTCCCTGACGCGCGGCCTTGAGATACCATTGCTTCGCGGTGGCGAAATCGGTCTTGCTGTCGTCGTTCGAGAAGTAGTGCTCGCCCATCTGGTACTGCGCATCGGCGTCGCCGGCTTGCGCGGCCTTGAGGTACCATGCTTGCGCTTGGGTATCGTCCGCGGTCTTGCCGCAGGTGCCTTTGTCATAGGCGACGGCGGTGAGGTAGGCATCATGCGCGCCGGATGATGCACCCGGGCAAGGGATGCCATTTTCCAATTCTTGGGCAGCCGCGCCATGCGAAAGACAGAGGAGCGTCAGGACGAGGGCTGTGAGTCGGGGGGTGATTCGCGGCATTTCAAAAAAAATTTTTCGTTCTTTTTTTGCCGCGCGCGCGAAAATTCTTTTTACGTTTGTGGAAAAAAAATCGTCGAGCGTCGCACACCAAGCGGCGAAATTTTCTGCGGAGATCGGAGAGATTTTTTGAAACGTCGGCGTCATGGTCGCCCATCAAAAGAGCACTGCATAAATTTTATCGCGATTGCGCTTAAAATAAAGTAAATACGCGCATTTCCCGCAGGTTGTGCCCAAAAAAAGAGAAGGGCACCTTTGGGGTGCCCTTCTCCTACAAAACAAGTCGTCAGACTTATTTCTTCTTCTTGGCAGCTGCCTTCTTCTTCTTCGGAGCAGCCTTCTTGGTAGCCTTCTTTGCTTTTTTCTTAACAGCCATTGTAGTGTTCCCTATTTCAGAGGTTGACCAAATCGAAAATGCCTCGGTTTTCACCGCGCATCCTCGACATAAGAGAATCATAAAACGAAATTTCACACCTTGTCAAAACTTATTCACAAAAAAGACCCGGAGGTCACCCTCCGGGTCTTTTTGTTGCTTCACGTCTTTCGATCAGAGAGAGCGTGACGCGCGCGAATTACTTCGCAGCAGGAGCGACGGGAGCCGCAGCGTGCGCCTTGTCGTCCATGCACTTCTTGAAAGCAGTGTCTTGCGCTTCGGTCGAAGGAACCTTGCCGTCAGCGGCAGGAGCGGAAGCCATCGTCTTGCAAGCGTCTGCGTCCTTCGCAGCTGCGTCAACAGCAGGAGAGACAGGAGCAGCAGCCGGCGCCATTGCAGCGGGAGCAGCAGGAGCAGCAGCCGGTTCAGCTTGAGCGAGGTAGGAAACGCTGACGAATGCGATTGCGCCGAGGACGAGAGCGAGAGTGAGGTACTTTTTCATTGTGGAGATCTCCGGTTTGTGTGTGGTTATAGTTCTGGATGGAGGCCGTTCTAGAAGCGGCCCGTATATTTTTATATGAGCCTTGCGCGCTTGAAACAAGAGGGTTTTCAGCGTGCCGCACGTTTATTCCATAAGAATGACAGCGCGCCGATCGTGATGTTGGTGACGCAGAGCGCGGCGAGGATGCCGGCGAAGCCGAAGCGCGCGCGTCCCAGGAACGCAAGCGGCACATAGAGCCCGAAGGTGCGCAGGAAGATGAGGACCGTGGCGGGCAGCGGCTTGCCCATCGCGTTGAGCGCCGCGTTGGCCGCGACCATCATGCCCATCGTGCCGTAGGAGACAGGCACGATGCACAGGTAGAGCGTGGTGTCCGCGATCACGCGCGCATCACTGGTGAAGACATGCGGCAGCAGGGGCGCGAGCAGCCAGAAGGCCGCCGCGACCAGCGCGCCCCAGGTCAGCGCATAGCGCGAGGCGACGCCGACCACCTGCTGGATGCGGCCGTAGTTGCCCGCGCCGAAGTTCTGCCCGGCGAAGATCGCGACGCCGCCGCTCATGGCGTAGAAGATCATCAGAGCCGGGCCTTCGATGCGCTCGGCGACGCTGAGCGCGGCCACCGTCTCATGCCCGATGCCTGCCGCCATCCACGTGATGATCCCGGCCGAAATGGGTGAGATCATGTTGCTGGCGATAGCCGGCACGCCCACGTGCAGGATGCGCCGCCACGCCGCCGTGCTGCCCGCGTGGAAGAGGGTCGGCAGCACCAGCCTCCGCTTGAAGGCCAGCATATAGAGCGCAAGCGCGCAGGTGACGACATAGGTGGTGGCCAGCGTCACCGCCGCCCCCGGCATCCCCAGCCGCGGGAAGGGCCCAAGGCCGAAGATGAAGCAGGGGTCGAGGCAGGCGTTCAGCGCCGCCATCGAGACCATGATGAACGAGGGCAGTTTGGTATCCCCCGTCGCGCGCATGATCGCGTTGCTGATCATCATGACCGCCAGGAAGGGCATGCCGATGTACCAGGCCGCCATGTAGCGCCCGATCTCGGGCAGCAGCGCGGGCCCTGCCCCCATGCGCGCGAAGACGGCGTCGATGCAGAGGCTGCCGACGATGGCGGCGGCGGTCGCGATCACGGCGGTCAGCGCCAGCGCGTCGGTGGACAGGCGTCGCACCCGGTCCCACTCCCCCTCGCCGCAGGCGCGCGAGACGACGGAACTGACCCCGACCGACATGCCGAAGATCACGCCCATGAAGAACATGACAGCAGGCAGGGTAAAGCCGAGCGCCGCCAGCGCCCCGGTACCGAGGCGCGAGATGAAGAAGGTGTCGATGACGCTGAACGTCCCCAGCGCCATCAGCCCCCACATGATCGGCAGCGCCAAGCGCCGCAAGTGCGGCGCGACGTCGCCTTCGAGCAGGTTGCGGCGGTGCGGCGGGTGGGTCAAGGGAGGAATCCTTTCGGTGAGCGGCTTTTAGATGTAGCACACCACTCTTCTGCCTGCCACCCTGAGCGAGCAAAACGCCCTCTCCTCTCGGGAGAGGGAAGGGGCCCATGCGATAGCATGGGGACGGTGAGGGATTTACAAGCGTTGAGTTCGGTGCAATCTCTCACCCCAACCCTCTCCCGGAGGGAGAGGGGGTGCATCGTGTTACCTCGGCAGGTCGAACAGCAACACTTCTGCATCCGTGTCAGCAGTGACGTTGAAGTCGCCCGCTTCATTCTCAATCGCCAATGCATCGCCCTGCGCCAGCGCATGGCTGGCAACAGTGGCTTCGCCGCGCGCGACTTGCAGCCAGTACTTCCGGCCCGCGTCGGTGGTGAATCCAGCAGCCTTGCCGGCACCGATTAACGCAGTCTTGAGTGTCGCGTCCTGCTGGATCGCCAGCGCGCCCGCATCGCCTTGTCCCGAGACGATGGTGTGGAAGCGGTCCTGCATGGCCGCGCGGTCGAAGGCCTGTTGCTGGTAGCCGGGCGCGGTGTTGTGCTTGTTCGGCATGATCCATATCTGCAGCAGGTGCACCGGGTCGTGCGGCGCGTGGTTGAACTCGCTGTGCAGGATGCCGGCGCCGGCGCTCATCACCTGCACCTCGCCGGGGCTGATCTTGCCTTTCGAGCCGAGGCTGTCCTCATGGCTGATCGCGCCTTCGAGCACATAGGTGATGATCTCCATATTGCGGTGCGGGTGCATGCCGAAGCCGGAGGCCGGGGCGACCCAGTCTTCATTAATGACCCGCAGCGGGCCGAAACCCATATTTTTGGGGTCATAATAATCGGCAAACGAGAAACTGTGCTTGCTGTCCAGCCAGTGGGAGCCGGTTTCGCCGCGTTCATCGCTTTTTCTTACCGTAAACATGGTGTACCTCCTATTGTTATACCTTCAGTATAAATTGTTCATTAAAAGAGATTAATACTTCTTCTATGTAAGATATTATTCTATATTTTAGAATAATGGATCGGATATCCAATATGATCGCTTTTGTGACCGTCGCGGAGACCGGCAGCTTTGCCGAAACCGCCGCGCGGCTGCATGTGGCCAATTCCGTCATCAGCAAACGCATCAAGGACCTGGAAGATCACCTCGGCACCCGCCTGTTGCGCCGCACCACCCGCCATGTCAGCCTGACCGAGGAAGGCTACATATATATGGAGCGTGCCCGGCGCATTCTCGACGAGATTGCCGAGGTCGAGGAGAACCTGCGCTACCAGAGCGACCACCCGGTCGGCGAAGTGCGCGTCAGCGCGCCGCTCAGTTTCGGCAACAAGTTCCTCGGCCCCGCCATCGCATTGTTCCTTGAGGCATGGCCGGATGTGACGGTACGGCTGATCGTGAACGAGCGCGCGGCCGACCCGCTCGACGACAACGTCGACCTCTCCATCCGCATCGGGCCGGTGCGCGAGCAAAGCCTTGTCGCGCGTAAGCTCGCGCAGAGCCGCCTTGTCGTTGTCGCCAGTCCCGACTATCTCGCGCAACATGGGCGTCCGCAAAAACCAGCAGACCTCGCGCGCCACAACTGCATGAGCTATATCGGCATCGGCGATGCCAAGGCATGGCCGTTCCGCGAGAATGGGCGCGAGGTGTGGCAAAACGTCGGCGGGAAATTCACGACCGATAGCGGCACGCTCCTTTGCGAAGCGGCGGTGCGCGGCTGCGGCATCGCCCTTCTGCCGACCTTTATCGCCGGGCAGCATGTGGTGAACGGCGAACTGGAAGTCCTGCTGGAAGACTACGAACAGGAACCGATGTTGATCCAAGCCGTCTACCAGCACAAGCAGCACCTCAGCGCCAAGACGCGCAAGCTGATCGAGCATCTGGTCGCGTATTTCGCCGATTTCGGCGGGTAAACATGTTTAACGATATGTTAAACATGTTTTGTTAGAGTGATTGTACGATTTTAATAACGAAAGAATATAGACATGGCTCATGAATGCGACAAACCGATACCAAACACCACGGCGCGTCCGCCTGTAGACCGGGACAAGTTGGATCGCGCATTGTCGGCTTTGCGTGGCGCGCAGAATGGCGGTCCGCTCGAGATGGGCGAAGCGGCGCCGGATGGTTCGATCTACGTCGCCGATACGCTTGACGGCAAATACCGGGTTTTCACGATGCCGCGCGACTTCCGCGTGCAATTGAAAGATAAGTTCAACAATGATGCGGCAAAGGCTGTTGCATGGCTGAACAATAACCGTGCCCTGGGGCATGCCGACTGGCAGCTACTCGGCTCTGACAATATGCCGTGCCGTATTGTCAAGCTTACACCCGGTGGTCCTGCCAAGCGCTGACGATCAGCTTTCCTTTATTGTCGCCGCCTTTTCCCCGTCGCGGAAGCGCAGGGTGATGTCCCCTGCGGCCTTCTTCGCCGAAGACACGATCTCGCCCTTGCCGTCGAACACGACGGCATAGCCGCGCTCGAGCACGCGCTCGAACGACAGGCTCTCCAGCAACGACGACAGGTTCTGCAGGCGTATCGTTCGGTCTTGCAATATCTTGCGCTCGGTGTTGCGCAGGCGTTCGCCGGCGGTGGTGACCTGGCGCAGCATGTCTTTCACTTGCCGTGACAAGGTTTGCGGCGACAGTTTCGCGGAAAGCTCGACCAGCTTATTGCTGCGGCGCTGCAGCCAGCTTTGCAGGCCGAGGTCGAGGCGCGACGACAAATGGTCGAGCCGCTGCATCGTCGTTTCCAGCAGGCGTTTCGGGTCGCCGAGGCCGCGCGCGAGACCTTGCAGGTGCGTGCGGTGCTGGGTGATGGCGCGGGTCTGCGCCGTCAGCATGCGGCGGGTGGAGTCGATGAGCGTGGCCTGTAGCTCGGCGCGCACCGGCACGGCCTTTTCGGCAGCGGCGGTGGGCGTGGGGGCGCGCAGGTCGGCGGCGTAGTCGATCAGTGTGGTGTCGGTTTCATGGCCGACGGCGGAGATCAGCGGGATTTTGCTTTCCGCCGCCGCGCGCACGACGATTTCGTCGTTGAAGGGCATCAGGTCTTCAAGCGACCCGCCGCCACGCGCGACGATGATGAGGTCTGGCCGGTACGGCGCTTCGAGCGCATTGAAGCCGCGGATGGCGGCCGACACTTGCGCCGCCGCGCCCGCGCCCTGTACCACGACGGGCCAGAGCAGCACATGGCTCGGGAAGCGGTCGTCGAGGCGGTGCATGATATCGCGGATGACCGCGCCGGTCGGCGAGGTGACGACGCCGATCAGTTTCGGCAGGAACGGGATCTTCTTCTTGCGCGCGGCGTCGAAGAGGCCTTCGGCGGCGAGCTTCTTGCGGCGCTCCTCCAGCATCTTGAGCAGCGCGCCTTGCCCCGCCAGTTCCATCGTCTCGATGATGAGCTGGTAGTTGGAGCGGCCGGGATAGGTGGTGAGCTTGCCGGTGCAGACGACTTCCATGCCTTCCTCGGGGCGCACGGAGAGGTGCGACAGCGCGCCCTTCCAGCAGATGGCGTTGAGCACCGCTGATTCGTCCTTGAGATCGGTATAGAGGTGGCCGGACTTGGCGACGGTGACCTTCGAGATCTCCCCGCGCACGCGCACATAGGAGAATTGCTCCTCGACCGTGCGCTTGAGCTTGTGGCTCAGCTCCGTCACCGTGTATTCGGCAGGCGCGTTGGCCGTGGCCGTTGTGGGCGGGAGGCCGAAGGGATCGTTATCGTCGAAGAGGTCGTTGGGTGTCATTTATGTCAACGCTTGTCCTTAAAAAAGCCGCGCAGGATGTCGCCGCAGGCCTGCTCGTCGATGCCGCCGTAGGTTTCGGGGCGGTGATGGCAGGTGGGGTGGTCGAAGATACGCGGGCCGTGGTCGACGCCGCCGCCTTTGGGGTCATAGGCGCCGAAATAGACGCGGCGGAATCGCGCGAAGGAGATCGCGCCCGCGCACATCGGGCACGGCTCGAGCGTCACGTAGAGGTCGCAGTCGGGCAGGCGCGGCTCATTCCGCACGGCGCAGGCGCGGCGGATGGCCAGCAGCTCAGCATGCGCGGTCGGGTCGTGCGCGGCCTCGGTCTCGTTGCCGGCGCGGGCGATGACGGCGCCCGATCCGTCCACGATGACGGCGCCGATGGGCACTTCGCCGCGCGCTGCGGCGGCTTGGGCCTCGGTCATGGCCTCCATCATGTAGTGCTTTTGTTCCATGAACCGATTATAGTACATCCATGACGATGGAGAAGGATGAAAAAGGCGAGCGAATCGCCAAACGACTGGCCCGCGCGGGCATCGCCTCGCGCCGCGTCGTCGAGCGCATGATTCTCGAGGGCCGCGTGAAGCTCAACGGAAAGCTGCTGGACACGCCCGCGACGCTGGTGACCGACGCCGACAAGATCACGGTCGACGGCAAGCGCGTGGGCGAAAAGGAACATACGCGCCTCTGGCTCTACCACAAGCCGCGCGGCCTCGTGACCTCGCACAACGACGATCAGGGCCGCCCGACGGTCTTCGAACACTTGCCGAAGGAACTGCCGCGCGTCGTCTCGGTGGGGCGTCTTGACCTGAGCAGCGAAGGCCTGCTGCTGCTGACCAACGACGGCGCGCTGTCGCGCCATCTGGAGATGCCGAAGACGGCGCTCAAGCGCAAATACCGCGTGCGCGCCTTCGGCCGCGTCACGCAGGAGAAGCTCGACCGCCTGCAAAACGGCATCACGGTCGATGGCGTCTCCTACGGCGCGATCGACGCCGTGCTGGAGAAAGGCGAGGGCGCCAACGTCTGGATCATCATGACGCTGACCGAAGGCAAGAACCGCGAAATCCGTCGCGTGCTTGAACATCTCGGCCTCGAGGTGAACCGGCTGATCCGCGTCTCCTACGGTCCTTTTGAACTAGGACAGCTCAAGCCCGGCGAAGGCCAGGAAATCGAGCATCATATCCTGAAGAAATACTTCGGCGCTCTTATCAGTTAGGCAGGCGCGGCGGCTGGCCAAGGGCGAGGCGGTGCAGGCGCCGCGCGACCGCCAGCCACATCGGGCTGATCAGCAGGCTGAGCGCGATCACCGCAATCATCAGACGGTACGAATCACTGCCGAACACCTGCGCGTTCAGGCCGGCGGCGACGATGATGAACGAGAATTCCCCGATCTGCGCCATCGCCGCGCCGCTGTGGAACGAGTGGTTCCAGCTGCGGCCAAGCAGGTGCAGGATCACGACGTTGACGATGGTCTTGAGCACCGTCACCAGCGCGAGCACCAGCAGCACCATGTGCCAGTTGGCCATGATGAACTGGACGTCGATCAGCAGGCCGATCGAGAGGAAGAACACCATCAGCAGCACGGTCTGGATCGGCTCGATTGCGTTATGCAGCCACACGCGCACGTCGGAGTTGCCGATGACGAGGCCGGCGATGAAGGCGCCGTAGGCGGTCGAAAGCCCGATCAGGCCCGAGAGCGCCGCGCAGGTGAAGCAGAACGCCATCGCCGCGAGCGGGATGATGTCGGGCTTGGAGATGATCCAGTCGGTGAAGGGCAGCGCCAGCTTGTCCCGCTGGGAGAGGAACCACGTGATGAGCACGAGGAAGCCGATGGCGAAGGCGATGCGCGCCAGCGCCGCCATGCCCGCCGCCGCCGCGTCGCCGCCGAAAGCGCCGATGATGAGCAGGATGGGGATGACCGCGAGGTCTTGCGCGATCAGCACGGAAACGGTGGTGCGGCCGACCGGCGTGTTGAGGTCGCCGGTCTCGTCGAGGATCTTGATGGCGACGGCGGTCGATGAGATCGCGGTCGCAAAGCCGAAGATGAGGACGCGCTGCCAGTTCCAGTCCATGAAGTGCCCGGCCACCCAGAACGCGGCGATCGCCATGACGATCTGCAGGCCGACGGTGGCGAGCGCGGTCTTGTAGACGCTCTTGAACCCGCGCAGCGAAAGTTCCATCCCGATGACGAAGAGCAGCATGATCACGCCCAGCTCGGCGAGCAGCTGCACGCTCTCGGTATTGTCGATGATGCCGAAGCCGCCCGGCCCCATCACCACGCCGGCCAGGATGTAGCCGACGATGGCGGGCTGGCGCAGGCGCGTCAGCACCAGGCCACAAATGAGTGCCGCCGTCATCACCAGCGCGATGCTGGTGAGGGTATCGAGGTGGGTGGCGGCTTCCATTACTGGATGTAGAGGCGGACTTCGCTGTTCAGCACGTCTTTGCTGGAAGCGGCGCTCAGGTTGATACGTTCAAGCGGCACGCCCATCTGGGTGAGCGATTGCATGACGTCCTGGCCGTTCTTGCGCGCGGCGGTCGAGGCGAGCGCCACTTCCGCCGGGTTACCCGCTGCCGTGTTGACGGCGACGAGGTCGAACTTGGCGGCCGGATATTTTTCCAGCGCCTGGCTGACCGCGGTGTAAACCGGGCGGTCGAAGTCGACGTTGTCGTGGTCGAAGCGGATGACCACCAGCGGATGGCGGTTCGCGAAGGCCGAGAGGTCCGCGACGGGCGCGTTGCCCGCGCTGATGCCGCCGGCGGCGGGTGAGATGTTGTTCATCAAGAGGCTTTGGTCGCCTTCGATGGCGCGCTTGAAGATGCCGTTGGTGATCGACTTGCCGTACAGTTCGCCGTTGCCGATCGCAAGCGCCAGCGTCTGCAGGTTGGCGCGTTCCGTGCGCAGGTAGTTGGAGCGGCGGGTGAGGTCGTCGTTGGTCTGGATCATCAGGCGGTTGACGGCGACGAGGTCTTCGTTGATGTCGTCTTCGAGCGAGACCAGCTTCTTGTGGTCGGCGTCGACGGCGCCCGAGATCGCGAAGGCGGCGCGGGTCGATTCAAGCAGGTACGACGCGTTGGAGGCTTGGTAGGAGAGGTCCATCGCCAGCGTGTTGAGCAGCGAGGCGCTGTCGGACAGGCCGTTGAGCTTGGCCATCGCGGCGTTCCAGCGGTCGACGAGGATCGGGTTGCCGCGCGTGGTGCCGTTCTGCAGGTCGGCGTTGATCGAGGCGACCAGTGCGTAGTAGTCGGCGGCTTGCGCGTCGGACTTGTTCTCGAGTTCGTGCAGGCGCTGCTTGTAGTCTTCGCTGTTGCCGCGCAGGCGGTCGAAGTCGCGGTTGAGTTCCGCGGCCTTTTGCGTGACGGGCGTCTCGATCGTTTGCGCCGAGAGCGGCGTGGTGAGGTCGGGCGTGACGGCCGACGCGGTTTCCGGCGCGGCGAGGACGGTGTCGTGCGAGCCGCGGCGGTAGACGATGCCGGGCGGCGGATCGTTGGTGACGACGAGCGCGGGCTGGTCGGCCTGCTGCGCTGCGGTCGAAACCGGCGCCGTGGTGCGGCGCTCGGGCTGGAATGTGGATGCTTGCTTGTTCATGACGCAGCCGGAAAGCGAAGCGGCGAGGACGACGGCAAGGCCGGTGCGGAGGGTAATGTGACGCAAGGGTAACCTCTATTCAGATTCAAGTGGTCAAAAGATCACGCACAACCTTGATTGCGCTAACAAATAATTCTTATCTGTCAGCCCTGCCCAAGTCAACATGAATGCCGTGACGGGGCGCTGGTTTACGCCATATTTTTATTCATAATGCGGTATTAAGTCGGCCAGCCGCGCAATTCGCAATAAAGGCTCAGGCCTTCCATCAGGTTTTGGCGGCTGCTGCCCTTGCCCAGGCGCCGGTCGCGGTCGAGCGCGCGGCAGGAGAATCCGAAGGACAGGATGTCGATGATCATGGAGTGGCTGACCTTCGCCTTCGCGCAGCGCTTGGCCCACTCGACATAGGCGTTGATCAGGCGCGCGTGCATTTCCGAGACGTCGCCCGCGCCGCGGCAGCCGGGGATGCGCTCCCAGTTGCTCGACACATAGCCGAGGCCGCGGCCATCATGTCGTGCGCGGCGGCGATCTCAAGCGCGGCGTCCTGCTGCGCGGGCGCCATTCCGTCCCACAGGCGCGCATCCACGATGCGGCGCTGGCTTTTGTGGCTGCGCCGTTCGGCGGTCAGCTTCACCTGCGCGCTTTCGGTGGGCGAGTGCTTTTCCTGCAGGTCGTGCGGCGTCTTCTTCTTGCCGTTCCATTGTGGCTTCCAGTCGGCCCAAGGGTCCTTGAGGCCTTCTGGCGCCGGCGTATTCGTGCGTTTGTCGTCGATGACGGTCATCATGGTCAGTGTCTCCGGGGGGTGGTGGGTTTTGTCGGGGCGTTGCGTTGCGCGAGCAGGCGGGCGCGGCGGCTCTCGATCGCGGCGGGGTCGTCGGGGTCGTCGCGCCATACATCATTGTCGCGCTTCTGCCGCCGCTTGCGCGCGCGATGGCGGCGCGTGCGGACGGTGACGGGCGAGACGGCGGTGTCGCCGTACAGCCCGCCGTTGTCGCGGATCATCTTCTTGTCGCGGAAGGCCTTGAGCAGCGCGGCGACATCCGGCGTGTCGAACTCAAGCGCGGCGGCGAGGTCTTCGGCTTCGGTTTCTTCCGTCCCGCGCATCGTCGCGTCGCGCAGCGCGATCCACAGCGCCAGCGCCATCCCGCGCGGCAGGCCGGCCCGCTTCGCTGCCGCCGCCAGCCGGGCATCCGCCGGGAAGCCACATCGAATTTTGAAAGTGTTGTACATCAAAGTCCTTCCGGAGAATCGAGAGGACTTATGTTGATATATTCGCAATAATTAGTCAATCAAGATTTCATTTTTATCATTTATTTCATAATCTAGCAAATTATTGAATAATTTAGTAAATGTAGTAAATATTGCTCTATCATCACGAAAAAAAATGCTGTAATGTGAATACATGACGCAACGCATTTACGACAGAATTCGCACGATCCTCGAAACGACGCCGGGCCTCACGCAAAAAGGCCTCGCCGAGCGCATGGGGCTCAACCCCGCCGCGGTCAACCGCATGCTCTACGGCCGCCGCAACATCATGGCGGAAGAGATCCCGATGATCGAGGATTACCTCGGGGTGAAGCTCGACCTCTCGGCACCGGCGGCGGGCGGCAATTTTGAATACCGGCAGCAGGACCGCGCGCGCCGCGGCTTCTCCGATGTGCAGGCGCAGGCTTTCCCGTCGCCCGAGACGGCGCAGATGGTGCCGGTCTACGGCTACGCGGCGGGCAGCCTGCAAAAAGGCCTCAATCTCGCCAACGGCGACGTGGTGGACTGGGTCGCGCGCCATCCGGCGCAGTTCGGCATCCAGAGCGCTTTCGCGATCTACGTCTTCTCGGATTCGATGGAGCCGCGCTATTTCCGCGGCGAACTGATCTACGTGCACCCCGGCCGCCCGCCCGAGATGAACAAGGATTGCGTGATCGAGCTGAAAAGCGGCGACGCCTACATCAAGCGCTTCCTGCGCCAGGCCGACGACCGCATCCGCGTCGCCCAACTCAACCCGCCCGAAGAGATGGACATCCGCAAGGAAGACATCAAGGCCGTCTACGCCGTGGTCGGGCGCGGGTAATCTCGCCGGATATTTTCATATATTTGAAATGTCAAGCCGGCAAATATCGCCGACAATAGAATATACAATCTTGTTTCGGTAACCGGGCTTTGGTAGCATTATCGCAACTTTCACAAGCTGCGCTGCCAAAGGGGTGTTCCGACCATGATCGAACCTGTCGTCAACGATGTCGTGTCGTTTTTCGGGATGAGCGCGAAGCTCAATTTCTACATCCTGATCCCGGTGCTCTCCGCAGTCGGCGGCCTTGGCGTCAGCTACCTCAAGAACTACCAATGGCCGGCGGAAATCATCCGCGACCGCCTGACCGACGTAGTCGCGCGCATCCGCGGCTTGCGCAACGAACCCGGCCTGTCGCTCGATGAACTGGAAGACCGCCTCTTCGCGATCTTCGACCAGTCGCCGTTCGCCAAGCTGTGGGCGGAATATCGCCACTCGCTGCACGTCGTGCAGTCGCGCGAGGCCGATGGTGGCGAAAGCGTCAAGACCGTGCTGGCGACCGTGCCCGCCGAAGCGTATTTCTCGAAAGAGACGATCGTCGATCTGAAAATCAACGCCGACTTCTACCGCCACCTGCCGGGCATCCTGACCGGCATCGGCATCATCGGCACCTTCTCCGGCCTCGTGTGGGGTCTGCACCAGTTCAAGCCTGATCCCGATCAGACGATGGAATCGCTGCCGCTCTTGCTGCAGGAAGTCACCTCGGCTTTCGTCGGCTCGGGTCTTGCGATCCTCGCGGCGATCTTCATCACCTACAAGGAAAAGTCGATCCTGACCGAGTGCTATCGCCTCGTCGACGCGCTGACGAAGGAGATCGACAGCCTCTACACCGCCGGCGCCGGCGAAGCCTATCTCGCGCGCCTCGTCATGGAAGCCGAAGGTTCCAACGCCGCGCAGCAAAGCCTCAAGACCGCGCTGGTCGGCGACCTCGCGCGCCTGATGTACAGCGTCTCCGAGCGCCAGATCGCCGCGCAGCAAGTGCAGATGCAGGCGATGACGCAGCACATCTCCGACTCCATCCACACCGCGCTGGCGCAGCCGATGGCCGCGCTCTCCGTCGCCGTGCAGGAAGTCACGCGCAACCAGCAGGACGCCGTCGGCGGCCTGATCGATAATTTGCAGACCGGCTTCATGGACCGTCTCGGCGACGCCTTCGGCGGGCAGATCCAGGGCATCAACAAGTCGATCCAGCAATCGTCCGAGACCATCGGCGAAGTGCAGGCAGCCGTCTCGCGCTCGATCAACGACATCGCGGGCGCGGGCGTTTCCGCGGCTGACCGCGTCTCGGGCCGTCTTGAAGACTTCATCCTGCGCATGATGACCGCGCAGGAACAGATGACGCGCCAGATGGGCGAGCAGCAGCAGCGCTTCTCCACCGTGATGGACGCGACCGTGCAAACCGCGATGGAACGCCTGAACTCCGCGATGGGCGTGATGGCCGACGACCGTGCGCGTCAGATCGAGCAAGACCGCCAGCGCCATGAAAACCTGCTCGCGGGCGCGCAGATTTTGTACGGCGACCTCTCGCAGAACGTCGCGCGCATCGTCGACGACATCCGCGCCGTCACCGGCCGCGCCGGCGAAGAACTGGCCGCGATGCAGCACAACGCCTTCGCCGTCATGGCCGCCGAGCGCAACCGCATCGCCGCCGCCGATGAAGAACGCCAGCAGAACCTGCTCGTCTCCGCCGAAGCGCTTTACGGCGGCCTCACCAACAGCGTCAACAGGCTGGTCGACGACATCCGCGCCGTCAGCACCGCGACGGGCCGCGACCTCGAGACCATCCGCAACACCGCCTTCACCGCCGCCGACGGCATCCAGCAGGGCGCCCTCGTCATGCGCGAGGCGGCGGACCGCTTCACCACGGCGGGCGCATCGCTCTCCGGCGTCACCGGCGACATGGGCGAGGCGGCGCGCATCATGCAATCGACAACCGGCCTCATGCGTCAGGCCTTCGGCGAATACGAAACCATGCGCACGAGCGTCGAGCGTCAGGTGCTGCACCTGCAGGACCTCGTCGCGCTCGCAGGGGCGGAAACCGGCGTCAGCCGCAAGCTGGTCGACGACATGGACCGCATCGTTGCGTCGTTCTCGCGCGCCGAGCAGGAAAGCCGCGACTACCTCTTCCGCATCAACGAAGTGCTCAAGCAGGCCTTCCAGGAATTCGGCGTCGAGATGATCGGCCAGGTCCGCACGATGAGCGCGGAGACCAACCGCCAGCTCGGCACCTCGCTGCAGGCGCTGTCGGGCACCGTCGACAGCATGGTGGCGTCCGTCTCTAAACTGCGCAGGGCGGGCTGATGTTCGCGCGCAACATCATACGCCGCGGCGTGCGGGACGAGGGCGAGCGCCCTTACTGGATCTCGTTCGCCGACCTGATGACGGCCTCGATGACGGTGTTTCTCGTCGTGATGGCCGTCACCATCGCTGCGATGAAGCAGCAGATGGACACGCTCTCCAACGCCTCGCGCCTCGCGCAGGAGCGCCAGGCGGAAATCGAGACTTTCGCGAAATCCCTCAAGTCCAGCTCCGACAAGGTACGCCCCGCCGTCAAGGTCACCATCAATAAGGACACCGTACGCGTCGACCTCGGTTCGGCGGTCAGTTTCATGTCCGGATCGGCTGACATTTCCGACGAGGGCGCGCAATTCCTGCGCGGCTATTTCCCGCACGTGCTAGACGCGGCCGCGACGCCGCTCGGCAAGAAGTGGCTCAAGCGTGTGGTGGTCGAAGGCTTCACCGACACCGACGGCACGTATCTTTTCAACCTCGACCTCTCGCTGCAGCGCAGCCGCAAGGTGGTCTGCACCATGTTCGCGCCCGGCGGCCAGCCGTCGCTGACGAAAGACCAGCTGAAACAGATCCGCGACCTCTTCCTCGTCGGCGGCTATTCGTTCAACTCGATCCAGGCCTCCAAGGCGCGCTCGCGCCGCGTGGAGCTGAAGCTTGAATTCTGGCAGGTCGGCGAAAAGGAACAGGCCGAAAAGCAGCCCAAGCCCGACCTTTCCTCCAAGGAGTTCGGTAAGTGCTGACCGACCGTCTCCAATCCGACATGGCGGCGCTGACTTCCTCGCTCAAGACGGGGTTGCAGCAGGCCGTGGCGGGGACGGGGACCGGATTTTCGGGCGAATGCCTCGCGATCGCGGAGACGTATGGGCAGGGCATGAAGCCCTCGGGCGCCGAAGTCTACCAAGCCGCGCTGCTGTATCTGCAGGGCCGCATCGGCGAAGACATCGAATACCTCTATGACCTTGTCGCCTTCGGCCTCTACACGCGCATCGAGGCGGTGGGCAACCGCTGCATCGCCGAAGATCACCGCAAGCTCGACATCCTCCTGCGCCGCTACCGCTATGAAGCGCAGCAGGGCGAGTTGTGGGAGACGACATGGCAGGGCGTGATGCAATCCTACTTCGCGCCGCCGCTGCGCTACAGCGAGCAGGAGACGATCCGCCGCTTCCTCGTCGACACCTATCCGAAACTGCTGGAGACGATCACCTACCGCCCGCTGTGGCTCAAGACGATCGAGGGCAACCTCGACCTGTTCGGCAGCGACCCTTGCGGCGCCTATGCGGAGCGCTGGCTGAAAGGCACGCGCGAAGACGTGCGCCATGTCGCGGGCGTCCTGCAGATCGCGCCGCAAAGCTGGTTCTGGCAGGAACTGACGCGCAGCGCCCTCCGCTTCGCCTGCAGCGCGCCGGATGCCGATTTCAAGGCGATGATCCCGCAGGCGCTGGCGCTGATCGAGGAGATGCCGGCCTTCCTCGACGAAGACCTCGCGACCTTGCTGACGCGCTACAGCCAATGCGCCGACAAGACCGCGCATGACGAGCTGAAAGCTTTCGCGCTGCGCCACTGGAAAAGCCCCAAGCGCCGCACCGGCACCGCGTGGGAGCAGGTGCGCGAAAACGTCTGGCAGATGGCGCTCGAATGGGTCGGCGACGACGACCTGCGCCTGTTTTTTGAGCGCATCTCCGCCCGCTTGGCCGCCGGCGGTGACCGCCTGTCGTCGTGGCTGCGCTATATCAAATGGACGCGCTTCGTGGCCGATTACACCACCGGCCGCGGCAACCGTGCCGCCGTGGCACGATTGTTCGAGGCGGAAGAAGCCGCCCTGCGCCTGTCGGATGAAGGCTGGGAGTCGCGCCTCGACGCGTTTTTGGCGAGAATTAACAGCGGCTTGACCAAGGCCTGAAAAGGTTAAAAATTTCTTGATAAGCCGCAGGGCTTATGATAGGTTATATTCATTCAATATTCAGGAAAAGGGACGCAGATTCCATGTTCGCGAACGTCAAACGGGTCACCAAGCAGGAATCTTTCAAGCGCGCCTTCTGGTCGATGGTCATCATGACTTTCATTTACATGGTCGCGACCGGCCACATCCCCTTCGCCCAGTTCGTCAGCTACACGTTCTGATCCCCCTTTTTCCGTGATTTTTAAAGAGGCGGCCGCCCGGCGGACCGCCTCTTTTCATTGCGCCCGGGGGTGCGATTTGCTATTCCTCAGGGAGCAGCAACACAATTTATATATGGATTTTTGACGTGACCAAGTCGAAGAAGAAAGCCGCCGCGCCCGCCGCCGTCCCCGCCGAGGAAAAGAACGACAACCTGGCCGTGGCCGATGCTCCCGCATCCTCCGCCGGCGAGACCGCGACGGCGCCTGCCGACGACAAGAACGATCCCAAGAAGAAGATTTCCTATTCCGTCTCCGGCGGCTTCACGACGATGCTCAAGCGCCTCGACCTCTCGGTCGCGCTGACGTCGTACCAGTCGGGCAAGTTCTACCTGCTCGGCCGCAACCCCAAGGGCGGCCTGATGATCAATGAGCGCCTGTTCCAGAAGGCGATGGGCATCTGGGTCGAAGGCACCGAGCTGGTGCTGGCGACGCTCTTCCAGATCCAGCGCTTCCACAACGTCCTCAAGAAGGGCCAGTTCATCAACCACACCTATGACGCGTGCTATGTGCCGCGCACGACCTATACCACCGGCGTGCTCGACGCGCACGACGTCGGCCTGACGGACAAGGGCGAGATCGTCTTCGTTAACACGCGCCACAACTGCCTCGCGACCGTGGACTCGAAAGACAGCTTCACGCCGATCTGGAAGCCGACCTTCATCAGCCAGATCGTCGCCGAAGACCGCTGCCACCTCAACGGCATGGCGATGGAAAACGGCCGTCCGGCTTATGTGACGGCCGTCAGCCGCTCCAACACCATCGACGGCTGGCGCGACCGCCGCGGCGACGGCGGCGTCGTCATCGACGTGCGCACCAACGAGATCGTCTGCGAAGGCCTCTCCATGCCGCACAGCCCGCGCCTGCACGGCGGCAAGCTGTGGGTGCTCAATTCCGGCACCGGCGAACTGGGCACCGTCGACATCGAGAACAAGAAGTTCAAGCCCGTGGTCTTCTGCCCCGGCTTCGTGCGCGGCCTCGCGTTCAGCGGCAAGTATGCCTTCATCGGCCTCTCCAAGCCGCGCTACCAGCGTTTCGAGGGCCTCGCGCTCGACCAGCGCCTCAAGGACGCCGACTCGGAAGCATGGTGCGGCATCCAGGTGATCGACACCGAAACCGGCACCGTCGCCGAATGGTTCCGCATCGACGGCGCGATCGGCGAAGTGTACGACGTCAACGTCCTGCCCGGCATCGCCTGCCCGATGTCCCTCGGCTTCGTCGCCGACGACATCAAGGGCTTCATCACGCATGGCGAGCTGAACGAAGAGTTTCTCAAGCGCTAATATTAAGTCCTCACCCGTCATCCCGGCGAAAGCCGGGATCTAAAGCGCGTCTGCGCGTCATATAAGGCGGCCATGCCGCATGAGATCCCGGCTTTCGGCGGGATGACAAATAGGGTTAGGATAAGATATTGCGCTCTTCCAGCAGCGCGACGATCTCGTCTGCCAGTTCTTCCGCCGTCTTGTCGACGGTGTTGAGGCGCAGTTCCGGGTTTTCCGGTGCTTCATAGGGGCTGCTGATGCCGGTGAAGTTGGGGATGATGCCCGCGCGCGCCTTTTTATACAGGCCTTTCACGTCGCGCTGTTCGGCGACTTCAATCGGCGTATCCACGAAAATCTCGATGAAGCGGCCTTCGCCGAGCAACTCGCGCGCCATGCGGCGTTCCGCGCCGAAGGGGGAGATGAATGATACCAGCGCGATCAGCCCGGCTTCCGTCATCAGTTTCGCCACTTCGGCGGCGCGGCGGATGTTCTCGGCGCGGTCTTGCTCGGTGAAGCCGAGGTCGCGGTTGAGGCCGTGGCGCAGGTTGTCGCCATCGAGCGTGACGGTATGCTTGCCGAGCATGTGCAGCTTCTTTTCCAGCGCGTTGGCGATGGTCGACTTGCCCGCGCCCGAAAGCCCGGTGAACCACAGCGCGCAGGGCTGCTGGCCTTTAAGGCCTGCGCGCGCCGCCGCATCGACGGTGAAGTCCTGCATATGCACGTTGGCCGAACGGCGCAGCGCGAAATTGATCATGCCGGCCGCGACCGTCTCGTTGGTCATGCGGTCGATGAGGATGAAGGCGCCGAGCGTGCGGTTTTCGGCATAAGGCTGATACGCGATCTTGCGGTCGAGCGCGATGTCGCATGCGCCGATTTCGTTGAGCGCCAGCGCCTTGGCGGGCACCTGGTCCATCGTGTTGAGGTCGACGCGGTGCTTGGGCTTCTGCGGCGTGGCCAACGCGGTTGTGGCGGCGGATTGCAAGATATACTGGCGGCTCGGCACCATCGGTTTTTCGGAAAGCCAGATCAGGCGCGTCTCGAAGAGGTCGGCGACTTCGCAAGGGTCGTTCGCCGCCGCGATGACGTCGCCGCGCGAGATGTCGATTTCATCGGTCAGCGTCAGCGTGATCGCCTCGCCCGCCGCGGATTGTTCGAGATCGCCGTTGAACGTCACAATGCGCGCTACGGTCGAGAGCTTGCCCGAGGGCAGCACGCGCACACGGTCGCCCGGCTTGACGGCGCCGGCGGCGACGCGCCCCATGAAACCGCGGAAATCAGCATTGGGGCGGTTGACCATCTGCACCGGCATGCGGAAGGCCTGTTCGGCTCTTTCGCCTGCTTGTACGCCTTCAAGGTATTCGAGCAGCACCGGGCCTTGGTACCACGGCATGTTGTCGGATTTGACCGTCACGTTGTCGCCGCGCAGGGCGGAGACGGGGATGGCCTGCACATGCTCGATGCCGCAGATCTTCGCGAATTCCATGTATTCCGCCTCGATACGGCGGAAGATGCTTTCGCTGTAGAGCGTCTCGCCCTCGCGCGCGAGGTCCATTTTGTTGACCGCCAGCACCACGCGCTTCACGCCCATCATGGAGACGATCAGGCTGTGACGACGCGTCTGCGTCAGCACGCCCTTGCGCGCATCCACGATGACAATGGCGAGGTCGGCGGTGGAAGCGCCGGTCGCCATGTTGCGCGTATATTGCTCGTGCCCCGGCGTGTCGGCGACGATGAATTTGCGTTTTTCGGTCGAGAAGAAGCGGTAGGCGACGTCGATGGTGATGCCCTGCTCGCGCTCGGCGGCGAGGCCGTCGACGAGGAGGGCGAGGTCGAGCGTCTCGCCGGTGGTGCCGAATTTCCTGCTGTCGCCCTGTAGCGCCGCGAGGTGGTCGTCGAAGATCATTTTGCTGTCATAGAGCATGCGCCCGATCAGCGTCGACTTGCCGTCGTCGACCGAGCCGCAGGTGATGAAGCGCAGCACGTCTTTCCGCGCGTGTTGTTCGAGATAGGCATTGATATCGGTGGCAATGAGCGCGGACTGGTGGGCCATCAGAAATAG
>CAYZCE010000022.1:0-34755 GCA_964476835.1 uncultured Rhodospirillaceae bacterium
AAGGACGACCCGATGCTCGATATCGCGCCGGCACTCGAACGCATAGCGCTCAAGGACCCTTACTTCATCGACAAGAAGCTGTACCCGAACGTCGACTTCTACTCGGGCATCATCCTCAAGGCGATGGGCTTCCCGACGGCGATGTTCACCGTGCTCTTCGCGGTCGCGCGCACCGTCGGCTGGGTCTCGCAGTGGAAAGAGATGATCGAGGAGCCGACCCAGAAGATCGGTCGCCCCCGCCAGCTCTACACCGGCGCGGTCGCCCGTCCGTTCGTCGCGGTCGATCAGCGGAAATAACCTTAATCGTAGAGCTTAATACGCCGTCGTCAGCGTCTTGTGGCGCGGCTTGGCGTACATGTCCGGCTCATACCCGCGATGCCAGAGCAGGTGGTCGAGGTTGACCGCCGTGGTGCCGGCGGGCGCCGCGTCGCGCAGCCGTTCGACCGCATGGATGGCGCTCGCGCGCAACTCGGTCTCCATCTCGCCGCCGGGGTGCAGGGGCGCTTCGAGATCGACCAACTCGGTCAGTTCATCGCTATAGCGCAGGATGCCGTCATGGCGCAGCACGTGCGGCACCATGTTGTCGGCGAAGATCGTCAATTTGTCCATGTCGCGCAAGGGGCCGAGCGCCAGGTGCATGTCGGCCGCGAGGATCTGTGCGCGCTTGAGGAAGGGCTCGTTGAAATTCTCCCATCCTGCCACAAGGTCGGCCAGCATCAGCGCCGAGCCTTGCGCGGCCTCGAGCAGGTTGAGCGGCTTGCCTTGGTAATCGGCGATCAGCCGCTCGCCCGTCGCGCGCAGGTGCTGCGCGAAAAGGCCGGTGAGGATGTGTGGGCGCATGCCGAAGGCCTCGGCGAAGAAGGCGGGCGTCGCCTGCGACCATTGCTCGGGCGTGTTCATCTCGCCGCGCTGGAAAGCATGCATGAGGCCTTGCGCGATGGTGTTGTATTCGAGGCCCGTCTCGGCGAAATAGCCGGAGCCGAAATTGATGCTGTCGAGCGCGATCACGTAGGCCGCCGTCTCGGCGCGCGGGCCGCCGACGTGGTGGATCTGCGGATCCAGTTCCGCCACCGCCGGGCGGCGCGCCAGCAGGAAGCGCGCGTAAGCGGCCAGCTTCTCCGTATCCTGTTCGAGCGTCACATGTTGCGCGGCCGCCGTGACGGCTGCCGCTGTCCTGCGGACGTCGGCGACGGCATGCATGCGATGTGACGGATGATGAAGAGGCTGTCTCAAATCTGGCTTCCCGGTTGATCGGGAGCCATTGTATTAAAACGTAAAATTATGTCAACAATAGTAGGCGCAGCTGTGGCGTCATGCGTTATATCGAATTGATATCAAATGATTTTTTTTACGATGCTTCTTTCAGCATATTGCCGTAGAGGCGGGTATAGGCGCCGTTCCTGGCCAGCAGTTCCTGGTGCGATCCGCTCTCGATGATGCGGCCGTCGCGCATGACATGGATGATGTCGGCGTTGATGATGGTGGAGAGGCGGTGCGCGACGACGATGGTCGTGCGGCCTTGCTGCAGGCGGTCAAGCGCGGCCTGCACGAAGCGCTCCGAGTTGGCGTCGAGCGCCGAGGTGGCCTCGTCGAGCAGCAGGATCGGCGCGTTTTTCAGGATGGCGCGCGCGATGGAGATGCGCTGGCGCTGGCCGCCCGAGAGCTTTACGCCGTTCTCGCCGACGCGGGTGTCGTAGCCTTGCGGCAGTTCCATGATGAAATCGTGGGCGGCGGCGTTCTTCGCGGCTTCGACAACCTGCTCGTCGGTGGCGTCGAGCGAGCCGTAGGCGATGTTGTCGCGCACGCTGTCGTTGAAGATGGCGACTTCCTGGCTGACCAGCGCCATCGCGCGGCGCAGCGATTTCAGCGTCACGTCGCGGATGTCCTGCCCGCCGATGCGGATGGCGCCGTCCGTCACGTCGTAGAAACGCGGGATGAGGTTGAGCAGCGTCGACTTGCCGGCACCGGATTCACCGACCAGCGCGACGGTCTTGCCGGCGGGCGCGGTGAAGTTGAGGTCGGCGAGCGCCTCGGTGCCGTCTTGGTACGCGAAGCGCACATGCTCGACGCTGATGTCGGGGTTTTTCGCGGTCAATTCGATTGCGCCGGCCTTGTCGGTGATGAGCGGGTGGGAGTCGATCAGGCGGAAGGTGCGGTCGGCGGCGGCGAGGCCCATCTGCATGGTGCCGTTGAGCTTGGCGAGGCGCTTCATCGGCTCGAACGCCATCAGGAAGGCGGTGATGAAGGAGAACAGCTTGCCTGCGGTGCTGGTGCCGTCGATCACCTGGTGCCCGCCGTAGACGATGATGAAGACGATGGCCATGCCGCTGATGATTTCGGAAGCCGGCGAGAGGATGGCCGAGACGCGGTTGGAGCGGTTGAGCAGGCGGTAGAGGTTCTCGATGATCGCGTTGATGCGGCCCTTCTCGTATTCCTCCATGCCGTAGGAGCGCACATGCTTGCTGCCCTGGAACGACTGGTTGAGCGAGCTGGAGAGGCGACCGACCTCTTCCTGCGTGTTGGTGGATATCTTGCGGAGCTTGCGCCCGAGCTTGGAGACGAACAGCGCCGCCACCGGGAAGACGGTGACCGAGATGATGGCGAGGCGCCAGTCCTGGTAGAACATCACGCCGATCAGCGCGATGACGGTGAAGAGGTTCTTGCCGAGGCCGGTCAGGCACTCGATGATCGCGGTGCGCATCATTGCTGTGTCGGAGATGAAGCGCGACAGCAGCTGCCCGCTCTGCGCGTTGTGCAGGAAGGCGAGATCGGCGTAGACGAGGTGACCGAAGAGGTCGCGGTTGACGTCGGCCACAATGCGCTGACCGAGGTTGTTGAGCGTGACCGCCTGCCCGTAGGTCGCAAAGCCGCGCAGGTTGAAGACGACGAAGACCAGCATCGCCACCGGCCACAGCATGGAGCCGTCGTGGCTGTTGAAGACCTTGTCGATGATCGGTTCCATAAGCTTGGCCATCGAGCCGGTCAGGCCTGCGCCCAGCAGCATCAGCGCCAGCGCCGCAAGGACGCGCGCCCAGTGGCGCAGGACATAAGTCTTGGCCACCCGCTTGATCAGGACGGCCGAAGGGGTCATGCGGGGGGTCGACGGCGGGGGAGCCATGAGATTGTGCGTGCTTTCTGAAGCATTTGGATTAAACTGGTCGAGGGGAGTTTAGTCTTGAGCCTCTTGCCGATGCAAAGCCTTTTTGGGGTTTTGCGGGTATTTTTTATCCATAATCAAGATGGGGATACCATGTTTGGAATGAAAAGCACGCCGCCGTCCGAAAAACCCGCTGCCGTAGGCCCGAATACGGGCGGCAACGGCGGGCAGGGCGGCACCGTCATGGCTTCCGCGCCCAAGATCGGCATCGCGCTGGGCAGCGGCCTGGCGCGCGGGCTTTCTCACATCGGCGTCCTGCGCGCGCTCAAGCGCCACGGGATCGAGCCGACCATCGTCGCCGGCACCTCGATGGGCGCGCTGGTGGGCGGCGCCTACCTCAGTAACCGCCTCGACGAGGTGGAAGACTGGGCCTACAAACTGACGAAATTCAAGGTGCTCAGCTATCTCGACTTCCGCGTCAAGAGCAGCGGCCTGATCGGCGGCGAGCGCCTGCTGAAACTGATGCTCAACACCTTCGGTGAAGTGCGCAGCGAAGACCTGCCGCATCCTTTCATCGCCGTTGCGACCGACCTTGTGACCGGCCACGAAGTGTGGATGCGCCGCGGGCGCCTCATCGACATCATGCGCGCGTCGTTCTCGCTGCCGGGCATCTTCCCGCCGGTCTCTATGAACGGGCGCTGGATGATCGACGGCGCGCTGGTCAACCCCGTGCCCGTCTCCGCCGCGACCGCGATGGGCGCGCGCATGACGATCGCCGTCAACGCCAGCGGCGACATCATCGGCAAGGCCAAGCGCCCCGGCGACAAGGTGCCGACGGTCGCGGGCTTCGACCTCATGAACTTCCAAGGACCTTCGGCGGTGGAAGCCGCCAAGCAGAGCGACTTCATCAGCCGCATGTTCCGCCGCGAGCAGGACAACCCGAGCATGTTCGGCGTCATGGTCTCCTCGCTCAACATCGTGCAGGACCGTCTCGCGCGCTCGCGCCTTGCAGGCGACCCGCCTGACGTTTTGATCGTGCCGCGGATCGGCCACATCGGCCTGATGGAATTCGACCGCGCGGAAGAACTCATCGCCGAAGGCGAAGCCGCCGTCGAACGCGCCATGCCCGATATCAAGGCCGCCTACACCGTCCTCTGCACCGACTACAGGGACGACAGCGACACCTTCGCGACCACGGGCCGGTAAGCTTTTGTAAGGGCTTATATTCTTTGCCTTTATATTAAGTTTTTGACATAAAGTTATAGAATATATAGTTTCTCCATTGTTTATTTCAATGGAGAATCGGATGTCGTCGGGCATCAAGAAGCTGTTTCAGCGTACGGCATTGAAGCTCGCCTTTCTGATGGCCGTCGCGGGCGGGGTTGTTTCGTGCAAGCACGACGTGAAACCTGCGCCTGTGCCCCCAGCCGTTTCCAATGCGATCTTTGAGTTCTTCTTTGGTCCTCTACCTGTCAGCACCGACACCGTCGCTGTTTGGGACAGCGTGGCGATGAAGAAGGAAGTGCCCGCGATGTACGATGCGGCGTCCGACCTGGGCACCTTGCCGATCACGGGTGCGGATGTGTACCGGATCATCACGGATTCCACCAATCACCTCAAGGCTTGCATGATCTCGCGCCTGCCTGACGATGAGGCTGGCGTGTACACGAACCACGACAACCTGCCCTTGGTACGTACTATCAACGACATCCATAGCCTGACGGCCGCCCACGAATATTTCCACGCCGCGCAGGATGTCAACGACGGCACGCCGCCGCGCCTGACGGACCGTGATGAATTGTTCAACGGCATGCTGACCGAGGCCTGCGCGATCGGCTACGAAATGGTTGTCCACCAAGAAGCCGCGAACCATGGCCTCAACATGATGGGCACACCCCTGACGGCATCGGTCGACAGCGGCGTGGTGGCGACGTTCGACAGCGCTTACGGCAATGCCTGCTACCGCATGTCGGAAGAACTTGCGCTGCAAACTGCCGGCAGGCCGTGGTGCGTTACCTGATGGAAGGGAACTGCCGGTGGTGGTCGGAAGTTTATACCGAACAGTCGATGCGCAACCTTGCCTTCGACAAAAGCCTTGTGCCGACAGACGTCGGGCCGGGCTACGCGATACGCTGCGACGGCGTCTTCTCCGCGCAGGGCATGGTGTCGTTCAGCTTCAACCTCGTGCCGCCGGAATACCTTGGCCCCGGTGCGGATACGACGATCCCTGTGATCATGAAAAAGTGCGGCTTCGGCCTTGACGAGAAGCAGCAGCCCAAAAAGCTGTCGCCCTTCCGCCCGTTCGGCTTCTAAAACTTAAGTCTGATTATTCCTTCATCCGCGCGCGTTCGCGTTCGCGCAGGGCGGCTTCGGGCGTTTGCCAGACGAGGCCGTCCATCACCCATGTCGGGCGCACGTCGCCGTAGCCTTGCGCGAGCTGTTCCATCGCCTTGCGGCGCTGCTCGGGCGCCATGCCGGGCTTGAAGGCGTTGGCGTGGATGCCCATGGTGACGAAGGCGGTGTCGAGGTCGGCAGAGGCGCCGCCCGCGATGTCGTGCTGGATGGAATCGCCGATTACCAGCACGCGCGAGGGGATGACGCCGTCGAACAGGCCGAGGCTGTAGCGGAAGATGGTCTTGTGCGGCTTGCCGATGTAATGCGCCGCGCCGCCGAGTTCCTGGTAGCGCTTGGCGACCGCGCCGGGGCCGATGGCGCGCTCATGGCCGTAGACGGTGACGAGGTCGGGGTTCGCGCAGATGGCGGGGATGCGCTTGCCGACAGCCTTCTTGAGCGCCGGTTCCAGCGCCTCGATCGTGCCGGTCTGCGGGTCGAAGCTGGTGATGAGGATGAACTGCGCGTCGTCGATGTTGGAGACGAGCTCGAGGTCGAGGCCTTCGAGCAGCGACTTGTCGTCGGGGCGCGAGATCAGGAAGCACTTGGTGCCGAGGCCCTTGAAGGGCGCGTCCTTCTGTTCCTTGAGGCCCTGCCAGGTGACTTCGCCCGCGGTGACGACTTCCTTGTAGAGGCCGGGCTTGATGCCGAGCTTCTTGAGGCGCTCCACGTTGTCGGATGACCGCTTGGCGGAGTTGGAGAGGATCACCACCTGCTTCTTACGCTGCTTGAGGTGGTTGAGTGTGTCGATCACGCCGTCGTAAGGGTGCAGGCCGTTATGCAGCACGCCCCACTGGTCCATGATGAAGGCGTCGTAGGAATCCATCAGCTCATAAAGGCCGTGGCAGAAGGTCATGGTCGTCATGTTGTCGCTCCCCCTTCGCTCAAACTCAGTCGGTCTCGATCGGCACGCCGGGGCGGTACTTGGCGACGCGGATGCCGAGTGCGGACTTGACGTGGCTGATGTTCGGCGCGGCGGTCAGATGCTGCGTGAGGAACTTCTGGTAGGCGTCCCAGTCTTCGGCGACGATCTTGAGGATGTAGTCGGCTTCGCCCGAGACGAGGTAGCATTCGCGCACCAGCGGCCATTCGCGCACCATGTCCTCGAACTTCTTGAGGTCGCCTTCGGACTGGTTGGACAGGCCCACTTGCGCCCAGACGGAAATGCTGTAGCCGAGCGCCGCGGGATCGATCTCGGCATGATAGCCCTTGATGACGCCCGACTCTTCCAGCGCGCGCACGCGGCGCAGGCAGGGCGGCGCCGAGATGCCGGCGCGTTCGGCGAGCTGCACGTTGGTCATGCGGCCCTTGTCCTGAAGGTCGTGAAGAATTTTGCGGTCGATACGGTCGAGTTTGATTTTTGACATGGGTATCTCAAATAAAGTTTAAGTGTTTGAACTCGAATCAAGTGATGTGAGCTGTAATAATATTATCCTGTGTTTCTCTCAAGAGAAATAAACATCGCGTCCGTCTTTCTATATATTTCTTTTGACAAGAACCGGAATCTGTCGCTTCCTTGGCCGGAAAGCGGAGGTTTATTTGCCAGAAAGTTGCTGGATCATCACCGAAGGCATCGCAGGCACCGAGAACCAATGTCTCGGGCTGGCCGAGGCGCTGGGCGTGTCTGCCGTGGTCAAGCGCGTGAAGCTGCGCGCGCCGTGGAAGCAACTCAGCCCATGGCTGCGCTGGGGCCACGCCCGCGCGCTGGCAGCCGGCAGCGACCGCGTCGATGCGCCTTATCCCGACATCCTCATCGCCAGCGGGCGCAAGAGCATCGGCGTCGCGCTGGCTGTGAAGAAGCGCAGCGGCGGCAAGACCTTCCTCGTGCAGGTGCAGGATCCGCATGTCGATCCGGCATTGTTCGACCTCGTCATCGTACCTGCGCACGACAAGTTGCGTGGGCAGAACGTGCTGGTGACGGCGGGCGCATTGCACCGCGTGACGCCGCAGAAGCTGGCGGAGGAGCAGGCGAAATTCCCGCAGCTCGCGCAACTGCCGTCGCCGCGCGTGGCGGTGCTGATCGGCGGCTCCAGCAAGAACCACACGATGACGGAAGACGACACGCGCCGCCTGGTCGCGCAGCTCAAGGGACTGGACGCCAGCCTGATGATCACCGCCTCGCGCCGCACGGGCGAGGAGAATGCGGCGGCCCTGCGCGCGGGCTTGGGCGGCGGCCACGTGTTTTTCTGGGACGGGCAGGGCGCCAATCCTTATTTCGCCATGCTCGCCGCGGCCGACTATATCATCGTCACGGAAGACAGTGTCTCGATGGCGTCGGAAGCCGTCTCGACGGGCAAGCCGGTCTATGTCGCGGCGCTCACGGGCGGCACGCCCAAGCTGCGGCGGTTCCACGAAAACCTGCAGCGCCAAGGCTATACGCGGCCTTTCGCGGGTGCGCTGGAATCGTGGTCATACGCCGCACCGCATGATACAATGAAAGCTGCACAGGAAATTCGCAAAAGGATGGCGCATGTCAAAGACGCATAACACAAAAATCCTCATCATCGGCTCGGGCGCGGCGGGCTATACCGCCGCTATCTACACCGCGCGCGCGAACCTCAAGCCGATGCTCGTCTCCGGCATGCAGCCGGGCGGGCAGATGACGATCACGTCGGAAGTCGAGAACTATCCCGGCTTCGCCGACCCCATCCAGGGCCCGTGGCTGATGGAGCAGATGCGCCTGCAGGCCGAACACGTCGGCACCCAGATCATCACCGACACCATCGTCAGCGTCGACCTTGCCGCCAATCCCAAGAAGGCGGTCGGCGACAACGGCGACATCTACCTCGCCGATGCCGTCATCATCGCCACCGGCGCGCAGGCGAAGTGGCTCGGCTTGCCGTCGGAAAAGACCTATCAGGCCAAGGGCGTCTCGGCCTGCGCGACTTGCGACGGCTTTTTCTACCGCGGCCGCGAAGTCGTGGTCGTCGGCGGCGGCAATTCGGCGGTGGAGGAAGCGCTCTTCCTCACCAACTTCGCCACCAAGGTGACGGTCATCCATCGCCGCGACAGCTTCCGCGCGGAAAAGATCATGCAGGAACGCCTGTTCAATAATCCCAAGGTCAAGGTCATCTGGAACAGCGCCGTCGATGAAATCGTCGGCGATGCGTCCGGCGTCACCGGCGTCAAGGTGCGCGACGTCAACACCAATGCAATCACCGATTTGAAAACCGACGGCGTTTTCGTCGCCATCGGCCACAAGCCCGCGACCGACCTCTTCAAAGGCCAAGTCACCATCGACGCTGACGGCTATATCGTGACCGCACACGACAGCACCGCCACCAATATCCCCGGCGTCTTCGCGGCGGGCGATGTGAAAGACAAGGTTTTCCGTCAGGCGATCACTGCCGCGGGCATGGGCTGCATGGCTGCACTGGAAGCCGACCGCTACCTCGCCGCGCATGAAGCGATGCATGCATTGAAGAAGCAGGCCTGATAAAAGCACAAACAAAAACGCCCTCCAACTGGAGGGCGTTTTTTATTGCAGGGTTTCGGAGCGTTCTTGTTTAAACCGGCGGATTGTTTTTTTGCTCTTTCTTTTGCCGACGGTGCCTTTTCCATTTGTTCAGTCGATTTTCAGCGGCGGGATGCACGAATATTCCTGCTGTAACGATGACGGTCACACAACTGCCAGCGAGCAAGCACCCTGCGTCCCATTTTTCAGCTGTCGTCATAGGACCGGGCGACCTATTTTTGCCAAGCTCTGTATGTATGGGTCTTGGATGAATCCAAGGGCGGACTGAAGCGCGTGCGGGCCCCGCGGTGAGATAGAAGGCGGCAGCAAGGCCGACGATGGCTTTCTTGAATATCGACATGGTGAATCCCTTTTATTGTTTTTATTGAGGAAAGTTATCATTTTTTTTCATAATACAATCAAGATTTATCACTTAATATATTGAATATAAAGAGTATTTTATGTTCCCATAAATTATGATTTTCTTAACCCTTGTTGCCTATTATGGGTATCCAAGGGGGACTGAATGAGGGGGAATCAATATCGCTTGAAGCTGGCATTCAACGCCAGCCGCCGGCCGGAGCAGGGGGAAGTCAACGACTTCAACTTTGCCGCGCGCCTCGGCGACGACGCGACGGTGGCCGCGTTCCTCGAGCGCTACCCCGAAGCGATCGACGTGATGGCCGACAACAGCCTGACCGCGCTGATGGTCGCCGCTGCCAACAACCAGATTTCCACGGTGCGCCTGCTGCTGGTGCGCGGCGCCAACCCTTATGAGATGACCGCCGCCGCCCGCACCGCGCGCATGTTCGCCGGTCGTGAAGGCGCGCGCGAGATCGCCGAGCTGCTGCGCCGCGCCGAAATCGCGTACCGCCGCAAGATGACGGCAGGCATTGTGCCGCAAGGGGAAATCAACGATTTCAACTACGCCGCCCGCACCGGCGACGACGCCTCAGTGGCGAAGTTCCTCGACAAATACCCGTATGCCGTCGACTTCCGCGCCGATAACGGCCTGACCGCGCTGATGGTGGCGGCGGCTAACGGCAAGATGTCGACCGTGAAGCTGCTCCTGCGCCGCGACGCCCGCCATACCGAGGTCAGCAACAACGGCCGCACCGCCCGCCAGCTGGCCGACCGCGCCGGCCATGCCAATGTCGCCCGCCTGCTGACGCCCCGGAAGAAACGTCCCGAGGCCATTTCCCGGGCGCGCGTGGCGTGATGTGAAGAATTATATTGACATAATCGTAAAATACCCTTACAGTCAGGCGCATGGGCGAAAATCCTTGATGGGCGCACTTTATATGTCAGGATCGAAGAATGGACAGGCACGAACAGACGATTCTCTTCTCGACCGTCATTTCCCGACGACTCTCCGCCGCGGCATAACGCGGCAGGAGCCTTCCCTCGTTCATCAACAGGCAAAACTCCAGCGAAGAACAAAAATAAGCCAGTGGAGTTTCCGATGAGCACCGAGATCGATATCAATACCGCCGCCGTCCTCAAGACCGACTTCCTCAAGAAGAACAACGAGCAATACGCGATCGTGTCGCTGGCGCCGCAGAACATCGGCGCGATCCTCGCGCTGCAGGACGTCATCTTCGCGTCGCTGACGGCGGAAGAGCAGAGCTATGTCCTCAAGAAGGACCAGGCTTTCTTCGACAACCACTTCGCCAACGGCAACATCGTCATCGGCGTCGTCCATGACGGCAAGCTGATCGCGCAAAGCGTCGTCGTCAACCCGACGCCGGAACATCCCAAGCACGGCATGGTCGACATGGCCCTGCCGGGCAAGGTGGAAGAAATCACTGTCATTCAGGGCGTCCTTGTCGATCCTGCTTATCAAGGCAACCGCCTGATGACCGCGATGGTCGACATGTGGCTCGACATCGCCGAAAAACAGGGCCGCGGCCACGCCATCGCCGAAGTCGCGGTTGGCAACTATTACAGCTGGTCTGTCTTCCTCAAGGAAGGCATGGAGATCCATAGCATGGGCCTCGATGCGTCGGACGGCACCGTGCTTTACAACGTCCATGCCGAAGTGCCGGCGCTGATCCAGAAGCGCCTGACCCCGGATTTCAACAAGGCCGCCGCCAAAGGCGCCGTCGATTGCCCGATCAACGACCTCGCGCAGCAGCAAAAGCTGATCGCCGAAGGGTACAAAGGCGTCGCCTACGACACCGCCAAGAAGGCGATGCAGTTCAAGAAACCCGGTCTCTAAGGAGATCTTGCCCAACAAAAAAGCCGCCCAGCGATGGGCGGCTTTTTTGTTGGTGCCGCAAGCTTACGCCGCGGCCTTGAGCGGGGCGAGCGAGCGTTGCAGGTAGCCCTTGACGCTAGCTTCGAGCTGTTCGGTTTCGCCCTCGTTGTTGAAGAAGTGGCCGGCGCCGTTGACGACTTGGTACGCCACGCCGTCCTGTCCGCGCTGGGCGCGCAGCTTTTCGACGAGCTTGTTGACGCTGTCGATGTTGACGACCTGGTCGGTGTCGCCCTGCACGATCAGTCCGTTGTTGGGGCAGGGGGCGAGGAAGTTGAAGTCATAGATGTTGGCGGGCGGCGAGATCGAGACGTAGCCGGTGATCTCGGGGCGGCGCATCATCAGCTGCATGCCGATCCACGCGCCGAAGGAGAAGCCGCCGACCCATACGTTCGATGCGTTGGGGTTGATGCTTTGCAGCCAGTCGAGCGCGGAAGCCGCATCGCTCAGCTCGCCTTCGCCGTGGCCGAACTCGCCCTGGCTGCGGCCGACGCCGCGGAAGTTGAAGCGGAGGGTGGAGAACCCCTGCTCGGTGAAAGATTGGAAGAGGGAGTAGGTGATCTTGTTGTTCATCGTGCCGCCGCGTTGCGGGTTCGGATGCAGGATCAGGGCGATCGGCGCGCCGGGGATTTTGCTGTGCTTGTAGCGGCCTTCGAGACGTCCGGCGGAACCGGTAATCATGATTTCTGGCATGCGTAGTAAGCCTTCTTTCTGTGTGAAAGTCCGTGCGCGTTTTGGTATTTAGTTGCGCCCGAACTGCCGTTTGGATTACAAACTATACATAACGGATATCCAGGGCGCAACATAATGTTATTTGTTTGTGTTCTTTCAATGAGTTAGATACTCTATTATGACTTATCGCACGAAGAGGACGCCGTGACTGCACAGAACATATATATGGATCATAACGCGACGACTCCGTTGAAGCCGGCGGTGCGCGACGTCGTGATCGGTTTGCTCGACGCGCCGGGCAATGCGTCGTCGGTGCACAAAAGCGGGCGCGCTGCGCGCCGCGTGCTTGAAGAAGCGCGCGCGCAGGTCGCGAAGCTGGTGAACGCGGGCGCGCAGTCGGTCGTCGTTTTCACCTCGGGCGCGACGGAAGCGAACAACCTCGTGCTCAAGGGCGCGGGCGTGGAGCGCGTGATTGTTTCCGCGATCGAGCACCCTTCCGTGCTGAACGCCGGCATCGCGCACGACGTCATCCCCGTGCTGTCCTCGGGCATCATCGACGTCGCGGCGCTGGATAAAATGCTGGACGGCAATACGCGCACGACGCTGATCTCGGTCATGCTGGTGAATAATGAAACCGGCGTCATCCAGCCGATCGAGGCCGTGATGGATGTTGCCAAGCGCCGCGGCGCGCTGGTGCATACCGATGCGGCGCAAGGTGCGGGGCGCATTCCGCTCGACCTGCAAAAGCTCGGCGTCGATTACATGACGCTCTCCGCGCACAAGATCGGCGGGCCGCAAGGGGCGGGCTGCCTGATTTTGGCCAATTGCGTGACGGTGGCGCCGCAAATTTCGGGCGGCAACCAGGAAAAGAACATGCGCGCCGGCACCGAAAACCTCGCGGCCATCGCGGGTTTCGGCGTCGCGGCTGAACTGGCGGCGGCGGACATGCCGGCGTTCCAGTCGCTGGCCGTATTGCGCGACCGCCTCGAAACCGAGCTCAAGAAGATTGCGCCCGCGCTGCGCGTCTTCGGCGAGGATGCGCCGCGCGTGGCCAATACCTCGATGTTCGCGCTGCCCGGCGCGTCGTCGGAAACGCAGCTGATCGCGCTCGACATGGCGGGCATCTGCGTCAGCAACGGATCTGCCTGCGCGAGCGGCACGGTCAAGGCGAGCCATGTGCTGAAGGCGATGGGCGTGCCTGACGCCGCGGCAGGCGCCGCGCTGCGCGTCAGTCTGGGCTGGAATTCGACGGAAAAAGATGTAGAGTGTTTCCTCCGCGAATGGGAAAAGCTCTACGCGCGGATCAAATCGAAACTGGATGCCGCCTGATGCCGAAAATGACTTTCATCGAGAAGAACGGGAACAAGGTCGAGGTCGACGCACCGCTCGGCCTGTCGCTCATGGAAATCTCGCACAAGCACGGCATCGACATCGAGGGCGCGTGCGGCGGCTGCCTGGCCTGCGCGACCTGCCACGTGATCGTCGAGCCGGACTGGTTCGAGAAACTCGACGACAAGAAGGAAGAGGAGGAAGACATGCTCGACCTCGCCTTCGACCTCAAGAAAACCTCGCGCCTCGGCTGCCAGATCCTCATGTCCGAAGACCTCGACGGCATCACCGTCGCTCTCCCGGGCGCGCCGCTGCCGTGGAAAGAGTGACGGCCTTTGCGATAAGACCGCGGGTTGTGCTTTCATAACGTGAAAATAAGCTTCTTTCGCGGGTTTTCTTGCGAAAAAACGGCAAGTCGGGCTATCCTGAAACTGGCGATCTGTCTCTTTCGCCCGGCAGGCTTTTAGTTAGGTGATTCATGGAACTCAAGCGACTTCTTTTCGTTCTTTCCGCTTCGACGATCTTGTGCGCAGGGATGGCGCATGCGGAGATCAAGCGGTCGCCCTCCATCGTCGACAACATCGCGCCGATCAAGAAATCGCCGTCGATCGTCGACCAGCCCGCCGCCGCGCCCGCGCCGCAACCGGCGCCCGCCGTTGTAGCAGCGCCCGTTGCGCCGCAACCTGCCGTGCCCGCCGGTCCCGTCCTCGGCCTTTCCGACACCATTTCCCGTGCGCTGCAGACGCACCCGCAGATCAAGGCGGGCGTCGAGGCGCAGCGCCAGGCCGACGCCGCCATCAAGGAACAGCGCGCCGGCTTCTTCCCCGTCATCGGCATCGACAGCCAGATGGGCCATGAACACAACGACGACCTTGACACCCGCGCGCTGACGCCCAACAACGGCGCGGGCGACAGCTGGTACGGCAACGGCACGGTCACGCTGACGCAGCCGCTCTTTTCGGGGCTGGGCACCGTCAACCGCCTTGAAGGCGCGAAGGACCGCGAGGCCGCCGCCGGTCACGACCTTGACGGCACCGCGGAAGACGTCGCCCTGCGCGCCGCCCGCGCGCACCTGAACCTGATGCGCACGCGTGAACTGCTGGGCATGTCCGGCCAGTTCATCACCGACATCGAATCCCGCCAGAAGAGCATCGCGCTCTCGGTCAAGGAAGGCGCCTCCGACGAGGCCGAAGCCCTGCAGGCGCAGGAAATCGGCGCGGCCGCGCGCAGCACGCGCCTTGGCTATGATGAGGCCTATCGCCAGGCCGAGGCCGATTACATCGAAATCTCCGGCGCCGGTCCCGAGGGCAACCTCGGCCTCGGCACCGACAACTGGGACCAGCTTGTTCCCGCGACGCTCGATGGCGCGCTGGCGCAGGCCTTCCAGGACAGTCCGCGCCTGCTCGCGGCCGACAAGATGATGCATGCCTACGGCAGCGAAGCCTCGGCGGAAAAGTCCGTTTTGGCGCCGCGCCTTGACGCCGTGGCTTCCTATATGAAGCAAGACCAGAAGGACGACGTCGGCGGCGAATCCACCAGCACGCGCGCCATGCTGCGCCTCGGCTGGAACCTCTCGACCGGCGGCGCGGAACTCGCGCGCATCGACCAGGCCAAGCACCAGCAGTCCGAAGCGCTCGCCAAGCGCGAAGGCGTGATGCGCGCGGTCGAATCCGCGGTGCGCCAGAAATACGCGGCCATGCAGATCGCTGACCAGCAATACGACCTCTTGAGCCAGCGCGAAGACGCGAGCCAGAAGATCCTGAAGAACTTCCTCGCCCAGTTCGAGGGCGGCAAGCAGACCAACCTGCAGATCATCGCCGCGCAGTCGCGCCTGTTTGAATCGCAGGCCGCGCGCACGGACGCCTATTACCGCAAGGTGCTGGCGCGCCTCGAGCTGCTCAATGCCATGGGGCGCCTGCGCGCCGCGTTTGAAATGCCCACCGTCGCCGCGGGGGCGGCCGGCGATCAGGGCTGATCTTCTCTCCCCCAGTCATGGACGGGAACTCGTTGTCGGACGAGCCTAAAAAGGACCTGCTGCTCGAATCCCTGGTGTTCATCACCGGTCACTTCGGCCACGCGCGCTCTGCGGCGGCGTTGCTGGCAGGCTTGCCTGTCGGCAAGAACGGCCTGACGCCGCGCCTGTTCTGCCATGCGGCGGACCGCGCGGGTTTCAAGGCGCGCGTCGTGCGCCGCACGCTGGCCGACATCCCGCCCGAAGTATTGCCTGCCGTCGCTATCACGAAAGACAAGGGCGCGCTCGTCCTGCTCAAGCGCCTCGGCGCGCAGCAGCTCCTCGTGCACGATCCCGCGACGGGCGTTGAAGCCCCGCGCGCGCTGGCGTCGCTGGAGCCGGATTATTCCGGCCACTGCCTTTTCGTCAAGCCCGACCACGCCGTCGTGGAAGGCGAGGCGCCGGGGCTGGAGCGCCACTGGTTCTGGGGCACGGTGATCGAGAACAAGGGGCTTTATACCCGCGTGATGGTTTCCGCGCTGCTCGTCAACCTCTTCGCGCTGACCAGCCCGATCTTCACGATGAACTTCTACGACCGCGTGCTGCCCAACAACGCGGTCGAGACCGGCTGGGTGCTGGCGATCGGTGCCGGCTCCGTCTTCATCTTCGATTTCGTCATCCGCACGCTGCGCGCCTATTTCATCGACTTGGCCGGTCGCCGCGCCGACGTGCTGCTGGGGCAGAAGCTGTTCAACCAGGTGCTCGACATGCGTCTCGGCGCGCGTCAGGGCTCGATCGGTGCCTTCGCCAACAACCTCAAGGAATTCGACTCGCTGCGCGAATTCTTCAACTCGGCGACGATGACGGGTTTGGTCGACTTCCCGTTCTCGCTCCTCTACGTCGCGGCGGTCTGGATGATCGGCGGCGCGGGGCTGGCGATATTGATCCTGTTCTTCTACGCCGTCGTTTCCGCCACCGGCTACCTCATGCAGCTGCCGGTGCGCCGCAAGGTGCATCAGGCGATGCGTACGGGCGAGCAGAAGCACGGTCTGCTCGTCGAGACCATCGGCAACCTCGAGATGATCAAGGGCGTCGGCGGCGAAGGCCACCTGCGCGATACTTATTCGCACTACGTCGCACGTTCAGCCGAGGCGGGGCAGGCCTCGCGCTTCTATTCGGGCATGAGCGTGCATTTCTCCATCTTCATCCAGTTCTTCTCCAGCGTCGTCATGATGCTGGTCGGCATGTATATGGTGTCGGAACGCGAGCTGACGGTCGGCGCGCTGATGGCCTGCGTGATCTTGTCCTCGCGCGCGATCATGCCGATCGGGCAGGTGGCGGGGCTGGTCAACCGCTATCACCAGGCGAAGTCGGCCTTCCGCAACCTCGACCAGGTGATGCAGCAGCCGGTCGAGCGTCCGCGCGACAAGAAATTCCTGCACCGCGCGACGCTGCAGGGCAATTTCACGTTCAAGGACGTGTCCTTCACTTATCCGCGCAGCCCTTATCCGGTGCTCTCCAACATCACGCTCAACATCATGCCGGGCGAGAAGGTGGCCATCGTCGGCCGCATCGGCTCGGGCAAGTCGACGCTGGTGAAGCTGATGGTCGACTTCTTCGTGCCTTCCGCCGGCGCGATCTTGGTCGACGGCACCGACATGCGCCAGCTCGACCCCGCCGACCTGCGCCGCAACGTCGCCTACATGGGGCAGGACACCGCGCTGATGAGCGGCACGATCCGCGACAACATCGTCATGGGCAACCCGAGCGCCGACGACACGCATGTATTGAAGATCGCCGAACTTACCGGCGTGCACGACTTCGTCCGCAAGAACCCGCTCGGCTATGACGCCGTGGTGGGCGAACGCGGCGAGGGCCTGTCGGGCGGCCAGCGTCAGTCGGTCGCGCTGGCGCGCACGTTGATGATGGATACGCCCGTGCTGATCCTCGATGAGCCCACCAACTCGATGGATTCCGGCACCGAAGACCTGATCCTGCGCAATATCGAAGGTTTCGTGAAGGACAAGACGCTGATCCTGGTGACGCACAAGCCCGCGCTACTGCGTCTCGTCAACCGCCTGATCCTGATGGACGGCGGCCGCGTGGTGATGGACGGCCAGCGCGACGCGGTGCTGCAGGCGCTGCAATCGGGCAAGATCATGGTGCCTTCGTCATGAATAAGGACGATTTCGATTTCATGTCCGACCTCGAGGCCGCGCACGGCATCAAGCCGAACCGCGCTTCTCAGATATTCCTGTGGACGATCGCGGGACTGTTTTTGTGGATGGTGCTCTGGGCCGCGTTCTCGCAAGTCGACGAACGCGTGCGCGGCATGGGGCAGGTGATGCCCTCGGGCGACGTGCAGGTGATGCAGAGCCTTGAAGGCGGCATCCTCTCCGAACTGCTGGTCACCGAAGGCCAGACGGTCAAGAAAGACCAGGTGCTGCTCAAGATCGCCGACGTGCAATTCGCCGCCGAAGGCCGCGGCATCGAGGCGCAGATGATCGCGCTGCAGGCCAAGCGGATCCGCCTGCAGGCGGAAGCTTCCGGCCAGCCGCTGGTGATGGACCCGGCCATCGCGCAGAAATATCCCGACATCGCCGCCAACGAGCAAAAGCTTTACGCCTCGCGCCAGCAGGAGCTGACGACCGCGACCAACATCGTCGACGACGAAGTCAAGGAAGCTGAGGCTAACCTGGCTGAAGTCAAGTCCGGCATCGCCCGCTATACAAAGAGCAAGGAACTGCTGGCGCACCAATTGGAAATCGCCCGCACGCTGGTCGCGCAAAAGGCGATGCCCGAGATGGAAAAATTGAAACTGGAGCGTGACTACAACGATACCGCCGGCAGCCTCGATGCCGCCATGCAGTCGCGCCAGTCGCTCGAGGCGCGCCTCTCGGCCGCGCGCAAGAAGGAAGACGAGAAGACCGGCGCCTTCCGCTCCGGCGCGCTGGCTGAGCTGAACGATACCGAGACGAAGATCTCCGCGATCAAGGAAAGCCTGACCGCCGCCACCGACAAGGTCAACCGCGCCGAGATGCGCGCGCCGGTCGACGGCGTGGTGCAGAAGGTTTATATCCGCACCGTCGGCGGCGTCATCCAGCCCGCGCAGAAGCTGGTCGAGATCGTGCCGGTCGACGGCAACCTGATGATCCGCGCGCGCGTGGTGCCGGCAGATGTCGCCTTCCTGCGCATCGGCCAGCCGGTCAAGGTCAAGATCACGGCTTATGATCCGCAGATCTACGGCACGCTCGACGGCACGCTCGACCGCATCGGCGCCAGCACCGTCGAGGACGAGCGCGGCAACCCGTTCTTCGAGATCGACGTGCGCACGGAAAAGAACTACCTCGGCGACGCCGACCACCCGCTCCGCATCTTCTCAGGCATGGTGGCGGAGGCCGAGGTCATCGTCGGCAAGCGCACGATCATGACTTACCTCCTCAAGCCCGTCCTGCGCACCAAGGACAGGGCTTTCACCGAGAAATGACGCCATGCTGATGCGCCTGCTCACGCACCGTTGGTTCCAGATCATCCTGCTCTTGCTGCTGCTGGGCGAGCTGGTCGTGCTGCGCCTGCAGGATCCTTCTTATATCCACCGCTGGCGCCAATTGACGTTCGACGCCTATAACCAGATCCTGCCGCGCCCGGCCGGGCAGGGCGTGAAGATCGTCGACATCGACGAGGACTCGCTGCGCCGCTACGGCCAGTGGCCGTGGCCGCGCCCGGTGGTGGCGCAATTGTCGCAGAAGCTGCACGACATGGGCGCGAAGGTCGTCGCCTTCGATATGGTCTTCGCCGAGCCGGACCGCACATCGCCCGCCGCTATCGCCCACACGCTGCCGCAGACGCCGGAGACGGCGATGGTCGTCAAAACGCTCGAAGGCATGCCCGACAACGACAAGCTCTTCGCCGACAAGATCGCGGCGATGGGCAACGTCGTCACCGGCTTCTCGGTCGCGGAACGCCCGAGCGCGGGACAGCCTGTCGTGACGGCAAAATTCCTCAACGAAGGCATGTATCCCGCGCCGCTCAAGTTCGTCTCGATGTTCCCGTACTACGCCGCCCCGCTCGACGTGATCGGCGTGGCGGGCGCAGGCTCGGGCAGCTTCACCGCCTTGCCCGAGCAGGACGGCGTCGTGCGGCAGGTGCCGTTGCTGATCGGCCATGCGCTCGGGCCGGGCCGGGCGACGATGTATCCCGCCCTGTCGCTCGAGGCGCTGCGCGTCGCGCTCGGCAAGACCTTCTACCGCGTCAAGAGCTATGGCGAACGCATCGCGCAAGGCTACGGCATCCAGAACGTGACGCTCGGCGACTATACCATCCCGACCGACAAGAGCGGGAATTTCTACGTCTATTACGCCGGCCACCGCCCCGACCTTTACATCCCGGCGTGGAAGCTGCTGCAGGACAAGGTGCCGGCCGGCAGCGTCAAGGACAAGATCGTCTTCGTCGGCACCTCGGCCATCGGCCTCAAGGACTTGCGCGCGTCGCCGCTGAATGCGTCGTTCCCGGGCGTCGAGGTGCATGCGGAGATCATCGAGCAGATCCTGAGCGGCCAATACCTCAGCCGTCCCGACTTCTTCAACGGCGCCGAGCTGTGCGGCGTGGTGCTGACCAGCCTGCTTATCGTCTTCCTCACGCCGTTCGTCGGCAGCGGCACGCTGTCGGTCTTCGTCGCCGCGATGATCTTCGCGGCCTGCGCGGGGTCGCTGTCGGCGTACCAGGAATACGGCTACCTGCTCGACCCGATCTATCCGTCGCTCTCGGTCATCATCATCTTCATCTTCTCCGCGATCCTGACCAACCTCCGCACCGAGATGGAGCGGCGCGCGGTCAAGACGGCGTTCAGCCACTACATTTCCCCCGACTTCATGGAAGAAGTCTCGGCGCACCCCGAGAAGCTCAAGCTCGGCGGCGAGGTGCGCGACCTGTCGGTGATGTTCACCGACATCCGCAACTTCACGGCGATTTCCGAGCAGATGACGCCGGAAGAGCTGATCCGCACCATGAACGATTTCCTCACGCCGATGACTGAGCGCGTGATGGAGAACCGCGGCACCATCGACAAATACATGGGCGACGCGATGATGGCCTTCTGGAATGCGCCGCTGAACGATGCCGAGCACGCTTCCCATGCCTGCCGCACGGCGCTCCTGATGCGCGAGGCGCTCAAGCCGGTGAATGACGCGCTGCACCTGCGCGCGCAGGAGACGGGACGGAAGTTCCACGAACTCAAGGCCGGCATTGGCATCCACAGCGGCCTTTGTGCGGTGGGCAACATGGGGTCGAAGCAGCGCTTCGCCTATTCGGCGCTCGGCGACACCGTCAACCTCGCCTCGCGCCTCGAAGGGCAGACCAAGCAATACGGCATTTCCGTGATGATCTCCCACGCGACGCGCGCGCAGGCACCCGCGTTTGCGGCCATCGAAGTTGATCTGCTGGCCGTCAAGGGCCGCGAAGCGCCCGAGGCCGTCTATGCGTTGCTCGGCGCGGAAGACATGGCGGCGGCGCCCGACTTCAAGGTATTTGCCGATACGCATGCGCGCATGCTTGCCGCTTACCGTGCGCAGAATTGGGACGAGGCGCTGGCGCTGGCCGATACGTGCCAGTCGTTGCACCCGGATCTTCAGGGCCTTTATGACGTCTACCGCCATCGCATCGCCGACGTGCGTGCGGGCGCGCTCAAGCTGCCCGCAGATTGGCGCGGCGTGTGGGCTGCCAAGGAAAAATAGGAAACTTCTTAGACGACGACCGTGTTGATATGGCCGTGGCCGCCGCTGCCATCCTGGTTTTGGATGACCAGCGTCACCGTCTGGCCGGAAATCGTCGCCTGGAAGGTGATGTCGCCCGTGCCGGGGTTGCCGGAGACCTTGTGGAAGTCGTCGCCGCTGCTGCCGGTGACGACGCGCACGACGCTCTCATCCGGCATTTTGTCGGCGAAGACGGTGAGGGTGTGGTCGGGCCCCGTGAAGTTGAAGACGGATTGGGCGTCGAGGGTCACGAAGCCGCCGGATTTGCCGTCCGCGTGGCCGAGCTCGATCTGCTCGAAGTTCTTGAACAGCCCGTCGTAGACTTTGGTGAGGTCGAATTCAAAACCTTTGCCGCCGGGGTTTTCCAGGAACAGCGTGTCGGTGCCGCCGCCGGCGTCGACGGGGACGCCGACCTTCGCCAGTTCCGCGAGCTTGTCCTGGTTATAGGTGAAGATGTCGTCGGTCGCGGGCTCGGAACCTGAATTCGGAGCCACGAAAAACGGGTTGGCGGTCGATGCAAACATCGCGCGCGCCATCATCGGCTCGGCGAGCCCTTGGCTGGCATGCATGTTGGCCGACCAGATCTCGGCCGAATAGATGCCGGCGGCAAGGCGGTGCTGCGTCGCGTCGTTGAAGGCCCAGAGGTCGCCGCCGATGCTGTGGCTGTCGACCGCAGGCATGTGGTGCGCGTAGTGGAAGTTGAGGAAGTTTTCCAGGCGCTCGTTGAGGCCTTGCTGCACGGGATGTTCGTGCTCGTAAATGTGGATCAGTTCGTCCCACCACGGCTTGTCGACGAGGTTGAAGACGGTCTTGTGCGCGGCGATGAAATCCTTGGGGTTCATGTCGGCGAGATGTTCCGGCTTTGCGTCGTAGGCCGTATAGGAATAGGTGGTGAAACGCTTAGAGAAATTCGTCTCGCCGATGCCGTTGTCGACGTAGCCCGCGCCGTCCCACAGCGCGATGATGTTGCGATGCTCGCCGCGCATGTGTTCGTGCGGATCATGCAGGCCGTAGTCCTGCGGATTGACCTGCCCGACGAAGGCGGTGCCGCGGATGCCGATGGTGCCGACCGGCGTCTCGACGTTGACGGCGCCCGGGTCGTTCTTGCCGATCAGGCCGGAGGTATAGACGAAGACGCCCTGCAGCATCGAGAAGAACGAGGAACCCGAGTGGTGTGCGTCGCTATAGCTGTACTTGTCGATCGACATGCGCGCGCTTTCGCCGACGGCGAAGGCGGTGTGGTCGGCGAAGAGCATGTTGACGGCGCCGGTCTTGCCGGTCTCGATGACGTCGTTCTGGAAGAGGGGCGTGCCGGGCACGGCGTCAAGGCGCGTGCCGTCGGCGCGGACGATGTGCGCGTCGCCTGTGGCGGCAGTGATGCGGCCCGCAGGGCTGGCGTCGGTCATCGTGTGCGTGTCGTTGGCGGCGTATTGGCCGGCGTGTTCCGACGGCGTGAAAGCGTTGACCAGTTGCGGCGTCAGCTTCGCGCCATTGGGCGCGACGAGATCGGGCGGGGTCGCCTGCGCAAAATAACCAGCAACGACGACGCGGTGGCCGTCTGCCGAAGTCAGCATCAGGTCGGCGCCGGTGCGCGCCATTTGTACGTCGGCCACGAACTGGGCGCCGGGCAACGCGAGGCGTCCACCGTCGGCGGCTATGATCCTGATATCGTGCGGTACTTGTGTTCCCACGGCACATACTCCTTATATGTACATTGTACGCCCGGAATATTAACAATTTATGAAAATTTATTTTGTTAACTATATCAACATCTTGATATTAATGTTCTATCAGCTATTTCGGCGATAGAATGAGGGGGAAGGGGGACTGCATATGAGTCTTACTGCGATCTTGGTGCTTTATCTGGGCTTCCGTCTCAAGCAGCTGACGGGGGATTTCCTGCTCTCGTCATGGTCGGCGAAGGACAAGAATAAGCCGCTCAGCCAAGGCGGCCTGCGCGGCCTCAGCCTGCACGCGGGCATCCACGCGGCCTGCGCCTTCGTCGTGCTGATCGTGCTGGCGCCGGCGTTCTGGTGGCTGGCGGTGGTCGACTTCTTCGTGCACTTCGCGGTCGACCGCGGCAAGGCATGGCTCAATACCAGGATGGGCTGGACGTACAGCGACGACAATTACTGGCGCCTGTTTGGCATCGACCAGGAAGCGCACAACCTCACGCACCTCTCGTATATCGTCTATATCGTCATGAAATCGGGCGGTTGCGTGTGATAAAAGGGGCCGATATGATGCCCGCCATGACCCTTGATTCCGCCTTGAAATACCAGCCGAGCCGCACGCAGGCCGAGCAGAGCCAGATGCACGCTTTCCTCAAGGAAACGGGCGCGCGCGATTATCATGGCCTGTGGCGCTGGTCGGTCGAACACCGCGATGCGTTCTGGGCGAAGGTCTGGAAGGATTGCGGCGTAATCGGCGAAGCGGGCGCGACTGTATATAAGGCAGGCGCGAAACTCGAAGACGGTCGCTTCTTCCCCGGGGGCAAGCTCAACTACGCCGAAAACCTGCTGCGCCGCCGCGACGAGGGGCTGGCGATGGTCTTCCGCGGCGAAGACCGCGTGGAGCGGCAGGTCACCTACAAAGAATTGTACGACACGGTCAGCCGTTTGCGTCAGGCGCTGCAAGCGCTCGGTGTGGGGGAGGGCGACCGCGTCGCGGGCTATCTGCCCAACATGCCGGAGACGGTCATGGCGATGCTGGCGGCTTCGAGCCTCGGCGCGATCTGGTCGTCGGCCTCGCCGGATTTCGGCGTGCAGGGCGTGCTCGACCGCTTCGGCCAGATCGAGCCGAAGGTGTTGTTCTGCGTCGACGGCTATTTCTACAACGGCAAGCAGATCGACTGCGCCGCGAAGAATGCGGAAGTGGCGGCGAAGATGCCGTCGTTGAAGAAGCTGGTGACTGTTTCTTATGCGGGCGGCTTCGGCGGCTTTATTGACGCGTTCAAGCCGCAAGACATCGCCTTCGAGCGTTTCGCGTTCAATCATCCGCTCTATATCATGTTCTCCTCCGGCACGACGGGTATCCCGAAGTGCATCGTGCACGGCGCGGGCGGTACGTTGTTGCAGCACCTCAAGGAACACCGCTTGCAAAGCGATGTCCGCAAGGGCGACCGCGTGTTCTATTTCACCACCTGCGGGTGGATGATGTGGAACTGGCTGGTCTCCGCGCTCGCGGTCGAGGCGACGTTGATGCTCTATGACGGCTCGCCGTTCTATCCCGACGGCTACACGCTGTTCGACTTCGCGCAGAAATATAAATGCACGCTGTTCGGCACCTCGGCCAAGTATATCGACGCGCTGCGCGTCAACGGCGTGGAGACGGTGGGCAAATACGATCTGTCGTCGGTGCGCGTGGTCGCTTCGACCGGCTCGCCGCTGGCACCCGAAGGCTTCGATTACATCTACGATAAAATCATGCCGCATGTGCAACTCGCCTCGATCTCCGGCGGCACCGACATCATTTCGTGCTTCGTGCTCGGCAATCCGCTGTCGCCCGTATGGCGCGGCGAGATTCAAGGTGCGGGGCTGGGCATGGATGTTGACGTCTTCGATGAGAACGGCCATGCGCTCAAAACGGGCAAGGGTGAACTGGTGTGCAAAGCGCCGTTTCCCTCGATGCCCGTGGGTTTCTGGAACGATCCGACCGGCGAGAAATATCACAAAGCCTACTTTGAAAAGTTCCCCGGCATCTGGTGCCATGGCGACTGGTGCGAATGGACGGAACACGGTGGCATCGTCATTCACGGACGATCCGACGCGACGCTCAACCCCGGCGGCGTGCGCATCGGCACGGCGGAGATTTATCGCCTTGTCGAACAAATCCCCGGCGTCAAGGAAAGCATCGCGGTCGGCCAAGATTGGGACGGCGACGTGCGCGTCGTGCTGTTCGTCGTGATGCAGCAGGGCGCGGCGCTCGACGACGCTTTGATCGCGCGCATCAAGAAATCCATCCGTGAAGGCGCATCGCCGCGCCATGTGCCGGCCAAGGTCATCGCCGTCTCCGACATTCCGCGCACCAAGAGCGGCAAGATCACCGAACTGGCCGTGCGCGAAGTCATCCACGGCCGCGCGGTCAAGAACGTCGAGGCGCTCGCCAATCCGGAAGCGCTCAAACATTACGAGAACCTCACGGAGCTGGCGTCATGAGCATGACACGCGGTTATTTCGGCATTGGCGTCGAAGGCATTTCCAAGGCGATGAACGTCGGCAACCTGCTGCGCTCGGCGCACTCCTTCGGCGCGAGCTTCTTCTTCACCATCTCGCCCGAGGTCGACGTGCGCGGTATGAAAGCATCGGATACCTCGGACGCCTTCGGCCATATCCCGTTCTACGACTTCAAGCGCCACGAAGACCTGATCCTGCCGGAGAAGTGCGCGATGGTCGCGGTCGAGCTGCTCGAAGACTCCATCGACCTGCCGAGCTTCCGTCACCCCTCGCGCGCCGTCTATGTGCTCGGGCGCGAGATGGGCAGCGTGTCGGACGAGCTGGTCGCGCGCTGTGACTATAAAATCAAGATCCCCATGAAGTTCTGTGTCAACGTCGGCGTCGCGGGCGCGATCGTCATGTACGACCGCCTTATCAGCCTCGGCAAGTTCCCCGACCGTCCTGTCCATGCCGGCGGCCCCGGAGTCTTCGCGCCGCAGAAGCTCCGCCCCGACCAAATCGTTTGACCTAAACCCTGTTCTTTCCTTTCAAATCGAACAGGGATAGGGTTATTTTCAATCAAATCAAGGGGTAGGGCAGGCGAAAAGGGGCCGGTTTATTTGCAAAAAAACCGGGAATCACCCAAGCTAAGGGCACTCGGTATTACCCCTGTCATCAACGAAACAAAACAAAGGATATCGAATGTCCGTTTTCAGCCACCCGGAATTCAGCCAACACGAACGGGTATCGTTCTTCAACTGCGAAAAGACCGGCCTGCGCGCCATCATCGCGGTGCACAATACGAATCTCGGCCCGGCCTTGGGCGGCTGCCGCATGTGGTCTTACGAAAATGACGAGCAAGCGCTGCGCGACGTCCTGCGCCTCTCGCAAGGGATGACCTACAAGGCGGCCATCACCGGCCTGCCGCTGGGCGGCGGCAAGTCCGTCATCATCGGTGACGCCCGCACCCAGAAGACGCCCGAGCTGATGCAGTCGATGGGCCGCGCGGTCGAGACCTTCGCCGGCCGCTACATCGTGGCGGAAGACGTCGGCACCACGGTCGACGACATGAACGCGATCCACACCCAGACCCAGCACGTGGTCGGCATCTCGCACGCCGGCGAGGGTAGCGGCGACCCGTCGCCCACCACCGCGCTCGGCGTGTTCACCGGCCTCAAGGCCGCAGTGCGCTATCGCCTGCACCGCAATGACCTTAAGGGCCTCAAGGTGGCAGTGCAGGGCCTCGGCAACGTCGGCTACAACCTTTGCAAGCACCTGCACAACGCAGGCGCGCAGCTCTTCGTCACCGACATGCAGAAGGACCGCATCGAGCAGGCCGTGAAGGAATTCGGCGCCACCGGCGTCGCGCTGAACGACATCTATGCGCAAGACGTCGACGTCTTCTCGCCCTGCGCGCTCGGCGCCATCATCAACGACGGCACGATCAAGCAGCTCAAGGCCAAGGTCGTGGCCGGCGCCGCCAACAACCAGCTGGCCGAAGCGCGTCACGGCGACGTGCTGCGCAGCGCGAAAATCCTGTATGCGCCCGACTATCTCATCAACGCAGGCGGCCTGATCAACGTCTATTTCGAGCACCGTGCGCGTTCCACCGGCAAGCCCTACGACCGTGCCGAAGTCGAGGCGCAGGTGCAGAAGATCGACGACACGTCGGAATCCATCTTCCGCCTCGCCGAAGCCGAAGGCATCGCCACCAGCGCCGCCGCCAACCGCATCGCGGAAGAGCGCTTCAACGCGCCGAACGCCCGCAAGAACGGTTTGCCGCATTCTTCGGCGGCCTGACGCCGAAAAAGAAAAGCCCCCGCTGCCTGTGCAGCGGGGGCTTTTCTTTTGCGCCTCATTTAGAACTTGTACATCATCGCCAGCGAGCCTTGCGAGTTATAAGAGACGTAAGGCTTCGCGTTGGCGTCGCGGCCGCTGCGCTGGACCGTCGGCACCAGCGACCAGTCGCGGAAGACCGGGAATTCGCCGGTCAGCGTCCACTGCCATTCCTTGTCGGCGCGGGTGATGCCCGGCGCGACGTTGGCATCGGGCGCGCCGTACCAGCTCTTCTTGTAGGAGATCGAGCCGTAGAGCGAGGCCTTGCGGTCGCTCATCTTCGGGAACAGCACGGGCAGGCGCACCGAGTAGCCGTTGGTGATGCGGCCGCTCTTTTGCGATTCCCATGCCTTGTCGGCGTCGATATCGCGCCAGCTGAAGCCGAGGTCGGTCGTCAGCCACGGCTGGATACGATAGAGGCCGCGCAGCGCGTAATAGGCCTGGTTGCCCGAGGACTCGTCGTTGTCGGGGAAGGCCGAGGTATTGTGGTAGCCGGTATAGGTGTCCTCGGCTGTGGCGACGACGGCGAGGTCGTGCGTGAGCGCGTTGATGAAGGTCACGCCCGCGCCGCCGGCGGCGCTGTAGCCGGTCTCGTTGACCTGGATCATGTTGCCGATCACGTAGGGGCGCACGCTGTAGTTGCCGTCGGTGGAGATGCGGACGTTGGGGCCGGTCGAGACTTCGAGGAAGCCGAGGTCGGAGTTGGTGCGGTTGTTCTGGCGCGTCTGGTAGGCGACGACGCGCGTGTCGATGTTGTCGATCCTGTCGTTGATGCGTTTCGTCAGGTGGTTGACGTTGCCGAGCGCGAAGAGGTTGAGGTCGGGACGCGGGCGTTGTGCGCCGGACTCGCTGTTGTTGATTTCATAGGCCGAGGGCGCGCCCGAGGCGTTCGACTGCCAGCGTGCGCCGAACTGGACGAAGCCCGAGAAGCCGGCCTTTTCCGCCGCCGCCGCTTTCGGCTCGACGGCCGAGCCGGAGGGCAGGTCGGGGCGCACCTTGGTGATTTCGCCGTGGAAGTAGGAGACGCGGTCGGTGTAATAGCTTTCCGCCGCCTTCTTTTCTTCAGGCGTCAGCGTGGAACGGACGGCCTGCAGCTCGGCGACGATGCGGTCGCGCGCCGGCCCCGTGGGATAACCCTGCACCGCCAGCGACAGCCATGCGGCCGCCTTGGAAGCATCTTTTGGCACGCCGATGCCGTCGCGGTACATGACGCCGAGGTTGTATTGCGCGCCGGGGAAGCCTTGGTTGGCGAGCTTTTCGAAGATCGCCGCGGCCTTCGCGTCGTCTTTCGGCACGCCCTGGCCTTTCTGGTAGAGCAGCGCGAGCGCGATCTGCGCGTTAGGGTCGCCCTTGTCGGCGGCGCGCTGCGTCAGGCTTGCGGCCTGCTTCGCCTTTGTGGCGTCGGCGGGGAAGGCGTCGAGGTAGAAACGCGCGAGTTCCATTTCGGCCGTGGCGTCGCCGGTGTTCGCGGCGCGCGTCAGCCATTGTTCCGCTTCCGCGGGGTGGTTGGCGGCGGCATAGGCCCTGCCGACCGCGATCATCGCCTTCACGTCGCCCTTGGCGGCAGCGGGGATTTGCATGGCGAGCGTTTGTTGCAGCGCCGCATCCGGCGCGGGCGCTGTTGTCGCTGCCGGTGCAGCCGCGACGGTGTCGGCGGCGTGGGCGGCAGGAGCGGTCATGCAAATGAATGCAATCGTGGCGGCGGTGGTGCGGAAAGTCGGTCGCATATATAACCTTTTTAAAAAAGCGGCAATTGCCCGTATGCCGATTCTCTCAAAAAAGCCGCGCTGCGACAATCGTTGTCTTGAAGGTTATGGCATGTAATGCCAAAAAAACCGACCGCCGTTCCTGCATTTTGCGGGAACGGCGGCGATATTTACGGAGATCGGGAGGTTTGCTTACTTGCCGCCCTTCAGGTCGAGGTCGGAGAGCTTGAGGTCATTGCCCAGGCGTTCGTTCAATCGCTCGGTCTTCAGGTTCCCGAACACGCTGCTGCTGATTTGAGTGTCCTTCTTGATGTCGCCGCCGATATCCTGGAGATCCTGCTTCTGATCCTTCAGCATATCCAGCTCTTTCTGCTGTTGCTCCGACAAGACGTTGCCGTCTTTGCCGAGGTCTGATTTATCGAGGTTGCCGGCCTTGTCGCGGAGGCTTTCCAGCTCTTTCTTCAGCTGGCTGATCTGCTCTTCAAGGGCCTTCACGTCCGCGCCCTTCACGCCTTCCTGCGCGTTCAGTGCGTCGATCTGCTTGGTCAGGCTATCGGCTTGCTTCTGAATGTCGCTAAGATCAACCTTGTCGCCGCCGACTTGAGTGAGTTTCGTGGAAGAAAGGTCACTCTTGGCGAGGGACGCGACTTTCACGGTCTCGTCGATCGCGGCCTTCTGGTCGGCGACCACGTCGATGCGCGAGATTTGCTGCAGGGCGGCGCTGCTGACGCGGCTGTCGGCCACGTCAACCTTGGCGGCTGCGACCTTGTCGGTCCTGCTGCTGTCCACCTTTTCAGCCTTGTCGGTGCGGACGCCGGTCACGACGATGTCAGCCGCGGCGACGATGGGCTTGTCGGCGGAAACGGTGTCGGCGCGGTCAAAAGTTGCGTACTTGATGGCATCGACGCGGGTCGTGTCGACCTTGGTCAGCGGCGCGGCCAGTGCGACGGTCGCGACCGCGGTCACGTCGTATTTATCCGTGCGCGGCACCGCGATCATCGCTTCGGCGGGAACGGTCTTGATGTCGGCTTTCGTCGCGCTCAGGATGGTTGCGACCAGCGCGGAGCCGGCGGCATTCGCGTCAACCTTGCCGAAGGTGCCGATCTTGTCGGTGGTGAGGCGGTCGGAGGTTTCCTGGCGATCGGCGACGCTGCCGCTGTTGTCCCAGACGGCGATGTCATGGCGCCCTTCGAAGACGACCGGGGTGACGTCGCGGTTCATGCCGGAGGTGGCGCCGAAATCAGCTGCCATCGCCGTACTGCTCATGAGCCCGGCGGCGAGAGAGAAAGCGAGGAGGAGCGGCTTATTGGTCATTGTAATGTTCCCGACTAGAATGTTTATATAATGTGCCTTGACGGCATCTCCCTGTACTTCAATCCTATATGTAAAGGTTTAACAGCTCGTTAATATTCTGAAAACTTTGTAAAAACATTAATTTATGGCGGGGATTTTCTGCGCGAATTGTCGCATAATTTGAGCGACTCAGAGGGCTGGTGGATTTGACGAAAACGAAGGCAACAGACGTCCTTGTGATCGGGGGCGGCATCAACGGGACCGGGATCGCGCGCGATCTGTCGGGTCGCGGGCTGTCGGTCATCCTCTGCGAGAAGGACGATTTGGCGAGCGCCACGTCGTCGGCCAGCACCAAGCTGATCCATGGCGGCCTGCGCTATCTCGAGCAATATGATTTCAAACTGGTGCGCGAATCCCTGATCGAGCGCGAGGTGCTGCTGCATGCCGTGCCGTACCTGACGCACCCGATGACCTTCGTGCTGCCGCACCACAAGGGCCTGCGCCCGTGGTGGCTGATCCGGCTGGGGCTTTTCCTCTACGACCATCTCGGCGGCAAGATCTCGCTGGCGCGCTCGGCGGGCGTGCAGCTGGCAGGCACACGCTACGGCCAGCCGCTCAAGCCGTCGTTCAAGCGGGGCTTCAGCTATTCCGACTGCGCGGTCGACGACGCGCGCCTCGTCGTGCTCAACGCGCTCGACGCTTACGAGAAGGGCGCGCAGGTGATGACGCGCACCGAGTGCATCGGGCTGGATGCACAGCAGGACGGCGGCTGGACGGCGACGCTGCGCGACGTGCTGACGGGTGCCGAGACCAAGGTGGATGCGCGCGTCGTCGTCAACGCCGCGGGGCCGTGGGTCAATAAGGTGCTCGGCCATGCCTTCGGGGAGGGCACGCAGAAACATATGCTGCGCTGGGTCAAGGGCAGCCACCTGATCGTCCGCCAATTATATAAGGGCGACCATGCCTATATCCTGCAGAACGATGATGGCCGCATCGTCTTCACGATCCCGTATGAAGGCAAGTATACGCTGATCGGCACGACCGACATCGACTACGACGGCGACCTCGACGCCGTGCGCATCAGCATGGAAGAGGTCGAATATCTTTGCGCCGCCGTCTCCGCTTATTTCCGCCACCCGGTGTCGCCGGAAGACGTCGAGTGGACCTATAGCGGCGTGCGGCCGCTGCTCGGCGACGGGTCGGGCAGCAAGGCGTCGTCGGTCACGCGCGAATACCTGCTCGAGCTCGAGCATCATCAGGGCGCGCCGATCCTCAACGTCTACGGCGGCAAGCTGACGACGTTCCGCCGCCTCTCCGAACTCGCCGCCGACAAGATCACCGCGCTGCTCGGCCGTGGCCGCGCGCCGTGGACGGAATGGGCGCTGATGCCGGGGGCGGAAGGCGCGGCCTCGAACTACGACACTTTCCTGAAGACCTTGTGGCGTGAATATGCGTGGATGCCTGAACAGTTGGTGCACCGCTACGCACGCTCCTACGGCTCGCGCGCGCGCGGGCTGCTGCGCGGCTTCAAGCGCATGTCCGACCTCGGCGCGCACCTCGGCGACGATGTCTATGAGGCGGAAGTCGCCTACCTCGTTAGCAGCGAATGGGCGTTGACGGCGGACGATGTGCTGTGGCGCCGTTCCAAGCTCGGCCTGCACATCTCGGAAAACACGCGTGCCAATGTCGAAGCGCTGGTGGAAAAGCTCGTTGCCGGGCGGGAGCGCGGCTGAGCATGGACCGTTTCCTGCTCGCCATCGACCAGGGGACGACGAGTTCGCGCGCCGTCTTGTTCGACCTGCAGGGCCGCATCGCCGGCATCGCGCAGCAGGAACTGGCGCTGCACTGCCCCAACAACGGCTGGGTCGAACAAGATCCCGAAGATATCTGGCGCGATGTGCAATATGTTTGTCGCGCCGTGCTGGAAAAGACGGGTGTCGCGCCAGCGCAGGTCGCGGCCATCGGCATCACCAACCAACGCGAAACCACCGTGGTGTGGGACCGCAAGACGGGCAAGGCGCTCTACAACGCTATCGTCTGGCAGGACCGCCGCACGGCGGACATGTGCCATGCGCTGAAGGAGGCGGGGCATGAAGACGCTGTGCGGCAGAAGACCGGCCTGCTGCTCGACCCTTATTTTTCGGCGACCAAGATCAAGTGGATCCTCGACCATGTAGATGGCGCGCGCGACAAGGCGGTGCGCGGCGAACTGGCCTTTGGTACTATCGACAGCTTCCTGCTGTGGCGCTTGACAGGCGCGCATGCGACGGATGCGACCAACGCCGCGCGCACGATGATCTTCAATATCGTCACGCAAGATTGGGATGACGACCTGCTCGCGCGCTTCGACATTCCGCGCGTGATGCTGCCGGAAGTCAAAGACAATAGCGGCGCTTTCGGCGTGACGGAGATCCTCGGTGTCAAGACGCCGGTTTCCGGCATGGCGGGAGACCAGCAGGCGGGGCTGTTCGGGCAGGCCTGCTTCGCGCCCGGCATGGTCAAGAGCACGTATGGCACGGGCTGCTTCGCGCTGGCCAATATCGGCGACCAGTTCCGCATCTCGGGCAACGGGCTGCTGACGACGGTCGCTTATCGCCTCGGCGGCAAGACGACCTACGCGATCGAGGGCGCGATCTTCGTGGCGGGCGCGGCGGTGCAATGGCTGCGCGACGGCCTTGGCATCATCAAGTCGTCGGCGGAGACGGAAGCGCTTGCGCAGTCGGTGCCTGACAACGGCGGCGTTTATCTTGTGCCGGGCTTCACCGGCCTCGGCGCGCCGCACTGGAACCCGCATGCGCGCGGGGCACTGCTCGGCCTGACGCGCGCCGCCACGCGCGCCCATGTCGTGCGCGCGGCGCTGGAGGCGCAAGGCTACCAGACCGCAGACCTGCTCGCGGCGATGTCTGCCGATGCGGGACGTCCGATTTCGGAGCTGCGCGTCGACGGCGGGCTGGTGCGCAACGACTGGGCCTGCCAGTTCATTTCCGACATCACGCGCACGCCGCTGCTGCGCCCCGTCAATACCGAGGCGACGGCGCTGGGCGCGGCGTATCTGGCAGGGCTGGGCGCCGGGATTTATGCGTCGTTGGACGAGATCGCGCAGCTGTGGTCGCGCGAGCGCACCTTCACCCCGCACATGGCCGCAAGCGAGCGCGACCGGCTGTATGCCGGATGGCAGCATGCGGTGAAGCAGGTATTGGCTTAAAGCAGATTCAGCGCGGCTTCGAGTTTTTTGGAATAGCCCGCATAGGTTTTCGCCAGCTTCTTTTCTTCGCCGAAAGAGGCGAAGGGCGCGCGGGCGGCGTCACGCCAGAACGCCGTGCGTTTGTCAAAGTGGCTCTTGAGGCCGCGCAACGTATCGACGACGTCTTCCTTTGTTTCGTCGCTCAGATCGGAAAACATCAGGTGATTGATGGCGCCGCCCGCGACGCGGTTATAGAGGCTGTATTCGCGCATCAGCTTCTGCCTCTGCTGCGCATCCGGCGCGGGCGCTGTCGCGCCGCCGTGGCGGGCGTCGAAAAAATCGGCGGCGGGGGTTTTCGCGGCGGCCTTGAAGACCCTGACGAATTCTTCGTTCAGGCTTTTCAGCTTTTCAAGGGCGGCTGGATTGACGGTCACCGCGCCTTTATTCCCAGGCCTGCTGGCCGTGGCAATACTTGTACTTCTTGCCGCTGCCGCAGGGGCAGGGGGCGTTGCGCGGGGTCTTGCCCCAGGTGGCGGGGTTGGCGGCGTCGAAGTCGGCGCCCTCGATCGGCGTCGGTTCGGAGACCACGCTGAACGGGTTGGCCGCGCCGCGCGACATGACGGTCCTTTGCGGCGCCTTGGGCTGCGGCACCGCCGGTTCCGGCGTATCCGCGTGCAGCTCGATCATGCAGATGGCCGCGGTGACTTTCTCGCGCAAGGAATCGAGCATGCTTTCGAACATCGCGAAGGATTCGGCGCGGTATTCGTTGAGCGGGTCCTTTTGGCCATAGGCGCGCAGCACGATGCCCTGGCGCAGGTAGTCGAGGTTGAGCAGGTGCTCCTTCCACGTCTGGTCGAGCAGCTGCAGCAGGATGCTCTTCTTGATCTGGCCCATGACGCCGGGGGCGATCACGGATTCCTTTTGCGCCAGCTTCTTGTCGATGGCCTGCTTGATGCGTTCGGCGATGACGAGGTCGTCGATGCCTTCTTCCTTCGCCCAGTCCTCGATCGGCAGGTGCAGGCCCAGCACGCGGGCGGCGTCGCCGCGCAGGAGGGGAAGGTCCCATTGCTCGGCATAGGTGCCGTGGGGCACGGCGAGCGCGACCATCTTGTCGACGGCGTCGTGGCGCATCGCGTCGATCGTCTCGGCGACGTCGTCGGCGGTCATGATCTCGCGGCGCTGGTCGTAGATGACGCGGCGCTGGTCGTTCATGACGTTATCGAACTTGAGCAGGTTCTTGCGGACTTCGAAGTGTTGCGCCTCGACCTTCTTCTGCGCGCGCTCGATCGCCGTGTTGATCCACGGGTGGATGATCGGCTGGCCCTTTTGCAGGCCCATGCGCTGCAGGAAGATGTCCATGCGCTCGGAGCCGAAGATGCGCATCAGGTCGTCTTCGAGCGAGATGTAGAATTTCGATGCGCCCGGGTCGCCCTGACGGCCCGCGCGGCCGCGCAGCTGGTTGTCGATGCGGCGGCTTTCGTGTCGTTCGGAACCGACGACGTAGAGGCCGCCGGCTTCCTTGACGATCTTGTAGGCTTCGTCGATCTGGGCGCGGATGGTCTCGATGGCGCGGGCGCGTGCTTCTGCGGGTGCGTCGGCAGGGACTTCCTGCGCGACGCGCATCTCGAGGTTGCCGCCGAGCTTGATGTCGGTGCCGCGGCCGGCCATGTTGGTGGCGATGGTG
>CAYZCE010000023.1:0-31998 GCA_964476835.1 uncultured Rhodospirillaceae bacterium
GACGTGGGCAAGGGCTCGGCGGCGTCGTTGCGTTCCCAAGGCGCACGCGTTCTCATCACCGAAATCGACCCCATCTGTGCGCTGCAGGCCGCGATGGAAGGCTACCAGGTCGTCACCATGGACGAAGCGGCGAGCCTCGGCGACATCTTCGACACCGCGACCGGCAACGTCGACGTCATCACGCTCGACCACATGCGCCAGATGAAAGACCGCGCGATCGTGTGCAACATCGGCCACTTCGACAGCGAGATCCAGATCGAATCCTTGCGTAACTTCAAGTGGGACAACGTCAAGCCGCAGGTCGACGAAGTCGTGTTCCCCGACGGCAAGCGCCTGATCGTCCTGGCCGAAGGCCGCCTCGTCAACCTCGGCTGCGCGACCGGCCACCCGAGCTTCGTCATGAGCGCGTCGTTCACCAACCAGACGCTCGCGCAGATCGAGCTGTGGAAGAACCACGCGAAGTACAAGAACGAAGTCTACGTCCTGCCGAAGCACCTCGACGAAAAGGTCGCCAGCCTGCACCTCGAAAAGCTCGGCGTGCACCTGACTAAGCTTACGGAAAAACAAAAAACCTACCTCGGCCTCGAAGGCGACCAGAACTTCAAGCCGGCGCACTATCGTTATTAATCTCCCTCTACCGCGAAAGCGGGAGAGGGAGCCGCCCTTGTTCTTGCGGCTGAATCCCTGTAAAATAAAAGACGATGGGGTCCAAATCTAAAATTTCCGCACTGCTCGACGCGCTCGTTCCTGCCCGCCGCCGCAACCGGCAGCTGGCGCAGGACAACCAGCGGCTGGAAGGCTTCCTGCGGTCCGTGCCGATCGAGTATTGCGGCTGGGACGAATCCGGCGTGCAGGCGATCTCGCCCGGCTTCAGCGCGGCGCTCGGCATCGACCGCGTGCAGTCGCTCGAGGACGTGCAGGCGGCGATCACCGCCGGCGACGCCGCCGCGCTCGAGAGCCTCTTCGACCGCCTCAAGGGCAAGGGCGAGAATTTCGAGATCGGCGTGAATACCATCGTCGCCCGCCGCACGCTGAAGATTTTCGGCAAGCGCGGCACGGTGCCGGGCTCTGCCCACGTCTTCTCCGTCCTCTGGCTGCACGACATCACCGATTTCGCGCAGGCCGCGCTGCGCAGCATGGAAGCCGTCACCGTCGTCGAGCGGCGCGAGAACGACTTGCGCCAGTCGCTCAATGCGCTGCCGTTCCCGGTGTGGATGCGCAACCACAAGCTCGACCTCGTCTGGTGCAATAAGTTCTACGCCAAAATGGTCGACGACAGCGCCGCCGCCGTAGTGGCCGAGCAAAAGGAATTGCCGCTGACCGGTGCGATCAAGGCCGACACCGGCGCGCGCGGCCTCGCGCAAAAAGCCGTGGCGCAAAGTGCGACGCAATCGTCGCGTGGGCACGCCATCGTCGACGGCCAGCGCCGATTGCTGGAAGTGCTCGAGATCCCCTTCGACGCCGACAAGCGCCTCGTCGGCATGGCGGTCGACGTCACGCGCGAGGAAGACCTCGAGTCTTCTTACAGCCGCCTCGTGAAGTCGCATAAAGATTCACTCGAGCAATTGCGCACGGCGATCGCGATGTTCGACGCCGACACGCGCCTCGAATTCTACAACTCGGCCTACGAGCAGATGACCGGCGTCCCCGGCACGTGGCTCGACAGCCGCCCGCGCATGGGCGACATCATCGACAAGATGCGCGAACTGCGCCGCCTGCCCGAACAGGCCGACTACAAGCAATACAAGCTCAACTGGGCCAACCGCTTCACCGGCCTGATGGAGCCGTACGAGGAAATGCAATACCTGCCCGACGGCAGCGCCGTGCGCCTGATCGCCGTGCCGCGCCCGCAGGGCGGCCTGCTGCTGACGCTTGAGGACGTAACGAGCCGCCTGCAGCTCGAGACCTCGTTCAACACGCTGATGGCCGTGCAGCAGGAGACGATGGACAACCTCGCCGAAGGCATCGCGGTCTTCGGCGGCGACGGGCGCCTCAAGCTTGCGAATACGTCGTTCTCGCGCATCTGGAAGCTCCCGCCGGAGGAACTGACGCACACGGCGCATATCTCGAAACTAGTCGAGAAGGCGCGCGGATTCTTCGAGGAAAAGTCTTGGGACCAGGCCAAGCGCATCCTGCTCGGCAACGGGCTGGAGCGCGAGCCGCGCCGTGGACGCCTCGAGCGCACGGACGGTTCCATCATCGCCTACTCCGTGGTGCCGCTGCCCGACGGCAACATCCTCAACGCCTATTCCGACGTGACCGACACGGTCAAGGTCGAGCAGGCGCTGACCGAGAAGAACGCCGCGCTGGAAGAAGCCGAGCGCCTCAAGACCAACTTCCTTGCCAATGTGTCGTACCAGCTGCGCACGCCGCTCAACACCATGATGGGCTTCGCCGAGATGCTGAATCAGCAATACTTCGGCAAGCTCAACGAGCGCCAGCTGGAATACACCAACTCGATGCTGGAAGCCGGGCAGCGCCTCGTCTCGCTCATCAACGACATCCTCGACCTCTCGACGATCGAGGCCGGGTTCCTCAAGCTTTATCCCACCGACGTCAACCTGCGCGAACTGCTTGAGCGCGTCGCGGGGCTGACGGGCGAATGGGCGCTCAAGCAGAAGCTGGAAATCAGCGTCGTCTGCGAAGACCCCAAGCTGACCATCACCGCCGACGAGCGCCGCCTGAAACAGGTATTGCTCAACCTCATCAGCAACGCCTTCAACTACAGCCCGCAGGGCGGCAAGGTCACGGTCTCGGCCGTGGCGACCGGCGACTTCGTGACCATCGGCGTGCGCGACACCGGCATGGGCATCCCGGCGGAAGAGATCACGCATATCTTCACGCCCTTCGACAAGATCGCCAGCCGCAAGGCGCAGCGCCGCTCGGGCGCGGGTCTTGGCCTGACGCTGGTGAAAAATATCGTCGAGCTGCACGGCGGCGCGGTGAAGGTCGAGAGCCGCGAAGGGCAGGGCACGCTGGTCACTTGCCGCCTGCCGCTCAAGATGGCGGTCCCGATCGACAAGATCGCGCCGGCGGCGAGCGCGTAAGAAAAACCAGCAGCAGGACAATCCCTCACCCTTCCCGCTCCCGCTATCGCGGTAGAGGGAGTTCAGTGCGATCCCTCTACCGCGCTTGTCGCGGGAGAGGGAAGGGGCCCATGCGTTAGCATGGGAAGGGTGAGGGATTGTCCCGGCCTAGATCATTTTCAGCAGCACAGCCGCATCCGGCACATCCAGCGCCGCGTCGGCCTGCACCTGGTTCCTGAACCACGTCATTTGCCGCTTCGCATAGTTGCGCGTGGCCTGCTGCGCCTTGGTGACGGCGTCGTCGAGGGAGATTTGCTTGCGCAGGTACGCGCGCAGCTCGGTGAACCCGAGCGCAATGCTGTCGCCGTCGAAATTCCGCACTTCGTCGAGCGCGCCTTGTTCGATCATCTGGTCGAAGCGGGCGTCGCAATTTCTATACAAAGTATCGCGCGGCGGGAGGAGGGTGGTGACGATGAAGTTCAGGTCGACGGGCGGCGCTTCCTTGGGCGCGGATTGCCACGCGCTCAGGCCTTTGCCGGTAGCTTCCAGCACTTCCCATGCGCGCACGTTGCGCTGGGTGTTGAAATGGTCGAGCTTGGCCGCCGTTTCCGGATCGCGCGCTTTCAGCCGCGCGTGCAGTTCCGGCGTGCCGACCTCTTTTTGCAGCGCGATGGCGGCGTCGCGGAAGCTGGCGGGAATTTCGGGGATGGGGCTGAGGCCGCTCAGCAGCGTGCTGATATAAAACCCCGTGCCGCCGACGATGATCGGCACTTCCGCCGCGCGGATTTCGTCGAGCGCCATCTGGCGCCACTTGGCCGCCGAGCAATTCGCGTCGGGCGGCAGCACACCGTAAAGTTTATGCGGCGCGCGCGCCTTGTCTTCGGCCGAAGGCTGCGCGGTCAGGATCGGCAGCGCGTCGTAAACCTGCAATGAATCGGCGTTGATGACCGTACCGCCGCGCGCTTCGGCCACGGCCAGCGCGAGGCCGGACTTGCCCGAGGCGGTCGGTCCGCCGATGACGAGGACGTTCTTCCGCGTCACTTCTTGAGCTTCACCGCCACGAAGCGCATGTCGTCGCCGCGCGCGAGGAACAGGAGGACCGAGGCATGGCCGTCCTTCGCTGCTGCCGCAACGCGGGCAGCGAGCTGCTCAGGCGAGGCCACGGGCTGCTGGTCGGCTTCGACGATGACGTCGCCCTTCTGCACGCCCTTGTCGGCGGCGGGGCCGTCCTTCTTCACGTCGGTGACGATGACGCCGGCGGTGTCCTTGGCGACCTTGTAGGTATCGCGCAGGGTGTCGGTCAGCGGCGCGGCGCCGAGGCCGAGGCCGTCGATGAACGTCGCGGTCGAGGCGGGCGCGGGCTTTTTCTTGTCCGCCTTGTCGCTGACGGCGATCAGGCCGGTCTCTTCGGCTTTTTCAAGCTGGCCGAGGTCGACGGACGTCATGACTTCCTTGTTCTTGCGCCACAGGGTGACGGAAGCGGTCTTGCCCACTTCGGTATCGGCGACGATGCGCGGCAGTTCGCGCATGGTGGCGATGTCGTGACCGTCGAACTTGAGGATCACGTCGCCGCGCTGGATGCCGGCTTTCTCAGCGGGGCCTTTCGCCGTGACTTTCGCGACCATCGCGCCGCGCGCGCGGCCGAGGCCGAGGGTGTCGGCGATCTCGGGCGTGACTTCCTGGATCTGCACGCCGAGCCAGCCGCGCTTGGTCTTGCCGTACTTGACGAGCTGGTCGATCACGCCATGCGCGAGGTTGGAGGGGATGGCGAAGCCGATGCCGACCGAGCCGCCCGAGGGCGAATAGATCGCGGTGTTGATGCCGATGACCTGGCCGGACGTGTTGAACATCGGGCCGCCCGAGTTGCCGCGGTTGATCGACGCGTCCGTCTGCAGGAATTCGTCATACGGGCCCGCGTTGATGTCGCGGTGGCGGGCGGAGACGATGCCGGCGGTGACGGTCCCGCCGAGGCCGAAGGGGTTGCCGATCGCCAGCACCCACGAGCCGACGCGCGCCTTGTCGCTGTCGCCCCAGCTCGCGGCCACCAGCTTGCGGTCGGTCTTGATTTTCAGCAGGGCGACGTCGGTCTTTTCGTCGGCGCCGACCAGGGTGGCGTCGAGGCTGGTGTTGTCGTCGAAGATGACCTTGATCTCTTCCGCGTCCTTGATGACGTGGTTGTTGGTGACGATGTAGCCGTTCTGCGCGTCGATGACGAAGCCCGAACCGAGCGAAGTGGCCTTCTCATCCATCGGCGCGCCGCCGTTATTTTGGTACTGGTCGTAGAAATCCTTGAAGAACTGCTCGAACGGCGAGCCGGGTGGCAGTTCGGGCATCGGCGGCAGCTCGCCCTTTTCCGGCGCTTCGAGCTTCATCGTCGTCGAGATGTTGACGACCGTGGGCAGCAGCTTGTCCGCGAGGTCGGCGAAATCGGGGCCGATCGTCTGGGCGGAGGCGGGGACGCTGGCCAGCATAAGCGCGAGGCATAGGATGATCTTCTTCATTGTCAGAACCTTTCGAGAAAAAATGCCGCCCTGACTCTAGGCGTGCTTTGAAACCCGGTCAATGCACGGTTTTGCACCGCGCCAGCCCCTTTCACGGGCTTCCGGCGCCCACCCTGCGGCGTTAGGTAAAACAGACGAAGAGTTTGTTTTTTAACGATTGGGCTTTTATGATGGGGAGAGGGAGCCCTGCGGGGAGTTTCATGGGACTTTTGGACAATTTTCTCAAGCCTTTCGTCAAGGCGCTGCGGCAGCCGGTCGAGACGTTCATCCGTCTGGAGACCGCCGACGACGAATACACCTTCGCGGCCGAGGACGGCTCGCTGGTGACGCTTGTGCGCGTCGAGGGGTCATACCAGATCATCGGCGACCAGGAATACCGCAAGATCATCGACGACACCCTCAACAAGTTCGGCACGCGCTTCGACCGCCCCGGCCATGCGCTGCAGATCTATTTCGTGCGCAACTACGACCGCATTGGCGACGAGATCAAGCGCCTGCTCAAGCCGAGCTCGATCGCCGCGCGCACCATCGGCCTCGAGATCGACGACATTTTCGAAGAGCGCGTCCACAACCTCAGCAACTACCTGGCGTGGGAAGAAATCTATTTCGTGCTGTGGACGCGTCCGGCGATCCTCAGCAAGTCCGACTTCGCGCGCGAGGCGCAGCTGTCGCGCGGCCGCAAGTGGGTGAAGGCGCAGGAAGCGCAATATCCGTACGCCGCCGTCGAAGGCCTGCGCACCAAGCAAAAGAGCTTCGTCAACTCCATCGTCACCGGTCTCAAGGAAATGGGCATCCGCGCCGGCGAGGTCGAGGTGCACGAGGCGCTGCGTATCATCCGCTCCAATCTCTACCAGGAAGGGATCAACAGCGACTGGAAGGCCTGCCTGCCCGGCGACAAAATCCCCACCCGCGCGCCCGAGAGCAAGTCGGACATGTCCGAACTGCTGTGGCCGCCGATCCGCCAGCAGATCGCCACCCATTCCGCCCGCGTGCTCAACGACCGCATGGTCGAGATCGGCAAGAACGTCTGGGGCGGCGTCGACATGATCCTCGGCCCGCAGGACCCGCTGCCGTTCCCCGCGCTGCTCAACCGCCTCTCTGAAAGCAAGACGCCGTTCCGCATCTCTTTCCTGCTTGAAGGCGGCGGCGTGCAGGGCATGGGCATGGCGTCGTTCCTGTCCTCCATCCTTTCCGTCACCAACGCCGAGAACAAGCAGGTCAGCGACAGCCTCAAGGGCCTGATGGAGATGTCGCGCGAGCAGCCGATCGTCAAGATGCGCGTCTCGTTTGCGACCTGGGCGCCCAAGGGCAACATCCCGCTGCTTGAAGACCGCCTCTCCACGCTGATGCAGGCGACGGAAAGCTGGGGCTATTGCCAGGTGTCGCAGCTCTCCGGCGACCCGCTGGATTGCGTGATGTCCTCCGCGCTGGGCATCGCCGCCGCCTCGACCGCGCCACCGGGCGCCGCGCCCCTGCAGGAAATGATGAAGCTGCTGCCGTGGCAGCGCGCGGCCAGCCCGTTCGAAAAGGGCGCTATCCTGTTCCGTACGCCCGACGGCCGCGTCTGGCCGTACCAGACCGGCACCAACGTCACCACGACGTGGTTCGACCTGATCTTCGCGCAGCCGGGCGGCGGTAAATCCGTCCTCATGAACACGCTCAACCTCGGCACTTGCATCACGCCGGGTCTGGCGACGCTGCCGTTCGTCGCGGTCATCGACATCGGCCCGTCGTCGGCCGGCCTCATCTCGCTCATCAAGGACGCGCTGCCGGCGAACCGCCGCCACGAGGCGGTGTCGTTCCGCCTGCAGATGAACCAGCAATACGCGATCAACCCCTTCGACACCAAGCTCGGTATGCGCTATCCGCAGGTGACGGAGCGCAGCTTCCTGATCGAACTGCTCACGCTGCTCTGCACGCCCGCGGGCCAGGCCGACCCGTACGACGGCATCTCGCAGCTGGCCGGCATGGTGGTGGATGAAATGTTCCGCTGGCGCGACGACGCGGCCGCGAACTCCGAGCCGCGCCCTTATCTGCCGCGTATCGACCAAGTCATCGACGATGCGCTCCGCAAGCACGAAATCCCGATGCCGCAGCGCGCCTATTGGTGGGACGTCGTCGACCTCCTGTTCGACAAGGGCCTGACGTACGAAGCCAGCCTCGCGCAGCGCTACGCGATGCCGACGCTGGGCGACGCCGTCTCCGCCGCCCGCCGCCCACAGATCCGCAACCTGCTCGACGAAACCTCCATCGGCTCCAGCGCCGAAGGCGTCATCCACGCGTTCGAGCGGATGATCACCTCCGCCGTGCGCGAATTCCCGATCCTGTCGTCGGTCACGCGCTTCTCGCTCTCGGAGAACCGCATCTGCGCGCTCGACCTCGCCGACGTCTGCCCGCAGGGCGACGCCAACTCCGACCGCCAGACGGCGATCATGTACATGCTGGCGCGCCACGCGCTGGTCACGCCGTGGTGGATCAACGAGGAAGCGCTCGCGCAGATGCCCGTACGCTACCGCTCCTATCACGAACAGCGCCTGCGTTCCTTCGCGGAGACGCCGAAGCGCTTGTGCTACGACGAGTTCCACCGGACATCGAGCTCCAAGTCCGTGCGCGGCCAGATCGTGCGCGACGTGCGTGAAGGCCGTAAACGCGGCATTCAGATCATCCTTGCCTCGCAGATGCTGCAGGACTTCTCGGCTGACATGGTCGACTTGGCCACCGGCGTCTGGGTCCTTGGTACCGCGATTTCGGATGCCGCGGTCGATGCGACGCAAAAGACCTTCGGCCTGACGGACACCGCGCGCTGGATCATCCGCCACAAGCTGACCGGCCCGAAGGCGGGCGGCGCGCCTTGCTTGCTGATCTTGGGCACGACGGACGGCAAGTACGAACAGCACCTCATCAACACGCTCGGCCCGATCGAGCTGTGGGCCTTCTCGACCACGGCGGAAGACGTCATGCTGCGCTCGCGCCTCTATGCGCGCCTCGGCGCCGCGACCGCCCGCCGCATGCTGGCGTCGCGCTTCCCCGGCGGTTCGGCGCGGAACGAACTCAAGCGCCGCATCAGCACGATCCTCGACAAGGGCGGCGATCCTGAAAAGGCCACCGTCGGCGTCATCATCGACCAGATGACCGAGGAAATGATCGAAGCCGCGCAGCCGAAGGCCTTCACCATGCCGACCGCCAACGCCCCGGCGCCTGCGTCGACGAAACTGACGGACCTGGTTGCGCCCACGCCGGCACCCGCGGCAGAACAGCCGCCCGCGCCGACGACGACGGACAAGCCCGCCGGTTAAGGTTTCGCCGTCGCCTCGCTCATCGCGTAAAACACGCCGTCGCCCACCTGCAAATGCAGTTGCCCGCGCACCGTCACCGGCGCATAGGTGAAGCCGAGCGGCTTTGCGGCGTGCACCTCGATCATCTCGCCGGGGCCACCTGGCAGGCAATAGGGGCAACTGGGCGGCCATGCGCTGAGGATGAAATGATCCTGCTTTTCTGCGCCCTGCAGAGGGAACATATAGCCGGTGATGGTGACGTCTTTTCCGTCAAGCGCGCGCACCGCGCCGTAATCGACGCTGATGCCTTTCGCGCCGCCGCGCGCCTTCGCGGCGGAAAGCTTCTTCCATGTCACGCTGTCGCCTGCACCCTGCGCGGTCGTGGTGACGTCGTCGGCAGCAGCGTCGAACTCCGTTTCGCTGCCGGTCAAGCGGCCGAGCGCGCGCGAAGTGGCCTGTTGCGCCATGTGCGGGGAAGAGCCGAAGACGCGGCTGAAATTGCCGTTCGCATATCCTGCAATCAGCAGGACAGCGAAGGCAACGGCCAGCAGGGCTTCGGTCTTCCCGCGCATCACTTCACCACATGCGCGTCGAGCAGGCGGAAGAACGTGCTGTTCTCCGGGTCTTTTTCGACCAGCTGCAAGGTGCCGGCCAGCACGACGGGGTCATAGGAGAACTTGACGGGAGTCTTGTCCGCATGCACCTCGATCACCAGCGCGGGGCTGACGTGGTAGTGGAACGGGCAGCTGATCGGGAAGGGGCCGAAGAGGAACAGCTTCTGCTTCTCCGTCTCGTCGAGCGGGAACATGAAGCCCTTGACTGTCACCTGCTTGCCGTCGAGCGCGCGCAAGGCATCCGTGAACTTCGGCTTGTAGTACTGGAAATCGTAGCCGTCGGGCGTTTTGCCTTCGACGTCGATCTCTTTCGTCGCGCCGAAGGTCTTCCAGTTGGTCGCGCCCTTCGGCACATCGACGTAGTTCTTGATGTAGTCCTGCATCGTGCGGTTGGGGCTGTCGCTCATGGTCGAGGCATCCACGCTGGTCAGCGCCCACGCAGGCGCCGACCAGAGCAGAAGCAGAAGAAGTGCGAACCGCCTCATGCGCGCCCCCGTGCGAGCAGCGCCGCGATGTCGGTCTTGCCTGCGAGGATCGCAGGCACCAGCCCCGCCAGCATGCCGGTGCCGAGGCCGAGGGCGAGGAACAACGCATCTGCCGCCTGCGGCTGCATCAGCGCGGCGGGCAAAGCGAGGCCCTGCAGGCTGCCGATGCTGATTGCCGCGATCGCCGCCGCTGTGTGCCCGAGGGCAAGGCCGAGGATTGTGCCTGCACCGGCAAGCAGCAATCCTTCCATCATCACCGTGCCCGAGAGCGTGAGCGGAGATGCGCCCAGCACGCGCAACACGCCGAGGTCGTAGCGCCGCGCCGCGAGGCCCGAGGCCAGCGTGGAGAGCAGCACAAGTCCCGACAATATCATGAAGCCGCCAGCGAGCGCCGTCAGTACGTCGCGGCCAAAGCCCATGCTCTGCGCCAGCCGCGTCATCTCATAGGCCGGGCTGGCGGCGAGCAGGTTGGAGGAGCGGTTGATCTCGCGCGGCAGCGTCATGACGGCGAGCGGGCTTTTTACCTTGAGTAGCAACGCTGTCACCTGATGGCCGATTTTCAACTCTTCAGCCGCATCGGGATCGCCGGCGTCGGGGTGCATGTGGAGCTGTTGCACGCTTTCCACCGAGGTCATGATCAGTCGGTCGAGCACGGTGCCTGAAGGCTTGAGCACGCCGGTGATCTTATAGAGGTGGAAGTTGTGCACGTCGTCGCTGTCCGCCGACAGGCCGTGCACGCCCGCGAAGGTGTCGCCGATCTTGAGCCCGGTCAATGCGCCCGCCACGGCCTCGAAAGGCTCCTGCCACATGTCGCCCGTGGCAAAACCCGCGTGGTAGTTGAGCAGGTAGTCGGGCGATGTGCCGACGATGCGCCAGCCGCGGTAGTTGTCGCCGAGCGCCAGCGGGATCGCGCGCGCCACCTGCGGCAGGTGCGAGATCCTGTCCGCGTCGGCGGCCTCGATATTTCCCGTGGGGACGTCGGCGTGATAGACGCTCGAGAGCACCAGCTGCAACGGGCTGCCCTTGGCGCCGACCACGACGTCGATGCCGTCGGCGTTGCGCGCAAGGCCGTCGCCGACCGTCTGCGAGAGCAGGAAGACGGCGGTCAGCAGCGCGATGCCCGCCGCGGCGGAGAGGATGCACAAAGCCGCGCCAAGCGGGCGTGCACGGACGGAGGCGAGGGCGAGGGAGAACATGTTCATGCGGCCTCCTTGACCTGCATATCAAGCCGCAGGATGCGGTCGAACTGTTGCGTGATGCGGTTGTCGTGCGTGGCGACGAGCAGGGCAGCGCCCGTCTCGGCGGCCTGCGCGCGCAGCAGTTCCATCACGGCGGCGGCATTGGCGTCGTCGAGCGCGCTGGTGGGTTCATCGGCGACGATGATGCCGGGGCGGTTGAGCACCGCGCGGGCGATGGCGGCGCGTTGCTGCTCGCCCTGGCTGAGCGCTTCGGGGCGGCGGTGCGCCTTGGCGCTGAGGCCGAGGCGGTCGAGCAGGTCATCGACGCGCGCGGCATCGGGCTTCTGCGCGATATCGGCGGCCAGCGCGACGTTCTGCCGCAGCGTCAGCGACGGCAGCAGGTGCAGCGTCTGGAACACGAAGCCGAAGTGGCGGCCGCGCAAACGGTCGCGGTCGCGTGACGGCAGGGCGTAAAGGTCGCGGCCCTCCAGTGACACCGCACCGGTCGACGGCGGCAACAGGCCTGCAAGCACGGAGAGCAGCGTCGTCTTGCCCGAGCCGGACGGCCCGAGGATCAGCGTTTTCTCGCCGCGCGCGACGGACAGAGGCGCGAAACGCAGGGGCGGCGCGCCTTTGCGCATGACGGCGAGCGCCGTCGAAGTCAGGAGTGTCATGGGTGGTTCCTCTCGTCTGTAAATTTCAAAAAGCGGTGAAACTCAGGCGAGGGAAGGCGGGGCGCGGGCGGCGTAGGTGAAGGTTGCGGTGCGCGGCAGCCAGCGGCGCAACGTCGTTGCGACGGGTGAAAAAACCGCCGCTGCAAAGACGAAAGCGACGATGACGGGGCCGAGCGTCTGCGCGAGATCTATCGCGAGGTGGCAAAGGTCGCAGTCGCCGTCCTTGTCGGCTGCGGCGGCATGCTGCTCGGTGACGGCGTGGACGCTATAGTGGTGCGCCAGCCCGACCTGCGTCAGCAGCATCAGGACCGCCAGTAGCGCGGCCGCGTATGTCTTCACCTTTGTCATGACGGCAGGAGTTTTTCACAACCGTTTTGGAATGTACAGTTATTCCGGCGTGACTTTGTCCCACGTGCCGTTGCATTCCGCGACGTAAGGGTAATAGCCTTTCGGATTCGTGCAGTGATACCAGTATTTTGGCTCTGGCGGCGGCGGCGGCGTGTCGCCGGCCGTCTGACTGCCGGCGGGGGCGGCAGGCACCTTTTTCCATGCGACGCTGCAGCCCTGCACGTAAGGGTAATAGCCGTCCGGGTTCGCGCAATAATACCACGATTTGCCGTCCTGCACGGGCGCGAGGTCGGCGGGTGCCGGCGCGGGCGCAGGAACTTCGGTCGTCACCTGGCTCTGGATCACGACGACGGAGGGCTTGTAGGGATCGGGATAGGGATAGACTGGCGCAGAATAGAAATACCAGTAGTTCCCGGCCACCCACCACCAGCCGTCGCGGCGGTTGTGCGCGCCATGCACCCAATGCCCGCCCGTCCAGACGGGCATGTCGTGATCGCGGAAGTGGTGGATGTTGCCCGACCAGTGCCGCTGCTGCGGCGCCGCCTGCGCGGGCGCGCCGGCCGACAGGAGCGTGGCGGCGATGAGGGCGGATATAACCTGTTTTTTCATGAAAAAATTCCTTTCATACCCATGACACGGGCGCAGGCGTATAAATCCTGCGCTGGAGGAATGATTTCGGAAATCTGGAGAATGGTGCCGGCGGAGAGGATTGAACTCCCGACCTTCGGTTTACAAAACCGCTGCACTACCGCTGTGCTACGCCGGCGCACCTCCGTTTTTATACGGGAATTGCCGGATTTTTCAAGAAAAAACCGGGCGGATGCTCATTTTGGGTGCATTTTCGGCAGATATGCTATGATAGGAGACAAGCTTTTTTCAAAGGGGTTTGAGAAGCGTGTCACAGGGGCAGAAAAGTCCGCACGAAGATATTATCCTGACGATTATCGCCGTCGGGCTGATCCTCACGATCGCGTGGGGCATCTGGCATTTCTTCCATGCCGAGCTGACCAACGCGCTGCGCTGGATCCGCGTGGCGGAACTGTGGCTGGCGACTTTCGTCGTGCATGCCGATTACGCCGTCAACGTGCCCGACCAGGGCGTGCAGCAGATGAGCGTCTGGCGCAAGTGGCTGCCGCATGCGCCCGTCGAGCAGATCGGCACTTCCGAACTCAGGGTGATGACCTATGTGACGATGATGCCGCTGCGCTACGTCTTCTCGGCCGTCATGGGTTTTTACATGGCTTGGGCGATCTTCTTCGGCCCCGGCACGCGCTACAAGCGCAAGATGCGCCTCGAGGAGCTGATGAAGGAACAGGCGATCTCGTTCCCGCAGATCCAGCCGTTCGTCAAGTTCAACCCGCTGACGCAGGTGCCGCACCGCGTGCCGGGCGATCCGGTGCCGTCGAAGCTGCCGATGTTCGCCGAGGCGCTCTCGCCCGAGGAATGGGTCGCGTATCACGATATCGCATGGCAGAACAACCAGCTCGACACGGCCAAGGCGTGGCAGGGCCTCGCGCAGCAGCTCGGCAAGCGCTGGCAGGGCCCGCTCAAGCTGGCGCCGCACGCGCAGGCGCTTTACGCCGTCTTCGCGCTCAAGCACGCGCGCAAGCGCAAGGAAGCGGAACAGATGCTCAACGAGCTTGCCGTTTCCTGGACGCCTGAAGGCGGCCTGAACATCCCGCCGAAGCTCAAGTCGCAAATCATGAAGATCATCCGCGACCCCAAGCTGGGCGGCGCGCTGCAGAAGCATGCCGACAAGCACGCCTTCGAGACGACGGCGCTGCTGCGCGCCCTCGGCCGCGCGCGCGAAGAGGGCGGCGTCCTGGCGCCCGCGACGTTCCTCTGGCTGCGCGGGCAGGACCGCACGCTGTGGTACCCGCTCAACAACATGGGCCGCAAGTCGTACCATGCGGAAGCCGTGGGCGCGATGGTGCATTACACCAACGAGCTGATCGCGGGGCAAAAGATACCGACGCCGCGCTTCGACGACGTCATCCGCGGCATCGAGGGCTTCCTGAAAGGCCCGTCGTCGCGCGCGATCCCGCCACGCGAAAAAAAGAAGTAAGGAGCGAACATGGGTTTCTTCGGCAAAAAAGCGACGGTGCGGGCGGAAGGGCAATGGCTCTCGGTCTTCGTGCCCAACGCGCAGGGCGGACGCCTGTGGCGCACCGCGCTCGACCAGTTCCCGACCGCCGCCATCGAGGTGCATGAAAAGCAGGGCGCCTTCGCGCTCACTATGACGACGTCGCGCGGCGCGGAAGACATCGCCGCCTTCGCCACGCGCCGCGAGGCGGATTGCGCGCTGCGTTCCATCGCCTGCGCGCTGGCGCATCACAAGAGCGGCTGGCGCAAGCTGATGCGCTGGATCGTCATCCTGCTCGCGATTTTCGGTTTCATGTCGTTGTTTGGCGGTTCGTCGGAGAAATCCGTGCGCGCGCCGGACAGGGGCGCTTCTTCTTCCGTCACCCGTCCGTCGGTCAAGCCCGGCGTGCCGGTGCCGGCGGATGAATTGTTCGGTAAGTAACCAAGGGACGGTGCCGGGTGGCTCTCGACTCAAGATTCGAGTACAAGCATTCAGACGTGTTGCGGGACGCGCGCCCGTGGCCCGCGCGCTTTGCCGACTCCGCCCGCCGCGCCGACAACGCGGCGATGGTCTTCGCGATGACCATCGCGGCGATCATCTACGAGCCGATCGCCTCCCTCTTCGCCGACCTCATCTTCCTGATCATGACGGGCTATTTCTACTGGCTGGTCCGCCAGAAGATAAAGCTGCCCTTCAAGCTGCCGAAGTCGGCGCAGTGCCCCGACCCCAACTACAAGCGCCCCGACGGCTCCCTCGGCCAGGCCGACGGCATCCTCTACCTCGGCAACGACACCAAGTCGGGCGAGGAAATCTGGTTCACCAACAGCGATGCCCGCACGCACACGCTGTATCTCGGCACCACCGGTTCGGGCAAGACGTTCGGCCTGAAATCTTTCGCCTGCAACGCGCTCTGCTGGGCGTCGGGCTTCGTCTACATCGACGGTAAGGCGGACACCGATTTGTGGTCGACGCTCTCCGCGCAGGCGCGCCGCTTCGGCCGCGACGACGATATGCTCATCATGAACTACATGACGGGCGGCCTCGGCGGGCAGGTGCCGTCGAACACGCTGAACCCGTTCTCGGCCGGCTCCGCGTCGTACCTGACGAACATGCTGACCAGCCTGATGCCGGAATCCGAAGGCGACAACGCGATGTGGAAAGACCGCGCCGTCGCGCTGGTCTCCGCGATCCTGCCGTGCCTGGTGTGGATGCGCGACTTCCAGAACATGCCGCTCAACATCGGCACGGTGCGTAAGTTCCTCGTCTTCAAGGACGTCATCAAGCTTTCACGCAACCAGCAGCTGCCCGACCGCCTGAAGGCCGGCCTGCGCGGCTACCTGAACGAACTGCCCGGCTTCGTCGACACCGCCTTCGACGACGAGGGCAACGAAAAGCAGCAGCCCGACGGCTCGATGCCCGACACCTCGACGCCGCGCCAGCAGCACGGCTACCTCTCGATGCAGTTTACCCGCTCGCTGTCGTCGCTCGGCGACGACTACGGCTTCATCTTCGAGACGCCCGCGGCCGACGTCGACATGCTCGACGTGGTGCTGAACCGCCGCATCCTGATCGTGCTGATCCCGGCGCTGGAAAAATCCGGCGACGAAACCGCCAACCTCGGCAAGATCATCGCCTCCACGCTCAAGGGGATGATGGGCCAGACGCTCGGCTCCACCGTCGAAGGCTCGACCGCGACCGTCGTGGAAAACAAGGTGGCGACGTCGTCGACGCCCTTCATGGCCATCTTCGACGAGGTCGGCTATTACGCCTCGCAGGGCATGGCCGTCATGGCGGCGCAGGCTCGCTCGCTCGGCTTTGCGCTGGTCTTCGCCGGCCAGGACATGGCCGCGCTGGAAAAACGCATCAAGGAAGAAGCGCGCTCCATCGCCGCGAACTGTAACATCAAGCTGTTCGGCAAGCTCGAGGACCCGACCTCGACCAAGGACTTCTTCGAGAAGACCGTCGGCCAGGCGATGGTGACCGAAGTCTCGGGCTTCGAGCGCAACAAGAACGGCGCCTCCGGCTATTCCGCCACGCAGAACGCCAGCGTGCAGGTGCGCGCGCGTGCCTCTTATGACGGCCTGCGCTCGTTCAACGAAGGCATGGCCGTCTGCGCCTTCGGCAAGTCGGTGCAGGAGATGCAGGTCTACAACTCCGACATCGGCCACGCCAAGGCGATGCGCGTGCACCGCTTCCTGCCCATCCCGCCGCCGTCGGGCGACGAGCTGCAAAGCCTGCACCAGATCGACGAAGTGCTGTCGCGCCTGCGCAATCCCGAATGGGATCCCGAGAAGACGCCGTCCGTCGTCCACGCCGACATCCGCGCCATGGCACAAGGGTTCTCGGAAGCGCGCAAGGCTGAATCCGCGCTGGCCGCCTGCGGCATCAACGCCGTTGCTTCCGTCGCCGCCGCGCACGGCACGATCAACCCCAACGACGCGGCCGAAGAAACCGCTGCGCCGCCTGCCACCGACGTCACCGCCGCGCAATCCGCGCCGGGCCGCCGCCCACCGCCGGTGGCCGAGGCCGAGAAGGCCGCCGCCGCCGCCGTCGCCAAGGTCGGAGGCCCGCTCAGCTGGAGCGAGCTGATCGGCGCCGGCGATGCCGCCGCGGCCGAACCTGCCCGCGAAATTATGCCGGCGGCAGAACCTGTTTCGACGCCGTCGTGGGAGGCGGTCACGGGCGCATCCGCGCCTGCGGCAACCGAAGCGCCGGTGCAGCCGCAACCGCAGCAATCCGCCGGTCCCTTCAGCTGGGCCGACGTCATCGGCGCTTCCGCAGGCGAGAGCGCGCAAGCCGCAGCCCCTGCCGCTGCAACGCCGCCCGCCCAGAAGGCACCGGAAGAAGTCGCGGGCGAGATCAGCTGGGAAGCGCTCATCGGCGGCGGCGCCACGGATGAGGAAAAATAATGATCGTCAGCGTGCTGCGCGTCCTGTACCGCCTCTTCGTCGTCCTGGCGATCGGCCTTGCGCTCTACGATCTCGCCTACCAATGGATGGTGAATGCGCAGATGAAGATCCGCCTGCTGCGCGACGTCTGGGGGCATGAATACCTGACCCTGCCGATGCCGCCCGGTCTCGCCGAACGCGCGCTGTCGGCCCCGGCACCCGTCGTGCTGGCGGTGATTGCGGGCGTTTTCTACCTGCTGTACCGCGCTGCCGCTTTTATCAGCGGCAAAGACAAGGCCGCGCGGATAAACTAGATCAAAATTCCCGCCTTTTTTAATTGACATAATTAGTAAAAGTAGTTATACTTTTATTATAATTTAGGGAAGGATCTTGACATGAGCGAGCTCCAGAAATCAGAACCCGGCTATTTGCGTAAGGTTTTCAGCACGACGAACAGCTACACCGACGGGTTGTTCTCTCCTGAAATCATCACACGCGAAGAGATGTATGCCAAAAAGTCGATTTTTACCGGCTTGTGGAACGTTTATAAGCTTTGCTCGCAGGTAACCTATGCTCAGCTCAGAGGGGGTGCGCCCGAGAGGGTGCGCCTGGTGCCTGAAAAAGTGGCCAGCGACGTAACGTTCGACACGGCGCTGGAGACGTTACGTGCGCATGAAGAGAATGCGCAGGGCCTGCAGATGTCCCTCAATAAAACGGTCTGCCCGAACAAGCGTTACTGGCGCGACTTCGTCCGCTGATCCTTACAGTTTTGCCCTATTCAACCGCAACGCGTTGGCGATGACCGACACGGAGCTGAGCGCCATCGCCGCCGAGGCGATGACGGGGCTGAGCGTGAGCCCGGTGAAGGGATAGAGGACGCCGGCGGCCAGCGGTACGCCGAGCAGGTTGTAGGCGAAAGCGAAGAACAGGTTCTGGCGGATGTTGCGCATCACCGCATGGCTGAGCGCACGGGCGCGGACGATGCCCATCAGGTCGCCCTTGACCAGCGTGACGTGCGCGCTTTCCATCGCGATGTCGGTGCCGTCGCCCATGGCGATGCCGACGTCGGCGCGCGCCAGCGCCGGCGCGTCGTTGATGCCGTCGCCGGCCATCGCCACCTTGTGGCACTTCTTCTGCAGTTCCTTGATGACGTCGGCCTTGCGCTCGGGTAGCACGCCCGCGCGCACGTCGTCGATGCCGAGCTTGCGCGCGACGGCCTCGGCGGTCGTCTGGCTGTCGCCGGTGAGCATGACGATGGAAAGGCCGCTGGCCTTCAGCTGCTTCAGCGCTTCGGCCGTCGTTGCCTTGACGGGGTCAGCGACGGTGACGAAGCCCGCGGCCTGCCCGTCGACGGCGACGAACATGACGGTCTGGCCTTTGTGCCGATACGGTTCGGCGAGGTCCTTCACCATGTCGGTCTTGACCGAGAGCGTATGCAGCAGGATGAGGTTGCCGATCGCGACCTTGCGGCCCTCGACCGTGCCGGTGAGGCCCTTGCCGGTGACGGACTTGAAATCCTCCGGCGCGACAAGCGTGAGTTTCTTCTCGGCCGCGCCGTCGAGGATGGCGCGCGCCAGCGGGTGTTCGCTGCCGCGCTCAAGACCTGCGGCAAGGCGCAGGACGGTGGCTTCATCGAAACCTTGCGCGGCGACGACGGTGGAAAGCCTGGGCTTGCCTTCGGTCAGCGTGCCGGTCTTGTCGACGACGAGGGTGTCGATCTTTTCAAGGCGTTCCAGCGCCTCGGCATTGCGCACGAGGATGCCGGCGCGCGCGCCGCGCCCCATGCCCGCCATCACCGACATCGGCGTGGCAAGGCCGAGCGCGCAGGGGCAGGCAATGATGAGCACCGCGACCGCATTGACCAGCGCATGCGCCAGCTTCGGCTCCGGCCCGAACACAGCCCAGAGGGTGGCGGTCAGCACGGCGACCAAGATCACGGCAGGAACAAAGACGCCTGCGACCTTGTCCGCGAGTTTCTGCACCGGCGCGCGCGTGCGCTGCGCCTGTCCGACCATGTTGACGATGCGGGCAAGCAGCGTCTCGCCGCCGACTTTTTCCGCGCGCAGGACGAAGGTGCCCTGCAGGTTCAGCGTCGCGCCGGTGACTTTCGAGCCGGCGCTGACGGAGACGGGCATCGGCTCGCCGGTCATCATGGACTGGTCGACCGCGCCGGAACCGTCGACGATCACGCCGTCGGCCGGGATCTTCTCGCCCGGGCGCACGCGCAGCAGGTCGCCTTTATTGATGCTTTCGAGCGGCACGTCGCGCTCCGATCCGCCGTCGACGAGGCGCGCCGTTTTCGGCGCGAGGCCGAGCAGCTGGCGCAGCGCATGGCTGGTGCGCGCGCGTGCTTTCAGCTCCAGCACCTGCCCGAGCAGCGCGAGCGTGGTGATGACCGCTGCGGCCTCGAAATAAAGCGCCGGATGTCCGCCGAGCAAGCCCGCAAAAACGGAGGGGAAAGCCGTGACGGCGAGGCTGTAGAGATAAGCGGCCATCACGCCGAGCGCGATCAGCGTGAACATGTTGAAGTTGCGCGAGAGCAGGGACGCCCAGCCGCGCGCGAGGAACGGCTTGCCGCACCACAGCACCACCGGCGTGGCGAGCGCGAGCTGCACGTAAGCCGGGAAGGGGATTTGCGGCAGCATATGCCCCTCCATCGCCAGCGCGGCGAGCGGCAGCGACAGCACCGCGCCGACGACGAAGCGGCAGCGCATGTCGGTGAATTCCGGGTCGGGCTTGTCGCTGAGCGAAACCGTCTCCGGTTCCAGCGCCATGCCGCAGATCGGGCAGGTGCCGGGGCCGTTCTTGCGCACCTCGGGGTGCATCGGGCAGGTGTAGGTGGTTGCGGTGTCGTTGGCCACGGCAGGCGCGTGCGCCATCGGCGCATGGCCGTGGCAGCAACTCTCTTTGTGCGGTGACGTCGTCGGTGTGCCCATTGTTCCCCCCAGTCGAAAAGGCGCAAGAAGGATCATAGCATTGTTCGCGAGACATTATAAGTTGCAGTATAATTGCCATAGCGCAAATCCGGCGCGGATGACAACGGAAGGGCTTCGGCGTACAGTCGTTGCATGAAAAGAAACCCGATCCGCGCGCTTTCCCTTTCCGTTTTACGCCTGCGTAACTTCCGCGCGACGCTGTGCACGCGCATGTTCATCACCATGGCGTTGCAGGCGCAGGCTGTGGTCGTCGGATGGCAGGTGTATTCACTGACCAAGGACCCGTTCCTGCTCGGCCTCACCGGTCTGACGGAAGCGGTGCCCGCGCTGTTCTGCGCCTTGTTTGCGGGGCATGTCGTCGACATCAGCAAGCCGTTTACCGTCTACCGCCTGACGCTGTTTGCGCTGGCGCTCAACACCTTCGTGTTCCTGTTGATCGGCGGCGGGTTGGTGGAAGCGCCGGGCGGCAGCATCCTGCCGTGGATTTTCGGCGGCGTGTTCTTCTCGGGCGTGGCGCGCAGCTTCGTGGCGCCTTCGGCCTTCTCGCTGGTGCCCAAGATCGTTTCGCACGCCGAAATGCCCGCCGCTTCGGCGTGGATGTCGAGCGGCTTCCAGATCGCGACCATCACCGGCCCCGCCGTGGCCGGCCTGATTTATGGCGGCTACGGCCCGCGCGGCGCGTGGATAATCCCGGCGTTCCTGATGACGATGGCCTTCCTTGTCCTCAACACGATGCGTCTGCCGCCACACATGCCCGCCGGCGCGCGCAACGAGAGTGCGGTCAAGAGCATCGCGGCGGGCTGGCACTTCATCTTCAGGCATCCCATTTTGCTCTCCGTCATGTCGCTCGACATGTTCGCAGTGCTGTTCGGCGGCGCGGTCGCCATGTTGCCTGCCTATGCCGACCGCATCCTGCATGTTGGCGCGGAAGGTCTCGGCATGCTGCGCGCGGCGCCGGCGGTCGGCGCGGTGGCGATGTCGCTGGCAATCGCGTTCAATCCCCTCAAGGTGATCTCGGCGCGGCGGTTGCTGGTGTCGGTCGCGTGTTTCGGGTTGTGCATGATCGGCTTCGGGTTCAGCACGTCGTTCGGGCTCTCGCTGGGCTTCCTGCTGCTGTCGGGTGTGTTCGATAGCGTCAGCATGGTCATGCGCGGCACCATCATGCAGCTCTCGACGCCAGATGCCATGCGCGGGCGCGTCTCGGCGATCAACAGCATGTTCATCATCTCGTCGAACGAATTGGGATCGTTTGAGTCCGGCCTAGCGGCGCGTTATCTCGGGCTGGTGCCTTCGGTCGTCTTCGGCGGCGTCGGCACGCTGGCGGTGGTCGGCGCGATTGCCTTCCTCTCCCCGCAATTCCGCCGCACGCGCATCGACGTGCAGGATTTGAGAAAGACGGCAGGCTGACATGTGGCGGCGCTCCGACAAGTTCGAGAAGAAAATCCCTTATCTGCGCGCGCAGGCCAAGATATTTGCGGCGGTGCGCGCGTTTTTCGACGCGCGCGGCTATCTGGAAGTCGGCACGTCAGCGCTCCAAGCCGCGCCGTGCAAGATCACCTTCGACGGCAAGACCTGCGATGCGCACCAGCCGTGGGAAAAGCTGACGGTGGTCGAGGCACTGCGCCCATGACGCCGGATAAGAAGCAGGGCTGGACGGCGCTGCACCACCTCGCCGCCGCCGAAGCCGAGGGCGTCGACGTGGCCGAGATGGTCTCCAGCGTGCTGGCGGCGGGAGCCGACCCGCACCGGCCGGACGCGCTGGGCGAGACGGCGTTTAATGTCGCCGCGCCCGCGTCGCCTGTCACGGGGCGCTTGATGACGCTGCAGTGGCTGCATGCGGGCAAGGGTTTGAACGGGCGGTCCGGTTCGCATGGGTCGACGCTCGCGCAATACATGGCCAAGTGGTTGCACGACGATGAACTCGAGGCCGCGTTCAAGACCCCCGGCCTAATCGTGGATGCGCCGAATGCGAGCGGATGGACGCCGCTCCACGCAGCGGCGGCAATGGGGCGCGTGGCGGCCGTGCGCGCGCTGGCGCCGCTGACGAAAACTTCGCCGACGACGCAAGCCTATACCGCGCTATACAACGGCAGCCCCGTCACCTATGCTGAAGGGCTGGACGCCAAGGGCGTCGCCGAGGCGCGGTTACGGCAGGACCGCAGCGCGTCCGACGGCCTGCGCCATGATTTACGACTGTGCATTGCTTTGCTGGAGATATGATATGTACGCGACAATCCAGGCCGTGGGCCTCTTGATCCTTTCCAACGTCTTCATGACGTTTGCGTGGTACGGCCACCTGAAATACAAGCATTCGCCGCTGCTGCTGGCGATCTTGGTCAGTTGGGGCATCGCGCTGTTCGAATATTGCTTGCAGGTGCCCGGCAACCGCATCGGCTCAAGCGTGCTGACGACGGCGCAGCTCAAGACGATACAGGAAATCATCACGCTCTGCGTCTTTGCGGGCTTTTCGATGCTTTACCTGAACGAGCCGATGCGCTGGAACTACGCGGTCGCCTTCGTGTTCATGGTGCTGGCGGCGTTTTTCATCTTCAAGAAATAAGAAAAAATATCATCCCGGACGGTTGTGAGTGATCACGCGCGTCCGGGATGAGAGGTTGCTTTAGTTTTTCTTCTTTTTCTTCTTCTTGCTGACAAGGAAGGCGTAAGACAGAATCTTGTACGCCAGCTTGGCAGCAAGGAAGTTGCAGCCGTGCATGTTGGGCTTGGGCGCCAACTCGTTGACGTCGGCGCCGACGAAGGTCGAGACCTCCGCCACTGCACGGATGATCTCCATGGCATCGTTCCAGAACAGGCCGCCCGGTTCCGGCGTGCCGGTGGCGGGGATCATGCTGGAATCGAAGCCGTCGATGTCGAAGGTGACGTAGACATGACGGCCCTTGAAGTGCTTCACGATCTCTTTCAAGTCCCAATTCTTCTTGTCACGCGCCCAGTAGATCTTGATGCGCTTCTTGTTCGCTTCCAGGAACGGAATCTCGCTTTGCGAGATGTTGCGGATGCCAAAGGAATAAAGCTGGAGGTGCTTGAAGTCCATGACGCGGCGCAAGGCGGCGGCGTGGCTGTAATGCTCGCCGTCGTAGCCGTCGCGCAGGTCGGCATGGGCGTCGAAGTGCAGGATGGCAAGGTCCTTGTAGCGCCGCGCATAAGGGCGGATCGCGCCCGCCGTGATCGAATGCTCGCCGCCGAAGACGATGGGGAACTTGCCGGCCTCGAGCGTTTCCTCGACGAGGCCTTCGAGCTGTTCGAGCGCCTTTTCGACGTTCTTGCCGATCTTGGGTTCCTTCGCCGTTGCGATGCCGATCTGGCGGAACGGCTCGCACCAGAATTCGTCGTCGAACAGCTCCACCTGATGCGAGGCGTCGATCATCGCCGCCGGGCCTTCGGCCGTGCCGCCGCCGTAGGAAACGGAAGCTTCAAGGCCGAAGGGTATCACGACCGCTTGCGCGTCTTTTGGTGCGACGGCGTCTTCTTTTTCAAGCCCGAGAAAGCCTGCTTTGGCGGTCATAAATTGCATGGCGGTGATCCTTACTTGAACAGTTTCTGCCAGTTCTTGCGGCTGCGCTTCTTCCAGTGGCCGCGGTGATAGGCGTCGGAGGCGAGCAGGGGGAGGACGGAGCCGGCTTCGGCGAAGACCATCTGTTCCTGCGCTACGTCTACCTTGCCCCAGCTGCACGCTTCCTTAAGCGTGGAGGACGAGCACGCGCCGTCGCGGACGTCGGCGACGGTGATCTGGACGGCGTATTTGTGCATCTCGACGTTCTTGTGGCCGAGGATTTCGGCGCAAACGACGGTGTCTTGCGTGAAGTTCTTCGGCACGCCGCCGCCGATCATCAGGAGGCCGGTGGTGCCCGCCGCGATCTTGATCTCGGTCAGTTCGCGGAAGTCGGCGACGCTGTCGATGCTCATGTACTTCTTGGGGTTCTTCTTCTGGTGCAGCACGAGGCCGAAACCGGCGGAGCTGTCGGTGAAGGCCGGGCAGAAGATCGGCACGCCGCATTCATAGGCGGTTTGGATGAGCGAGCCCTTCTTCTTGGCGTTCTTGGAGAGCCACTTGCCCATCTCCCAGATGAATTCGCGGCTGGAGTAGGGGCGCGGTTCCAGGGTGTTGGCGATCTCGAAGATGGTGTGGTCGACGGCTTGGAGTTCTTCCTCGTCGATATAGGTGTCGTAGATGCGGTCGATGTAGAGGTCGCGCAGGTCGCGGTCGTCGACGCTGTCCTTGGCTTGGTAGTGCTGGAAGCCGAGCGCCTCGAGGAAGTCCATGTCGATGATGGAGGCGCCGGTGGCGACGACGACGTCGATCATGTTGTGCTTGACGAGGTCGGTATAAAGATCCATGCAGCCGCCCGCCGAGGTGGAGCCGGCCAGCGTCAGGATGCTGGTCGCGTCCTTGTCCTTGAGCAGCATGTTGAATATCTCTGAGGCGCGGCTGAGGTCGCGCGAGGTGAAGGACATCTTGCCCATCGCCTTGACGATCGGGCGCGCGTCGAAGCTCTTGATGTCGATGTGCTCGACCGGGGTGCTGAGCAGCACGGCCTTGCGGTTGTTACGCGGTTTGGGTTTGGTCGCTTTTTTCATGGGTCGCTTTCCTTTTGCTGGGGGTTTTCTTGAGAAGTTGCGAGTCGTTGACGGATGATCCGTACATGGTGACGAGGGGCGCGGAATTGACGCTGACGGTTTCCGTCACGCTGAATCCGTTGAAGCCGGTGCGCATGGTGTTGCCGTAGGCGCCGAGCTGGGCGATCTCGATGTAATCGCCTTCCTTGACGTCGCGCGGCAGGTAGAAGGGGCCGGTCATGTAGTCGATGCTGTCGCAGGTCGGGCCGTAGAAGTGGAAGGCCTTGAGCGGCGCGGATGCCACGTTCTCGCCGGGGCGCAGCAGGCTGACCGGGAAGCGGAAGCCGACATGGCCCGCGTCGAACAGGCTGCCGTAGGTGCCGTCGTTGATATAAAGGACGTCGCCCTTGCGCAGCTCCACCTTGACGATGACGGAGCAGCTTTCCGCCACCAGCGCGCGGCCCGGCTCGCACCAGAATTCGTAGTCGCCTTTGGGGAGCGCATCGAAGCCGCGCTCGATCGCCTGCTTGTAGCGCGACAGCGGCGGCGGGACGAGGTCGGGATAGATCGACGGGAAGCCGCCGCCGATATCGACGATGTCGACGGGCGTGCGCGGCAGCGCGCGCATCAGGTCGCCGACCACGCCGAGCGCGGCGGTATAGGCTTCCGGGTTCATCGTCTGCGAGCCGACGTGGAACGACACGCCCACCCGCGCGGCGGCGCGGCGGGCGGCTTTCAGCAGCGTCAGCGCCTTTTCCGGCGTCGCGCCGAATTTGCCGGCGAGCGGGATTTGCGAATAGGCGTTCGGCACGGCGAGGCGCAGGATGAGCGTGAGATCCTTCGCGCCCGCGGTGCAGGCGATGATCTTGTCCAGCTCTTCCATGCTGTCGAAGGCGAAGTCGCGCACGCCGTAGTCGAAGAAGGCCTGCTCGATCGCAGGCCGGCTCTTGACCGGGTGCATGAAGGAGAGCGATGCGCCGGGGCAGTTGTCGCGCACCAGCTGCACTTCCGCCAGCGACGCCACGTCGAAGGCGGTGATTCCGGAACGAAACAGCCCCGTCACGGCGTACGGGGCGGGGTTGGCTTTCACGGCGTAGAGCGTCTTGCCCGGAAAGTTGTCCAGGAACCAGCGTGCCGCGTGCTCGAGCGCGTCATGCCGGAAACAGGTGATCGGAATATCAGGCGAGTGGCGACGGATTACGTCGCCAGGACTGTCGTACGTGTTCAACTCTTTTAAGCCTAAAGAAAGAATACGGGCACGACCGTCTTCGAATGACCTGCGTCATTTCGGATGCCTTCTGATTTTCTTATAAGTTGATTCGTTTTTTTTGTGTAAGAAATCTGCGCCCGGGATGATCTGCGGTCGCAGGGGTATGAAGAAAATACTATACATAATATAAGAATCGTGTATTATCTCGATGCCGTGTGCAGAAATATGTTGAAAATGTAAAGTTTTTCAATAGGATGCCCGGCTCCAGACAATAGATATATAGAGAGTGTCATGACCACCAAGCTGAAAAACATCGCCATTATCGCCCACGTCGACCACGGCAAGACCACGCTTGTCGACCAGCTGCTCCGTCAGTCCGGCCAGTTCCGCGACAACCAGCAGGTTGAGGAATGCGTCATGGACAGCAATGACCTCGAACGCGAGCGCGGCATTACCATTCTGGCGAAGGTGACTTCGGTTGTCTGGAAAGACACGCGCATCAACATCGTCGACACCCCGGGCCACGCGGACTTCGGCGGCGAAGTCGAACGCATCCTCTCGATGGTCGACGGCGTCGTCGTCCTCTGCGACGCGGCTGAAGGCCCGCTGCCGCAGACCAAGTTCGTCGTCGGCAAGGCGCTGAAGCAGGGCATCCGCCCTATCGTCCTCATCAACAAGATCGACCGCGCCGACGCGCGTCCCGATGCCGTGCATGAAGAAGTGTTCGACCTCTTCGCCGGCCTCGATGCGACCGACGAGCAGCTGGATTTCCCGCTCCTTTACGCATCCGGCCGCCAAGGCTGGGCCGTCAAGGCTCTTGACGACGAGCGCAAGGACATGGCGCCGCTCTTCGACCTCATCTGCGATTTCGTGCCCTCGCCCAAGAACGATGCGACCAAGCCGTTCTCCATGCTGGTCACGCTCATTGAAAACAACGCGTTCCTCGGTCGCGTCGTCACCGGCAAGGTGATGTCGGGCACCGTCAAGACCAACCAGCCGATCAAGGCGATGACGCTCGACGGCAAGCCGGTCGAAAACGGCCGCGTCTCCAAGATCTTGGCGTTCCGCGGCATCCAGCGCGAACCGATGGAAACCGCGCAAGCGGGCGACATCATCTCGCTCGCAGGCCTCACGCAAGCCACCGTCGCTGACACCGTCTGCGATATGGCCGTGGCCGAGCCGCTCAAGGCGATCCCTATCGACCCGCCGACCATCAGCATGTCCTTCGCCGTCAACGACGGCCCCTTCGCGGGCACCGAGGGCACTAAGGTGACGAGCCGCGCGATCCGCGACCGCCTGTTCAAGGAAGCGGAAACCAACGTCGCCATGCGCATCAAGGACGGCGAAACGTCCGACACCTTCGAAGTCTTCGGCCGCGGCGAGTTGCAGATGGCCGTCCTCATCGAAAATATGCGCCGCGAAGGCTTCGAACTCTGCATCGGCCGCCCGCGTGTCGTCTTCAAGACCGACGAAGCGACCGGCGAAAAGCAGGAGCCGTATGAAGAAGTCCACGTCGACGTTGACCAGGAATATTCCGGCACCGTCGTGCAGAAGATGGCGCAGCGCAAGGGCGAGATGATCTCGATGCTCCCCGCCGGCGCCGGCCGCATGAAGATGGTCTTCATCGCGCCGACGCGCGGCCTGATCGGCTATCACGGCGAATTCCTCACCGACACCCGCGGCACCGGCATCATCAACCGCCTGTTCCACGGCTACGGCGCCTTCAAGGGCAACCTCGACAGCCGCCGCGTCGGCGTCATGATCGCCATGAGCACCGGCGAAGCGACCGAATACGACCTTTGGAACCTCGAAGAGCGCGGCATCATCATGGTGCTGCCGGGCACCAAGGTTTACGAGGGCATGATCGTGGGCGAGCACAACCGCGAAAACGACCTGGAAGTCAACGTTCTCAAGGGCAAAAAGCTCACCAACGTCCGCGCATCGGGCACCGACGAGGCCACCAAGCTGGTCCCGCCGCGTATCTTGACGCTGGATCAGGCGATCATCTATATTGCCGACAACGAGCTGGTAGAAGTGACGCCGAAGTCGATCCGTTTGCGCAAGCGCATTCTGGACCCGAACGCACGCAAGCGCGCGGACAAGGCGGCCTGATTTCACGGACACCGGCTTCTTTTTGACCACGAAAGGAATTAACCGGATGTCCGTCGCCGCCCAGAAGTCCAAGTCCGCCGCCACTGCCGAGCAGAAGGTCGCCTACGACGAAGTTCCGTACGAGAGCTTCGCCTATCCGCAGACGCACCCGTCGCACCTGAGCACCCTCGCGACCCTGTTCGGCATCCAGGCGCCCGACATCGCGACGGCCAAGGTGCTCGAACTTGGCTGCGCAGGCGGCGGCAACTTGTTCCCGCTGGCGCTGCAATACCCCAAGGCGACGTTCCACGGCATCGACCTCTCCGGCGAGCAGATCGCGGAAGCCAACGAAGGCAAGAAGGCGCTGAACCTCGCCAACGCCGAGTTCGTCGCGCAGAACATCCTCGACTTCGCGCCCAAGGGCAAAGAGAAATACGACTACATCATCTGCCACGGCATCTTCTCGTGGGTGCCGGAAGCCGTGCGCGACAAGATCCTCGACATCTGCGACAAGCACCTCAGCGACAACGGCGTCGCCGTCATCAGCTACAACGCGCTGCCGGGCTGGAACGCGGTGCGTTCTTTGCGCGAAATGATGATCTACCACACCAGCCGCTTCAAGACGCCGGACGAGAAGGTCGCGCAGGCGCGCAAGATGCTCGAATTCCTCTTGGAGAGCGTGCCGGAAGGCGCCGTCGGCTACCGCGACGTCATCGCCAACGAGATGAAGCTGCTCAAGAACATCAACAACTCGTACCTCTATCACGACCACCTCGAGGGCATCAACGCGCAGTACTACCTGCACGAATTCGTGAAGATGGCGAACGACCACAACCTCGAATACGTCGGCGACAACAACATCGCCTCGATGTTCGTCGGCAACATGCCGGCCAAGGCGCTGGATACGCTGAAGGTGCTGAACGATGTCGTCCGCCAGGAACAGTACATGGACTTCATCACCAACCGCCGCTTCCGCTCCTCGATCCTCTGCAAGAAGGGCCTGAAGCTGAACCGCAACCTCAAGAACGAGCAGATCCTCGACTACTACCTGACCGGCAGCCCCAACCTGCGCCCGTCGGGCACCGACCCGAAGGAGAAGATCGTCTTCAAGCTCAACAACGGCAACTTCACGACGCACGACATCGTCGGCGGCACGCTGTTCCTCGAGTTGTGCGCGAGCGGCAACCGCCCCGTCAAGGCGACCGACCTGATCGCCCGCACGCTCAAGAAGCTGCCCAAGGCTGACGAAGCCGCCGTCCGCAAGGTGCTGGTCGAACAAGGCCTGCAGCTGGTGCTGCGCGGCTACCTGCAACTGCACGGCGCCAGCCCGGCCTGCGCCGACAAGGTCGGCCAGAAGCCCGAATCCTTCGCGCTTGCCCGCTATGAAGCCGGCATGCCCAAATGCCGCACCGTCACCAACGTCTTCAGCCAGACGCTGCCCTGCGATGCGCTGGGCGCGGTGGTGCTGACGCTGCTCGACGGCACGCGCACGGTGGCGCAGGTGGTCGACATCCTCGTCGACCGCGCGCAGAAGGGCTTGCTCAAGGTCGAGAAGGAAGGCGCACGCCTGACCGACGCGACCGCGCTTAAGACCAACTTCGCCAAGGTCGTCGATGACCTGCTGCCGCGCCTGCTGAACAGCGGCCTGCTCGTCGCTTAATGCCGCACTCTCTTTCCAACCCCCTTCTGCCCCGCAGAAGGGGGTTGATTTTATTGTGTAATTTGTACGTTTTTTATACTGGAAAATTCCCAAAATTTCTCATAAGCTATCCGAATTGTAATTAAATATCCGGGCGCGAAGACAATGACGGACGAAAACGGCAAGAAGAAGATATTCACTGTTCTTTGCATCGACGGCGGCGGCGTGCGCGGCGTGGTTGCGGCACGCATCCTGGCTGAGCTTGAAAAGCGTACCGGCAAGCCGATTGCCGAACTCTTCGACATGGTCGCCGGCACCTCGACCGGCTCGATCATCGGCGCCTGCCTGCTGGCGCCCGACCCCAAGGATCCCACCAAGCCGCGCTACACCGCGCAGGAGACGCTCGACTTCTACTTCACCCTCGCGGAAAAGGTTTTCCCCGAGATCCGCTTCAAGACCATCCGCAAGCTGGCCGCGGGCGGCATGTACGACCCCAAGCCGCTCGAGGAGGCGCTGCTCGCCAACTTCGGCGACCTCAAGCTCAAGGATGTATTGCTCAGCTTCTTCGTGCCCGCCGCCGACATCAAGCACTTCAAACCGGTCTGGATGACCCACCGCGACGGCCAGAAAGACACGAGCGCCGAAGGCTGGGACAGCATGCTGCTGCGCGACGCCGTGCGCGCGGCGACCTCGGCGCCGACCTATTTCCCGGTCCGCTACGTCGAGACCACGCCGAACCCCGAGACTCCCAACGTCAAGCACCGTCACGCGCTGGTCGACGGCGGCGTCTTCGCCAGCCACGCGATGCAGCACGCGCTCAACGAGGCGCGCAAGGTCGCGCCGCCGGATGCCGAGATCGTGCTTGTCCACGTCGGCAACGGCAACCCCGGCAACGGCCTCTCGCCCGAGGAGTTCAACAACCTCAGCCCGCTCGGCATGGTCAGTGCGGCGCACGGCAACGTGCTGACGTCGCTGATGCTCAAGATGGCGATGCTCGATTGCGAAGCGGACATGCAGGATGAATTGGGCGCGAACCTCTTCACCTTCGATCGCAGCATCCCGCTGCATGGCGGCCCCGACAATCCGTCGATGGAGCTGGACGACTCCCGTCCCGAGAACCTCAAGAACCTCGCCAAGCACGCCGACAAGATCATCGCCGAGAACAACGAGGCGTTCGACCGCATGTGCGAAATGCTGCTGAGCCGCCAGCCCGCCGCCGACCTTCGCCGCGACAGCCGCGAGGCCGTGCGCCTGCTGACCGAGAAGATGGCCGAAATCGCCGCGATCCACACGCTCAAGAAGACCTTCTTCAAGATCGTCCACTACAGCCTCGGCATCGAGGAGGCGGACCCGTCGACCGAAGACCTCGCGATCAAGGCACTGGTTGACCGCGTCGCCAAGGAAGACCTGGCGCTGCTCGGCCAGAACTACCGCGAGCTGCTGGTTCGCAAGGAAAGCGAAAACCGCCTCATCAACGGGATCAAGCAGGTCGGGCAGGAGATCACCAAGATCTTCAAGGGGCCCGAACCGCCCATCGACCCGCCGAGCAACGACAACGACAACCCTGCCGACGACCGCCAATTTCCTAAACGCGGCAACGACAAGCCGAACGGCCCTTAAAAGAACCGGTTTATATTGCCACCCGTGCCCGACTCGTCTTATCATTCGGGCACGTAGAACTGTTCCTTTTTGAAAGGCTTTCCCATGGCCGACGCACCCCGCACCGTCACCCTCATCGACAACGAGACCGGCAAGAAGTATGACTTCCCCGTGCTCGCCGGCAAGCTGGGGCCGAGCGTCATCGACATCCGCAAGCTTTATGCCGAGACCGGCATGTTCACTTACGACCCCGGCTTCACTTCGACCGCCGCGTGCGAGAGCGCGGTCACCTTCATCGACGGCGACGAGGGCGTGCTGCTCTACCGCGGCTACTCGATCAACGAACTGGCGGAAAAGAGCGACTTCCTCGAGGTCTGCTACCTGCTGCTGCACGGCGAGCTGCCGAACGCGGCGCAGAAAACCGAATTCACCGACATCATCACCCGCCACACGATGGTGCACGAGCAGATGCAGTTCTTCTTCCGCGGCTTCCGCCGCGACAGCCACCCGATGGCCGTGATGGTCGGCACCGTCGGCGCGCTGGCCGCCTTCTACCACGACAGCCTCGACATCAGCGATGCCAAGCAGCGCGAGATCGCCGCGCATCGCCTGATCGCCAAGGTGCCGACGCTTGCCGCCTGTGCCTACAAGTATTCGGTCGGCCAGCCTTTCGTCTATCCGCGCAACGACCTCGGCTTCGCGGAGAACTTCCTGCACATGTGCTTCTCGGTGCCGTCGGAAGAATACAAGGTCAGCCCGGTCCTCGCGCGCGCGATGGACCGCATCTTCACGCTGCACGCCGACCATGAACAGAACGCCTCGACCTCGACCGTGCGTTTGGCCGGCTCAAGCCAGGCCAACCCGTTTGCCTGCATC
>CAYZCE010000024.1:0-31353 GCA_964476835.1 uncultured Rhodospirillaceae bacterium
CGCGTGCACCTCGCCAAGATGCTCAAGCAGGCCGCCAATCTCCTGCTGCTCGACGAGCCGACCAACGACCTCGATACCGAAACGCTCGCGGCGCTCGAAGACGCGCTGGAGAACTACGCGGGCTGCGCGGTCATCATCTCCCACGACCGCTGGTTCCTTGACCGCATCGCCACCCACATCCTCGCTTTCGAGGGCGACAGCCAGGTCGTGTGGTTCGAAGGCAACTACGAAGATTACGAGCGCGACCGCAAGAAGCGCCTCGGCATGGATGCCGACCAGCCGCACCGCATCAAGTACAGGCCGCTGCGCAAGGCGGGCTGATCTTTCCGTAAGCAAAAACGGCGCACCTTGAAGGTGCGCCGTTTTTGTTTAAGGAGTTTTTTTAAGGTTTCATGCCCTGATTGCGCTGCCTGATCTTGGCGTCGATCATCGCAAAGGTATCGTGCAGCTGCACGGCTTCGGGGATCGGCAGCTGGGCCGTGCTCTGGCGCAGCGAGGTCAGCTTCTTGCCTTGATAGAACGGCATGAAGCCGCGCAGGCCGTTGTCGTTGGCCGGCGCGCTGAGGAATGCCGCAGTAAAGGCTGCCTTCAGTTTGCCGTCGAGTTCGAGGAGCTTCGGGCGCAGCGTCTTCTCGACCAGCGCCTTCTGTGCCGGCTTGCGCGCGACGGCGGCGTTGAAGGTCTGGGTCAGGCGGTGCTGCTTGTGCGCCTTGTCGGGGCGGTCTTCGTATTCCATCTGCTCGTGCACCGAACGACCGTAGTGCGCCGCGTAGTTCTCGGCGGCGACGATGGCGTGATGGATGTCCTTGTCCAGATGCATGGAATCAATCGTCACCAGCAGGTTCGCCAGCGAGAAGGATGCTTGGTTGACAAGGCGCGACGGGTCTTCCTTGCGGCGCATGAGGCCGTAGAGGTAATGCGACGGGTCCTGCGGCTGCGCGACGAAGCCGGAATGCGCGGCATCGACTTCGGGCACCAGCATCAGCACCCAGGCGCTGCTCTTGTTCCTGGTCGAGGCGGCTTGCTGCAGGTCGTTGAGGATATTCTTGATTTCGTGCACCTGCTCCGGGATCAGGATCAGGTTGTCGAAATGGTTGACGAGGAAGTTGGAGCGCGAACCGGCCGGCATCAGCGGGTCGGGGCCGCGCTTCTTCGACATCTGGCCGCCGCCCGAACGCTCGACGATATGGTCTATGTTGACGGCGTAGAAGGAGCCGTTTTCGTCGACGGGGTCGAAGCCCATCTTCATCTGCTCGATGCCTTCGGCGCAGATGCCAAGGGCGGCGAGTTCCTTCGCGTGGTGGGTGGCGCAGTATTGCAGGAAGGGGCGGCGCACTTCCTTGCCGAATTCGGAATAGACGTGCGCGTTGTGGTCGCGGTCGATCTTGCTGTAGAGCACCGGCACGAGGCGGAAGCCCTGGGGCACGTTGTTGACGATCTTCTCGAAGGTGGCGATGTTCTGCAGGGCCTTCTTCGACGAAATCTCGAACGGGCTGGGCGGCGCATCGGGGTCGGTTTCAGCCAGCTTGGCGGCTTCTGCCGATTGCGACAGCGCCACAGCTCGTTTTTTGAGCGCGGCGCGGATGTCGTCGATCATTTTCTGGGGCGAAGGCGGCGTCCCCGGAGACGTCCCGGAAAAACAGCTGGCGGCGGTCAATGCGCTGATCGTATCGGCCGATACTTTTTTCGCCATCCATCCCTCGTCAGGTGCAATGCTTGATTCTGTTTATACAATACATATATCAAGCGCATCTGACAAGCGATTCAGGCAGTAAAAAACCCGCCGCAGGAAACTGCGGCGGGTTTTTTCAGCGAAAGATTATTAGCGCTTCGGGCCGAATTTCTTCTGCTGCGCCGGCGCCGATTTCTTGACGTTGTCGTTGGCGACGACGATGCTGCCGCTGAACGCGTCGGAGTCCGTCACGACGACCGAGAGCTTGTCGCCGACCGCGAAGGTCTCGCCGCTCTTGCGGCCCTTGAAGGACTGCTGGTCTTCCGAGAGCGTGTAGAAATCGTCGCCGAGGCTGCGGATGGGCAGGAGCGCGTCGGCGCCCGTGTTGCCGAGGCGGACAAAGACGCCGCCCTTGAATATGCCGGAGACGCGGCCTTCGATCGTCTCGCCAATGTGGTCGGCGAAGTAGGCGGCGGCGAGGCGCTCGTCCGCGGCGCGCGCGGCCTTGGTCGAGATGCCGTCGGTTTCGGTGATGTGCTCCGCGGTTTCCTGCGCCTTGTTGATGGAAGCGTCGTCAAGACCGCCCGCGCCGAGGTTGAAGGCGGCGACGAGGCTGCGGTGGACGAAAAGGTCCGCATAGCGGCGGATCGGCGAGGTGAAGTGCGCGTATTTCTCGAGCGCGAGGCCGAAGTGGCCGATGTTGGCGGTGTCGTAGACGGCCTTTGCCTGCACGCGCAGGATCGCGCGCACGATCTGGTCGCCGTTGGGCAGCAGTTGCGCCTGCTTCATCACATCCTTGAAGTCGGCGCCGGACTTGATCTCGCCTTCCGGCAGCTCAAGGTCGAAGGTCTTGAGGAATGCGCGCAGCGTCGCGACGCGGTCGGGCGAGGGAGGTTCGCTGTGCGTGCGGTAGATGCAGGGCGCGCCCTGGTCTTCCAGCGCGGTTGCCGCCGCGACGTTGGCGAGGACCATGAATTCCTCGATCAGGCGCTGGCTGTCGATGCGTGCGTTGACGGCGACCTTGCCGACGCTGTTGCCGTTCATGGCGATCTTCTGCTCGGGCAGGTCGAGGTCCATCGCGCCGCGGGCTTCGCGCGCCTTCTTCAGCGCGGCGTAGGCTTCATAGAGGGGCTCGATGACGGTGCTCATGATCGGCGCGGTGGTCGCGTCGGTCTGGCCGTCTTTCGCGGCCTGCACCTGCGTGTAGGTCAGGCGCGCCGCCGAGTTCATCAGGCCGCGCACGAGCTTTTGGTCCTGCAGGTTGCCGTCCTTGTCGATGTAGAGGTGGAACGCCAGCACCGCGCGGTCTTCATGCGGGCGCAGCGAGCACAGGCCGTTCGAGAGCGCTTCCGGCAGCATCGGCAGGACGCGGTCGGGGAAGTAGGTGGAGTTGCCGCGCAAGTAAGCTTCCTGGTCCAGCGCGCTGCCGGGCAGGACGTACGCGGAGACGTCGGCGATCGCGACGATCAGGTGGAAGCCGCCGTCGGCGGTCTTCTCGGCGAAGACGGCGTCGTCGAAGTCGCGGCTGTCCGCGCCGTCGATGGTGACGAGCGGGACCTGGCGGAGGTCTTCGCGGTTGCCGAGTTCGGGAACGGTGAGATTTTCGGTTTCCTTGACCGCGGCGGCGGAGAAGGTTTCGGAGAGGCCTTTTTCGCAGAGGCTGATGAGGCTGAGGATGCCGGGGCTTTGCTTGTTACCGAGGATGCGGGTGACTTTTGCCTTGAGGCTGACCGCGTCTTCCTCGATCACCACCACGTCATCTGCCTTCGCGCCCTTGAGGTCGGCGGCGGAGACGGCATAAGGACTTACGTTTCTTTGCTTTTTGCAGGGAAGAATTTGAAACTTGCCGTTATTCTCAACGACGATACCAACGATTTTCTCGTTTGGGTTCTTCTTCTGCATCAGGTGGTCCCCCTGTTTATGTGTGTGCAAAGACTATAAGGGCACAGTTACATATATGTCAATATGAAAATTATTAACTTATTGAAAATACTTACTTTTGTGGGCTTTTTTTGCAGGGCGGCGCAGGATTGATTCGCGCGCCCTTGTCTTTCTTGTTCCCGCTTCCTAGGATGGACGTCAGGGGGACTTTCATGGCTTTGACCAGGGGACAAAAGGCGCTGCTCAGCGCGATCCGTGCGAAGAACCTGACGCGCGTCCGCGCGATCCTGACCGCCAACAAGGTCAGCCCCAATTTCCCGCAGGATGGCGAAAACACGCCGCTGCACGAAGCGGTCAAGGCGGGCAGTCTGCCGATCCTGAAATTGCTGATCGCCCATGGCGCCGACGTCAGCCGCCGGATGTGGGACGGCACGACCGCCGAAGATTTCGCGCGTCAGACGAATGCGCGCGCCGACATCAAGAAATATCTCGAGGACGAGCGCCTGCGCTACCTTGGCGGCGCGGGCAAGGCAGCGAAGAAAGCGGGCAAGGGCAAAGCCGCATCCGACTTCAACGCAGCGGCCGCGCACCCGGCCAAGCCGACATTCTCCGTCCAGACTTTGCCGGATATTTTTGCGCCCGAAAAATGGATCGGCCATACGCAGGAAATGCAGGATTTGTGGAATGAAGTCCCGGCGCGCCTAAAGAAGAGCTTCGATTTCGCCGCGGCCCTTTCGGACGCGCGCCAGCAGAAGCTGCGCGACATGCCGAAAGGCTCGTCCAATGTCTTCTCGAAAAAACCGAAACCGCCGGCAGCGGCTTAATTCATCGGCCGCACTTCGCGCACTTCGGGGATGAAGTGGCGCAGCATGTTCTCGATGCCGGACTTCAGCGTCGCGGTCGAGCTGGGGCATCCCGCACAGGCGCCGCGCATATACAAGTATACAATGCCATCTTCAAACGAGGCGAAGACGATGTCGCCGCCGTCCTGCGCCACGATGGGGCGGATGCGGGTGTCGAGCAGGTCCTTGATCTGCAACACGATCTCGCTGTCGCCGCCGGAAGCGGAGGAGGCGTGGCCCGCGTCATGCGCGAGGTCTTCGCCGAGCATGACGGGCTGGCCTGTCGTGAAATGCGCCATCAGCGCGCCGAGCACCTGCGGTTTCAGTTTTTCCCAATCGGCATCGGCGGCCTTGGTGACCGTGATAAAATCGCTGCCGAGGAACACGCCGGCAACGCCCGCGATCGTGAAGAGATTGGCGGCGAGCGGCGAGACTTGCGCTTTCTCCGTAGTAGTGAATTCCGCCGTGCCGCGCGTCATGACTTCGCAGCCGGGCAGGAACTTGAGGCTGACGGGGTTCGGCGTCTGTTCGGTTTGGATAAACATTATTTGATACCTTTCGTGGTGGAATATTCGAAGTGCAGTTCCTTGCCCGGGAAGACAAGCGGGTAGATCGCATGCGCCGCCGTCGCCGCTTCCGCGAAGCCGGTCAGGATCAGCTTGAGCTTGCCGTCGTACTTGGCGACGTCGCCGATGGCGAAGACGCCGGTGAGGCTCGACTGCATCGTTGCCGGGCTGACAACGATGTGATGATGGTCGATCTTCATGCCCCATTCGGTGATCGCGTCGAGGTGCGGCACGATGCCAAAGAACGGCAGCAGGATATCGGCCGGTACGGTCTTCGTCTTGCCATCGAGGTCGGCGAGTTCCACCGCTTCCAGCTTGCCGCCCTGTCCGTGCAGCGCGTGTAGCTGGTAGGGGATGACCATCTCGACCTTGCCCATCGCGGCCAGCGCGTGCAGTTGCGCGACGCTTTCGGGCGCGGCGCGGAACTTGTCGCGGCGGTGGACGAAGTAAATCTTCTCGGCGATGTCGGAGAGCGAGAGCGCCCAATCGACCGCACTGTCGCCGCCGCCCGCGATGACCAGTTTCTTGCCGGCAAAATCCGCGCGGCGCTTGACCATGTAGAAGACGGCGTTGCCTTCGAATTCCTCAAGGCGCGCCAGCGGCGGCCGGTTCGGCCCGAAAGCGCCCGCGCCCGCCGCGATGATCACGGCGGCGCAGTCGATCGTCAGCCCCGCCGAGGTATGCACGGTAAAGCGCCCGTCCGCGCCGCGTTTCAGCGACGTGACCTTCTGGTTGAGGTGATAGGTGGGATAAAAGGGCTTGGCCTGTTCCTCCAGTTGCTCGACCAGCTTGCCCGCGAGGATGGAGGGGTAGCCGGGAATGTCGTAGATCGGCTTTTCGGGGTACAGGGCGCTGCATTGCCCGCCGATCTCGGCAAGGCTGTCGACCACGTGGCACTTCATCTGCAGCATGCCGCACTGGAACACGGCGAACAGCCCGCCGGTGCCCGCGCCGATAATGACGACGTCCGTCGAATAGTGCTTTTCTGGCATGCCAAGACCTATTACTCTTTCAAGGCACGCAGGGTATCAGAAAATGGCCGCAACGACACGCACAATCGGGAACGAAGACGCCATGGCAGCGCTGGCTGCGCGCCTCGGCGCGGTCTTGCGGCGCGGCGATGTCGTGACGCTGCGCGGCACGCTGGGCGCGGGCAAAACCACCTTCGCGCGCGCGCTGATCCGCAGCCTTGCCGGCGCAGCAGAAGAGGTGCCCAGCCCGACCTTCACGCTCGTGCAAACCTATGACCTGCCGGAGTTATCCCTCTGGCACTTCGACCTCTACCGTCTCGAGGAACGCGAGAACGATATTCTGGAATTGGGCTGGGAAGAAGCCCGCCGCCAAGGGGCCGTATTGGTCGAATGGCCGGAACGCCTCGGCACGCTGTTGCCCCGCGATCATCTCGATATTGCCATAGATTTTACAGAAGATAGCGAAACCAGCCGCCGCGTCACCCTGACGCCGCACGGCGGCTGGATCTCGCGCATGGAGTCGCTCGCATGATCACCAAGGCTTTCGTCCTCGCTGCCGGTCTGGGCGAACGGATGCGCCCGCTGACCAACACAACCCCGAAGCCGATGCTGAAGGTGGCGGGCAAGACGATGCTCGACCGCTGCCTCGACGCGCTGGCCGACGCGGGCGTGATCGACGCCGTCGTCAACACATACTATCTGCCCGACATCATCGAGGACCACGTGAAGTCGCGGACGCAACCGCGCATCACCATCTCGCGCGAGACGGAACTGCTCGATACCGGCGGCGGCGTGCGCAAGATGATTGGCTTCTTCGGCGATGAACCGTTCTTCGCCCTCAATGCCGATGTGGTGTGGACGGATGGAAGCGTGCCCGCGCTCACCGCGCTCGCGCAAGCGTGGGATCCGGCGAAGATGGATGTGCTGCTGCTGCTCTACCCGTGCGCGGGTTTGCCGGATCATGCAGGCAAGGGCGACTATTATCTCGCCGACGGATCTGACCGGCCTGTCTTTGCAAAAACGGCGGGGTTGACACCCAACTATATTTTCACCGGCCCGCGCATCGTCAATCCGCGCCTCTTCGACGGCGTGGCCGAAGGCAAGTTCTCCTTCCTCGAGTTGTTCCACAAAGCCGAGAAGGCGGGACGTCTCTACGCGCTGCGCCACACCGGAAAATGGTATCACGTCGGCACGCCCGACGCGTTAGCGGATACCGACCGTATCCTCACCTCATCATGACGTCGCCGGTCGTCTTTAACATTCCCGCCGGACATTCCTTTGCCGACAGCCTCGCGCGCGGCATCCTCGAACGTACCTCTGCCGATCCGCTGCAACTGGCCGATTACACCGTGTTGCTGCCGACGCGCCGTGCCTGCCGCACCTTGCGCGATGCGTTCCTGCGCCTGTCGGGTGGCGATGCACTGCTATTGCCATCTTTGCGCCCGCTCGGCGACGTCGATGCGGATGAAGTCGCGTTGCTGCTGGCAGGTGGTGAGGATGCCGATGACGCGCTCGCCATTCCGCCCGCTGTCTCGAAGCTGGAACGCCAGCTGTTGCTCGCCGAAACCATCCGCCGTGTATGGCCGGAACAGTCGTTCGATCAGGCGGCGGCATTGGCGCTCGACCTTGGCCGTTTCCTCGACGAAGTGCAGACCGAACGCCTCGGCTTCGACGGTCTGGCCAACCTGGTGCCCGAGGAATTCGCCGGCCACTGGCAAAAGACGCTCGCCTTCCTCAAGATCCTCACCGAGCACTGGCCGCAGGTGCTGGCCGAGCGCGGTGTGATCGACCATGCGGCGCGGCGCAACCTGCTGCTGGCGGCGCAAATGCGCGCGTGGGAAAAGCATCCGCCGCAAAAGCCGGTGATCGCCGCCGGTTCGACCGGCACGGTGCCGGCCTCCGCCGACCTGCTCGCGCTCGTCGCGCGGCTGCCGCAGGGCATGCTGGTGCTGCCCGGCCTCGACCAGCAGATGGCGGATGCCGACTGGGACCTGATCTCCGCCGAACATCCACAATATAATATGAAGCGCCTGCTGGAACGCGTCGGTGCTGCACGCAGCGAGGCGCAGCCGTGGGTGCTGAAAAAATCGCCCGTCATTAATCATGACCGCGTGCGCCTGCTCTCCGAAGCCCTGCGCCCAGCGGAAACGACCGAGAACTGGCGACAGCTGACGCACGCCGATATCGGCGGCGCTGCGCTGCAAGGCTTCACGCGCATCGATTGCGACACGCCGCAGGAAGAGGCCGACGTCATCGCCGTCATCATGCGTGAATCCCTTGAGACACCGGGCAAGACCTGCGCGCTCATCACACCCGACCGCCGCCTCGCGCGCCGCGTGGCGCTCAGCCTCAAGCGCTGGGGCATCAACGTCGACGATTCCGGCGGCCAACCGCTCACCGAGCTTGCAGTCGGCACATGGCTGTCGTTGACGGCCGAGATGGCTGAGGCCGCGCTTGCGCCCGTGACGCTGCTCGCCTTCCTCAAGCATCCCTTCATGGCAGCAGCATTGCCGCAGTCGGAGCTGCGCGGGATGACCTATAAGCTGGATGCGCTCGCCCTGCGCGGCCCGCGCCCGTCGTCGGGTTTTGCGGGATTGCGGACGGCGATCAGCCTTTTGAAGCATGACCGCGACCGTACATCGTTGCTGCGGTTGGTCGATCACCTCGAGCCGCGCATGCGCGACTTCGTGACGCTGATGTCGTCGGGCGAAGAACAGCCGTTCCAGATATTGCTGAAGGCGCATATCCAGATGGCGGAATCGCTGGCCGAAACGACGGAGCAATCCGGCGCCGCGCGCCTCTGGCGCGGCGAGGCGGGGGAGGCGGCGGCAACGTTCCTCGACAATCTCCTCAAGGCTTCGGGCGAGGTGCCGCCATTGCTGCCCGCGCATTATATGTCGTTGCTCTCAACGCTGCTCAAAGGCCAGACGGTACGGCCGCTCTATGGCGTGCACACCAGGCTCGATATCTTCGGCCAGATCGAGGCGCGGCTGTATTGCGCCGACAAAGTTATTTTAGGCGGCCTCAACGAAGGCACATGGCCCGCGCTGCCCGCGCATGATCCGTGGATGTCGCGCCAGATGCGCGCGCGCTTCGGCCTGCCCGCGCCGGAAAAAGGCATCAGCCTCGCCGCGCATGACTTCGTGCAGGCGGGTGCGGCGCCGGACGTGGTGCTGACGCGCGCCCGCAAGGTGGACGGTACGCCGACAGTGCCGGCACGCTGGCTATTGCGCCTTGAAACGGTGCTCAAAGCTGTTGGCCTTGAATGGCCTGCGACCGCGGCTTTGCAATACCGCCACTGGGCCACGCAAATGGATGCGCCCGCCGAGATCAAGCCGGTCGCGCGCCCCGCGCCATGCCCGCCGGTCGCGGAACGCCCGCGCGAATTGTCGGTCACGCGCATCGAAAGCTGGATGCGCGACCCCTACCAGATCTACGCGAAGTATGTGCTGAAGCTGAATGCGCTCGATCCGCTCGACGCCGATCCCGGCGGGGCGGAGCGCGGCACGTTTATCCACGCCGCGCTCGAAAAATTCGTGCGCGCCTATCCTGACAAGTTGCCGGAAGACGCCGAGGCGCAACTGATCGCGCTGGGCCGCGCGAGCCTGGCCGATCTGCGCATCCCTGAAGAGGTCGAGGCCTTCTGGTGGCCGCGCTTCGAGAAGATCGTCGATGAATTCGTGCGGCAGGAGCGCATCTGGCGGCAGGGCGCGCAGCCGCATCTCACCGAAGTCACCGGCAAATGGTCGTTCGAAGCGCCCGCCGGCGGTTTCACGCTGAGCGGCAAGGCCGATCGCATTGATAAATTGAACGGCGGCGATTACGCGATCATCGACTATAAATCCGGCTTCACGCCGGAAAATTCCGAAGTGAAGTCCGGCCTCGCGCCGCAGCTGCCGCTGGAAGCGCTGATTTTGGCGAAGGGCGGCTTCGATAAAATCCCCGACGGCGTCGCGGGCGAGCTGGTGTACTGGAAGGTCACCGGCAGCGGGCAGAAGCCGGTCGAGCAGAAAACCATCGCGCCGAAAGGCTACAGCATCGAACAGCTGGTCGAAGATGCCGAGGCCGGCTTGAAAGAACTGGTCGCGCGCTTCGATGATCCGGCGACGCCCTACCTGAGCCAGCCGCGCGCGGAAGCGAAGCCGCGCTTCTCCGATTACGATTACCTCGCCCGCGTGCGCGAATGGGGCACGCGCGGCGATGACGGGGAGGACGCGGCATGACGACGCGCGCGCATCCGCACTTCGAGAACGACAGCCCGAGCCAGCGTCAGGCGACGGCCTCCGACCCTTTGCGCAGCGTCTGGGTTGGTGCCTCGGCGGGCACCGGCAAGACGAAAGTCCTGATCGATCGCACGTTGCGCCTTATGCTGCCGCGCGCGGACGGCGCGCCCGCGACACCGCCCGGTAAAATCCTCTGCCTCACGTTCACCAAGACGGCGGCGGCGGAAATGTCGAACCGCATTTACAAGGACCTCGGCGACTGGGCGGTACTGCCGGATACGGCGCTGGACGCCAAATTGACGGCGCTGACCGGCGGCGTCACGCCGGAACTGCGGCAGGCGGCGCGCCGCTTGTTCGCGCAGGTGCTGGATACGCCGGGCGGGCTCAAGATCATGACGATCCACTCGTTCTGCCAGTCGGTGCTGAAGCGCTTCCCCGTCGAAGCCGGCCTGCCGCCGCACTTCCAGATGATGGACGACCAGAACGCCGTCGAATACCTGACGCGCTGCCTGCACGACATCGTCGCCCATGCGCGCGTCAACCCGGAAGACACGCTGACGTCCGCCTTCGCGCGGCTGGCGCTCTACCTCGACCAATCGGCTATGTCGGCGCTGATGCAGCAGGTGATGGCGAAGCGCAGCACGCTCGCCGAACTGCTGGCGGCGCAGGGCGATGCAGGCGAAAGTGCCGCGCATACGGTTGTCGCCCTCTATGCGCGGCTGAACCTGTCGCCGCGCGTGCGTGAGGAAGACATCCTGCGCGAAACCGCGACGCCGCACCCGACCGACGAAGCGGCGCTGCGTCAGGCGCTGGCGGCGCTGCTGAAGGGGTCTAAACAGGATACCGACAAGGCCGCGCTGATGCAGGCGTGGCTGGAGCAGCCGCACAAGCGGATGGAGCTGTATGCGACGTATCGCCGCGCCTTCTTCAAGACGGACGGCGACATCACCAGCAAGCTGGCCACGCAGAAGGTGAAGGACATTTATCCCGACATCGTCAACGTCATGACGCGCGAGGCGCTGCGGTTGCAGGAGATCGACGAACGGCTCCGCGTCGTGCGTTTCGCCGCGCTCAACGCCGCCTTCCTGACCGTGGCGGCGGCGATGGTCGGGCGCTATACCGAGTTCAAGCGCAAGCGCGCGATGCTCGACTTCGATGACCTCATCATCAAGGCCTGCGATTTGCTGTCGGAAGAGCGCATGGTGCCGTGGGTGCTGTTCAAGCTCGACGAAGGCATCGACCATATCCTTGTCGACGAGGCGCAGGACACCAGCCGCCACCAATGGCGCGTGGTCGCCGCGCTGGCAGAGGAATTCTTCTCCGGCCGCGGTGCGCGGGCGGAGGCCATCCGCACACTCTTCGTGGTGGGCGATGAGAAACAATCGATTTTCAGCTTTCAGGGCGCCGACCCGCAGGAATTCGCGCATATGCAAGACTTCTTCGGCGGCCGCGTCGCGGCGTTGCAGGAAGGATGGGAAGTGCTGCTCGAACACTCGTTCCGCTCGACGCGCTCGGTGCTCGCGGTGGTCGACGGGGTCTTCGCGGACGTCGAGGCGCGGCGTGGTGTCGTCGCCGACATCGCGCGCGAAGTGTCGCACCTGCCGGTGCGCGCGGGCGCCGCAGGATTGGTGGAATTGTGGCCGCTGGTGACGGAAGCGCCACGCGATGACGTCGCGCCGTGGCGGCTGCCGGTCGATACCGACGCAGGCGCCAGCCCGGCGGGCATGCTCGCCGAAGGCATAGCGGCGACGATCCGCGGCTGGCTCGACAAAGGCGAGAAACTGGAATCGAAAAACCGTTCGATCCGCCCGGGCGACATCCTGATCCTCGTGCGCTCGCGCGGTGCGCTGGTCGAGACGCTGATGCGCGCGCTCAAGGACGCCAAAGTGCCGGTCGCGGGCGTCGACCGCATCGCGCTGCTGGATGAAATCGCGGTCATCGACCTTCTGGCGCTCGCGCAATTCGCGTTGCTGCCGGGCGACGACCTGACGCTCGCATGCCTGCTGAAATCGCCGCTGTTCGGCATCAGCGAGGAGCGGCTCTATGAGCTCTGCCGCGACCGCGGATCGAAATCGGTGTGGGAGGCGGCGCAGGAGCGCGACCCGGCACTCGCCACCGCGCTGCGTGGTTGGATCGCGCGGGCGGGTCGTGCGACGCCGTATGAGTTTTTCGCGGAGGCGCTCAACGCGCCGTGCTTCGCGGATGCGGTCAGTGGGCGTCGCGCGTTTTACGGGCGGCTCGGCCTCGATATCCGCGACGCGCTCGACGAATTCCTCAACCGCTGCCTGACGTATGAGCAAAATCATACGCCGAGCCTGCAAGCCTTTACGGATTGGTTCCTGCGCGGGGAGGCGGAGATCAAACGCGAGCAGGAGCCGGGCAGCGCCGACCTCGTGCGCATCATGACGGTGCACGCGTCAAAGGGCCTGCAAGCGCCGATCGTCTTCCTGCCCGACACCGTGCGCAAGCCTGAGGAAAACCCCAAAGGCCACGTGCGCCTTGTGTGGCCGGAAGAGGGCGGTGTGCCGATGTGGTCGCCGCGCGGCGAGTTCGACGTGCCGGCCTATGCCGAGGTGCGCGACGGCGTGATGGCACGGCAGGATCAGGAATACCGCCGCCTGCTCTACGTCGCGTTGACGCGTGCGGAAGACAGGCTCTACATCGCCGGCCACCACGGCAAGCGCAAGCCGAAGGACGATTGCTGGTATAACCTGATCGCGAATTCTTTCCCGCCGGAAGCGCAGAAGATCGACGCGGGCGGAGAGTTCATTCTGCGCTTCTCCCATCCGCAATCCGCGCCGCCCGAAGTCGAACGCGCGGTGGCGCAAAATGCCGCGACCGCGCTGACGCCGCCGCCCGCATGGCTGCACGAGATGCCGGCCGGCGAGCCGGTGCCGCCCGTGCCGCTCGCGCCCTCGCGTCCCGACGATGAAGAACCGGCGGCGGCAGGCCCGCTGGCGCCCGACCAAGGCTGGCGCTTCCGTCGCGGCACCATCGTGCACCAGATTTTGGAGATCCTGCCGCAGCTCGACCCCGCGACATGGGAGAAGGCGCTCGCGCAATACCTCGCGCGGACGCAACTCGCCATTCCGGCAGAGTCGCGCGGCGACTTCATGGCCGAGGTGCTGGCGGTCGTGCGTCATCCCGATTTCGCGCCGATCTTTGGCCCCGGCAGCCGCGCCGAAGTGCCGGTCGTCGGCATGGCGGGCAAGCGCATCCTCTCGGGCATGATGGACCGCGTGCTGGTCACCACCGATTCGGTGCTGATCGTCGATTACAAGACCAACCGCCCGCCGCCCGTGCGTGCAGAGGACATCGCGCCGGTCTATTTGCGTCAGATGGCGGCCTATCGTCAGGTTATGTATAATATCTACCCGGGCAAGACGGTCAAATGCGCCCTGCTGTGGACGGACAGCCTGACGCTGATGCCGGTTTCTGACAAGGCGCTTGACTCATATATACCATAAGCCTAGGCTTCCCCTTTATTTATATAGAGGTGCACCATGAGCAAGCCGCAGAGAACGCCCGAACAGGAACTGATCGCCGCCGCCCGCCGGGGCCAGGTTGCGCCGCTGAAGAAGCTGCTGAAAAAAGGCGGCGTGAAGCTCAACGCGCAGGACGATGAAAAGAACCTCAAGCTGTGGAGCGACGGCATCCTGCACGGCAGCAACTGGCAGGATGTGAAACCGAAGCCATGGCAGAAAGGCCCGCAAGGCAACACCGCACTGATGTGGGCGCTGCAGCTGCACCGCGCGCAAGCCGCGGAAGCGCTGCTTGACGCCGGCGCGGATCCGCGCGTGCGCAACGTCCTCAACGAAAGCGCGCTGCACCTCGTCACTGACGCGACCGCGCACCTGATCGACCGCATGGTCGCGGCGGGCGGCGACGTCAATGCGCCCAACGAATGGGGCGCGACGCCGCTGATGATCGCGATCTATCTCGGCCAGGTCGAAGCCGCGCGCAAGCTGATGGAACACGGCGCGCTCCTGTCGCACAAGACGCCGGGCGGGCTGGATGCGAAGACGCTGCTCGAGCGCAGCGACATCATCGCGCCTGAAGACGTGATCGGCCTGCTGGCGAGCGAAGACGTCGCCAACTACGTCCACCGTCTGCGCACGCACGACTGGTACTATTTCTACAGCGACGACAACCGCGTCTATAACGCCGGCAGCGAAAGCTCCAAGCGCCTCAGCATCGCGCAGAAGGACTGCGACCCCGACTACGAACTCTGGAACAAGTACGCGCCTGCCGACCAGAAGCACGTCGACCAAGTGCTGACCGGGCACCTGACCGCCTTTAGTGAGACGGGCAGCGAAGGCCACCACTGGGCTTTCGAGGAAGACGGCAAGCAAGGCTACGACGGCCTGCACTTTCTCGATGACGGCGACATCCTGACAGTTTTCAACGATGCCGCGCAGAAAAAATCGATATGGAAAGGCAAGGTCAACCTCGACCACAAAAAGGATGTGCAGCCGCTGCCGACCTGCCCGAGCCTTTCAGGTCAGTGGGTCAAGAACATCGGCACCGTCCACGGTCTCCAGCGCGACATCGCGCCGGAGAAGTGGGCAAAAATGTTCTTGGATGAAAAGCCCGCCCAGCTTATCGTGCGTCATACACCGAAGAAACCCTGACCGCGGAGCATCCTCATGGGCAACAACACCCACCACGCCACCGACTCGACGTTTGAAGCCGAAGTCCTGAAATCCACCGTGCCTGTGCTGGTCGATTTCTGGGCCGAATGGTGCGGCCCCTGCCGCGCGCTGGCGCCGACGCTCGATGCCATCGCCGCCGAGAAGGACGGCAAGCTCAAGATCGTCAAGGTCAACGTGGACGAAAGCCCTAACGCGCCTGCGAAATACGGCGTGCGCTCCATCCCCGCGCTGTTCCTGTTCAAGGACGGCCAGGTCGTCTCCCAGACCGTCGGCGCGCAGCCGAAGACGGAACTGACCAAGTGGATCGACGCGTCGATTTAAAAATTCAAGGTTGCCTGCCTGAGCTTGTACGGCCTCCTGTCGGAGTATGTGGAACTTGCCTATGGCCCGCAAACGCCGGAAGCCGTCGAGAAAATGGCTTATATCGCCAGCCGCGGCCACACGAAAGACGCCATGTCGATTTTGCTGGTCGATGTCGCGGCCGACATACTTGCCACGAACGGCGGCGAATCCGCCCGCCGGGCAATGGAGAAGCTTCTCCAGCTTCCGGGCGCCGTGAACGCGGGATATAAACCCTGATCAACGCTTGCTTATCCTGAATAAAAAAAAGCCCCCGATTTCTCGGGGGCTTTTTTTTGTCCGGCGAGCTGTTAGGCGCTTTTGGGCACGATCATCATGATGACGGAGTTGCCTTCGAACTTCGGTTCCTGCTCGATCTTGGCATGCTGGGCGAGTTCGTCGCGGATGGTGCGGAAGACGGCGAGGCCGAGTTCCTTGTGCTCCATCTCGCGGCCGCGGAATTGCATGGACATGCGCACCTTGTCGCCTTCGTCCACGAAACGCTTGGCGTTGCGCACCTTGACTTCAAGATCGTGCTTCTCGATGTTCGGGCGGATCTTGAGTTCCTTGGTGACGACGATGTGCTGGTTCTTGCGCGCCTGCGCTTCCTTCTTCTGCAGTTCGTAGCGGTACTTCCCGAAGTCGGAAATCTTGCAGACGGGCGGTTCGGCGTTGGGGGAAATTTCGATGAGGTCGAGGCCGGCTTCTTCGGCTTGCGCGAGTGCTTCGCGGACGCTGACGACTCCGACCATTTCGCCGTCGGCGCCGATCAGGCGGATCTTGTCGGCCCTGATCTGTTGGTTGACGCGGGGACCGGACGGGGCAGGCTTATTCGGGAACGAGATGGTGCTTCTCCTATAGTTGTTGAACTCTATGTTAGAATCAAAGCGGAGGCTTTGCTTCTGCCGTCATTTTACGGATCGCCTCGTCCAACGCAAGGATTTCTTGGTTTTCTGCGCCCAAACGGCGAATGGCGACCTTCTTTTCCTCGGCTTCCCGCTTGCCGACCACCCAGATTTGCGGGGTTTTCTGCAAAGAATGCTCGCGGATCTTGTAGTTGATCTTCTCGTTGCGCAGGTCCAGCTCGGCACGGATGCCGGCGGCCTTAAGGGCTTCCAGCACCTCTTGGGCGTAAACGTCGCCGTCGTTGGTGATGGTCGCGACCACCGCCTGCACGGGGGCGAGCCACAAGGGCAGCTTGCCGGCGTAGTGCTCGATCAGCACGCCGACGAAACGCTCCATCGAGCCGAGGATGGCGCGGTGCAGCATGATCGGGCGGTGCTTCTGGCTGTCTTCGCCGATGTACGATGCATCGAGGCGCACCGGCAGGTTCGGGTCGACCTGCAGCGTGCCGCACTGCCACGTGCGGCCGATGGCGTCGGTGAGGTGAAATTCGACCTTGGGGCCATAGAAAGCGCCTTCGCCGGGCAGCACTTCGTAGGCGAGGCCGGCGGTCTTGAGCGCCTTATGCAGCGCGTTCTCCGCCCAGTCCCACAACTCGTCCGAGCCGATGCGCTTGTCGGGACGCGTGGCCAGCTTGACCGAGACGTTGTCGAAGCCGAGGTCCTTGTAGACGCTCAGCTGCAGCTTGAAGTAATTGGCAGCCTCTTCCTGCATCTGCTCGGGCGTGCAGAAGATATGCGCGTCGTCCTGCGTGAACTGGCGCACGCGCATGATGCCGTGCATCGCGCCCGACGGCTCGTTGCGGTGGCAGCAGCCGAATTCGGCCATGCGGATCGGCAGGTCGCGGTACGACTTCAGGCCTTGATTGAAAATCTGCACGTGCGCGGGGCAGTTCATCGGCTTGATGCCGAGCGTGCGCTCGTCGGCCTTGACCTCGACCTTGAACATGTTGTCGCCGTACATGTCCCAGTGGCCCGAGGCCTTGAAGAGCGAGCTGTCGAACAGCTGCGGCGTCTTCACTTCTTGGTATCCCGCGGCTTGGATTTTGCTGCGGATATAGCTCTCCAGCGTGCGGTAGATCGCATAGCCCTTATAGTGCCAGAAGATGCTGCCGACGGCCTCTTCCTGCAGGTGGAACAGGTCCATTTCCTGGCCGATCTTGCGATGGTCGCGCTTTTCCGCTTCCTCGATCATGTGCAGGTAGGCGTCGAGTTCCTTCTGGTCGCGCCACGCGGTGCCGTAGATGCGCTGCAGCATGGCGTTCTTGGAGTCTCCACGCCAGTACGCGCCGGCGACCTTGGTCAGCTTGAAGGCGTTGCCGATATGGCCGGTTGAGGGCAGGTGCGGGCCGCGGCAGAGGTCGTACCATTTGCCCTGGCGGTACACCGTGATGGTTTCCGTCTCGGGCAGGTCGCGGATGATCTCGGCCTTGTATTTTTCGCCGATGCCTTCGAAGTGCTTGATGGCATCAACGCGGTCCCACACTTCGCGCGTGAAGGGTTCGTTGCGCTTGATGATCTCGCGCATCTTGTCCTCGATCTTGGCGAGGTCGTCGGTCGTAAAGGGCGTATCCCGGGCGAAGTCGTAGTAAAAGCCGTTGTCGATGGCAGGCCCGATGGTGACCTGCGTGCCGGGGAAAAGCTCCTGCACGGCTTCGGCCATCACGTGGGAGGCGTCGTGGCGGATCAGCTCCAGCGCCTCGGGCGACTTGATGGTGACCAACTCGATTTTCGCGCTTTCCGTGATCGGCAGGGAGAGGTCGACGAGCTTGCCGTTGACCTTGGCCGCGCCGGCCGCCTTAGCCAGGCCGGGGCCGATCTTGGCCGCCACCTCGGCGCCCGTCACCGGACCGTCGAAGGTCATGGTCTTGCCGTCGGGCAAGGTGATGACGACAGGGCTTTTGGCTTGGGCGGCTTGCATGTGTAAAATCCGTAAAAATCAGGTTGGACGGCAAGGGATAATATCCGGCGGAAGCGGCGTTCCCGTCAAGCGGAAAGCCATATTTTTCTGGCGTTTGCGGCGTTTTGGGACTAGAAACAGGAGATACCGGAGGTCAAGGGGTTATGGTCAGGACGTCGGATACGGTCAGCGTCGCTTTTCGCAATTTCGCCAGCACGATTCACACGCCAGTCGTGATGCAGATCCTGCCTGCGCTCAATTCGGGCGGGGTGGAACAGGGCGTCATCGACCTCAGCGCCGCGATCACGCGCGCGGGCGGCAAGTCCATCGTCGTCTCCTCGGGCGGGCGGCGCGTGCACGAAATCGCGCGCGGTGGCGGCACGCATATCACCCTGCCGGTGCAGAGCAAGAACCCGCTGACCATGCTGGCCAACGTCTTCCGCTTGCGCCGCCTCATCAGGAAATACCATGTCGATGTCGTACACGCCTGCTCGCGCGCGCCGGCGTGGAGCGCCGGCCGCGCCGTCAAAGGCACGACCGCCCATTACGTCACAAGCATCCATTCCGCGCACAAGATCACGGGCGCGATCAAGAAGTTCTATAATTCCTCCATCGCGCGCGGCGAGAAGGTGATTGCGGTCTCCCACTTCCTCGCCGAGGAGCTAGAGCACAACTATAACGTCGACCCCGACCGCATCCGCGTCGTGCACCGCGGCGTGGCGGTGGAGAGGTTCCATCCTTCCGCCGTCATGCCCGACCGCCTCATCAAGGTCGCCAACCAATGGCGCGTGCCCGACGGCGCGTCCATCGTCATGCTGCCCGCGCGGCTCTCGCGCATCAAGGGGCACATGTTCCTGATCGACGCGCTGCAGCGCCTGGGCGACAAGGACGTTTTCTGCGTCTTCGTCGGTTCCGACATCGGCAACAAGAAGTACCGCGAGGAGCTTGAGGATTATATCGCCGCCAAGGGCATGGAAGGCGCGGTGCGCATCGTCAACCACTGCGACGACATGCCGGCGGCTTACATGATTTCCACCGTCGTGGTGACGCCGTCGCTGGTGCCGGAAGGCTTCGGCCGCATCGCGATCGAGGCGCAGGCGATGGGCCGTCCGGTCATCGCCACCGACCACGGCGGCGCGCGCGAGACGATCCAGCGCGACGAGACCGGCTGGCTCGTGCAGCCCGGCGATGTCGAGGCTTTGGCGCGCGCGCTCAAGGGCGCACTCTCGCTTGACGGCAAGCAGCGCGCCATGCTGGCGACGCGTGCGATGAATCACGTCATGAAGCATTTCACCAACGAGCGCATGTGCGCGGCCACACTCGACGTTTATGCCGAGCTGCTCGATTCCACCCAGCCGCGCGCCGCCGAGAAGCCGCGCAAGAAGCGCGCGGGCTGAGCCCATGCGGATCCTCGTCATCAAGCTGAGCGCGCTGGGAGATTTCATCCTCGCGCTCGGCGCCATGCAGGCGATCCGCCGCCATCATAAAGACGTCCATATCACGCTGCTCACCACCCGGCCTTTCGTCGACATCGCCGAGCGCAGCGGGTATTTCAACGACATCATCGTCGATCCGCGCCCGAAGTTCTACGACGTGCAGGGCTGGTATTTCCTGTTCCGCGCGCTCAACCGCGGCCGGTTTTCGCACGTGTACGACTTGCAGGGCAACGACCGCACGCGCGTTTACCGCCGCTTGTTCACCAAGCCTCCCGTATGGGTCGCCGGGAATGCCGACAAGGAGATCCACGCTTATGAACGCCACCGCGCGGCGCTGAAGGAAGACGGCATCGAGGCGGCATTGCCGGATGTCTCATGGATGACGGTCGATGTTTCTGCCTTCGGCCTCAAGAAGCCCTATGCGCTGATGATCCCCGGCTCCGCGCCGCAGCATCCGCAGAAACGCTGGCCGGCGGTGCGTTATGCCGGGCTGGCGCGCAAGCTGATGCGCGACGGTTATCAGGTCGCGCTGCTCGGCACCAAGGCGGAAGCCGAGGTGATCGACGGCATTTCGCATGCCTGCCCGGGCGTCGTCGATCTTTCCGGACGCACGTCGCTCTATGATATCGCGACGCTCGCGCGCGATGCGGCGCTGGCGGTCGGCAACGACACGGGGCCGACGCACTTGGTCGCATTGGCGGGATGCAAGACAGTCGCGCTGTTCTGCACGGCGGCGTCCAATCCGCATCTCTCCGCGCCCGTCGGGCCGCAGGTGCAGACGGTCGCGGCGAAAGATATTGGCGATATCTCCGTCGATGACGTATACAAGGCGCTGTCATGAAGGAAATCGACGCGCGCGGCCTGATCTGCCCGCTGCCGGTGCTCAAGGCGCGCAAGGTATTGCTGTCGATGCAGAAAGGCGAGGCGCTGCGCGTGCTGTTCACCGACAAGAACGCGCCGGCGGATTTCAAGCTGTTCTGCGCCGAGCAAGGCCACGTGCTGAAATCCGCGACCGACAGCGAAGCGGTCGTCGAGCGCGGCTAGTCTTTTACCGGCGCCTTGCCGAGGATCCAGTCGCTCCACGCGCGCGGCATCGCGCCCAACAGCCAGCAAATGATATGCATCCGTAAGGGGAAGGCGATCGAAGCCTTCTTTTTATCAAGGCCGCGCTTGATGATGCGGCCGGCGCGTTCCACATCCATCAGGAACGGCATCGGGAACTTGTTGACGTCGGTCAGCGGCGTCTTCACGAAACCCGGGAAGATGATCGAGACCGAAACGCCGTATGGCTTCAACGCCGGACGCAGCGCATCGCCGTAAGCGCGCACGGCGACCTTGCTGGTGCTGTAGGCGGGCGCGCTCGGCATGCCGCGGAAGCCCGCCATCGACGACATCAACGCGATCGTGCCTGCGCGTCGCGCCTTGAAACGCGGCAGCAGCGGCAGCACGGTGTGGAAGGTGCCGATCAGGTTGATGTCGATGATCTCATAAAAATTGTCGTTGCCCGAGATGCCCGCGTTGGCGACGAGGACATCGATCGGGTGCACGTCGTCCCACGCCAGCAGCCGGCGCTTGAGGGCGTCCTTGTCGGTCACGTCGACCACGGCGATCTCGGCCACGGCCCCCTTGGCGCGGCAGAGCGCGGCGGTTTCCTCGAGTCGCGCCCGGTTCCGCCCGGTCAGCAGCAGGGTAATGCCGGGGCCTGCGTATTCCACCGCCAATGCGTGGCCGATTCCGCTGGACGCGCCGGTGATCAGGACTGTCTTTTGATTTGCCATATGGATTCAGCCGAGGTTGTTTTGCCGCCGTGGGCGGGTTATAACGGAGACCGGTTCTCCTTTCAGGGTATAGACAAACCATGCCAGCAGCAAGCGCACCGAACCATCACTCCCTTCCCGTGCCCGATTTCAAGCGCCGCGGGCTGATGCTGGTGCTCGCCTCGCCGCCCGGCGGCGGCAAGACGACGATCACGCGCGAGCTGATGCGGATGGACGCGCAGACGGTGCTCTCCGTCTCTTCCACCACACGCGAAAAGCGCCCCGGCGAGATCGAGGGGCAGCACTACTTCTTCGTCAGCCATGAGGAATTCAACGAGATGGTCGCCAAGGGCGAGATGCTCGAGCACGCGCACGTCTACAACGGCCAGATGTACGGCATCCCCAAGGCGCCGGTCGAAGACGCGCTCAACGCCGGCCTCGACGTGATGTTCGATATCGATTGGCAGGGCAACCGTCGCTTGGTCGAGGTCGCCGCCGCCGACGTGGTGTCGATCTTCCTGCTGCCGCCGTCGTGGGCCGAGCTGGAAAAGCGCCTGCACGGCCGCGCGCGCGACAGCGAGGAAGACATTGCCCGCCGCCTGTCGAAAGCCGGCGACGAGATTTCGCACTATACCGAATTCCAGTACATCATCGTCAACCGCGACCTCGACGAGAGCATCGCCAAGGTGCGCGGCATCCTTGAATCGGAGCGCCTCAAGCGCCACCGCCAGCTCGACGTCGCCGACTTCGTCGCGACCCTGAAGCCCTGATTTATTTCGACCAGACCAGCTTGCCCGCGCTGTCGTAGACCTTTTCGCCGGCCTTCAGGCGTGTGAACTCGCCCGGGCGTTCGATGGCGAGGTAGCTGGTATCCGGCGCGTCCTTGGCGAAGCAGGCCTTGACGTTGTTGAAGATCTGCGTGATCGACTGTGCGCCGAGGACGCCGCGATCCTGGCGGATCGCTTCGGGCAGGCGGTCGTCAAAGCTCTTGAGCACTTCGGCTTGGGTATAGACCTTGTCGATGCCGACGTAGTAGCGCTCTGACCAGTTTTCCGGCGCGCCGCTGAAGGTCTTGTTGCCGACGGTGACGCTTTCGACTTCGTAGGTTTTGAAATACAGCGCATGGGTGTCGAGCGCATGCCGGACGGCGGCTTGCTCGTCGGCCACCGGCACGGCGGATGTGCCTGGCATGAAGGACCGGGAAGTGTAATCAGCGAAGATGTTCTTGAGCGACATGAAAATACCTTTTTGCTAAGGCATCCTTATCGCAAAAAGAGGAGGGGGTGTCAATAATTGCGCTTACCCGTTCAGGGCTTCGGCCATTCGGACAAAACCTGCAATATCAATCTCTTCTGCTCTGGCGGTTTCGGGGATACCGGCTTTTTCAATGAGCGCGGCGACATCCACGCCGAGAGACTTCAGGCTCTGGCGCAGCATCTTGCGGCGCTGGCCGAAGGCGGCGGCCGTGATGCGCTCCATGTTCTTGAATGTTGCGCGGTCATTGCGCGCGCGGGGGACGAAGTGCACGATGCTCGACGTCACCTGTGGCGGCGGCGTGAAGGCGGAGGGCGGCAGGTCGAACTTCTTCTCCGGCACGGTCAGCCATTGCGAGATGACCGAGAGGCGGCCGTAATCCTTCGTGCGCGTCTTCGCCGTGATGCGCTCGGCCACTTCGCGCTGGAACATCAGCGTCAGGCTTTTGAACTCCGTGATTTGCTCCAGCCAGCCGATCAGCAGCGGCGTGGCGATGTTGTAGGGCAGGTTGGCGACGATGGCGCGCGGCGCGGGCACCAGTGTGGCAGCGTCGGTCTTGAGCGCGTCGCCGGGGATCAGGGTCAGCTTGCCGTGCGCGGCCTGCACCAGCCCTTCAAGGGCGAGGATGCAGCGGTCGTCGCGCTCGACGGCGGTGACGGTCTTGGCGCAATCGACCAGCGCGCGCGTCAGGCCGCCGGGGCCGGGACCGATCTCGATCGCGTTGACGTTGGAGAGATCGCCGGCGGCGCGCGCGATCTTCGCGGTGATGTTGAGGTCGAGCAGGAAGTTCTGGCCCAGCGACTTCTTCGCCATCAGCCCGTGGAGCTCGATGACGTCGCGCAAGGGGGGCAGGGTGTCAGAGACGCTTGTCAATGAAGGCCGCCGCGCGCAGGTCGCGCAGGTACCGGGTCGCCATCTGGTCGAGGCGCTGCATGCCAAGCTTCGACGCAATCTCGTCGCGGCCCGCATCTTCAGCCGCGGGCGTTGCCGCCTTCGCTTCGCCGTCCGCCGGCGCATCCTTGCGGCTGCATACCATCACGACGGCTGCGCCCGCGCCGTTGCGGAACGGGTCGGAGAGCTGGCCGACCGGCAGCGGCGCCACCACGTTGCGCAGGTCGGCGGCGAGGTCGCCCATCGCGCGCTCGCCAAGGTCGGCGGTGCCGGGCGACTTGAATTGCTTCATCTTCGCCGCCATCGCGGCGCAGGATTTCACTTCCTTCTTCAGCGTGTGCAGGCGCGCCAGCTTGGCGTTGATAACGTCGGGCGAATCGGATGCCTTGAGCGGCACGACGATCTGCTTGAGCGAGACGATCTTGTTCTGCGCGTCCGCGCCCGCGTTCTGGCGTTCGTCGCGCAGGAAGAGGATGTGGTAGCCCTTTTGCGCGCGCACGACCTGCACTTGGCCCGGGTGCATTTTGGCCAGCGCCTTGGCGACGTCGTCGTCGCCGACCTGGTCTTCCTGCACCCAGCCGAGGTCGCCGCCGGTTGCAGCGCCCGGTGCCTGCGAATACTGGCGCGCGAGCGACGAGAAGGACGCGCCCTTGTGCAGTTGATCGACGATGGCTTCCGCCGCGTTGCGCGCGTCGCTGTCCTGCGCGCCGTCGGGGATCTTGAAGAAAATCTCGGCGACACGGTACTGCATCTTGCCGCTGCCGCCCTTGATTTGCGCCAGCGTCGCGTCGATGTCGCCTTCGCTGATGTCGACCTGCGGGCGCACCGTGCGGCGCACGACTTGCGACCAGGCGATGTCGGCGCGGATCTGGTCGTAGAGCGTCGATGCGTCGGCGCCCGAGGCCTTGATGCGCTTCTTGAATTCGGCGGCGGAGATGTTGTTCTGCTTGGCAACGTTGGCGAAGCCCGTGTCGAGGTCGGCTTGCGCGACGTTGATGCCGAGCTTCTTGGCTTCCTGCAGTTCCAGTGCTTCGTCGATCAGCTTGTCGAGCACCTGCGCCTGCATCTTCTTCAACGCCTCGGGCGGCGCCTTTTGCAGCGCGCCGGGGAAGTAGAGCCCCACGCGGTTCTTCACGTCCGTCATCGTGATGACGGAATCGTTGACAGTGGCGGCGATGCCTTCCTGCGGCGCGGCGAAAGCGCGGGGGGCCAGCAGGGAAAGGGCGAGGGTAAAAGCGAGCAGCGTCTTTTTCATTTGGGATAAATTACACGTTTTTTTTCGTCAGGTTAAGGACTTGTGATAAAAAAGCGCTATTGACATATAATCATCATCCACTTTAAATGTCGTCCTCTCATTCCAAGAAGGAGCCTTTTTATGGCCGATACCCTGCGCGACGTTTTCAACGAGTTGTCCGAAATCAAACAAGCCTCCGCCGTCCTCGGCAAGGTCGCGCTGCCGCACCTGACCGAGGCCGCGGAAGAGGCGCTGCTCGCGGCGCTCGACGCCAACGACGGCGAGAAGTTCACCTATACCGCCCTCGACCACAGCCAGTATCTCAAGATGCAGAAAGCCGGCCCCGAAACCTATGGCCTCGAAGCCGCGACCGCGCTGATGAAGAAGGCGCTGGTGCAAGAAGATTTCAACATGAGCGTCCTTGCCCCCTTCGTCGCGGGCGTCGACCTCAAGTCGGCGGCGGGGATCACGGACGGCGCGCGTCTCGCCGCCCTCGCGGAAAAGCACGGGTTCAAGGCCTTGGGCGCGCTGCTCGCCTAATCGGCGTTCGTCACGAAACGGTCGACGATCTTCTTGCGACCGGCCTTGTCGAACTTAATGTCGAGCTTGTCGTGGTCGGTCGCGATCACGGTGCCGAGGCCGAAGGTCTCGTGGGAGACGCGGTCGCCGACCGAAAAGCCGCCAGTTGATTCAAGGTCATCGTCGAGGTCGACGTCCTGCAAGGACGCGCGCGGCGCACTGTAGCTGCGCTGCTGTTGTTGCTGCTGTCCGCCATAAACGCCCATCTCAGCGCCCCTGACCGTATGTTCTTTCGGCAGTTCGTCGATGAAGCGCGACGGCAGGCTGCTCACCATGCTGCCATACGTGAAACGGTTAGCCGCAAAGAAAATAAACGCTCGCTTACGTGCCCGCGTAATACCGACGTAGGCGAGGCGGCGCTCTTCCTCCAGCCCCGCCAGTCCATTTTCATCGAGCGCACGCTGATTGGGGAACAGCCCTTCTTCCCATCCGGGTAAAATGACGGCGTCGAATTCGAGCCCTTTGGCGCCGTGGTAGGTCATGATGGTGACTTGTTCCCCGTTTATCACCGTGTCGGTATCCATCACGAGCGATACGTGTTCGAGGAACTCGGGCAAGCTCTCGAACTCGCTGAGACCGCCGACGAATTCGCGCAAGCCCTCAAGGCGTCCTGCCGCTTCTGGCTCCTTGCTGGCCTGCCACATCGCGGCATAGCCGCTTTCATCGAGCACGACCTGCGCCAGCTCTACATGGCTCAGTTCGCGCATCAGCCCGCGCCAGCGCGCGAGCGACGCCATGAAGCCGCGCAAGGTTTCGCCCGTCTTGCCGGTGAAGGCGTTGTCGGCCAGCATGCGCTCCAGCGCCGTGTGCATCGAGACGCCGAGGTTGCGCGCCGCCACCTGCATCTTCTGAACGGAGGCCAGGCCGATGCCGCGCTTGGGCAGGTTGATGATGCGCTCGAGCGCGAGGTCGTCGTCCGCCTGCGCGATGGCGCGGAGATAGGCGATGATGTCGCGGATTTCCTGCCGCTCGTAGAAGCGCATGCCGGCCAGAACCTTGTGCGGGATGCCTTCGCGCATGAAGCGTTCTTCAAAGGCGCGCGTCTGGTGCGAGGCGCGCACCAGCACGGCGATTTGGCTGTAAGGGAACCCTTCGCGCTTCAGCTTGTCGATCGTGGCGGCGGCGTGCTGCGCTTCCTGCATGCCGTCCCAGACGCCGGTGACGGCGATTTTCTCGCCATCGCCTGCCGCGCTCCACAGCTCCTTGCCGAGGCGGCCTTTGTTGTACGCGATCACGCCGTTGGCGGCGGAAAGGATATGCCCGGTGGAGCGGTAATTCTGCTCCAGCCGCACGATCTTGGCGCCGGGAAAATCTTTCTCGAAGCGCAGGATATTGCCGATCTCCGCGCCGCGCCAGCCGTAGATGGACTGGTCGTCGTCGCCGACGCAGCAGATGTTCTTGTGCCCCTGCGCCAGCAGGCGCAGCCACAGGTATTGCCCGAAGTTGGTGTCCTGATATTCGTCGACGAGGATGTAGCGGAAGCGGCGCTGGTAGCCTTCGATCACGTCCGCCTGCGCGGGGTCGCGGAAGATGGTGAGGATGTGCATCAGCAAATCGCCGAAGTCGCAGGCGTTGAGCGTGCGCAGGCGCGACTGGTATTCGCGGTAGATCTCGGGCAGCTTGCCGCCCGCGACGTCGCCGCCGTCGGCCGCGTTGACCTGTGTGGGCGTCTCGCCGCGGTCCTTCCAGCGCTGGAGGAAGCCCATGACCATGCGCGGCGGCCATTTCTTGGCATCCACGTTGCGGTCTTCCATCACCTGCTTGAGCAGGCGGATCTGGTCGTCGTCGTCCAAGATGGTGAAATTCGATTTCAGCCCCACCAGCTCCGCGTGCTGGCGCAGCATCCGCGCGGCGATGGAGTGGAAGGTTCCGAGCCACATGCCGTCGACCGGTTGCCCCAGCATCGCGGCGACGCGGTGCTTCATCTCGGCGGCGGCCTTGTTGGTGAAGGTGACGGCCAGGATTTCCCACGGCTTCGCGCGGCCCGTGTTGAGCAGATGGCCGAGGCGGGTGGTGAGCACGCGCGTCTTCCCCGTGCCTGCGCCGGCCAATACCAGCACGGGGCCGTCGAGCGCCTCGACTGCGTCGCGCTGGGCGGGATTGAGTTTTTCAAGATATGAAAAACTGTTCTGGCCGGGCTGTTCAAAAAGATCCATAAGCGTCTCGGGACTCGCGAAAAATATTCACTTCTCTATAGCAGAGAAGGCTATTCCCTACCCTAAAAATAATATAGGCTTGTAGCCGTGACAAAAACGTCATCTGCGGGACTAGGGGGCGGGTGGCGTTTGAAATTGAATTTACAAGGAGTTTAGCAATGAATACCCGTATCTTGAGCTTATTGGCAGTCCTCGTCCTCGTGGCGGGCTGCTCGTCGTCGCCGGAAGACAACGGCTCGGTTTCCACCGACATGACGGCGCCCATCGCTTCCGCACCGGCAAGCACCGCACCGGTTGAACCGGCCGGCGCGCTTCCGGGCACGCAGCAAGACCTCGTCGTCAACGTCGGCGACCGCGTCTTCTTCGGCTACGACAAGTACGACCTCACGCCCGACGCCCGCGCCATCCTCGAGAAGCAGGCGAACTGGATGAAGCAATACGCCAGCGTCAAGGTCATCGTCGAAGGCCACTGCGACGAGCGCGGCACCCGCGAATACAACCTCGCCCTCGGCGAGAAGCGCGCGATGACTGCCAAGAACTACCTGATCGCGCTCGGCGTCGATGCCGGCCGCATCCAGACCATCTCCTACGGCAAGGAACGTCCGGCCGTGGCAGGTTCGGATGAAGCCGCATATGCGCAGAACCGCCGCGCCGTCTCCGTCGTCCAGTAAGACCGGGCGATAGATGACGCGCACGACTGCATCGTCTGCAACAAGGCTCCTGCTCATCGCAGGGGCCTTGTTTGCTTTCAGCCTTCCCGTGAGCGCCCAGACGGCGAGCGAGTCGCGCCAGCTGATGGGCCGCCTCGACCAGCTCGACAACCAGGTGCAGACGCTGAGCCGCGCGGTTTATCGCGGCGATGCGCCGGCGGCGTCTGCTTCCGGCACGGCCTCGTCCGCCGCTTCTGCTTCCGGGTTCGAGCAGCGCTTGGGCCAGCTCGAAGATCAGCAGCGCGCGATGACCGGGCAGATCGAGAAGCTGACCTTTGATTTGCAAAAACTGAAAGAGACGGTCGAGCGCCAGCAGGCCGATACCGAACAACGCTTCCAGCAGCAGCAACAGCAACCGCCGCAACCGGTTGCAGCGGCGCCGACGCCGGCGCCGGAAAAGCCCGATGCGGCTTCCGTCTCGGGCGGCAACTTCGGCGGTAACGGTCCGGGCGAGGCGCTCTACGAACAGGCCTTCGCCGACATCAAGGACACGAAGTTCGCGGAAGCCGAGACCGGCTTCAAGAAATTCCTCGCGACTTATCCCGACCATCCGCTCGCCGCGAACGCGCAGTACTGGCTGGGCGAAACCTACTACGGCCGCGCCGATTACAAGCAGGCGGCCAAGACCTTCGCGCAGTGCTACCAGACCTACCCGAAAAGCGCCAAGGCGTCGGACAGCCTGCTCAAGCTCGCCCTCTCGCTCTCGCGCCTCGGCAAGAAGGACGACGCCTGCCTTTCCCTGCGCCAGCTGCAAAAGGACGTGACCGACGCGGGCAATACTTTGCGCAAGCGCGGCGATCAGGAAATAAAATCGCTCGCCTGCCCGTAAGGCTTGACGTGTCATCCCGAACGCAGTGAGGGATCTTAAATGGACATTCAAGATCCCTCACTGCGTTCGGGATGACACTGTTATGATTGACCCTGTTGCCCTCGATGAATTTTCCGCCGCCATGCGCCAGCTGGGCTGCGATCCCGCGCGTCCGCTCGCGCTCGCGGTATCGGGCGGCGGCGACAGCATGGCGCTGGCTGTGCTGGCGAAAGAATGGAGCGCGGCGGTCACGGCCTTCACCGTCGATCATGGCTTGCGCGGCGAGTCTGCGGCAGAAGCGCAAGCGGTGCATCAAAAATGTGCAAGCCTCGGCATCGCGCACGAAATCCTGTCATGGCACGGCGAGAAGCCTGGCACGGGCGTGCAGGCGCGTGCACGCGAGGCGCGGTATGACCTTTTGCTTTCCGCCTGCCGTGCGCGCGGCATCGGAACGCTTGCCCTCGCGCACAATATCGAAGACCAGGTCGAGACGTTCTGGATGCGCCTTGCGCACGGGAGCGGCCTTGACGGCCTTGCGTCGATGGCGTCGGCGCGCGTGCTGGCCGATGTGACGTTGGTCCGCCCGCTGCTCGGCTTCTCGCGCGAACGATTGCGCGCGACATGCCGCACACGCGGCATCGAATGGATTGAAGACCCGTCCAACCGGAACGAAAAATTCCTGCGCGTGCGCCTGCGCGGCTTTGAAGAGGCGCTTGCCGCCGAAGGCCTGACGCCTGCGCGTCTCGCCGCAACGGTGCAGAAACTGCAGGATGCGCAGGACGCGCTGCAAACCATGACCGCCCGCGCGGCGGCGCGCGGCCTTGCGCTGCGCGACGAAGGCTATGCCGAACTCGACCTTTCCGTCTGGCGCGAGGAGCCGCGCGACATCCAGCGCCGCCTGATCGCCTTGGCGATCTCCGCCGTCGCGCCCGCGCCCTATCCCGCCGGGTTCGAGGCGGTGGAAGACCTGCGGCAGGCCTTGGAGCCGCCCGGCTTCGCAGGTCGTACGCTGGCAGGGTGCGAGGTTTTCGCGAAGGACGAACACTTGTTCGTCGCCCGCGAAGCTGCCGCCGCCGAAGTCCGCCGTCCCGCGGCCGACGGACTTTTGTGGGACGGCCGCTTCGCCGTTTCAGGCCTTGCCGGCGAATCATGCGCGATCGGTGCGTTGGGTGAAGCGGGTGTTGTTGCATTAAGGAAACAAAATGCAGATGCCGCGGCGCGGCTGGAATCCTTGCCTTCCAAGGTCCGGCGCGTGCTGCCGGCGCTCTGGCGTGATGAAAATCTCGTGGCAGTTCCGCATCTTAGCTACTATGGCGCCGCGGCGCTCCGCAACTGCCGCCTGCGCTTCGTGAATGTTGTTTAAACGCACGTGGACGCGATATAATTAATATAGAGAGTGAACCAACCCCCGTGAGGCAGCGTGAGCAAGAACCAGGACGACGATAAGCACAACAGCAACAACCCCTTCACCCGCAATATGCTGGTGTGGCTGGTGCTGGTCATGATTTTGGTCGGCGTCTTCAACCTGTTCGGGCAGGAGCGCAGCGCCACCCCCGCGGGCACCGTCGTCGCCTATAGCGATTTCCTCGCCTCGATCGACCGCAAAGAAGTCTCCGACGTCACCATCGCCAACAATCAGATCCGCGGCCATTACGCCGACGGACGTCCGTTGCTCTCCTACATCCCCGAAGGCGCCGACGTCGTCGCGCGCATCGGCAATTCCGGCGTGCGCATCTCGGGCGCGCCCGACAAGAGCGACAGCCCGACTTTCTTCGGCGTGCTGCTGTCGTGGTTCCCGATGCTGATCCTGATCGGCGTGTGGATCTTCTTCATGCGCCAGATGCAGGGCGGCGGCAACAAGGCCATGGGCTTTGGCAAGTCCAAGGCCAAGCTGCTCGGCGAAAAGCTCGGCCGCGTGACCTTCACCGACGTCGCGGGCGTGGACGAAGCCAAGGAAGAGCTTGAGGAAGTCGTTGACTTCCTGCGCGACCCCTCCAAGTTCCAGCGCCTCGGCGGCAAGATCCCCAAGGGCGTGCTGCTGTTGGGCCCTCCCGGCACCGGCAAGACGCTGCTCGCGCGCGCCGTCGCGGGCGAGGCGAACGTGCCGTTCTTCACCATCTCCGGTTCCGACTTCGTCGAGATGTTCGTGGGCGTGGGTGCATCCCGCGTGCGCGACATGTTCGAGCAGGGCAAGAAGAACGCGCCCTGCATCATCTTCATCGATGAAATCGACGCGGTCGGCCGCCAGCGCGGCGCCGGCCTCGGCGGCGGCAACGACGAGCGCGAGCAGACGCTGAACCAGCTGCTGGTCGAGATGGACGGCTTCGAGATGAAGGACAACATCATCTTGATCGCCGCCACCAACCGTCCCGACATCCTCGACCCGGCGCTGCTGCGGCCCGGCCGCTTCGACCGCCAGGTGGTCGTCGACCGGCCCGATCGCAAAGGCCGCAAACACATCCTTGAAGTCCACACCCGTGGCAAGCCGCTGGCCCGTCACATCGACCTCGACACGTTGGCCGGCCAGACTCCTGGCTTCACCGGTGCCGATCTCGCCAACCTGATCAACGAGTCCGCGCT
>CAYZCE010000025.1:0-27580 GCA_964476835.1 uncultured Rhodospirillaceae bacterium
AGATTTCCTTTTCCCGGGCCTCGCGCTCAGGGCCCTCGGGCATGTCGCCCAGTTCCTCGGCGATGCGCATCTCGGCATTGCCGCCGAGCTTGATGTCGGTGCCGCGGCCGGCCATGTTGGTGGCGATGGTGACGGCGCCCGGCTTGCCGGCCTGCGCGATGATCTGGGCTTCCTGCTCGTGATAGCGGGCGTTCAGCACGTTGTGCGGGATGCCGAGCTTCTTGAGGCGCTTGGCCAGCGTCTCCGACTTCTCGATCGAGGTGGTGCCGACGAGGACGGGCTGCAGGCGCGCCTGGCAGTCGCGGATGAGGGCGACGATGGCTTCGTACTTTTCCTCGGAGGTGCGGTAGATCTCGTCGTGCTGGTCGATGCGCACGGCGGTGACGTTGGTCGGGATCTCGACGACGCGCAGGTTGTAGATCATCTCGAATTCCTGACGTTCCGTCGCCGCCGTGCCGGTCATGCCGGCGAGTTTCGGGTACATGCGGAAGTAGTTCTGGAAGGTGATGGACGCGAGAACCTGGTTTTCGTTCTGCACTTTGACGCCTTCTTTCGCTTCCAGCGCCTGGTGCAGGCCTTCGGAGAAGCGTCGGCCTTCCATCATGCGGCCGGTGAATTCGTCGATGATGATGACGGCGTTGTCCTTGACGATGTAGTCGACGTCGCGGCTGAACAGCTTGTGCGCGCGCAGGGCCTGGTTGACGTGGTGGACGAGGGAGATGTTCTCCGCGTCGTACATGCCGCCCGAGGACAGGATGCCCATCTGGCGCATGATCTCTTCCGCGTGCTCGTTGCCGGCGTCGGTCAGCACGACGGTCTTGTGCTTTTCATCGACTTCGTAGTCGGCGGCGATCAGGTGGGGGATGACCTTGTCGAGCACGTTGTACTGCTCCGCGCTGTCCTCGATCGCGCCCGAGATGATGAGCGGGGTGCGCGCCTCGTCGATCAGGATGGAGTCCACTTCGTCGATGATGGCGAAATTGAACGGGCGCTGCACCATTTCTTCCAGGCGGAACTTCATGTTGTCGCGCAGGTAGTCGAAGCCGTATTCGTTGTTGGTGCCGTAGGTGATGTCGCAGGCGTAGGCTGTGCGGCGGTCGTCGTCGTCGAGGTCGTTGACGATGAAGCCGACGGTCATGCCGAGTTTTTCGAAGATGGGCTTCATCCAGAGCGCGTCGCGCTCGGCGAGGTAGTCGTTGACGGTGACGACGTGCACGCCCTTGCCCTCGAGCGCGTTGAGGTAGATCGGCATGGTGGCGGTCAGCGTCTTGCCTTCGCCGGTGCGCATTTCGGGGATGTAGCCTTCATGCAGGGCGATGCCGCCCATCATCTGCACGTCGAAGGGACGCTGCTGGAGCGCGCGGCGCGCGGCCTCGCGCACGGTCGCGAAGGCCTCGGGCAGGACGTCCTCGAGGGTTTCGCCGGACTTCAGGCGGGCGCGCAGCTTGTCGGTCTGGGCGCGCAGCTCGGCGTCGGTGAGGGGCTGGATCTTGCCTTCGAAGGCGTTGATCGCGGCCACCTTGTGGCGGAAGCCCTTGATGATCCGGTCGTTATCGCTGCCGAAAATCTTACGCGCCAGTCCTGCAAACATCGCTCTAAACCTCTTGAATGTGAGAAGCGGAATATATAGGAAAAGGCCGCGCAAGACGAAGGCTTTTTAATAAAAAATCCGGCTTGATCCACCGCAGGAAAACGCCTTATATGGCGTGAGACTCCGGTCATGGCCGAGAGATTCGGCCTTCCATAAGATTGCGTAAAATCACTCAGGAGAATATGTTAATGTTTAAGCAAGTCACCACTGCGTTCGCCCTCGTCGCGCTGCTCGCGCTGCCGGCCGCCGCACATGCCGGCGACGACACCGTCGTCGCCACCGTCAACGGCGCCAAGATCGTCAAGGGCGACGTCACGGCTGCGATGAAGAACCTCAAGGTCAAGTCGGACGACACCGACAAGGCGTTCCCCATCGTCGTCAACCAGATGATCAACGAAAAGCTGATCAACGACGAAATCGCGCGCCAGGGCATCGAGAAGGACCCCGCCTTCCAGCAACGCCTCGCCGCTACCAAGGAACAGCTGCTCAAGACCGTCTATCTTGAGCGCTACCTGAAGGACAAGGTCACCGACGACAAGGTCAAGGACATCTACGACAAGATCAAGAAAGACAACAAGGGCAAGGAAGAAGTCCACGCCAGCCACATCCTCGTGAAGACCGAAGACGAAGCCAAGGCCATCATCAAGCAGCTCGACGGCGGTGCCAAGTTCGCCGACCTCGCCAAGAGCAAGTCGATGGGCCCGGCCGCGAAGAACGGCGGCGACGTCGGCTACTTCGCCAAGGGCGAAGTGCTGCCTGAGTTCTCGGACGCCGCTTTCGCGCTCAAGCCCGGCACCTACACCAAGACCCCGGTCAAGACGCAGTTCGGTTGGCACGTGATCTACTCGCAAGACAAGCGCCAGCGCGTCATCCCCGAGTACAAGGACATCGCGCCCCAGCTGCGCGCCAAGGTCAGCCAAGGCGCGATCGAGGACCTCGTCCGCTCCCTGCGCGCCAAGGCGCAGATCCAGCAGTTCACGGCCGATGGCAAGCCCATCGCACCGCCGGCTGCTGCACCGGCTCCCGCCAAGAAGTAAGGCGGTCGCTTTCAAAAAACCGGCGGGTTCAGGCCCGCCGGTTTTTTTGCGTTTACGGCCATTTTTTCTCTTGTAATATGCTCTATCAGAGCATATGTTATACTCAATAAGAGTATAAAAATGGAGTCGCCTATGGCCGCACGCATATTGGAGCTGGACGCAAAAGCCGCCCTGACGCCCGCCCTGATCCGGACGGCGCGCGCGGCGCTTGAAGATGCCGGCGCCGTGCGCCTGTCGCGCACCGGCCTCGCTGGAGCCGCGGATCTTGCGTCGTTGCTGGAAGCTCTTGGTTTCGGCGTCGGCGAACGGTTCACGGAAGGCGGGCGTACCTCTGCCGCGTGGCAAGGTAAACAGGCGATACCCGGCCTGCGGCGCCTCGATTACTATCCGCCGCAGCTGGAATTGCTCGCCAACACCGAAATCCAGTACCAGCGGCGCTTTCCGGCGCGCGTGCTGTTCTTTTGCGCGCAGCCGGCCATGCGCGGCGGAAGCACGTTCCTGCACGCGGCTGCGGACGCCGAGGCGCTGCTTGGAAAGGAAAGGGTAGGGCGACGGCTGCTCGACAAAATGTCACGCCATGGCATGACAATCGAGACGGGATTCCTCGACCGCCGTCATCCAGAAAAATCTGCAAACTACCTCCAGTCATGGCAAGAACGTTTCGGGACGGAAGACCGCAGCACGGCTCTGGCGAAAGCCCACAACCTGCCGGATGAATACGATGCGGCATGGTGGCGTGACGATGAAAACGGTACGGCGACGCTGATGACGCGTATCACCCAGCCCGGCTTTGTGCGCCATCCCGACGGGAACACCTACCTGCGCTTCCCGCGCATCGCGATGGATGCGCCTGCGCTGCGCAACGGGTTCCGGCGCTTCCCCTTCGGCGACGGATCCGCGCTGGCGGCGGAAGAAGAGGCGCTGCTGCGCGGCGTTTACGCGGCGACGCGCCAAGGCCGCGCCTGGGTGCAGGGGGATATCCTGCTGTTCGACAACATCCGTTACGGCCATTCGCGCGCGCCGTTCGAAGGGCCGCGCGACATCCTCGTCGGCATGGCGGGAAGCGCGCGGACGGACGATATGCTCGAAATAAGGAGATGCTCATGACTGTATACGAAATCGATTATTCGCTGGTCACGGACACGCCGCCGGGCGAGCGCTACCGTTTGCCGGACAACCGCGGCCAGTGGGCCGAGGAATTGCCCGTTACGCTGTTCGACGCGGGCGGCGCGCTGACGCCGCAAAAGCTGGCGGAAATCCGCGCGCGGTATGAGGAAGCGAAGGCGCTGCACATCACCAACACCGGCCTGACCGCGGGCAACCCGCACGATTTGTCGGCGGAGATCCTCGACGCGCTCGGCTTCGGCGAGAAAGACCAGTTCCAGTGGGGCGGCATGACCAGCGGGCGCACCAACCTCAAATATATATCGAAGGCCATGCGCGACACGGACGACTATCCGGCCGACAAGTTCCTGCTGCCGCACAACGAGATCCTCTACCAGCGCTTCATGCCCGAACGCCTGCTGTTCTATTGCGCGAAAGCGACTTTGCGCGGCGAGGGCGGGCGTACTTTCGTGCACTGCGCGAAGAAGGCGGAGGCCTATATCGCCCAGTGTGGCCCGGAAGGTCGGGCGCTGCTCGACAAGATGCGCAAGGGCGGCTTCACCATCGTCACCGGCTTCCTCGACGACAACCACCCGGCGAAGGCGTTCAACTATTTCCGCTCGTGGCAGGACCGCTTCGACACGACATGCAAGGATACGGCGCTCTCCCGCTGCCTTGCGTCGCACCACCAGTTCGACGAGGCGTACTGGATGGATGAAAAGGACAGCCCGGATGCACCGACCCTGATGACCAGCGTCACCATCCCCGCCTTCAAGAAAGACGTGCGCGACGGCGAGACGTATATGTTCTTTCCGCGCATCGCGTTGGACGGGCCGCGGCCGCACAACGGCTACCGCCGCTTCCTCGTCGGACCGGACAGGCAGGAGCTGACGGACGCCGAGACGGCGATCCTGCTCCAGTCCTTCATGGCGACGCGGGAGGGGACGTATTACGCGCCCGGCGACATCCTGCTGGTCGACAACATCCGCTACGGCCATTCGCGGGAATCTTTTACGGGAAGCCGCAAGATCTATGCGGCGATGTCCGGCCAGTTCTGGACGGACGACGCCCAAAACGGCGATTGACAGGGAGGGCTTGCACGCCTATTTTATCCATAACTTATTATAGAAAGAGGGGCCTCCATGACCATCAAGCATTCCTACAACACGGTCGCCAAGGGCGTGCGCCAAATCGTCCTTGATACCGAGACGACGGGTCTGGTGGATGCGCGCATGGTCTCGATCGCGCTGATCGAACTGGTCGACGGCAAGCCGACCGGCAAGTCGCTCTACAAGCTCGTCAACCCCGAGAAGCTGATGGACGACTTCGTCATCAGCATTCACCATATCACCAACGAGATGGCGCAGGCGCAGCCGACCTTCGGCACCATGGCGCAGGAGATCCGCGACTTCATCGGCGACAGCCAGGTCGTCATCACCTGCCGCACCGAGCCGCAGGGCGGCCAGGATGTCACCCTCGACATCTCTGTCCTCAACGAGGCCTTCGAACGCGAAGGCCTGCCCGAGGTGCCCGTCGACCAATGGCTGAACGTCCGCCGCTGGTCGGAGGAAATGTTCGGCGATAAGGGCGCGCGCCTCGACAACGTCCTCGACCACTATAACGTCAGCCGCGCGCAGCGCGACGCCGAAGGCCACGGCGCATTGCTGGACGCCAAATTGCTGGCAATGGTTTACCCGCTGCTCCTCGCGGATTACACGAAGTTCAAGGCCGCGCAGGGCCAACATAAGAACAAGCCGCCAACACCTTGATATGACATTATGTTCTGAGGCTATTTCCCGTGAAACCAGGCCCCCGGCCAAGGTGGTCTGGGTGTCGGCGGTTGCATTGATCGACACCGACGGCCGTGTGCTGCTCGCGCAACGGCCGGAGGGCAAGACAATGGCCGGCCTTTGGGAATTTCCGGGCGGCAAGATCGAACCGGGTGAGACACCGGAAGCCGCACTTGTTCGCGAGCTTAAAGAAGAGCTTGGGATCGACACTTCAGGTTCTTGCTTAGCGCCAATCAGCTTCGCTTCGCACGATTACGAGACGTTTCACCTCGTGATGCAGCTCTACGCCTGCCGCGTCTGGCAAGGTCAGGCGACGCCGCACGAAGGGCAAAAACTGGTCTGGGCATATCCGCGCGACTTTGATAAATTCCCCATGCCGCCCGCGGATCTGCCGCTTGTTCCAGTTCTTCAAGAATTACTTTAACAATGTATATTAAATCTATAGATTTAAAAGAATTTTACGATACGGTTCAAGGTCGCGTCGTCCAGCGCATCCTGCGCCAGCATATCAAGGCCTTTTGGCCGGATGTGAAAAGGCAGCGCATGCTCGGCATCGGTTATGTGGCGCCGTTCCTCCGCCCCTATATCGGCGAGGCCGAGCGCGTCGCCTGCCTGATGCCCATGCAGCAGGGCGCCGTCTTCTGGCCGCCCGAGGGCAAGGGCCTCTCCGCCGTCTGCAACGAGGGCGAGTTGCCGATCGAGACCAACTCCATCGACCGCCTGCTGGTCATCCATGCGCTCAATAGCGCGGAGAGCCTTGATTCCATATTAAGCGAAGCCTGGCGCGTGCTGGTCGGGCAGGGGCGATTGATCCTGATCGTGCCCAACCGCTCCGGCATCTGGGCGCGGATGGACAATACCCCCTTCGGCCACGGCACGCCGTACTCGCTCGGGCAGGTCAAGAGCGTGCTCAAGGAATACTTCTTCGTCCCCGAGCGGTCGGAACGCGCGCTGTTCTTCCCGCCCAGCTCGTCACGCCTCATGCTGCTGACCTCCGCGATATGGGAAAATATTGGACGCGCCTTCTTTAACGCCTTCGGCGGCGTCAATATCGTGGAGGCGAGCAAGCAGCTCTACGCCGGCACGCTGGTCGGCGCCACTGCCGCCTCGCGCCGCCGCGTCCTGACGCCGGCGAAGCCGGTGACGACAGTGAACAAGTGTTGAAGGAACAGGTCATGACCCAGCCGCAGCCCAAGCCCGACATCCTGGAGATCAAGCCCTATATCGGCGGCGAGGGGCGTTTCGGCTCCGCGCGCCCGATCCGGCTGGCCTCGAACGAGAACCCGCTCGGCTGCAGCGCGGCGGCGCGCGACGCCTACCTGCGCGCGGCGGAAGACATGCATCGCTACCCCGACGGCGCGGCGCAGGAACTGCGCGCGGCGCTGGGCAAGACTTACGGCCTCGACCCCGAACGCATCGTCTGCGGCGCGGGCTCGGAAGAACTCATCTCGCTGATCGTGCGCTCCTACGCCGGTATCGGCGATGAACTGGTCTACAGCCAGAACGGATTTTTGATGTACCCGATCTGCGCCAAGGCCGTCGGCGCGAAGCCGGTGGCGGCGCCGGAGAAGGACATGCGCTCCGACATCGAGGCGCTGCTGAAAGCCGTCACGCCGAAGACGAAAGTCATGCTGCTCGCCAACCCGAACAACCCGACCGGCAGCTATCTCACCAAGGCCGAGGTGGAAGACCTGCACGCGCGCCTGCCTGCCAACGTGCTGCTGGTGATCGACGCGGCCTATGCGGAATTCGTCGATGCGCCGGACTATGATGATGGCGCATCGCTTGCGGCCAAGCATCCGAACGTCGCGACGCTGCGCACCTTCTCGAAGATCCACGGCCTGGCAGGCTTGCGGGTGGGCTGGGGCTTTTGCGGCGGCGACATCGCGGGCGTCGTCAACCGCGTGCGCGGCGCCTTCAACGTCAGCGTGCCCGCGCAGGCAGCAGCCATCGCCGCGCTGGGTGATCATGACTTCGTGAAGAAATCCGCCGCGCTCGCTAGGCAGGGCCGCGCGTATCTCACGCGCGAACTTTCCGCGCTGGGCCTCAAGGTCTGGCCGAGCGTCACCAACTTCCTGCTGATCGAATTCGGCCCGAAGGCTGAGGAGATCCGCATCGCCTTGCGCGACCGCGGCATCTTCATCCGCCAGATGGGCGCTTACAGCCTGCCGACGCACCTCCGCATCAGCCTCGGCACGATGGAAGACAACGAGGCGGTGGTCGCAGCCTTGCGTGAAATCATTGAAAAATAATGAAAAAATCATAAAATTTTTGAGGTAAACGCATATAGTGCTATAATATCCTTGTTATTGTTTTTTGACAGGATGGCTTCATGGCGATAGCGGTTCCCGACAGTTTGCGGCAGGCGATCCAGGCACTGGAGCGTGAAGCCATGTCAGCGCAATCGCGCTCTGCCATTGCCGACAAGGAACGCAAGAAAGCCGAAGACGCCGTGCGCGCGCATGAGAAGAAGCTCGGCTTCAAGGACAAATTCTTGGGCGGCCTGTTCGGCGACAAGGAGAAGTTGGTTGAGTATGAACGGCTGAAGACCATCGCGAAGAAGGCGAACTGGGTGCCTGCCGGCAACGATTTCTCCAGCCCTTCGTCGATCGAGGCGCAGATCGACAGCAAGATCGACGCCTATCTCGCCAGCACCGACCCTCTCTACAAGAACCTGCAAGTGCCCACCAAGGCGGCCGCCGCCCTGCATGGCGCGGCCATGGCTTTCCTGAGCGTGATCGACGCGGCGCTTGAAGCCGTGCGCAAGGCAAAGTCGATGGAACAAAACGACATGATGTCGACCAGCAGCTATTTCTCGACCGCGTCCTACTACGATAACGCCAGCGCCAAGGATGCCGTCCAGCGCGTCTCCAACGCCTCGGCGGCATTTCAGCGCGCAGCTGCGGCCTACGGCAAGGAAGTCAAGCCGCTGGCGGCGGAAAGCGCGAAGATCGGCGGCATCGACGACACCTTCGACTATATCATCGACCTCTCCGGCATCGACGGCAGCTTCGACTTGACCAGCATGTTCACCATGAATGCGCTGGACCGCGTCAGGTCCAACCTGGATTCCCTGCACGACAAGGTCGAGAACGTGGACAACCGCGTGCAGCGCAACGCCAGCAAGGCCAAGGCGCAGCTTCAATCCTATAAAAACCAGATCCGCGCGGCCTGCCGCTAAGCCGCAATGCGCCGCGCCGCCTGCATGGCGGTGCTGAAGCAGGCTTGCAGCAGGTAGCCGCCGGTGGGCGCTTCCCAATCCAGCATTTCGCCGACGGCATAAACGCCGGGCAGTTTTTTCAGCATGAAATTGTTGTCCACCGCGTCGAGCGCGACGCCGCCCGCGCTTGAGATCGCGCGGTCGAGGGGGAAGGGCGCGTCGAGCCGGAGCGGGATCGCCTTGATCAGCGCGGCCAATTCCTGTGCGGGCATCTGTGCAACGCCAGCGCCGCCCGCTTCACGCACCAGTGCAGCAGCCACCGGCGCCAGTCCCGTGACACGGCGCAGGAAATTGGAGAATGAGTGCGTGCCGCGCGGTGCGGAGAGGGCGCGCGCAAGGATTTCTTGTGATGTATCCGGTTTCAGGTCGACCGTGAGCGTCGCCGGGCAGGCATCGCGCAAGCCGGCGGAGAGCGCATAGACCGCGCCGCCCTCGATGCCGATCGCCGCGATCATCGCTTCTCCGCGCACGGTCTTGCCGTTGAAGGTGAAGGCGGCGGCCTTGAGCGGCGCGCCGGCGTGTTTGTCCTTGAATATATCCGACCATGCGACGGCGAAGCCGCAGTTGGCGGGGCGGAACGGGACGATCTCCACGCCCCGCGCGCGCAGGAATTCCATCCAGCCGCCGTCTGCGCCGAGCTTTGGCCACGATGCGCCGCCGAGGGCGAGGATTGTCGCATCAGGCGTGACGGTTTTTATCGCGCCGTCGGCGGTCTTGAAGTGGAGCGCTTTGTCTGCCCATCCCAGCCATTCATGTTGGTAGCAGAACGTCACGCCCAGCTCGCTCAACCGGATCAGCCACGCGCGCAGCAGCGGCGAGGCTTTCATGGCTTTCGGGAAGATGCGGCCGCTGGTGCCGACGAAGGTTTCTTGTCCAAGCCCTTCGCACCAGTCGCGCAGTTGCGCGGGCGTGAAAGCGGTGATGGCGGGGCGCAGTTTTTCCGTTGCCGTGCCGTAGCGTTTCATGAAGTTCTCGATATCTTCGCTATGCGTCAGGTTCAACCCGCCGCGCCCGGCCATCAGGAACTTGCGTCCGGCCGCAGGCTTGCGCTCGTAGATCGTGACAGTGCATCCGGCACGCGCCAATACCTCCGCCGCCATCAGGCCTGCAGGCCCGGCGCCGATGATGGCGACGGTTTTGGTCATTCTTGCGCTGCCAGCCACAGCGCTTCGTGATGATCTAAATCTTTGGTCACGGCGGCGTAGGAGTCCTGCACTTTTTTGACCAGCGCGGGCTTGTTGTAGAAATCGGCGTCGGCCATCTGGTCTTCCAGCGCGGCCTTTTCGGCGGTGAGGCGTGCGACGGTCTTTTCGAGGTCGGCGAGCTTGTTCTTTGAGGCGGTTTTCGGCTTTTCCGCTTTGTCGGCGGCGGCCTTTTTCGCCTTGTCGGCCTTGCGGCTGTCGCGGCGCGCCTTGACAATGAAGTCGCGGTAGTCGTCGAGGTCGCCGTCGAACAGCGTGCAGGACCCGTCGTTGACGAGCCACAAGCGGTTGGCGACGCGCTCGACCATGCTTGGGTCGTGGCTGACCAGAACCACCGCGCCTTCATAGGCGTTGAGCGCCTGCACCAGCGCCTCGCGCGCGTCGATGTCGAGGTGGTTGGTTGGCTCATCGAGCAGGAGCATGTGCGGCGCTTCGTAGCTCATGAAGGCGAACAGCAGGCGCGCCTTCTCGCCGCCCGACAGGCTGCCGATGCGGTTGTCGGCGAGCGGCTTGCTGAAGCCGAACTGGCCGAGGATCGCTCGCACGGCGGGTTCTTTATAGTCGCCGTGCTTCTTCGCCACCATGCGCGCCATTTCCTGGTACGGCGTGGAGGAGACGTCGAGCTCTTCCGTCTGGTGCTGCGAGAAATAGCCGATCTTGAGCTTGCCCGAGCGCACCACGTCGCCCTTCATCGCGCCCAGCTTGCCGGCGATGAGCTTGATCATCGTCGACTTGCCGTTGCCGTTCGCGCCGAGCAGCGCGATGCGGTCGTCCATGTCGATGCTTTCGTAGATCTTGCGGACGATGGGCTTGCCTTCGGTATAGCCGACGTCGACGTTCTGGATCGACAGCAGCGGCGAGGAGAGCTTTTCCGGCTGCGGGAAGCTGAACTTGATCGCGCGGTCGGCGATGACGGCGTCGACGATATCCATCTTCTCCAGCGCCTTGATGCGGCTCTGCGCCTGCGCGGCCTTGGCGGCGGAGGCGCGGAAACGGTCGACGAAGGCCTGCATGTGCGCGCGGTGCGCCATCTGCTTTTCGTGCATCTTCTGCTGCAGGCCGAGCTTGGCGGTGCGTTCGCGCTCAAACGTGTCGTAGTTGCCGGTGTAGAGCGTCAGCGACTGCTTGTCCACGTGCACCACGTGGTCGACGCATTTGTTGAGCAGCTCGCGGTCGTGGCTGATGATCAGCAGCGTGTGCGGATAGGCGGCGAGGTAACTCTCGAGCCACATGATGGCCTCGAGGTCGAGGTGGTTGGTCGGCTCGTCGAGCAGCAGGACGTCCGGCTCCACGAACAAAGCCGCCGCCAGCGCCACGCGCATCCGCCAGCCGCCGGAGAAGGACGAGAACGGCTCTTCCATCTGGTCGTCGCGGAAGCCGAGCCCGGTCAGCAGGATGGCCGCACGCGAACGCGCCGTATAGGCGTCCAGCTCGCCAAGGCGCGCGTAGATGTCGCCGATCTTGTAGGGGTCGGTTTCCGTCTCGGCGGCCTTGAGGAGTTCGGCGAGTTCCTCGTGCGCGTTCACCACCATGTCGATCAGCGGCGTGTCGGTGTCGGGAATGTCCTGCCGCACCTGGCCGAAACGCTGGTTGTTCGAGATCGTGACGGTGCCGCCGTCGGCCGTCAGTTCGCCCGAAATCAGCTTGAAAAGGGTCGATTTTCCCGCCCCATTTTGGCCGACAACGCCGACCTTCCAGCCGTCCATCAAGGTGATGCTGCTGTCTTCAATGATCGTGCGGGCGCCGATGCGGTATGTCAGGTCTTCGATGCGGAGCATATCTAGCCGTTGATTTTATTGTATTTTTATAGAAAAAAGGGCGCGCCCAGCTTATGCGCCACGCAATATATTTTCAAGAAAATAACGCTTGCCAATGGTTTTTTTCAAAGATACGGTAAGACATTCGAGTTCAAGTTCTGGCTTGTTTGTCGCCGTCACGGCCTTTCGCAAGACATGGCTGCTTCGGATACCCGGTTCGCACAATGGTTGTGCGGGTCGTTTTTTCTACAAAGGAGTCTCTACGATGGCTACTGGCACTGTAAAATGGTTTAACGCCCAAAAGGGTTTCGGCTTCATCCAACCCGACAACGGCGGTCCCGACGTATTCGTTCACATCAGCGCAGTTGAGCGCGCTGGCCTGCGTGGCCTGAACGAAGGTCAAAAAGTCAGCTTCGAAATCGTTTCGGAACGCGGCCGCAACGCCGCTTCCAACCTGAAGGAAGTCGCGTAAGCGATCCTTCGGCTGAAGCCGATACAAAAAACCCGGCATCGCAAGATGCCGGGTTTTTTCTTTATGCGGGTTTCGGCCCCGTGCCGTTCTTCGGCGACGGCGGCTCATACGGCTTGCCGAGGTAACGCTGGCTCAGGTGGTTGAGGTAGTACTTGGCGTTGAGCGGTTCGCCGGTGGCGGCGATGAACAACGCATCTGTCTCGAGCAGCGAGCCTTTCGAATGCACGTTGTCGCGCAGCCATTCGCGGAGCGGCGTGAAGTTGCCTTCGGCCAGCTGCTCCTTGAGTTCCGGCCTGGCCGCGCAGGCGGCGGCGAAGAATTGCGACGCGCCCATGTCGCCCAGCGTATAGGCGGGGAAGTAGCCGATGAGGCCTTCGGGCCAGTGCACGTCCTGCATGCAGCCCTCGGCGGGCGAAGCGGGCGTGATGCCGAGCAGTTTCTGGATGCCGTCGTTCCAAGCCTTGGGCAGGTCGCCGATTTCCATCGTGCCTTCGACCAGCGCCTTTTCAAGCTTGTGGCGCAGGATGATGTGCGCGGGGTAGGTCAGCTCGTCGGCCTGGATGCGGATGAAGCTCGGCTGCGCGGTGTTGAGCAGGCGCTCGAGGTTCTCGGCCGCCAGCGCGGGATCGTTGGGGCGGTTGAAGATTTCGCGCGCCTGTTTTTCAAGGAAGCGGCAGAACTCGATCGTGTGGCAGGCCTGGATCTCCATGATGCGCGACTGGCTTTCGTGCACGGCCATGCCCATCGTCTTGCCCGCGGGCTGGTAGCGCCACTCGATCGGCGTGTTCTGCTCATAGAGCGCATGGCCTGTCTCGTGGATGGTCGAATAAAGTCCTTCGAGCAGGTTGTTCTCGTCGCAATCCGTGGTGAAGCGCACGTCGGAGGACGAGCCGCCGCAGGACGGATGGCCGCTGACGACGTCGAGGCGGCCGCGTGTGAGGTCGAAGCCCATCGCGACGACGACGCGGCGGAACAGCTCCGCTTGCTGTTCGCGCGGGAAGGGACCTTGCAGCGGAAGCGGCGCGGGCATGGATTTCTGGCGTTCGACCGCGGCGGCGATCAAGCCGGGCAGCAATTTTTCGAGCGCGCCGAATTCGCGTTCCACCGTCGATTCCTCGAGCGAGGGCGAGAAGCTGCCGAGCAGCGCCGCATAGAGCGACGGCGCGCCGAGCTTGTCCTTCTTGAGGCGAGCGATCTCGCGCATGACGTCGAAGCTGTTGCTGTACCAGTCTTTCATCTTCGACCAGTCCCCGCCCGCGCGCAATTCGGTGTGGAGTTTCTGGCCTTCGACCTCGATGCGCGCACGTTCGCTCACCAGCTCTTCCGGCAGGCCGGCGCGCTGGATCCACTCGGTGCGCATGAGTTGCAGGTTGCGGCGGTCTTCGGGCGCCAGGGCATCCTTGTCCTTCTCGGCGTCGTCGAGCAGCTTTTCGATGTCGGGCGCCGAGATCAGGCTGTGCGCGACTTCGGCCAACGCCATGATCTGGCGCGTGCGGTCGTCGGCGGCGCCTTTGGGCATGAAGGTCTCGGAATCCTTGTAGAGGATCGCGGCGGCGTTCTCGATGCTGATCAGGCGTTCGAAGCGCTGCTTGAGCTGTTCATAGGCGGTCATGATGTCTCCTGTATTTAGTATGTATAGTCCCATAAAGACGTTAATAAAAAGTTAGGCGCCGGGCGGCCGCTGGCGGGCGATAACCGGGTCGTCGCCAAGACGGCGCAGCAGGGCGGAGAGCTCGCCGGTAGCGATTTCCAGCAGGTTTTCGTCACTGCCGCGCAGGACGAGGCTGAGGCTGAAGCTGCCGTCCGGATGGGCGATGGGATAACTGCCGATCTCGACGGCGGGGTGGCGGTTCTGGATCGCCTCCATCTCGATCGCGATGTCGCCCTCGCGCAGGTTGCTGGAGATGGAATTGGAGAGCACCGGCGCGCCGCGCGGCAGCTCCGGCTCGATGCCGAGAAGCATCGCCTGCATGATGTGCGGCACGCCCGCCATCACGTAGACGTTCTGGATGCGGAAGCCCGGCGCGACGGTGGCCGGGTTGATGATGAGCTCCGCGCCTTCGGGGATGCGCGCCATGCGCAGGCGGCCTTCGTTCATCACGACGCCGCGCTTGGCGTAGTGTTCTTCCATCAGGCGCTTCGCCTCGGCATGGATGCCGAAGCCGGTGTTGAAGGCCTTGGCCATGCATTCGGCCGTGATGTCGTCGTGCGTGGGGCCGATGCCGCCGGTCGTGAAGACCACGGTGTGCTGGGCGCTGAGCGCGCGCACGGCATCGATGATGGCGGCCTCTTCGTCGCGTACCACGCGCACTTCGCGCAACGTGATGCCGCGCAAGGCCATGCGCTCGGCGATGAAGCGCAGGTTGGCGTCCTGCGTGCGGCCGGACAGGATCTCGTTTCCGATGATGAGCAGGGCGGCGGTGGGCGTGGCGGTCATGGCATTCTCCAATGAGGTGCGTATTGTGTCATTGATACAAGGTTTTGCACAATTTCGCTTGTTTTCCGCACCGAATAACTCCAATTTATCGCCATGAACGATGATTTGGATTTTTCATATGATGATGCGGACGAGGGTCCTTTCACGGTCCACGACGCCGCAGGATTCGCCGGCATGCGCAAGGCAGGCAAACTGGCGGCGGAGGTGCTCGACTACATCACGCCCTTCGTCCAGCCCGGCGTGACGACGGCTCATCTCGACAAGCTCATTGAAAACTACGTCAACGACCACGGCGCGGTCTCCGCGACGATCGGCTACAAGGGCTACCAGCACGCCTCGTGCATCTCGATCAACCACGTTATCTGCCACGGCATCCCGTCGGAAAAGAAGCTGGAAGACGGCGACATCCTCAACATCGACGTCACCGTCATCCTCGACGGCTGGTACGGTGACACTAGCCGCATGTACTACGCCGGAGAAAAGGTGCCCACCAAGGGCAAGCTGCTGACCGAGGTGACCTATGAATGCCTCATGCGCGGCATCGCTGCTGTGAAGCCGGGCGCGACGCTGGGTGACATCGGGCATGCGATCCAGACGTATGCGGAGGCGCACCGTTTCTCCGTCGTGCGCGACTTCTGTGGCCATGGCATCGGCAAGGTCTTCCATTGCCCGCCGTCGGTGCTGCACTTCGGCAAGCCCGGCCAGGGCGCGAAGATCGAGAAGGGCATGATGTTCACCATCGAGCCGATGATCAACGCCGGCGGCTGGCAGATGAAGGTGCTCAACGACGGCTGGACGGCGGTGACGAAAGACCGTTCTCTCTCCGCGCAGTTCGAGCACACCATCGGTGTTACCGACGACGGCTGCGAGATATTCACCTTGTCGCCCAAAGGGTACACGAAGCCTCCCTATGCCTGACGCGGGTGCAAAAAAGGTGCCGCTGCACGCAGGGCACCGCGACCGTCTGCGCGAACGCTTCCTGAAGACCGGGGGCGAGGGCCTGCCCGATTACGAATTGCTTGAAATGATCCTGTTCGCCGCCATCCCGCGGCGCGACGTCAAGCCGCTGGCCAAGCTGCTGCTCAACACTTTCGGCGGCCTTGCGGGCGTGATGGGCGCGAGCCTTTCCGACCTGCAGAAAGTCAAGGGACTGAGCGAGAATTCGGCTGTGCTGCTCAAGGTCGTCAATGCGATCAACGTGCGCGTGCTCAAGAATGGCATCGACAAGAAGCCGGTGCTGGCCTCTTGGCAGAAACTCCTCGATTACTGCCATGTCGCGATGGCGCACGAGATGCGCGAGCACTTCCGCGTCCTGTTCCTCAACCGCAAGAACCAGCTGATCGCCGACGAGGTGCAGCAGGTCGGCACCGTCGACCACACGCCCGTCTACCCGCGCGAGATCGTCAAGCGCGCGTTGGAGCTTGGCGCGACGGCTGTCATTTTGGTGCACAACCACCCGAGCGGCGACCCGACCCCGAGCGATTCCGACATCGCCATGACGGAAGAAGTCATCCGCGCCGCCGGCGCGCTCGACATCCTCGTGCACGACCACATCATCATCTCGCAGGGCGGGCATATCAGCTTCAAGTCGCTCGGCCTCCTGAGCTTCACGGGGTAAGGCATGGGGCGCAGGATCAAACCCAAGGCCGACCGCAAGACCGATGCGCTGCGCGAACTGGCGGAACAATCACGCGACGCGGTGAAACGCGAGCGGGATCCCGAGATCGGCGCGCTGATGTCCGACGGCACTATCTATGCGGGCATATCGCCTGACACCCACACGCGCCTGTTCGTGGCGGCGCAAGACCATCTCTCCGGCTCTTTCAACGTCGCGGCGCAGGCCGTGGAGAAAGACAATGCCGAACGTGCGCATGGCCATGACGATTGGCGTCTGCCGACCAAGGCGGAATTGCAGATGCTGTTCGACAATCGCCATGTCGGCGCGCTGAAGGACTCATTCAACGAGACAGGCGCTTTCGACCGCGGCTGGTACTGGTCATCGACTTTCGGGGCGGGGAATGCCGTCCATTACCAGCAGCGTTTCGACGACGGCACGGTCAATGTCTTCCACATGACGTCCGTCGCCGCGTCGCGCAGCGTCCGGGGCTAGTGCGGCAAGAAGCCGCCGGCCTGCAGCTGCCAGAGGCGGTAGAAGACGCCTTTCTTCGCGATCAGTTCGTCGAAGCTGCCGTCCTCGACGATTTTTCCCTCTTCGATCACCACGAGCCTGTCCATGATGTTGAGCGTGGAGAGGCGGTGCGCGATGACCATCGTCGTGCGGCCCTTCATGGCCGTGCCGAGGGCTTTCTGGATCGCCTTTTCCGTCTCGCTGTCGAGCGCGGAGGTGGCTTCGTCGAGCACAAGCACCGGCGCATTCTTCAAGATCGCGCGCGCGATCGCGATGCGCTGGCGCTGCCCGCCGGAGAGCTTGATGCCGCGCTCGCCGACCAGCGTGTCGTAGGATGCGGGCAGGGTCTCGATGAAGCCGGTGGCGGCCGCGGCCGCGGCGGCGGCATGAATCTCGGCTTCCGTCGCATGCGCACGGCTGTAGCGGATGTTCTCGCCCAGCGTGCGGTGGAACAGCACCGGCTCCTGCGGGATCACGGCGATGGCGTCGTGCAAGCTGTCCTGCGTGACGCCCGCGATGTTTTGTCCGTCGATATAGATGCCGCCGCCCGTCACGTCGAACGCGCGCAGCAGCAGTTGGCAGAGCGTGGTCTTGCCCGCACCGCTCACGCCGACGAAGCCGACCTTCTGGCCGGCGGGGATCGTGAGGCTGAAGCCCTCGAAGAGGTTGCGGTGCCCGCTATAGGAGAAAGTGACGTCGCGGAACTCGATGTTGCCGCCGGTCACGGCCATCGGTTGCGCGTCCGGCGCTTCTGTCACGCTGAAGGGCGTGGCGATCTTCTGCAGGGCTTCCTGCAAAATGCCGATGTCGTCGAACTTGGAGCTGAGCAGCGAGACGGTGCCCGCCAGCGCGCCGAACATGTTAGTGACGAGGCCGACCGCCATCGCCAGCTGCGCCGCCGAGACATGGCCGCTTTGCCAGCTATAGGCGAGGATCGCCATGAAGCCGCAGAAGAAGAACGTTGTGGCGAGGTCGAAGGTGCCCCAGAAGCGGCTGACGAAGGCGTAGCGCGTGCGGTAGGCGCGTGTCAGGTTGTCGTGCGCGAGGCTCAGGCGCCGGCGTTCCTCGCGCCAGCCACCGTTTTGCTGCACGAGGGAGAGGTTGGTGGCGCTGTCGACGATATAGCCGGTGAGGCGCGACGAGCTTTCGGCCTGGTCGGCGGAAAGCCGCGTCCAGATCGGCGCGGTCTTGACCGCCGCGAAGATGCCGACGGCGAGGAAGCCGAAGAGGAACAGGTCGAACAGCGGCGTGATCTGCCCGAGCAGGATGCCGACCGTGATGAAGCGCACGCCGAGCGGGATGATATTGTACTGGAACTTGTCGCGCAGCGAGCTGACCACGTCGCCCGCGCGGCGCACGTGGTTGGCCAGCACGCCGGCGAAGTTGCTGTGCAGGAAGGCCTGGCTCTGGTGGATCAGGCGGTTGAACAGCAGTCCGCGCGCGATGTTGAGCAGGGCGGGCACGTAATGCCGCTCCATGTACTCGCGCACGCGGAACGACAGGTTGCGCCATGTCCATAGGCCGGCGAGGATCCAAAGTTCGTGCGTCACGGCGGGCCAGAAATTGGTTCCGGCATTGATGATGACGCCGACGATGCGCCCGAGCACCCATGTTACCATCACGTCGGCGGCGGTGGCCGAGCACTCGAACAAAAGGGCGATCGCCGCGCGCACCTTCAGCACGCCGGTGCTGTGGCTGAAGACGTAGCGGATGAACGGCAGCGGGCGATCCGGGAAGTGCGGGATGCGTGGCAGTTCCTTTTCTTGCGCTTCGTCGGGCGAGAGGGGGTTGAGCGTCCTGAGCATGGTTATGCGGGCCGGCGCGGCGCGAAGACGAGGGTCTCCTGCTCGAAGACGACTTCGCCTTTCTGGTTGTGCAGCACCTGATGGGTGGTGAAGGTGCTGCGGTCTTTCTTGCCGGGCATCTCGCGCTTGCCGGTGATCTCTACAGTCAGCGACAGCGTGTCGCCGGGGCGCACGGGGCGCGGCCAGTTCATGCGCTCCACGCGGCGGCCGATCATGCCGCCCTTCATCTTGGGCATCGCCTCGAGGATCATGCGCATGCCGAGCGACGCCGTCATCCAGCCGCTCGCCACCAGTTCGCCGAAGGGCGTGTCCTTGGCCTTCTCCGCATCGAGATGGAAATCCTGCGGGTCGTAGAGGCGCGCGAAATCGACGATCATCTCCGCCGTCACGGTGACGGGCCCGGCGCTGTAGCGCTGCCCGACTTCAAGGTCTTCCCAATAGATGAAATTGTCTGCCATGCAGCACCTCCAGACGCAGAAAAATATCATTTTAAATCATCATGTTAAACATATTTATCGGGGATTTTTATTGACATAATCCAACAGAAAATATAAGGTATCCGCACTAATTTCTTGGTTTTCAACAGGATGGCAGATGACCCCGACGTTCAACGACGCCGCGCAGAAACAGGTCTTCGACTACGCCGCCGCGGTGGCGCAGGCCTGGCGTGACTTTCCTGACAGTAAAGACAAGGTCATCTTCCTCGATCTCTGCAAGCCCGTCGGGCAGATGCTCGTCTATCCCGCCGAAGGGGGACGCGAAGAGATGCGCAAAAAAGTCGACGGCCACGGCTTCCTGCCGCGCCTGATCGAGGAATACGTCGCCAAGCAGGGGTTCTGCTGCATGCCCGGCACCCATGGCGAGCGCTACTTGTTGATTTACACGCAACAGCAGCAAGGGCTCGACCTGCTGGGCAAGACGGCGACGCCGGCGCAGGAGCTTGCCTTTGCCTTCGACCATGAACTCGGCCACGCCGTCATCCCCGACGGCGCCAGCTACGGCAGCAACGATTATATCCCCGAGTGCATCGCCGACGCCTATGCGGTGATCCGTCACTTCCAGCGTTTCGGCGCGGATTCCAACGCGCTCGACGCGTTGGCGGCGGCGCGCGCTTATTACATGATCTTCAAGAAAGAGCGTTGGGACCATTTCACCAGTCCCGTTATTGCCGAATTGCTGGAACGCCGCTATGAGATCGACTGGAACGCTCTCAGCCCGCAGGAAACCGCGCAACTGGCGCATGATTTCGCGTTCAAGTACGCCATGGAGCGCCACACGTTGCTCGACCTGCAGGACAGCTTCGACCGCTATCAAGGGCATAACGACGACATCAAGGCCGGCGACGACAAATACCTCCGCACGCTGGCCGAGAAGGTGCTGTCGCTGGATTTTAGCAACATGACCAAGGCCGGGGTCGCCGCGCTTAAGTTCTGCCTTGAGGGCAATATTCATGGTGCGTCGTTCGAGGATGACTACTGGCAACAGGTCAAGACAATCGTCGCCGGCAAGCACAAGGCGCTTTTCCCGCAAAAATACATCCAGCGCGACCCCGAGGCACAGCCGCCGTCCTACACCCGTTATCAGGCAAGCGGCCCGTCGTCGCATGCCCGACGGTTATGAAAAAATTCTGGCCGTAGATTTATTTCCTGTTAACGCGGCGATGCTATAAACTCCCTCCTATATAGATAGCAAGGGAGTTTGCCGATGCCGACCTATAAAGCCCCGCTCGATGACATGCGCTTCGCGCTCAATGAGGTGCTCGAGGTGGCGAAGCTCTCGTCCATCCCCGAATTCGCCTCGGTCGATACCGCGACGGTCAACGAATTCCTCGGCGAAATCTCCAAGCTGGCGGAAGAGGTGCTGGCGCCGCTCAACATCACCGGCGACCGCGAGGGCTGCGTTTACGACCTCGCGACCAAGTCGGTCAAGACGCCCAAGGGCTTCAAGGACGCCTACGAACAGTTCCGCGCGGCGGGCCTCACCGGCTTTTCCTGCGATCCCGATTTCGGCGGCATGGGCATGCCGCAGGTGCTCAACACGGCGTTGAGCGAGATGTTCTGCTCGGCCAATATTTCCTTCGCGATGTATCCGGGGCTTTCCCATGGCGCTTATCATGCGCTGCACGAATACGGCAGCGATGAACTCAAGAACACCTACCTGCCCAAGATCGTTTCCGGCGAATGGTCGGGCACCATGTGCCTGACGGAGCCGCAGTGCGGCACCGACCTCGGCCTCATCAAGACCAAGGCGGTGGTGCAGAACGACGGCACCTATGCCATCACCGGCACCAAGATCTTCATCTCGGCGGGCGAGCATGACCTGACGTCGAACATCTGCCACCTCGTGCTGGCGCGCATCGACGATCACCTGACGCCCGCGGGCATCAAGGGCATCAGCCTGTTCCTCGTGCCGAAATTCCTGCAGGACGGCACGCGCAACGGCGTCGCCTGCGCGCGCATCGAGGAGAAGATGGGCATCCACGGCAACAGCACCTGCGAAATGGGCTTCGACAACGCCAAGGGCTGGCTGATCGGCGAAGCGCACAAGGGCATGCGCGCGATGTTCGTAATGATGAATGAGGCGCGTTTGGGCGTTGCCCTGCAAGGCCTCGGCCTCAGCGAAGTCGCCTACCAGAACGCCGTCAACTATGCGATCGACCGCAAACAGGGCCAGCCGATCGAGGCCAAGGAAGCGGGCGCCGCCGCCGTCTCCATCATCACGCACCCCGACGTGCGCCGCGAACTGATGACCGTCCGCGCCACCACCGAAGGCGGGCGCATGCTGTTGTACTGGGTCGCGCACCAGCTCGACCTCTCGCAAAAGCACCGCGACGCCGGCGTGCGCGCGAAGGCGAAGGAACTGGTCGACCTGCTGACGCCCGTCCTCAAGGCGCACTTGACCGACCATGCCGTCGACAATACCAACGCGGCGATGCAGGTCTACGGCGGCCACGGCTACATCAAGGAACACGGGATGGAGCAGTTCAACCGCGACGCCCGCATCTCGCGCATCTATGAAGGCGCCAACGGCATCCAGGGCCTCGACCTCATCGGCCGCAAGGTGCTGATCCAGAACCTGCTGCCCGCCTATATCGACGTGCTGAAAGCGGACATCGCCGCCGCGCGCCGCGCGGGCGTGCCGTGCGAGCTGATCGCGCCGGTCAAGGCTGCCGCGCGCCTGCTGTGGCGCATCACGCTGCGCTTGCGCATGCGCGCGCTATGGGGCCGCTTCCGCAACAACCTTGCGCCTGTCATGCAGGACGCGGGCGGGATTGCGACGGATTACCTCAAACTGCTCGGCCTCGTCTCGCTCGGCCATATGTGGATCAAGATGGCGGCGACGGCGCAAGGCAAGAAGGGCGACTTCTATGACGCCAAGCTGGCGACGGCGCAGTTCTACATGACCAAGCTGATGCCGCAGGCCGCGGCGCTCGCGCGCACCATTAGCAGCGGCGCCAAGCCCCTGCTGGCGCTGACGCCCGCGCAATTCGCGCATGACCGTACGACCGTTGGAGAAGGATGATAAAAATGAAGAAACTGCTGTTCGTTGTCGGGTTCCTGGTTGTCGCCGCCATCGGCGCGATCGCGCTGGCGCCCCTGTTCATCCCGATGGATAAGATCGCCGGGTTGGTGAAGGAACAAGTCAAGCAGGCGACCGGCCGCGACCTCAACTTCAGCGGCGCCAAGATCGTCTTCTGGCCCGACCTCGGCGTCGAGCTGCAGGACGTCACCTTCAGCAACGCCGACTGGGCGAAAGACAAGAACATGGCCAGCATCGGCCGCCTCGGCGTCGCGCTGGCCGTGCAGCCGTTGCTGGAGAAGCGCGTCGAAGTGAAATATTTCATGCTCGAATCTCCCGTCATCAGCCTCGAAGTCGCCGCCGACGGCCGCCAGAACTGGGTGTTCCAGTCCCAGCAGGCGCCTGCCGCGAAAGCGGACGCAGCCGCGAAAAGCGACGTTTCCTCGGTGCCTGAAGGATTCCAGTTCAAGTTCGGCAAGATGCAGATCAAGGACGGCAAGCTGGTCTACGTCGACCGCAAGAGCGGCAGCGTCACCAGCATCGACGGCCTCGACATCACCGCGACGATGCCCGACCTGCAAAGCGCGCTGCACCTCGACGGCGCGTTCAATTATCATCAGAAGCGCGTCACATTGGTGCTCAACGTGCAAAAGCCGATGGATCTCGTGAACGGCAAGCCTTCCGCCGGCAAGGTCGCGGTCAAGACGCCCGACATATCCGTCAACGCCACCGGCACGCTGGCGACCGCGGGCACGATGTTCGGCGGCAAGGTGGACGCGGATATTTCCTCGCTGCCGCAGCTGGTCGCCTGGGCGACCGCCGCGCCGGCGCAGAAGCTGCCGTTTGAAAAAGTCTCGTTCTCAAGCGACGTGAAGGCCTCGGCGTCGTCGCTGGCGCTGGCCAACGCAGACCTCAAGCTCGACGAAGTCAACGCGAAGGGCAGCGTGACGCTCGGTCTCGCGGGCAAGCCCGACATCAACGCGCGCCTGACACTGAACAAGCTGAACCTCGACCGCTTCACAGGCGGCGGGGCGGACGCGGCGAAGGCGCCGGCCAAGCAAGCCGCGCCTGCGTCGTCGGATTGGGACGCAACGCCCATCGACCTCAGCGGCCTCAAGGCCGTCAACGCCGACGTGGTGCTGACGACCGGCGGCTTCTCCGTCAAGGGCGTCGACCTCGGCCCCAGCACGCTGACCGCGCTGCTCAAGGACGGCAACCTGACCTTCAAGTCGACGGATGCGTCGCTGTTCGGCGGCATGGTCGGCACCAGCCTCAATGTGAATGCCGCCCCGGCGACGCCGACGATGGCCTTCTCGTTCAAGATGGCGGGCGTGCAGGCGCAGCCGGTGCTTTCCAATTTCGCGCACTTCGACAAGCTGAGCGGCACGGCGGAGGCCACTGTCTCCGTCACCGGCGCGGGCAACAGCCAGAAGGCGATCATCTCGGCGCTGAACGGTCAGGGCTCGGTCATCTTCCGCAATGGCTCGCTGAAGGGCATCGACCTCGTCAACATCGCCAAGATGGTGCAGCAAAAGCTGACCAACATGAACATCGGCTCCGGCGGCACGGACTTCGTCGAGATGGGCGGCACGTTCAAGATCGCGAGCGGCATCGTCTCCAACGACGACCTGCATCTCAAGGGCCCGCTGCTGCAGGCCAGCGGCAAGGGCACAGCGGACCTGCCGCGCAAATACGTGCAGTACCGCGTCACGCCCGTGCTGACGGCGTCCTCGGCTTCCGAAAACGCGCAAGGGCTGGCGGTGCCGGTCGACATCAAGGGCCCGTTCACGGCGCTCAAGATCGTTCCGGACTATGCCGCGGCGGTCAAGAACATCCTCGATAACCCCGATGCGGTGAAGCAGACCGTCAAGGACGTGAAGCAGAACTTCAAGGACATCAAGAAGAACCTGAAGTCCGATCCCGTCAAGGCGCTGCAAGGCCTCTTCGGCGGCCAGTCCGCCCAGCCGCAACAGCAGCCGGCGGCACAGTGAAGAAGGTAAAGGCGAAAAAAGCCGTTGTGGAGACGCCCGACACGCCGCTGAAGGTGGGCGCCCTGTACCTCTACTATCTCGGCGCCGCGATCGTGGAGGACATACGGCATGGCGGCCTGCGCATCCGCGCGGCGGCCCTGACGTACCTGACGCTGCTCTCTTTCGCGCCGCTGCTGGCGATCAGCTTCTCGGTGCTCAAGGGCTTCGGCATCCACAACCAGCTTGAGCCGATGCTGCTCGACTTCCTCGCGCCGCTCGGCCCGCAGGGGCGCGACGTGGCCTCCAAGATCGTCGAGTTCGTCGACCACATCAAGGTCGGCGTGCTGGGCGCGGTGGGCGTGGTGATGCTGATCTACGGCGTCATCGGCATGATGCGCGAGATCGAGGCGGCGTTCAACGACATCTGGCACGTGCGCCAGACGCGTTCGCTGATGCAGCGCATGCGCGACTATCTCGGCATCTTGTTCATCGGCCCCTTGTTCATGTCGCTCTCGGTGCTGGTGACCGAAGCCTTCCGCCACACCATGCTGATACAGGCGTGGCTCGGCATCAGTCTGCCCGACGGCGCCTTCGACGGGCTTGCGAACCTGATCCCCTACGGCCTCTTCACCTTCGCCTTCACGGCCATCTACATGTTCATGCCCAACACCACCGTGCGTTTCTGGCCTGCGCTGATCGCGGGCGGGGTGACGTCGGTGCTGTGGAAGCTGCTCGGCTGGCTGTTCGGCCTCTTCGTCGCCGGCTCGGCCAGCTATGCGGCGATTTATTCCGTCTTCGCCGTGATCATGCTGCTGATGATCTGGATCTACAACGGCTGGCTGGTCATGCTGATCGGTGCGTCGATGGCTTATTACATCCAGAACCCCTCGAACCGCCTGATGGCGCGCAGCACGCACGCGATGAGCTGGCGCGTGCGCGAAAAAATCGCGCTGATGCTCTGCGGCGAAGTCGGCCGCGCGTTTTACAAGAACGAGCCCGCCCCCATGGCCTATGAAATCGCGCGCCGCCTGCGCATGCCCGCGCAGGTCGCCGCCGAAGTGGCCGAGACGCTGCAGAAGGCCTGCATCCTTGCCGCCGTCGGCAAGAGCGGGCGGCAGCTGATCCCGGCTTGCCCGTTCGACACGGTGACCGCCGCCGACATGCTGACGCGCCTGATGCTGGCGGAAGAGGAAGAGGGCTTGCGCTATGAAGAGCTCTCGGCGCAGAAAGCGGTCGACGCGATGCTGGATGCGGCCTTCGCGGCGGCGCGATGCGAATTCGGCAAGACCACGCTCAAGGAGCTTTCCGCATGATCTCGCGTTATGCCCGGCCCGAGATGGCGGCGATCTGGTCGCCGGAGAACAAGTTCAGGACGTGGCTCGAGGTCGAGCTGCTGGCCTGCGAAGCGCAGGCTGAGATCGGCATGATCCCCGCCGACGCGCCCGCCCGCATCCGCGCGCATGCGAAGTTCGACATCGCCCGCATCGACGAGATCGAGCGCGATGTGCGCCACGACGTCATCGCCTTCCTGACCAACATCGGCGAGCATGTGGGCGAGGACGCGCGCTATATCCACCTCGGTATGACGTCGTCGGACATGCTGGATACCGCGCTTGCCGTGCAGCTGCGGCAGGCCTCCACCCTCATCATCGAGGCGCTGGACGCGTTGCTGAAGACGCTGCGCCGCCTGACGCTTGAGTATAAGACCACGCTTTGCATCGGCCGCAGCCACGGCATCCACGCCGAGCCGACCACCTTCGGCCTCAAGATGGCCGGGCACTACGCCGCGTTTTCGCGCGCCCGCGCCCGCATGATCCATGCGCGCGACGAGATTTCCACCTGCGCAATCTCCGGCGCAGTCGGCACTTTCGCCACCATCGACCCGCGCGTCGAGGCCTATGTGGCCGAGAAGCTGGGGCTGGCGATCGAGCCTGTCTCGACCCAGGTCATCCCACGCGACCGCCATGCGATGTTCTTCGCCACGCTGGCGGTGATCGGCTCCAGCATCGAGAACATCGCGACCGAGATCCGCCACCTGCAGCGCACCGAAGTGCGCGAGGCAGGCGAATTCTTCGCGGCGGGGCAGAAGGGCTCCTCCGCCATGCCGCACAAGCGTAACCCGATCTCGTCGGAAAACCTGACAGGGCTGGCGCGCCTGATCCGCGCCGCGCTGACGCCGGCGCTCGAGAACGTGACCTTGTGGCACGAGCGCGACATTTCCCACTCCGCCGTCGAACGCGTGATCGCGCCGGACACGACGACGCTGGCGCACTTCGCGCTGCATCGCCTGAATGCCACGCTCGACAAGCTGGTCGTCGACCCCAAGCGCATGAAAGAAAATCTTGAGAGCCTGCGCGGCCTCATCTTCTCGCAATCCGTCATGCTCGCGCTGACCACGGCAGGCATGAGCCGCGACTACGCCTATCGCGTCGTGCAGGAGCACGCGATGAAGGTGTGGGACGAGGGCGCGGACTTCCTCGACCTGCTGCTGGCCGATGAAACCGCCGGCGAATACCTTACGCCCGAGGCGCTGAAGGCGATCTTCAATTACCGACACTGCATCGAACGCACCGCCGACGTCATCGACCGCGTATTGGGAGAGGGTTGATGCCCGAATGGCGCGATGAAGCCATCGTGCTCTCGGCGCGCGGGCACGGCGAGACCGGCGCTGTCGTCTCGCTGCTGACGCGCGCTCAGGGGCGCGCCGTCGGGTATTTCTACGGCGCCACCGCGTCGCGCCACCGCGGCCTTCTTGAAATCGGCAACCGTGTGGCGGCAAGCTGGAGCGCGAAAGCGCAAGGCCAGCTCGGCACCTACGCGCTCGAGCTTGAAAAAAGCGTGGCGGCCGACGTGATGGACGATCCGCTGAAACTGACCGCCCTGCAATCCGCCTGCACGCTGGCCGACCGTACGCTGCCCGAACACGAAAAGCACGAAGGCGTCTATGAAGCGACCAAGGCGCTGCTGGCGTCGTTCTCGGGCGAGGCCTGGGCGGCAGCGTATATATATTGGGAGATCGGACTGTTGCGCGAACTCGGCTTCGGCCTCGATCTTTCCAAATGCGTAGCGACCGGCGCGACCGAAGACCTGATCTACGTCTCCCCGCGTTCCGGCTGCGCCGTCTCGGCCGCGGCGGGGGCGATCTACAAGGAAAAGCTGCTGGCCTTGCCGTCGTTCCTGCGCGGCGAGGGCGGCTTTGAGCCTGCCGACATCCTCGACGGCCTGCGCCTGACGGGGCACTTCCTGCGCCATCGCGTCTTCTCCCAATCCAACACCGACCTGCCGGAGCCGCGCCTGCGGTTGGAAGAGAAGTTCGGTCAGCTTGTGGCTTAACTGCCGGTTTTCATAGGCGTTTTTGCCTCTGGTTTTTCGCGGGAAAATCGGTTAAAACCATTGCCATGGCCAAGAAAACCAACACCAGAACCGTCGCCGCCAGCATCCAGGATCGCGCCCTCGCGGAATTGTTGAGCGAGAAGTACTTGTCCTATGCGCTCTCGACCATCATGTCGCGTTCGCTGCCGGATGTGCGCGACGGGCTGAAGCCGGTG
>CAYZCE010000026.1:0-27502 GCA_964476835.1 uncultured Rhodospirillaceae bacterium
TGACCGCCTCGGTGACTTTTTCGCCGAGGAAGTTTTCGGCGGTTTCCTTCATCTTCTGCAGGATCATCGCGCTGATCTGCGAGGGCGCGTATTTTTCGCCGTCGATCTCGACCCACGCGTCGCCGTTGTCGCCTTCGATGATCTTGAAGGGCGCCTTTTCGCGCATCTTCTTGACTTCGGCGTCGTTGAAGCGGCGGCCCATCAGGCGCTTGATCGCGTAGAGGGTCTTTTCCGCGTTGGTGACGGCCTGGCGCTTGGCCGGCTGGCCGACGAGTCGCTCGCCGTCCTTGCTGAAGGCGACCATCGACGGCGTCGTGCGCGCGCCTTCCGCGTTCTCGATCACGCGGGCCTTGTCGCCTTCCATGATGGAGACGCAGGAGTTGGTGGTTCCCAGGTCTATACCGATGATTTTGCTCATGTTTTCATTCTCCTTAAGGTCGGAATCTTACTGATCCAGACGTTACACTTATTTTATTTCAAAGAAAAGCTTTTGGTAGACGGCCGGCCGCGCCACTTAAGGGCGCGTCCTACAAGGATATTTCTAAGCTGGCCATGTCATAAAACGACTATAGCATACCCGCCGTGTGGGGTCAAATCACCGGGCCACGCTGGCCGGGGCCAGCGTGAGCCAAGGGCTTCGGGCTGCCGGTGTCGCGGATGCGTTCGCTGCTCTCGATGAGGGCGTTGAGGATTTCCGGCTCCAGCGTCGCATGGCCGGCGGTGACGACCCTGAGGCAAGCCGCCGGCAACGCCGCTTTCAGCTCATAGGCCGTCGCGGGCGGGCAGCAGATATCGTATTGCCCCTGCACGATCATGGTCGGGATGCGCTGGATGCGCGCGATGTCCTGCAGGATGCGGTCGTCGGGCTGGAACGGGTGGTTGCGGAAGAAATGCGCCTCGATCCGCGCGCAGGCGAGCGCGTCGGCATCGGTCTCGGTCTTGTCGGCATCCGCCAGCGGATGCAGGAAAGTCATGCCATTTTCAAGGCGGCACCATGCATGAGCGGCAGGCAGGTGCACGGCGGGATCGGGATTCATCAGGCGCTGATAGTAGGCTTCAAGCAAATCACCGCGTTCTTCGGGCGGGATCAGGTCGACGAATTCTTTTTGGCCGGCGGGGAAGAAGCGGCCGGTCTCGTTGAGGAACCAATCGATTTCCTGCCGGCGTTCCATCCAGATGCCGCGCAAGAGCAAGCTCTGCACGCTCTCCGGATGCGCCTCGGCATAGAGCAGCGCCAGCGTCGATCCCCACGAGCCGCCCGCGACGTGCCACGCGTCGATGCCGAGATGGTTCTTGAGCGCCTCGAGATCCGCGACGAGAAGGTCAGGCGAATTGTCGCGCGTCTCCGCGTGCGGCGTGGAGCGGCCGCAGCCGCGCTGGTCGAAAACAACGATGCGGAAGGCTTCGGGGTCGAACAGCTGGTGCACGTAAGGCGCGCTGCCCGCGCCGGGGCCGCCGTGCAGGTAGACGACGGGGATGCCGTCCGGGTTGCCGAATTCCTCATAGAACAGCGTATGCGTCCCGTCGGCCGGCAGGCGGCCTTGAGCGTACGGCGTGCTCTTGGGATAAAGGCCCTTCATGCTCACACGTTCTGGTCCAGGCGCGCGCCTTCGGACATGTCCTCGCCCTTGGCGACGCCAACGCGCGCGGGGCGCAGCAGGCGTTCGTGGATCATGTAGCCCTGGTCGATCACCTGCGTGACGGTGCCCGGCGCGCCGGCGGGCGTCTCGAACATCACTTCGTGCTGGTTGGGGTCGAACTTCTGGCCGAGCGGGTCGATCTTCTTGATGCCGTTCTTCTCGAAGATGCGCTGCAGCTCGCGCTCGGTCGCGTCCACGCCGGTGAAAAGGTTTTGCAGCATGGGGTCGGCGGCGCGCGCCTCGGGCGTGATGGCGTTGAGCGCGCGTTTCAGGTTGTCGGCCACCGTCAGCATGTCGCGCGCGAAGGAAGCGACGGAGAACTTGGCGGTGTCCTGCTTGTCGCGCTCGGCGCGGCGGCGGGTGTTTTCGGCCTCGGCAAGCGAGCGCAGCATCTTGTCGTTGGCTTCCGCCAGCGCGGCGTCGAGCACGCCGATCTGCTTGAGCGCCTCTTCCAGCGTCGGCATCGCTGCGGTTTCCGGCTGCTCGGGCACGTCGTCGGTCATGGGATCCTCTTTCACAATACGAAGTGCGCCAGAATGGCGGGTTTCCCCGCGCATTTCAAGGGGCGCTTAGCACACCGGGCCGTTGTTGCCCGGCTTCTTCTTCGGCGCAATAGTGGCACCGTCGATCACGGCGACGAAATCCGCAACGGCTTGAGTATAGGCGGTTTTCAGCTGCGGCGCGTTGAGGTTGGGCAGGAAGAGGCCCTGTCCGTGCGTCATGCCTTGCTTGACCTTCATCGCTTCCGCTGCCGGCAACTGGATGCCCGCTTCCTTGATCGTATCGCCGAAAAGGCCGAGGGTGACGATCGACGTCACCACGCCTGCCTGCGCGATGCCAGTGGGCATGCTGTCCGCGCCGAACAGCGCGGCATGTTCGGACACGATGCCGTAGATGCCCGCGCCAATCTCGTCGCCATAAAGGGCGGCGAGGCTGCCGACGCTGTCGCAATCGATCTCCATCTGGATACGCGCCAGCAGGTACATCGACGCGATGATCAGCGCCTGCTTGTCCGCATCGCTGCCCGCGAGGTTCTGGTCGACGGTGTCGATGATCATCCCGGGCGCCTTGATAGCCGCCGCTTCGCCGCCGATCGGATAGAACGCAGCTTCGAGGTCAGTTTCAACACGATCAAACGCGATGGCCACCTGCGGGAACTTTTGCAGTTGCGCGTCGATGCCGTACATAGAATGTGCCATGGGGAGTCCTCCGGGGTTCAAAGTTGTCATATTATTAGGAAAATGGCCGTAAAAAGTCAATCTGTTTTTCAGAGTGTCGGCATTAACTATTTCTGCGTGAAAAGCGCGTATATTCATACTGATACTTTGTCTTTTGCATGTGGGTGCGATGTCCTCCAATACCTTCGGCCACCTGTTCCGTTACACCACCTGGGGCGAGAGCCACGGCCCGGCGATCGGCTGCGTGGTCGACGGCGCGCCGCCCCGCCTCGCGCTCACCGAAGAACATATCCAGCATTTCCTCGACCGCCGCCGACCGGGGCAGAACCGTTTCATGACGCAGCGCCAGGAAGCCGACCAGGTAAAAATTCTATCGGGTGTCTTCGAAGGCCTCACCACCGGCGCCCCGATCAGCCTGATGATCGAGAACACCGACGCACGGTCGAAAGACTACGGCGATATCAAGGACAAGTACCGCCCCGGCCACGCCGACTTCACCTACGACCGGAAGTACGGCATCCGCGACTATCGCGGCGGCGGACGCTCGAGCGCGCGCGAAACCGCGTGCCGCGTCGCAGCGGGCGCGGTGGCGCGGTTGATCGTGCCTGAAGTGACGATCCGCGCCGCCGTGGTGCAGGTCGGCCCGCACAAGGTCGAGCGCCGTCACTGGGACTGGGATGAAGTGGACAACAACCCCTTCTTCTGTCCCGATGCCGCGATGGTGCCGGTATGGGAAGAGTTTCTCGATAAAACGCGCAAGGCCGGATCGAGCGCGGGCGCACTCGTCGAAGTCGTCGCCAGCGGCGCGCCCGCCGGCTGGGGCGCGCCTATCGCCGACAAGCTCGATGCCGATCTCGCGAAAGCCATGATGAGCATCAACGCCGTCAAGGGTGTGGAGATCGGCGCAGGCTTCGACGCGGTCGAACTGCCCGGCGAAGAGAATTCCGACCAGATCCGCATCAAGGACGGCAAGCCGCATTTCCTCAGCAACCACGCGGGCGGCATCCTCGGCGGCATCTCGACCGGGCAGGACATCGTCGTGCGCATGGCCTTCAAGCCGACCAGTTCGATTTTGCAGCCGATGCAGACCATCGACGCGCATGGACACGAAACAGAAATTATCACCAAGGGCCGCCACGACCCCTGCGTCGGCCTGCGCGGCGCACCCGTCGCGGAAGCCATGATGGCCTTGGTGCTCGCCGACCACAAGCTGCGCCACAAGGCGCAATGCGCAAGAGAGGAATAACCATGTTCAACACCGACCGCCCACACGACGAGGGTTTCTTCACGCGGCTCTTCCGCTTCATCCGGCGCTTCTTCGTCGTCATGGGCGTGCTGATGACGGTGCTGATCGTGCTGCTGGGCATGGCGATCGGCAAGGCCGCCCGTTACGCGCCGCCGGCGCTGCCGTCCGAGATCGTGGTCGCCTATGATTTCAAGCCGGGATTGTCGGAAACCGCCTCCGGCCCCTCGCTCGACCAGCCGTTGCTGGCCGCACCCGAGACGATGCACGACGTGCTGGACCAGCTCGCCCGCGCCGCGCGCGATCCGCATGTGAAGGGCCTCATCGCGCGCCTTGACGATCCTTCCCTGTCGCCCGCGCAGGTGCAGGAATTGCGCGCCGCCGTCGCCAAGTTCCGCGCCGCGAAAAAACCCACCGCCATCTTCGCGCCCGAGATCAGCGGCATCGGCGATTACTATCTCGCGTCGGGTTTCGACCAGGTCTGGCTGCAGCCCGTGGGCGGACTGACCATCAACGGCATCTCCGCCGAGGTGCCGTTCGCGCGCGACCTGCTCGCCAAGCTCGGCATCACCGCCCAGTTCAGCCACAAGGGCGCCTATAAATCCATGCCGGAGTCCTTCACCGAAACCGGCATGAGCGCGCCGCACCGCGAGATGATGACGTCGCTCGTCAACGACCTCTACAGCCAGATGTCGGAAGGCATCGCGGCGAGCCGCAACCTCAACCCCGACGACGTGCGCCAGGCAGTGGACGCCTCGCCGCTCGGCGACGAGGCCGCGCTGCGCCTCAAGCTCGTCGACAAGCTCGGCTATGAAGACGAGATGGTCGCAAGCGTCGAGAAGCAAACCGGCGCCAAGGCCGTCAACCTCGGCGACTACACCTTCGACACCAAGGCGCGCCAGCGCCTGACCGGCGGCGACAAGACAGAAGGCAAGCGCGTCGCGCTCATCACCGGCGCGGGCGCAATTGTACAAACAGCCCGCGGCGGCTTCGGCGGCATGGCGGCGGATAAAATGTCGCAGGCGATCAGCGACGCGGCGGCAGATAAAGATGTCGGCGCCATCGTGCTGCGCATCGACAGCCCCGGCGGGTCGCCCGCAGCCTCCGAAACCATCCGCCGCGCCCTCACGCAGGCGCGCGCCAAGGGCAAGCCGGTCGTCGTCTCGATGGGGTCTTACGCGGCCTCGGGCGGCTATTGGGTGGCTAGCGGCGCCGACCGCATCGTCGCGCAGCCGGGCACGCTCACCGGATCGATCGGCGTCTTCGGCGGCAAGCTGTCGCTCGCCGGATTGTGGGATAAGATCGGCCTGAAGTGGGATGAGGCCAACGCAGGCGCCCATGCGGCCATGTGGTCGCCCAACGCGCCCTTCACGGCGGAAGAAAAAGAACGCTTCGACGCCCAGCTCGGCGACATCTACAAGGCTTTCGTCGCCCGCGTGATGGAAGCGCGCAAGATGACGCGCGAGCAAGTGCTCGCCGTCGCCGAGGGCCGCGTGTGGACCGGGCGGCAGGCGAAGGACAAGGGCCTCGTCGACGCGCTCGGCGGCATCGACGAAGCAGCGGCGCTGGCCCGCACCACGGCCAAGCTGCCCGCCGATGCGGCGCTGATCCCCTTCCCGCCCGAGAAATCGACGCTGGAGCTGTTCATGCAAATGGCGACCGAGGGCAATGTCAGCGCCATGCCCTTCCTGCGCCTCGACGCCGGAACCTTGTGGCAGAAAATGGCCGTGGGATTGCCGATTATTCGCTAAAACGGCCACGTATTGACATATCGTGACGGTCCGGTCTAGACTGCTTCAGAATCATTGCCATATTCTCGGAGCACTCCTGCCGTGATCAAAGCCATCTTTTTCGACATGGACGACACGCTGATCGTCAACAACACCATCTACGAATATGCCGAGGCGATGCTCTACGGCTACCTCGGCCATTTCGGCATCACGCCGGAAGAGGCGCAGGCGGCCTTCCTCGCCAAGGACAAGGAGCTGTTCCCCGTCTACGGCTATTCGCAAAAGCGCATGCCCGCGTCGTTCGAGGCGGTGCTTAAGGCCTTCATCCCCGACGCCGACGACGAGATGGTCGCGACCGTGCGCGGCTATGCCGAGCGCATCTTCGTGACGGAGGCCAAAATGAAGCCCGGCACGCCCGAGGCGATCGCCATGCTGGCGCAGCACTACGATCTTTACATCGTCACTGCCGGCGACCGCGACGTGCAGGAACGCCGCGTGGACCTGCTGCCGTTCAAGGACGCCTTCGCGGGTGTCACCATCACCGACAAGAAGACCGAGAAGACCTTCACCGACCTCCTTGCCATGCTGAACCTCAAGCCCGACGAAGTCGTCATGATCGGCGACAGCCTGAAGTCCGACATCGTGCCTTCCGCCGCCGCCGGCCTGCATGCCGTGTGGATCGAGGCGCTGAACGCCGTGCATGAAACCGTGCAGGAAGGCCTGCCCGCAGGCGCTTACAAGTATTCCTCCCTGCTGGAAGCCGCGCGCCACATCATCCAGAACGGCGCGCCCGGCCAGCTGCCGCAAGCGCCGCATCCGAAGAACAACCCGCCCCCGGCACCCACGCCGCCGGACCGCTAAGCGGGACAAGCAAAAAGGGCACGAACCGCGGTTCGTGCCCTTTTTTCTTTATCGGCGGAAAATATCAGGCCGCTTTTTCAACCTGCACCGGCGGGTTGATCGGCGAGGCGAGGTTGTTGACGATGATCGCCAGCACCTTCTCGATGTCCTCGGGACGCTTCTCGAAGTCGTAAGACGCGGCGTCCACGTTGACGACGGGGATATAGTGCGAGACGTTGTTGACCTGGTTCTGCACTTCGGCGTTCAGCGCGGTCACATACTCGATGTCGACGCCAGATTCGAAGTCGCGGCCGCGCTTGGCGATGCGGCCCAAGATGACGTCGGCGGGGCAGACGAGGTTGATAAGCAGGTTGGGCGGGCCCATGAACTCGATCGCGCGGTCGAGCGCCTGGAACACGGCCTTTTCATGCGGCAGGATCGGGTTGAGCGCCGCATAGCTGCGGTGCACGACGGCGGAATGGTCGAAGATGACGTCGCCGGCGGTGCGCGACTTGATTTCGTGCAGGTAGTCGAGGAGGAAGAACAGGTTCTTCTCGAACGCGAAGCGCGTGGGTTCCTTGTAGAAGGAGCGCAGGAAGGGGTTGGTCTCCACCGGCTCGCGGATGAGGTCCCAGCCCGTAAGTTCAGACAGCTTTTGCGCCAACGTCGTTTTGCCGATACCCAGAGGCCCGCACAGCTCGATCCGCATAAAACACCTGCCAGAAATGATTACAAAGGAAGTACCCCAAGACTAGGATTCCACGCCTCTCCGGACAACCGAAAAATTTGTTTTTTGCGAATTTAAAGACCTTGCCAAACGCTGGCCGGTAATTTTATTAGCCGCGATAAGCGTACGACTCCGCGCGGCTGTGGAAAACATCCGCAGGGCTTTGCATCTGCGCCATCAGCAGCAGGCTTTCGACCGGGAACGGCAGGCCGCAGGAGCCCATGCCGCCGCTGAAAAGGGAGCGCGCCTGTGCAGGCGTGGAGGATGCGATGGAGGTCGCCACCTGCACAGGCGCGGCGGGAGCGGAGGCAGGCGCGGGAGCGACGCTGTCTCCTTTAAACTTGGCCGCGAAACGGTTGTAGACATCGTCAAGGCTGCGCGCATTGCCGGATGCGTCGAAGAAAACGTTCTTGTTGGCGGCGGCTTCATGCGGGAAGAGCTGGGCAGCGGCGGTGTCGCCGTCCTTCGCGCGGTTGTTGAGGAACTTGGCCGCGCTGCCCGCGCCGAGGAAGTGCGCGAGGTACATTTCGGTGCGGCCGACCTTGCCATCGGTGTGAGCTTCAAGGTAGTCGCGGTTGTCGGCAGAGAATTCGCCGGCCATCAGCGCGGAGACTTCCGGGTTCTTGCGCAGGTCGAGGATCTCGCGCTTGACCGTGCAGTCGCCGACGCAGGCCTTGCCGTTCTTGACCTCGATCTGGCTGGCCAGCTGGCCGAGGCCGTATTTCGCGCCGTATTGCTTGACCATCATCAGCCAGGTGCTGTCGATGAACTGGAAGAGGCCGGTCGCGCTCGACGATTTTGCCTTGGCGTCGGTCTTGAAACCGCTCTCGGCGGCAGCTTTTTCCATCAGGAAGGAGAAATCCGTGCCCGTGCGCTTGGCGGCATCCGCCACGGCGTGGATGACCCGCATCGGCGCAGAGCCTTGATATTGATTAGAAATATTTGCCGCAGCTACCGCCATGATCCACCCACCTTTGTCTCCAAGCGCCTTTTCGGCGTCTTTCCCATCAGTCAGCTTTGCAAACGGCGTGCCAGATATATATCTCGTTGAAAATAATACGTTTTTCTATTCGTAAGCCTTCGTTAATGTGGCCATGCTATAACTGAAGGATAAGCAATAGTTTGCTTTTATCTAAAAAACGAATCATTAAACAGGAGCTTCCATTATGAAGAACTACCTTTTTGCTGCTTCCTTGCTGGCTCTGGCGATCGGCTTCGCCGCACCGCACCATGCACAGGCAGCAACCGAACGCTGCGCCCCTTGGCCTGCTTGCGGCGATCATTCCGGACAAGCGGCGGTCGCGCCGAAGGTCGATGCCAAGGCCCTGGCGTATGAACCGCCTCCCGGTTCTGTGGATGCCACGAAGGATGCAGCTTCGGCATCCCGCCTCGCGCCGCTGGCTGGCGCAACCGTCGGCTCCAAGGCCGATTTTTGGGGGCTGGTTGACAGCGGCAAGGTCGATTTCAACGATTATGGCCGCTTCGGCTATAAAAACGCCGCTGACATGAAGGCTGATGCCGGCCGCGTCGCCGGTTTCATCGCCGCGCGCCAAGAGATCATCGGCAAGCTGGCCAACCCAAAATACGACTACCGCTCCGAGAAATACGACCGCCTCGGCTTCGCGAGCTATGAAGCTTTCGACAGATGGGCGAGCAAGACTCGCAGCGACATCCGCAGCGACCTTTTCGGATACTAAACGCCAGGCTGGAAAAGGGCCGGGTCCAAAGATCCGGCCCTCTTTCTTCAAGGCGACGCGCTATAATTGAGAAGCAGATTATATTCTTTAAACCCTTTTCAGGAGATATCATTCATGCAACAGATCCATTCCCGCAAAATACTGGCCAGCACGCTGCTCGCCGCCTTCCTGCTGTTCGCCCTGCCGGGACAGGGCCACGCGATGATTTATGCCTGCGACAACACCGGCAATGGCGGCACGGGACATTGCCGCTTCAACGCTTGCGGCCAGGTGAGCGCCAATAACCACACAGCTTGCCTGACATGCACGTCGTCGAACTGCGGCACGGCCACGGCTTCCGCCGGCGACTGCCCCGCCTGCAACGCCATGGTCATTTCGCACAACCCCTTTAAAACCGACGGCCTGACGGTTGCCACGCCGCAGGTACAAACACAGGCTCAAGCGCCGGCCTCGAAAATCGTGGCGCCCGTCTCCACGCCGGCTGGCGTGTCGCGGTAAAAATCTTACGACTTAAAAAAGGGGCCGGGTCTTCGGATCCGGCCCCTTTTTAATAAAATTTAAATCACTTTTCTCGTAAAATGGAATTAGTGAGAGATGTCGAAGGAATCAAGATGCCAAAAGAAGCGTCACACGATATCAAGTCAGGGAATACGAGCAGCCCGCAGGTTGCCTTGCCCGATGCGCACTTCGTCGCCGACGTGCAGATGGCGCGCACCGGCCACGACCTCACCCTGACCGCCGCCGACGGCCGTCACGTCGTCGTCGAGAATTATTTCACGCAAGCGACCCCGCCCGACCTCGTCGCGCCCAACGGCGCGAAGCTAACGCCGCAACTGGTGGCCGCCTTCACACCGCCGGAACATGCGGGCCAATACGCCGCCAACGAAACGCACACGATGACCGACGCGAGCCCCGCCGGTCGCATCACCGCGGTTGCGGGCGAGGCGCACATCATCCACGCCGACGGCACGCGCGTCGCGGCGATACCCGGCGCGGCGCTCTTCCAAAGCGACGTCATCGAGACCGGCAAGACCGGCGCCGTCAACATGCTGTTCGCCGACCATACCGCTTTCGCCGTCGGCGAAGGCGCGCGCATGTCGATCGACAAGTACACCTATAGCGACGCGCACCATTCCGGCGCCTCCTTCTTCTCCGTCCTGCAAGGTGTCTTCGTCTATACCTCCGGCCTGATCGGCAAGAACGATCCCGGCGCCGTCAACGTCGAGACGCCCGTCGGCACCATCGGCATCCGCGGCACGGCCTTCGTCGGCCTGGTCGACGTGCACGGCAAGAGCGAGATCTCGCTGTGGGACGGCGCGGGCTATGTCGACAACGCCGCCGGCGAGACGAATTTCGCCAAGCGCTTCACCGCCTATACCTTCACGGATTATCAAAGCGCGCCTGCCTTGGACGCGCACTTCGACCCACGCCAGTTCATCCACGACCACAAGGGCCTCTTCAGCATCGTCAAGGAGCAGTGGATCGGCGACCTGATGCAGGAGCTCAAGATCGACGACGGCCACGGTCACCATAACGGCCAGGAAGGCCTGCTGTTCCAGCAGGATTTCCCGTGGCACTTCTTCCACGCGCCCGCGTGGGACCAGAACACGCAGGAAGCCTCCGGCATGGGCACGGCCCCGCCCTGGACCTTCGACAACGGGGCGAACGGCTTCACGCATGACGCCGCGACCTACGACTCCGCCTCCTTCTTCGGCGGCAACCACGCCGGCGCGCTGACGGGCGGGGATACCGGCGGCAGCGGCGGCGGGCCCCTCGTCCTGCAAGACCTCTTCCCGATCGTGTACAGCGACGATTACAACGCAACCCAGACGCTCACGATCGAAAACGGCATGGGCCTATTCCAGTCCAGCATCAGCACCGGCGTCGGCGAATTCGCGGAACACGGCACGCTGGTCGGCACGCTGAACAAGGACGCCGACGTGATGAATGCGCTGATCGACGCCATCCCGAGCCTGGCGACCTATACCGGCAGCTTCCATTTTACCGCGACGGTGACGGACGCCGCCACGAACGCCATATTCGGGTCGTTCAGCGCCGTCACGGCGAACGACGGCAAATTCTCCCCGGGCACGTTTCCCGTCGACATCGGCCCCTTCTACCTCGACGGCGCCGGCAAAGGCATCGGCGGCATCTACGTCGACGACCGCATGGCCATGTCGTACGCGGACCACCCGGACGGCTACAACGTGACAACCACGATCACGCTCGACGACGGCACGCCGATCAGCTACGGCGTCGAGCATATCGGCCTCAAGAACTACGACATGTACAACCAGGGGCCGACCATCATCAGCGGCAACTGGTCGCCGGTGGACCCCGACTCCAACGATTACCTCGTGGTCGCCGACGGCGTCAGCAGCGACATCATCGTCCGCACCGGCGGCGGCAACGACATCTTCATCGGCGGCGGGGAGGACGACTTCGTCCACCTCAAGACCGAGACCCCGCTGTTCATGGACGGCCAGGGCGGCGAGAACACGCTGTTCATCGGCAACGGCAGCACGCCCTTCATGCTGGATTTCACCGTGCTGGAAGACGCCACGCACAACGCCCACTCGCCCGTCATCAGCAACTTCCAGACGATCTTCTTCGAGGCCGACAGCGCTTCTATCGTGCTGACCGCGGAAAGCATCTTCAACCTTTCCGGCGGCGGCGCGCATGCGGTGGAGATTTTCGCCGGCAACAACGTCGCCAATTCCTCCGTGCAGGTCGACGAACAAGGCTTCGGCGGCGCGCTCGGCGTCGTGCAGACCGGCACGGCGGGCGGCGACGGGGATGTCAGCTTCATTGGCACCTATCAGGGCGCGGAAGTCACGCTCATCATCCACCAGAACAACACCGGCGACGCCAACCATATCAACGTCTCGGTCTCGACTTAAAAAAAGCCGGATTTTATGAACAGCCCGTCCCGCAAGGGGCGGGCTTTTTTGCGTTTTACTCGCGCAAGCGCAGGTATATACTTTCCCCAAAGGAGTTTCCCATGACCTACACCGCCCCGCTCAAGGACATGCGCTTTGCGCTTCAACACATCGCGAAGATGGACGAAGTCGCTGGCCTGCCCGGCTTCGATCACGCCACGCCCGACGTCGTCGAGGCGGTGCTGGAAGAGGCCGCGAAACTGGCAGGCGAAGTCTGGGCGCCGACCAACGCGACCGGCGACAAGCAGCACTCGACGCTTGAGAATGGCGCGGTGAAGACGCCCACCGGATTCAAGGCCGCGTACAAGGCCTTCGCCGACGGCGGCTGGAACGCCCTCACCTGCCGCCCCGAGCACGGCGGCACGCATATGCCGATGGCGCTCGGCATGGCGGTGCGCGAAATGTGGCAATCCGCCAACCTCGCGCTCAGCCTCTGCCCGCTGCTGACCGAGGCCGCGGTCGAGGCCATCGAGACCTACGGCACCGACGCGCAAAAAGACGCCTACCTGCCCAAAATGATTTCCGGCGAATGGACCGGCACCATGCACCTGACGGAGCCGCAGGCCGGCACCGACCTCGCGCTCATCCGCACCACCGCGAAAAAGAACGGCGACCATTACCTGATGAAGGGCCAGAAGATCTTCATCACCTGGGGCGAGCAGGACTTCACGCCGAACATCATCCACCTCGTGCTCGCACGTGTCGACGGACTGCCCGAGGGCAACGACGGCCTCGGCCTCTTCATCGTGCCGAAGTTCCTCGCCGACGGCACGCGCAACGACGTCGGCCCCGCGTCGCTGGAGCACAAGCTCGGCATCCACGGCTCGCCGACTTGCGTCATGATGTACGGCGAGAAGACCGGCGCGATCACTTATCTGCTCGGCAAGGAAGGCGACGGCCTCAAGAACATGTTCACCATGATGAACGCCGCGCGCATCGGCGTGGGGCTTCAGGGCGTGGCCTTGCAGGAGCGTGCCTATCAACATGCCCTCGCTTACGCCAAGACCCGCGTGCAGAGCACCAAGATCGGCGACAAGTCCGGCAAACGCGTCGCGATCATCGAGCACGCCGATGTGCGCCGCATGCTGCTGACCACCAAGGCCTGCGCGGAAGCGAGCCGCGCGCTCGCTTACTATGCGGGCGCGATGATTGACCGCATGCGCGCGGGCGTTGACGGTGCTGCCGCACGCGTCGACCTGTTGACGCCGCTGGTCAAGGCGTGGTCGACCGACCTCGCGGTCGAAGCGGCCTCGACCGGCATCCAGATCCACGGCGGCATGGGCTTCATCGAGGAAACCGGCGCGGCGCAGCTCTACCGCGACGCGCGCATCCTGCCGATCTATGAAGGCACTAATGGCATCCAGTCCAACGACCTCGTCTTCCGCAAAGTATTGCGCGACGGCGGCGCCGAAGCCGCCAAGTTCGCGGGCGAAGCCAGGGCCTTCCTGAAAACCCTCACGCAAAAACCGAGCGACGACCTCGATGTCATCGCGACCACGATGACCAAAGCCATCGGCGCGCTGGAAGAGGCGACCGGCTGGCTGCTGGCCAATGCCAAGTCGAACACCGACGCGGTGGCGGCGGGCGCGGTGCCGTATCTGCGCTTGTTTGCGACGGTCGCGGGCGGCTACATGATGGCGCAATCGGCCAAGGCCGCGCACGAAGCCCTTTTCACGGGCGAGGATCCCGGTTATCATAACACCAAGCTTGCGACCGCGCGCTTCTTCGCCGAAGCCGTGCTGCCGCAGGTCTACGGCCTGATGGCGCCCGTCATGGGCGGCTGCAAGACCGCAACGCAGATCACCGACGACCAGTTCTGAGAGCCATGACGAAGCAGACCGAAAACGGCTTTACCTTCCACAACCTCCCCGCCGCGACGCAACCGGCGCGCGGGCTGATCGTCGTGCTGCACGGTTACGGCAACACGCCCGACCAGTTCGTCAAGTGGGCGCAGAAGACGCAGGCCGAAAACCCGGAAGCCGACATCCTCGTCATGCAAGGCCCCATCGCCCTGCACGCGACCGAGGAACAGAAAAAAGCCATGCGCGCGCCCAACGCCGACGACCTTTACAGCTGGTACAGCCTCGGCGGCAACGCGGTGACGGAACTGTCGCAGCCCTTCAACGCGGCCTCGATCGTGACGCGCTTCAACGCCTTCCTCGATGCGCAACTGCAAAAGCGCGGCCTCGGCGACGACAACCTCGCCCTGATGGGATTCTCGCAGGGCGCGATGGTCTCGATCATCACCGCCACCAACCGTGCGGCGCCCGTCGCCGCCGTCGTCGCACATTCAGGCGCCGCGCTGCCGTTCAACGCCGTTTCCGCCAAGCCCGACACGCTCATGATCATGGGCGATGCCGACGAGCTGTTCTACGCCCCCGGCACCATGGGCGGGCCCTCGATGTCGCGCACGGTCGAGGCCTTCCGCAAGGCCGGCATCGACGCGCGCCTCGACCATCAAGGCTCGCGCGACCGCCTGCGCGCCGCCGGCCTGCACGTCGACGAAGAAATCTTCGCAGGCCAAGGTCATCGTGTGACCGAAGCCTCATGGCACGCGGCCTCGGCCTTCGTGGCGCAGAAACTCAAGCTGAAATAAATAAACGCCCTCTCCCTTCGGGAGAGGAAGTAAAGATCACTTATGCGGGCGCAGCGTCGGGAAGGCGATGACGTCGCGGATGCTCGCGGAATTCGTCAGCAGCATGACCAAACGGTCGAGGCCAATGCCGAGGCCGCCGGTGGGCGGCATGCCGTATTCGAGCGCCTCAAGGAAATCCTCGTCGATCATCATCGCCTCGTCGTTGCCGCGCTCGCGCGCTTCAAGCTGGCGGTTGAAACGCGCGCGCTGGTCGAAGGGGTCGTTGAGTTCGGAGAACGAGGGGCCGATTTCCCAGCCGTTGATATAGACCTCGAAGCTCTCTGTCAGCAGCGGGTTCTTCGGGTGCGTCTTGGCCAGCGGCATGACGTCCTTGGGGATGTCGGTGACGTGGATCGGCTGGATCAGCGTGCCTTCCACCTTGTCGGCGAAGACGGCCTCGACGATCTCACCCCAGGTCGAGCCGGGCTTGATCGAGACGCCTGCCTTTTGCGCGGCCAGCGTCGCAGCAGCTGCATCGGTCAGCGTCAGGAAATCAATGCCGGTCTTTTCCTTGACCAGTTCCGTCATCGACTTGCGCGGCCACGGCGCCTTGAAGTCGATGTCGTGCTCGCCGTATTTCACGACGGTGGAGCCGTCGTTGGACGCTTTCGCCGCGCCTTCGACGATGCGCTCGAACAGGCCCATCATGCCGACATAGTCGGTATAGGCCTGATAAATTTCTAGCGCGGTGAATTCAGGATTGTGCTTGATCGAGATGCCTTCGTTGCGGAAGTTGCGGCCGATCTCGAAAACCTTTTCAAAGCCGCCGACGACAAGGCGCTTGAGGTACAGCTCGGGCGCGATGCGCATGTAGAGCGGCATGTCGAGCGCGTTGTGGTGCGTCAGGAACGGCTTGGCCGTGGTGCCGCCGGGAATGACGTGCAGCATCGGCGTCTCGACTTCCATGAAGCCCTCGCCCGCCAGCATCTGGCGGATGAAGGTGAGGATGCGGCTGCGCTTGCGGAACGTCTCGCGGCTTTCCTCGTTGACGATGAGGTCGAGGTAGCGCTTGCGGTACTTGATCTCGACGTCGGCGAGGCCGTGGTATTTTTCCGGCAGCGGGCGGATCGACTTCGAAAGCATGTCGACCTTGGTCGCATTCACCGTCAGCTCGCCGCGCGGCGTGCGGCGCACGATGCCTTCGACGCCGATGATGTCGCCGAGGTCGATGTAGGAGATCTTCTCCAGCGCCTCGCCCGACAAGTGATCCTTGTGGCTGAAGACCTGCACCTTGCCGCTCTCGTCGCGCAGGTCGATGAACATGCCCGAGTTGCGGTTCGACATCACGCGGCCGGCGATGTGCACGACGTCCTGCGTCATCTCGCCGTTTTGCAGGTGCGCGTATTTTTCCTGCAGGTCGGCGGCGTGGTGGGTGACGTCGTATTTATACGGGTAAGCCTCGACCCCACGCGCCTGCAGCTGCTTGAGGTTCTCGATCTTGGCATCGATCAGCGCGTTGCTTTCAACAGCCGGGGCTTCGGTCTTGGGCTTGGACATGATTCTTTCCTTTTCAGACAAGAATTATTACGTGTTTCAACGAGTTAATGCAATTCCTGACTGGCGCGTTTCGATTGACATAATGCAGAAATTTATATACATTCTTGGATATCCTGAATGTGAGGACGATTCCCATGGGCGACACCGACGGCAAAAAACGCAGCACGCTCCAGAAAATCCTCAGCCGCGCGCTGCTGGTGGCCAGCAGCCTGCTGACGCCGATCGGCCTCAAGATCACGCGTAACGATGCCGGCAAGCGCCGCCTCGCCCTCGATTTCAACCATCTCCGTGCCGCCATCTTCACCGGCGTCTACATCGTGATCCAGCCGCTGTCGATCTACCTCTTCCCGACCCTCTCCGGCACGCTGAAGAAGGACGGCATCGACCCTGCCGCCGCCAAGAACATCACCGAAGTCTCGCCCAACGACATCCGCGTCATTCCCGACAATTTCGGCGGCAATCTCTACGAATTGTTCTCCATCCCGCCGGTCCTCAATCCGGTCATGGCGTACCAGAACGCGCGCCTCATGTTCAGCCCCAGCGCGCGCGCCTTCACCAGCGCCAACACGGGCATCCTGCCGGGGCTGATTTCGCCGCGCATGCAGCGCATCTATCTCAAAAGCGGCACCGACGCGTTTCATGAAAACAGCAATGCCCGGACCACGGATGCGGCCCTGCGCATGTCGGGCGGCATGTTCACGTATGACCCGCCGCTGGACGGCGACCTCTATAAAACATTCGTCCTGCTGCATGAAACCCGCCACAGCAGCGCGGACAACCGCACCCTGACGCCCGGACTGCACGAAGCCGACGCCGATTACGCGGCGATGATGGAACTGGCCGAGATGACCGGCGACGCGGATCTTCCGCAGAAAGTCATCGACGATCGCACGCTCAGCAACGGCGCGGGCAAAACGGGCGGCGATTATAACGACGCGCTTTATCTCTATTGCCGCTTCAACAAGCTGGCCGTACCGAACGAACAGGAACTCACCGCCGCCAACCGCGAGGCGCAGCCCGCACTTCAGACGGCGATGGATTTCACAGTCGCCCGCATTTCCGGCAAGGATACCGGCAGCCTGCAGCAAGCCTTCAACGACGCCGTCGCGCCGCTCTCCCCGCTCGCACAGCTGCGCGTGCAGCTCTACATCGACGCTGCCGCGCGCCGGTACGTCTTCAATCTCAAATAATCCCGATAAATCAGCGCCTTTAATTTAGTCGCCCGCTGCTCCGCAAATCTGCTATAAAATGGGCGTTATGACCCAACCCCAGACGACATCGCAGCCGCCCGCGCGGCGCCTTTTGCTGCCGCGCGCGCCAGTGCTGACGCTCGACGGCCGCCGCCTGCTGTGCCTGACGGCGGAGGGCGAGTTGAAGACGCTCACGCTCGAGGCCGCCAAGGCGCTCGTGCACCAGCACATGCCGATCGTCTGCAACGCGCCCCGTCTCGCCGCCCTGCTCGGCCTCAAGCACCTGCGCGCTTATGATGTGCTGGAACTTTACGCCTTTATACACCCCGGCCGTTTCGCCGTGCCGACGCCGCGCGGGTTGGCACGCACGCTCAACCTGATGGAGCCGGAGAACGGCGAGGACGAGTGCCTGAGCCTGCGCGACACCGCGCGCCATTTGCTGGTCGACCTCACCGCCGCCGGACGCGCCGAGAAAAGCGACCCCGCCGCCATCGCCGCGATGATGGGACTGGCCGGTGCCGTCAAGCTGGAGCAGAACGGCTGGCCGTGGATGGAAACGGTATTGGCCGCGCTCGGCCGCACCGACACGCCGCCGACGCGCGGCGAGATCAAGGCCGCCTGCAAGATCTGGGACAAGCTGCCCGAATGGTCGGTGCACGCGCCCGAGCCGCCCGCCGGACATCACGGCGTCGAAGAAGAAGAAATCGCGCTGCGCCTTGCGCGCCTGCTGCAAAAGCAGCGCAAGGAAGAACGCCCGGAACAGCGCGCCTATGCCGCCGCGCTCGCGCCCGCATTTCAGCCGCGCGACGAACAAGGCCCGCCGCACGCGGTGCTGGCCGAGGCGGGCACCGGCGTCGGCAAGACGCTCGGCTACCTCTCGCCCGCGACGGTATGGGCGGAGAAGAACGGCGGGCCGGTGTGGATTTCCACCTTCACGCGCAACCTGCAACGTCAGGTCGATACCGAACTCGACCGCCTCTATGACGACGCCGCGACGAAATCCCGCAAGGTGGTGACGCGCAAGGGGCGCGAGAATTACCTCTGCCTGCTCAACCTCGAAGACGCGTCGGAATCGCAGAACGTGCTGACGCACGACCTCAACGCCACCGCCCTCGGCCTCATGCTCCGCTGGGCGGCGGTGACGGAGGACGGCGACCTCGCCGGAAAAGATTTCCCCGGCTGGCTGACCGGCCTGCTCGGCCGCGCACGCGTGACCGCCTTCGCCGACCGCCGCGGCGAATGCATCTATTCCGCCTGCCCGCACTTCCACAAATGCTTCGTGGAAAAGAGCGTGCGCAAATCGAAACGCGCCGACATCGTCATCGCCAACCACGCCCTCGTCATGCATCAGGTCGCGGGCAATACGCCCGATACGGTTTTGCCCGCGCGCTACGTCTTCGATGAAGGCCACCATTTGTTCGAAGCCGCCGACGGCGCTTTCGGCAGCCAGCTGAGCGGCGCCGAAGCCGCCGACCTGCGCCGCTGGCTGCTCGGCACCGAAACCGACAAGCGCAGCCGCGCGCGCGGCATCAAGCGCCGTCTTGAAGACCTGGTCGCGGGCGACGACGACGCCCAGCGCGACGTCGAGGCCATCCTTGAGGCCGCGCGCGCCCTGCCCGCGCCCGCATGGCGGCAACGCCTGTGGGAAGGCACGCCGAAAGGTGCGGCGGAAAGCTTCCTCGCCATCTGCCGCCAACAAGTGTTGGCGCGCAACAGCGAGGCGGCGGGATTTTATTCGCTCGAAGCCGAAACCCAGCCGCCCGTGCCCGGCCTGCCGGAAGCGGCGGGGGCTTTGCGCCTGCGCCTCAACGACCTCAAGCGCCCGATGCTGTCGCTGGCCGCAAGGCTCGAAAAGAAACTGGTCGACGAGGCCGACAGCCTCGATACCGACGCGCGCGAACGCATCCGCTTCGTCGCCGGATCGCTCGATTTGCGCGCGCGCAGCATGGTCGGCGGCTGGATCGACATGCTGGAATCCCTCATCCGCCCCAGCGGCACCGTCAGCGACAGCGTCGACTGGCTGGAGATTTCGCGCATCGACGGGCACGACCACGACATCGGCCTCAACCGCGCCTATATCGACCCCGCGCGGCTGTTTGCAGGACAACTGCTGCCGCACGCGCACGGCGTTGTCGTCACCTCGGCGACCTTGCGCGATGCCTCCGACGAAGACCCTGAAGGCTGGATCAGCGCACTGACGCGCACCGGCGTCGAGCACCTTGCGCCGCCGACGCGCTTCCACGTCGCCTCGCCGTTCGACTACAAGAACCGCACGCGCGTGCTGGTGGTCGGCGATGTCCGCAAGGACAGCCCCGACGAAGTCGCCGCGGCCTACCGCGAATTGTTCAAGGCCTCCGGCGGCGGCGCGCTCGGCATCTTCACCGCCGTGCAGCGATTGCGCGCAGTGCATGAAAAGACGCTGCCGCATCTCGAAGCCGCCGGCATGCGGCTCTACGCGCAGCATGTCGACCCCCTCGACATCTCTACCCTCATCGACATTTTCCGCGAGGAAGAGAACGCCTGCCTGCTCGGCACCGACGCGACGCGCGACGGCATCGACATTCCCGGTCGTTCCTTGCGCCTCGTCATTTATGATCGCGTGCCGTGGCCGCGCCCGACGCTGCTGCACAAGGCGCGCCGCCAGTTCTTCGGCAAGGCCTACGACGACATGCTGACGCGCTTCCGCCTCAAGCAGGCCTACGGCCGCCTGATCCGCCGCGCGGACGACCGCGGCGTCTTCGTGATGCTGGACGGCGCGATGCCGACGCGCCTCGCCAACGCCTTCCCGGAAGGCGTCGAGATCGAACGGGTGGGACTGAAAGATGCGCTCGCCGTTACGCGCGCGTTCCTGAACCCTCAAACGTCAGGAACCTGACCAAAGCCACGCCGTAAGCGCGCTCGTCATGCTGGGTGAATCCTGCCGGGGTTTCCTCGGGTTCTTTTTTCGCCATCTCCACGACGCAGACGGCGCCGGGCGCGAGCCAGCCTTGGGCGGCCAGCGCCTTCAGCGCGGCGGCGGCGAGGCCTTTGCCGTAGGGCGGGTCGAGGAAGACGAGCGTGGCGGGTTTTGCAACTGCGGGCGGTGCAGTCGCATCGCCGATGATCAGGCGCGTGCGGGCGCTCTCGCCCAGCGCCTCGATGTTCTCGCGGCAGGTGCGGGCGGCCATGCGGTCTTTTTCCATGAAGACGGCGTAGTCCGCCCCTTGCGACAGCGCTTCCAGACCCAGCGCGCCGGTGCCGGCGAAGGCGTCGAGCACGACCGCGCCATCGAGCACGCCATCATGCCATTTGCCGTGGCGCAGGATGTTGAACACCGACTCGCGGACGCGGTCGCTGGTCGGGCGGGTGGTTTTGCCCTCCGGCGAGATCAACCTGCGCCCGCGATGTGTTCCTGCCGTAATCCGCATAAACCCGAATCCTCTCGTGATTATAGAAACTTAGTCGACAGCCTCGGAATATTCAAGACATTTGCAGTAAATTTGGTTAAAATAAGGGAGTAGCTGGATATCAGAGGTTCACGGTATGACGCACCACCGCTTTCGCACCTTCCGCACGGCCTTCCTCTCGGCGCTCTTCGCGCTCTCGCTGGCGGGCGCCGCGCATGCCGACAGCACCAACGTCGCCGGCTGCGACCCCAACGTCCAGGCCATGAACAATGCGCGCGCCGCCGCCAAGCGCTGCGTCGACGACGCCATCGTCGACCAGATGACACCGCAGGACCACAGCGTGCTCGCGCTTTCGTGCTTCGCGAAATCGGCGGCGGTCTCCGCCAAGAAGGGCGGCGAGATCTTCTCCGACAAGTCGGGCACCAGCGGCGGCAGCGGCACCGGCTTCAAGGACAAGCTCAAGGAAATCATCGACCCGTTCCTGAAGAAGTGGCTCGGCCAGGCCGGCACCGACTTCGGCAACTTCGGCGACGCGATGGGCCTGAACACCGGCGGCAGCAGCTCTTCCAGCAGCAGCTCGTCCGACATTGATTCCGCCTATCACGACACGGTCGACAGCGCCGACGGCGACAGCTCGGAATGCAAGGCCGTCGACGACGTGTGGAAGAAGGAACAGGACAAGGGCATCAACGTGCAGGTGCCCGCGCAAGTGCCCGACGCGAACCTGCGCAGCGGCGACTATCCCAAGACCTGCGGCGTGAACCACGACCAGGAATGCAATTCAACCAACGCGCCCGACTTCGCCACGGCGTGGGACAAGTGCAAGAACGACCAGAAGGTCTTCTCCAACTACAAGACCGCCTTTGACAAGGTGAACCCGCCGACGATCCCCGACTTCTCGGGCGACAACTCGTCCTGCGCGGTGCTGAAAAAGGCGGGCATCAGCCCGGACGCCAACTGCAACTAAGGGAGGGCCGCATGAAAAAGCTGTTATTGCCGTTGATGCTGATCCTCCTCGCGCTGCCGGCCGTCGCGCTGGCGCAAAGCGGGCCGCTGTCGGGCTCGGGCAGTTCAGCCAGCGTTTCCGCCAGCGGCAACTGCCCGCCCGGCTGCAACTGCGACGTCATGAACAAGATCATCGACCAGTCGCAGGTCGCGCGCGTGCGCGACCACGCCACCATGCACCAGATCATGGAACAGCCGCGCGACACCGGCAGCAGTTCGAGCACCGAGACCAACGGCAAGCCGATGTCGAACCTCGACCTCGCCTGCTTCGACCAGGCGCTGAAGCTCTCCAGCCTGCTTTCCGGCATCTTCTCGGCGCTCAAGATGCCCAACATCAGCGCATCCATCTCGCAAGGGTCGTTCTGCGGCATCCTGCAGTACCCCAACGGCATCAACGCCAGCATCGGCACGCACCTCAACAGCCTGATCGGCGCGTGGCGCCCGAACTGGGCGAACCTGCTGCCCGCCCTCAACTTCTCGATGTGCACCCCGCCCGTGAACTTCCAGCTGCCGCACCTGAGCCTCGGCGGCTCGCTCGGTGGCTGCTTGCCCAACATCAACCTCGGCGGCAACACGCTCTCGCCCTTCAAGCCGGTCTGCGTGCACCTCAACACCCCGGGCGTCAACTGCAACGCGCTCTCCAGCTTCTGGAAGGGCGGCAACCACTCGGCCAAGGGCAACGGCATCATCCCCGGCGTGCCTTACATGAACATGAAGGACTTTCTGAACAGCCAGGCGCAGACCGCCAGCAACGACATCGCCAACGTCACCAAGATCGGCACGTTCTTCAAGCAGCAGGTCTCGCAGCCGAACGCGCAGACCATCCTGCAGCGCGCGCTCAACAACCTCGGCACGCTGCAGCCCGGCCACCTGCCGAGCTGGCCGACCGTCCCCAACGTCAGCGCAAACAGCAACGTGCATGATATCATCCAGAGCATGCAATAAGGGGTTCTGTTTTATCGAAATAGAATTTTATTTCAATAAAACAGTCTATCACGATGTTTCGATTTGATATAAACTGGCCTGACTTCGATATTACCCCGTCTTTGTTTTCACCAAGCAGGCCTTTTCGCATGGTTCATTCACAGAAGTCTGATTCCCGGTCGCCCAAGGCCGCTGCCAAGAACGGCGCGCGCAAGGAAGAATGGTACCTCCATTCCGAGATGCTGGAGCACCGCATCATCCGCCTCGACGGCGAGATTGACGCGAATATCGCCGCCCAAGTCACCGCCTCGATCACCTATCTGGAGAAGAAAGACCCTGTCGCGCCGATCTATATCGTCATCAATTCACCGGGCGGATACGTCAGCGACGGCATGGCGATCGTGGACAAGATGCGCACCTGCGAGTGCCCGATCCATACCGTCGTCTACGGCCAGGCGTCCTCGATGGCCTCGGTCATCCTCGCGGTCGGTAACAAGCGCTATGCCGCGCCCCATGCTGAAATCATGATCCACCAGCCGCTGGGCGGCGCCGAAGGGCAAACGACCGAAATCGATATCGGCGCGCGCGACATGCGCAACACGCGCGAGATGCTGACGCAGATCTACGCGGAGGAAACCGGCCTCTCCTATGAAGACATCGACAGCCTGATCGAGCGCGACTTCAACATGACGGCAGCGACCGCCCAGAAGCTCGGCATCATCGACGACATCATGACGCAGGAACTCTATTTCAAGCTGCTCGGCAAGGAAGTGCCGGAATTCAAGAAGCCGCGCTTCCCCGACGCGAAGCGCGAGACGCCGCTCAAGTCGATCGAGGACAAGTTCAACGACATCGCCAACAAGGCCGCCCTCGGCAAGAAGCCGCCGGTCGCGCCCTCGAACGACAACGGCAAGAAGGCGCCGGCATCCCCCAAGAAGAAAAAAGACGGCAACACGCCAAAGTCCTGATGCCCAAAAAAACCAAAAGCACGTTCGGCGGAAGGGTCAAGAGATACGCGAAAGTCTCTGCCGCCGCAGGCGGGCTTGCGGCCAAGCTGGCCGGGCAAAAATATCTCGGCATCGACATCAATAAGCCTGCGCACGCCAAGGCGCTGATGGAAACGCTGGGCAACCTCAAGGGCCCGTTGCTGAAAATCGCACAGCTGCTCGCCGCCATTCCCGAAGCCCTGCCGCCCGAATACGCGATGGAGCTGCAAAAGCTGCAGTCGCAAGCCCCGTCGATGGGCTGGAACTTCGTGCGCCGCCGCATGGACGCCGAACTGGGCCCGAACTGGGAAAAGAAGTTCAAGACTTTCGGCCATGACGCCGCGGCCGCCGCCTCGCTCGGGCAGGTGCACAAGGCCGTGACGCCCGCCGGCGAGACCGTCGCGTGCAAGCTGCAATACCCGGACATGGAATCAGCGATCGAGGCGGACTTGCGCCAGTTCGGCCTCTTCATGCGCGCCTTCGAATCTTTTGACCGCGCCGTCTCGACAACCGAGATCCGCGAAGAGATCGCCGCGCGCCTGCAAGAGGAACTCGACTACGATCTTGAGGCGAAACACGCTGCGCTTTACAGCTTCATGCTTGCGGATGAGAAAGCCGTGCACGTGCCGAAAGTCATCCCCGCGCTCTCGACCGCGCGCCTGCTGACGTCGGAATGGGTCGACGGCGTGCCGCTGACCGACTACGCGAAAGCCCCGCAGGCGACGCGCAACGCACTCGCGCTCAACTTGTTCCGCGCGTGGTACGTGCCGCTCTACGGCTACGGCGTCATCCACGGCGACCCGCACCCCGGCAACTATTCGGCGCGCAAGGACCTCAGCATCAACCTGATGGATTTCGGCTGCGTGCGCGTCTTCCCGCCCAGCTTCGTCGATGGCGTCATCACGCTCTACCGCGCGCTGCAAAACGGCGACGACGCCATGGCCGTCTCGGCTTATGAAAGCTGGGGCTTCAAGAAGCTCAACAAGGCGACGCTCAACGCGCTCAACACCTGGGCGCGCTTCCTCTATGGCCCCGTGCTCGACGACAAGGTGCGCCCGATCGGCGTCGTCAAAGGCGGCGTCTACGGCCGCGAGATCGCGCACGAGGTGCACCAGGAACTCCGCAAGGCCGGCGGCGTCACCCCGCCGCGCGAATTCGTGTTTATGGATCGCGCCGCGCTCGGCCTCGGCTCAGTCTTCCTGCACCTGAAGGCGGAAGTGAACTGGCACCGCCTGTTCAACGAGCTGATCGAGGGCTTCGATGTCCGGCAACTGGAAAAACGCCAGAAGGCCGCGCTCAAGAAGTTCGACCTCGCCTAAGACGAGATTTGTCGGCCTTGCCCGAACCTGCTACACTCTCCCCCACAGGAGAGTCCCGCCATGAAAATCTTCATCGCCAAGGAAACCGCCACCGCCGAGACCCGCGTCGCCGCATCGCCGGAGACGGTCAAGAAACTGATCGCCCTCGGCGCGACGGTCACGGTCGCCAGTGGCGCAGGCGCAGCGGCTTCGTTCACCGACGACATGTATAAGGCGGCGGGCGCTGCCATCGGCACGCCAGCGGATGCCGACATCATCCTCTGCGTGCGCGCACCGGACGACAGTTCCGCTTTCAAGAGAGGCGCGCTGCTCATCGGCATGCTGGCGCCCTATCAGAACAAGGACAAAATCAAGGCTTACGCGAGCCAAGGCCTCACCGCCGTGGCGATGGAACTGGTGCCGCGTATCACGCGTGCGCAGGCGATGGACGTGCTGTCCAGTCAGGCAAGCCTTGCCGGATATCGTGCCGTGCTCGAGGCCTCGTATGAATTCAGCCGGGGCTTTCCGCTGATGATGACGGCGGCGGGAACGGTGCCCGCCGCGAAGGTCTTCGTGATGGGCGCGGGCGTCGCAGGCCTTCAGGCCATCGCCACCGCCCGCCGCCTCGGCGCGCAAGTCTCCGCGACCGACGTGCGCGCGGCGGCGAAAGAGCAAGTGGAATCCCTCGGCGCGACCTTCGTCTGGGCGGAGACCGGCGGCGAAGGCACCGGCGGCTACGCGAAAGAACTGTCCGACGAGGATAAGCAGAAGCAGGCCGCGCTGGTTGCTGAAACCATCAAGAAACAAGACATCGTCATCACCACCGCCCTGATCCCCGGCAAAAAAGCACCCGTCCTCGTCAGCGCCGAAATGGTGCAATCGATGAAACCCGGCGCAGTCATCGTCGACCTGGCCGCGGAAGCGGGCGGCAACTGCGCCCTGACCAAGCCCGGCGAGGTCGCCACCATGAACGGCGTGACAATCGTCGGCCACCTTAACCTGCCCGGCCGCATCGCGACGGACGCCTCGGCGCTCTATGCGCGCAACCTGCTTAGCTTCCTCACCACCTTCTTCGACAAGGAAAAGAAGGCGGTCATCCTCAATCCCGACGACGAGATCGTCAAGGCCGCCTGCCTCGCCCGCGACGGCGCCGTGATACATCCGGGGTTCCAATGAATAATCGTGCTAACTCCCTCTCCCTCCGGGAGAGGGCTGGAGTGAGGGACGACGCAATGCCCGACACAGACAAAGCGGCGCCATCAAACGCCCCACCCCTTCATCCCTCACCCCGACCCTCTCCCGAAGGGAGAGGGAGAAAAGGAGCCGCCCCATGACCGCCCCGTTCTTCGTCACCGGACTGACCGTTTTCGTCCTCGCCTGCTTCGTCGGCTATTACGTGGTGTGGCGCGTAACGCCAGCGCTGCACTCGCCGCTGATGGCCATTACCAACGCAATCTCCTCCGTCATCATCGTCGGCGCCATCGTCGCGGCGGGGCCGGATGCGGGCAGCGCGTCGAGCTGGCTGGGCTTCGGCGCCATCGTGCTGGCTTCCATCAACATCTTCGGCGGATTTATCGTCACGCGGCGCATGCTGCGCATGTTCGCCTCTAAAAAGAAAAAAGGGTAAGTCATGGACGCGACACTCTCGACGCTGGCCTATCTGGTCTCTTCCGTCTGCTGCATCATGGCGCTGCGCGGGCTTTCCGGCCCCGACACCGCGCGCGGCGGGCTGTTCTTCGGCATCGGCGGCATGGCACTCGCCGTCGTCACCACCATCCTGCTGCCGCAGGTACATTCTTACGGCCTGATCGCGCTCGGCCTTTTCATCGGCGGCGCCATCGGCGCGGTCATCGCGCATAAAATCGAGATGACCGCCCTGCCGCAGCTGGTCGCGGCGTTCCACAGCCTCGTCGGCCTGGCCGCCGTGCTGATCGCGGCGGCGGCCTTCCTCAACCCCGAAGCCTACGGCATCGCGGGCGAGGCCGGCATCCACACCGGCAGCCTGATCGAGATGAGCCTCGGCGTCGCCGTCGGCGCGATCACCTTCACGGGATCGCTGGTGGCCTTCGGCAAGCTGCAGGGCTTCGTCACCGGCAAGCCGGTCACCTTCCCGCTGCAACACAAGCTGAACGCGCTGCTGGGCGCGGGGCTGGTGCTGCTGGTCGCCCTGCTCTGCGTCACGCAAATCCCGGCGGCGTTCTGGGGGATCATCGCGATTGCGCTGGCGCTCGGCATCCTCGTCATCATCCCGATCGGCGGCGCGGACATGCCGGTGATCGTCTCCATGCTCAACAGCTATTCGGGCTGGGCGGCGGCGGGCATCGGCTTCACGCTGCAGAACAACCTGCTGATCGTCGTCGGCGCGCTGGTGGGTGCGAGCGGCGCGATCCTCAGCTACATCATGTGCAAGGGCATGAACCGCTCGTTCATGAGCGTCATCCTCGGCGGCTTCGGCGGCGAGGCAGCCTGCGCGTCCGCCGCGTCGCACGGCGACAAGCAGGTCAAGACCGGCTCGGCGGAAGACGCCGCCTTCATCCTCAAGAACGCCTCCTCCGTCATCATCGTGCCCGGCTACGGCATGGCGGTG
>CAYZCE010000027.1:0-25386 GCA_964476835.1 uncultured Rhodospirillaceae bacterium
CGCGAAGAGGTTGTCGACGGGAATATCGAAGAAGCCCTGGATCTGCCCGGCGTGCAAATCGAGCGTCAGCACGCGGTCGGCGCGCGCGGTCGTGATGAGGTTGGCGACCAGCTTGGCCGAGATGGGCGAGCGCGGGCCCGTCTTGCGGTCCTGCCGCGCGTAGCCGAAGTATGGCATGACCGCCGTGATGCGCCGAGCCGAGCCGCGCTTGAGCGCGTCGATCATGATGAGCATTTCCATCAGGTGGTCGTTGGCCGGGAACGAGGTCGACTGGATGACGAAGACGTCCTCGCCGCGCACGTTGTCGAGCACCTCGAGGAAGATCTCCCCGTCCGCGAAGCGCTTGACATTGGCGGGCGTCAGCGGCGTGTGAAGATATTCCGAGATCGTCGCCGCGAGCGGCGGGTTGCTGGAGCAGGAAATGATCTTCATGGCGACGACCTCATGTGATGGAAATGACGGAAACCTGCAGGCCGAAGCCCTTCTCGCTTTTCAGGAAGGCGCGGCGGTTGCTGAAGAACGTGGCCTCGCCGGTCAGCGTGTCCTGGTGCGTGTCGTATACGGCGGCGACGCCCGCCAGCGTCAGGCGGTGCGCGCAATAGCCCGGCAGGTCGAACAGCAGGTGCCCGACGCGCGGCGACGGGCGGAAGAAGACGCCGTTGCCCGGATCTTGCGCAAGAAACGGGTCGCGGAAATCGTCTTTCACTTCGTAAGACTTTGGGCCGATGCAGGGGCCGATGGCGGCTTCGATATGCGCCGGGTTCGCGCCGAGAGCCTGCATGGCGGCAATCGTTTGCTCCAGCACGCCTGCCAGCGCGCCGCGCCAGCCGGCATGTGCCGCGCCGATGATCTTGTTCTTGCGGTCGGCAAACAGCACCGGCGCGCAATCGGCCGTCAGCACACCGAGCGCGATGCCGCGTTTGTCGGTGACGATGGCGTCGGCCTCGGGCGTGTGGCCGTCGTCCCACGGCTTGGCGACGGTCGCGACCTTGATGCCGTGCACCTGTTTCGCGATCAGCAGCTTGTCGGGCGTGAGGTCGAAGACTTCGGCGACGCGCGTGCGGTTGGCTTTGACGCTGTCGGGCCGGTCTTCCGTCTTGAGTCCGCAATTGAGGGAGGCATAAAGGCCGGTGCTCAGGCCGCCCATCCGGGTGAAAAACCCGTGACGCAGCCAGGAAATATCTTCCAGATCAGTCGTCAGAAATTTCATGTTCGACGGCCCCAAACCCTGCTGGTTCGATTATAGCTTCTTTTGCCGTCATGGCCATCACTTTAAACAGCCGCCCCATTTGCTCCGGCGCGGTCAGGCGCGCGAGCGCTGACATAATATTCTCGCGCTGCGCAGGCGCTGCGGCTTCGCAGAGCTTCTGCGCCCGCAGGCCGATGCCCATCGCGTTCAGGAAGTCGCCCTGCATCGCCGGCCCCAGTACCCGGGCATGCTGCGCGGCGACGGTGCCGAGCGTGCCGAAATCGACATGCGCCGTGATGTCGCGCCCGCCGGGGTCTTCGAGCGGGTCGGCGTACGCATGCTTGAGCAAGGCCTGCAGCGTGTCGCCGAAGCCGGGCTTGATGTGGCCGTAGTCGATGAGCAGCGCCGCGCCGCCGGTCTGCGCGACACGACGCGCGATGGCATCGGCGACGGCGATCGAGGCTGGGCTCATTTCAAAGACGCTGCCCTCGGGTGCGGCGGGAAAAACGGCACCGCCCTCCTCCTCGCCTGGGGCCACGGTGAAGAAGAAGCCTTGCTTCTCCTCGTTATAGCCGACCAGCCGCTCGCGCCACACGCCGCCCGATTTCTCGAACTGGTGGATGGGCAGCGCATCGAGGAATTCGTTGGCGACGATGAAGCACGGCATATCATCAGGCACATCGTCGAGCGTGTCGTGCCACGCGACGTTCACGCCCTTGAGTGCCTCGGCCTGACGTTCGCGCAGGCGCGCGCTGGTCTCGACGAGATGCAGCATGACAGCGTCGCGGAACGCGGGCCATGCGTTGAATGTGCGCAGGATATCGGCGGCGAGCGTGCCCATGCCGGGGCCCAGCTCGATCAGGCGCACGGCGGGGGGACGTCCCATCTGCAACCACACATCCACCAGCCACGCTGCGATCATCTCGCCGAACATCTGGCTGATGCCGGGTGCGGTGACGAAATCGCCTGCCGTGCCGAAGGGATGTTGCTGTGCGTAATAGGCCTCTGCCGCGCGGCCCATGTATTCGGCAACGGAAACGGGTCCGCCTTCGCGTATGCGCGCGACCAATTCGTCCTTAACGCTTGATATGGATGCGGACATGGCGGATCAGGTAAAGCCCCGCGGCGATCATCGGCAGCGACAGCAATTGGCCGAGCGAGAAATAGTTGAAGATCAGCCCGACCTGCACGTCCGGCTCGCGGAAAAATTCGACGATGAAGCGGCAGGTGCCGTAGCCGGCGATGAAGATGCCGAGCAGCGCACCCGGCGTGCGGCGGATGTCCGGCTTGCGCGCGGCGAAGTACAGCACGGTGAAGAGGCAGATGCCTTCGAGGAAAGCCTCGTATAGCTGGCTCGGGTGGCGCGGCAGGCCGCCGCCGTAGGGGAAGTTGACCGCCCACGGCAGGGTCGTCACGCGGCCGAACAGTTCACCGTTGATGAAGTTCGCGAGACGGCCGAAGAACAATCCGATGGGCGTGACGGTCGCAAGGATATCGCCGAGCGCCAGGAACGAGAACCTGTTGCGCCACGTATAGAGCACGCAAACCGTCGCCACGCCGAGCAGCCCGCCGTGGAATGACATGCCGCCCTCCCACACGCGCAAAATGTCGGCGGGGTGGTCCAGGTAGAAGCCGAAGTTGTAAAACAGCACATACCCCAGCCGCCCGCCGAGGATGATGCCGAGCACGATCATCGGCATGATGTTCTCGATGTCCATGCGGCTCGGTCGGCGGTCGCGGTCGAGGTCGGCGAGGTAGCCCGCATAGTACCAGCCGAGCAAAATCCCCGTCAGGTACGACAGCGCGTACCAGCGGATCCCGTAAGTCGGGGTGAAATGGAGGGCAATCGGGTCGATATCCGGGAACGGCAGGGCCATTATCGGCCTCCCGTTTTGGTATCCATCTGATTTACAACGGATTTATCTGTTAAAAAGCCTGCGATCATGGCTTCAGACAATATACTATTTTGATTGCACAAACCATCGGCCTCATGATACAAAGACTAAAATTTGAGGATATTATGCGAAACACGGCGAAGAATCTGCGTTTTCTGGACGACCTGGCCAAGATGGCCGGCGGGGCTTTTGGCTCGCTCGGCGACGTGCGCGGCCATGTGAAGGGCGTCGTCAACGCGGTGCTCTCTGAACTGGATCTCGTCACGCGCGCGGAATTCGAGCGCGTCGAGGCGCTGGCGCAAAAGGCGCGCGAACGCCAGGTCGAGCTGGAAAAGCGCCTCGCCGCGCTCGAGAAGAAGAACACGACCACCGCGAAGAAGGGCAAGAGCAAGAAATGATCCTCCCATTTGAATTGTCGCATAACGACAACAACCCGCTCGACCTCGTGGAAGAACTTTGCGAAGGCAAGGGCTGGACGTTCACGCGCCACGACGACAGCGGCCTCGCCGTCACCCTGCCCGGCCAGAAGTGCAAGCTGGAAGTGAACATGGAATGGCAGGACGAATTCTCCGCCCTGCTCGTCGCCTGCTCGGTGCCGGTCGAAATCAGCGAGAAGAACGACGCGCTCGCCGTCGACGCGCTCGCGACGATCAACGAGAACCTGTGGCTTGGCCACTTCGACCTCTCGCATAAGGGCAAGTTCCCGACCTTTCGCCACACGCTGCTGCTGCGCATGATCCCCGCCGGCATCGCGGTCGACCTCGTCGCCGACGTCCTCGACCTCGCGATCGCGGAATGCAACCGCTTCTACAACACCTTCCAGATGGCCGAAGCCGGCGACGCGCGACTGCACGACGACCTGCAGGCGGCCGTGTTCGAAACGGTCGGCGAAGCGTAAGATGGACGTCGTCCTCGTCGGCGCAGGCAAGATGGGCGGCGCACTGGCGCAGCGCTGGCAAGAGACCCAACTGTGCCGCAACCTCTACATCATCGATCCGCAACTGGGCTTGAGCGCGCCGCCGCAAGGCATCGCGCCGCAAGTCGTCGTCTTCGCGGTCAAGCCGCAGATGCTCGCCGAGGTCGCGCCCCCCTACCGCACGTATATCAATGCGGGCGCGCTCTGCCTCTCCATCGCCGCAGGCAAGACGATCTCTTTCTTTGAACAGCAATTCGGCGCGCAGGCGAAAGTCGTGCGCTCCATGCCCAACCTGCCCGCCTCCATCGGCCGCGGCATCACGGTTGCCGTCGCGAATGCGCGTGTGTCGGATGCTGAAAAGGACATTGCCGCGCAATTGCTCGGCGCCGTCGGCGAGGTGCTGTGGGCGGGGAGCGAAGACAAGCTCGACGCCGTCACCGCGCTCTCCGGCAGCGGCCCGGCTTACGTGTTTTTGCTGATCGAAGCGCTGACGCATGCCGGCGTCAAGATCGGCCTCGATCCCGAGATGGCCGAGAAGCTCGCGCGCCAGACGGTCATCGGCAGCGCGGCGCTATCCGAGGCCAGCCCCTATGTTCCCGCCGCCATCCTGCGCCAGAACGTCACCAGCCCCGGCGGCACCACGCAGGCCGCGCTCGAGGTGCTGATGGCGACGCCCGGCATTCAGGATCTCTTCGACCGCGCCCTCGCCGCCGCCTGCAAACGCGGGCAGGAACTGGCAGGCTGAATCAGTCTTTCAACTTTTTGACGGGCTTGGACGAGATCGTCACGTCGGCGTTGCGCATGTAGTACGGCAGCGGCTTTCCGTCCGCGCCCATGGCGTTGAATTTCTGGAGCGCGATGCGTCCGACAGTGCGGGCGTCGCCTTCTTCCGCCGCGAGACGCGCTTCCGGCAGGTGCGCGGCCAGCGCCCTCTTGGCATCGCCGGAAATCACGACAGGGAGAGCCTTCGGCAACTGCGCGGCGAAAACCTCGGGCGCGGTATTCGTGGGCGCCACGGCCATCCTGCCGGTGTCATCGACCGCAGTCAGGTAGAGTTCCTCGCGCCACGATTCCACGGCGATGGCGTTGAGCACGCCCGGTTCCGGTTGCGCGAACATCTCGAAGCTGGTGATGCCGACGATCGGCTTGCCCGCCGCCAACGCCAGCGCGCGCATGGCGGAAAGGCCGACGCGGATGCCGGTGAAGCTGCCTGGCCCCGTCACGACCGCGAGAAGGTCGAGATCGCTGAAAGTCAGCCCGCATTCCGCCAGGCCGCGCCGGATATGCGTCAGCAGCACATTGCCCTGGTCGCGCGTTTCCGCCGTGGCGAAATGGAAGAGCGTCTTGTCGTCGTCAAGGATGGCGATCGAGAGCGTGGCCGTCGCCGTATTGACAGCCAGGCACTTCATCAGGCGATCTTGCAGGCTTCGTCGAACGTCAGGCGCGGGCTGCGCGGGAAGAGCTTGCTCGCGTCGCCGTGGCCGAGGTTGCAAATGAAGTTCGACTTGTAAGACGTGCCCGCGAAGAAGGTTTCGTCGAGCTTGGCGTTGTCGAAGCCCGACATCGGGCCGCAATCAAGGCCGTAAGCGCGTGCGGCGATCATGAAATAAGCGCCCTGCAGGGTACTGTTGCGGTCGGCGGTCGACTTGATGAGGGCATCGTTGCCGACGAACCATGCGCGCGCGTCAGTGTGCGGGAACAGCTTGGGCAGCTGTTCATAGAACTTCATATCCTGCGCGAAGATGGCGGTGACGGGCGCGGCCATGGTCTTGGCGACGTTGCCTTCGGCCAGCGCGGATTTCAATTTTTCCTTCGCGGCGGGCGACTTGACGAAGACGATGCGCAGCGGCGAGCAGTTCGCGCTCGTGGGCCCGAATTTCATCAGGTCGTAGATTTTATGGAGCACGGCGTCGTCGACCGGCTTGTCAAGCCATGCGCTATGCGTGCGCGCTTCGGTGAAAATCTGCTTCATCGCTTGCTCTGTTATTACGCTGTCGGTCATGCTATGATTCCTTTCCACCCACGAGGGTCTAACGATGTTGAGACAAGAATATACGCGGTTGCACCGGGCGATGACAGGCCTCATTTGCGCGGCGGCTGTGCTGTGGCCGCTTTATGCCAAGGCGGATATTCCGGCGGATTCCAGCGCCGCCGTCATCTTCGTCTACCAGCGCGTCGGCGAAGATGCGGTTTCCCAAAGCAACATCTCGCTCGACCAGTTCGCCGCGCACATTAAAGAACTTGTGCAAGGCGGCTACACCGTTTTGCCGTTATCGAAAATTGTCGATACGCTCAAGAGCGGCGGCACGCTGCCGCACCGCACCGTGGCGATCACCTTTGACGGCGCCTACCAGGCGACGCTGGCTAATGTGATGCCTATACTGAACGACGCAAACATGCCGTTTAGCGTGTTTTTCTCGCCCGGCCTCGCCGATGCCCTCGCGCCCGGCCATATGAACTGGCCGCAACTCGCGCGCCTGAAAAAGACCAAGCTGGTCACCCTCGGCATCTTGCCGGCGGATTACACGCACATGATCAATCAGCCTGCCGAATCAAATGCCGCCAGTATTAACAAGGCCGTATCTGAATATCGTGACAATTTCGGTGAAGAACCGGCGTTTTTTGCTTATCCTTACGGGGAATATAACGCCAGCCTGCGCAAGCAGCTCGCGGCCTATCGCTTCAAGGCCGTTTTCGGGCAGTCGTCGGGCGTCGCTTATGCGCAGTCGGATTTCCTCGCGCTGCCGCGCTTCACGATGACGGACGATTATGGCGATTTCGACCGCTTCGTGCTGACGGCACATGCACTGCCGTTGCCGGTTGCCGACATCGTGCCGGAAGACACCGTGCTGACGCAGAACCCGCCGCATATCGGCTTCACGATCTCGCCGGCGATTTCCAATATCACGAAGCTCTCCTGTTTTGCCAGCAATGGCGAAGGCAAGCTGCAAATCGCACGCCTCGGCGGCAACCGGGTCGAACTGCGCCCGGCCAAGCCTTTCTCCGACCGCCGCACGCGCGTCAACTGCACGCTGCCCAATGCCACCGTCACGCCGGGCGAGCAGCGCAGCTGGCGCTGGTTCGGCCTGATGTACATGCGCGCCGACCAGGAAGAAGTCGATACCGGCGACGCGCCTGCTGCTACGGAAAACGACGACGAAGACCCGGTAAATCAGTAAGCGACGGCGCTTGTAAAAAACGCTTCCTGCGCTATGGTTGGGAACTTGTTTTTTCACCCATAGGAGGATCTTGCCATGACGTTCACCCTTCCCCCACTTCCGTTCGACAAGTCGGCGCTGGAGCCGCATATCTCGGCCAAGACCTTCGACTATCACTACGGCAAGCACCACAAGGCTTACGTCGACAGGGCGAATGAACTCGTCAAGGGAACGCCGCTCGAAGGAATGGATCTTGAAAAGGCTGTCATCGAATCCCGTAAGCAGGGCATCGGCCCCCTCTTCAACAACATCGGCCAAATTTATAACCACAACTTGTTCTGGCTGAGCATGAAGCCCAACGGCGGCGGCGACGCGCCCGAGCCGTTGATGGGCAAGATCAAGGAGGCCTTCGGCTCCTTCGACGCCTTCAAGGAACAATTCGTCGCCGGCGGCGTCGGCCAGTTCGGCAGCGGCTGGGTCTGGCTGGTACTCAACAACGGCAAGCTCGAGATCGTCAAGACCGCCAACGCCGAAACGCCGATCACCGACGGCAAGAAGGTCGTCCTCGTCTGCGACGTCTGGGAACACGCGTACTATCTCGACTACCAGAACCGCCGCGCGGATTTCGTCAAGGTCTTCATCGAGAAGCTGGTCAACTGGGACTTCGCGCTCCAGAATTTGAAATAAGCCGGTGTCGCTGGCCGTCAGTAACCTCTGCAAGGACTACGGCAGCAAGAAGGCCGTGGAAGGCATCTCGTTCACGGTGAACGCGAACGAGATCGTCGGCCTGCTCGGCCCGAACGGCGCAGGAAAAACCACGACCATCAGCATGATCCTCGGCGTGCTGGAGCCGACGTCCGGCTCCATCGTCGTCGACGGCTGCGACCTCAAGACGCACCGTAACCAGGCGCTCGAGCGCGTCAACTTCGCCGCCGTCTACGCAGCCCTGCCCGGCAACATGACGGTATTCGAGAACCTGCACGTCTTCGGCATGATGTATGGGGTAAAAGACGTGAAAGCGCGGATCGAGGTGCTGATCGCCGAATACAATCTCGAGCACCTGCGCGACAAGAAATGCGGCACGCTCTCGTCCGGCGAGCAGACGCGCGTCTGCCTCGCCAAGGCGATGCTGAACCGCCCGCACCTGCTGCTATTGGACGAGCCGACCGCCTCTCTCGACCCCGCCACGGCGCGCGACATCCGCAAGTCCATCCGCGATTTCGTGGCGCGCGGCAAAGGCGGCGTGCTCTGGACGTCGCACAACATGCAGGAGGTCGAGGAAGTCTGTGACCGCGTGCTGTTCCTGTCGCACGGCAAGATCCTGCTCGAGGGCGATCCGCGCACCCTGCCCGCCCAGCACGGCAAGGCGACGCTGGAAGACCTTTTCATCGCGGTCGCGCGCGAGCCTTTGTCGCTGGGAGAACATTGATGCGCCCTCAACGCGTTTTCGCCGTCGTCCTGCGGCAACTCTACCTCATCAACGGCAACCTGCCGCGCCTGATGTCGCTGTTCGTCTGGTGCATCGTGGACATCGTGCTGTGGGGCTTCATGACGCACTACCTCAACGGCGTCAACCAAAGCGGTTATAACTTCGTGCCCGCCATCCTCGGCGCGGTGCTGCTGTGGGATTTTCTGATCCGCGTCATGCACGGCCTTTCCATGGCCTTTATGGAGGATAGCTGGTCGCGCAACCTGCTCAATGTCTTCGCTTCGCCGATCACGGTCGGGGAATACGTGATGGGGCTGGTGTGCTCATCTGTCATGACGAGCGTTCTGGCGCTGATCGTCATGCTGGTGCTGGCGACCGCATGCTTCGGCCTGCATCTGTTCGCTTATGGCGCGATGTTCGTCCCCTTCGTGCTGGTGCTGTTCCTGACCGGCATCGCGCTCGGCATCTTCGCGACGGGCATGATGCTGCGCTACGGGCCAGCTTCGGAATGGCTGGTCTGGCCGATCCCGGCGATTTTGTCACCGTTCGTCGGCGTGTTCTATCCGCTTTCCATCCTGCCCGGCTGGATGCAGCATGTCGCGGCCGTGTTGCCGCCCTCGTATGTCTTTGAAGGTATCCGTGCCATCGCCGCAGGACACACGCCGGAGCCGATGCAGATGGTCTACGGCCTCGGCCTTAGCGTCGTTTATATCGCGCTGGCAGGGCTTTATTTCAGGCGCATTTACCGCCAGGCCGTCCGTACCGGCCTGATCGCGCGCTATAGCGCAGAAACCGTCAGCTGATTAGGCCGTCGCCGCCGCTTCCTTGGCTTCCTGCGTCTTGCGCAGGTTCATGTAGGTGAGCAAGGGCGCCGAGATGAAGATCGACGAATACGGGCCGAACAGGATGCCGACCAGCATCGCATAGGCGAAGCTGCGGATCACATGCCCCCCGAACAACGCCAGCGACAGAATGGCCAGGAAGGTCATCATAAAGGTCATGACGGTGCGCGACAGCACGTCGTTGATCGACATATTGATGAGTTCCGGCATCGGCATCTTCTTGTACTTGCGCATCATCTCGCGGATGCGGTCGAAGACGACGACGGTTTCGTTGATGGAATAGCCCGCGATCAACAGCGCCGCCGCGACGGTCGAGAGGCTGAATTCGAACTGCGTCAGTTCGAAGAACAGCAGCGTCGAAAACATGTCGTGCGCGAGCGCGAGGACGGCGACAAGGCCGAACTGCCATTCAAAGCGGAACCAGATATAGCCGAGAATGCCGATCATCGAATAGACGAAGGCCTTGATGCCTGCGGTGATCAGCTCGCCGCCGACCTGCGGGCCAACGTATTCGACGCGGCGGAATTCCGCGTCCGGGCCGAGCAGGCGTTGGGTTTCGTCCCTCAGCGACTTCTGCGCGGCAGTGTCGCTTTCGCGACCGGGGATCTTGATCATGACCGAGTCCTGGCCGAAGTCCTGGATCGACGGCTCGCCGGTGCTCATGGTCTTGAGCTTCTGGCGCACGTCCTCAATATGCGTGCCCGCGGGCATCTTGACTTCCATCAGGATGCCGCCGGTGAAGTCGATGCCGAGGTTAAGGCCGCGGGTGAACAGCAGCGCGAACATCGCGACCGTCATCAGCGTGGAGAACACGAAGGCGATCTTGTGGACGCCCATGATGTTGAAGTGGGTCTTGTCGTTGATGAGGCGGAAACGGAACATGGCGGTCTTCCCTATATTAAAGCGAAAGCGTCGTCGGGCGCGTCTTGCGGATCCAGGTCAGCACCATCAGGCGCGTCAGCATGATCGCCGCGAACATCGAGGTAACCACGCCGATGCTCATGGCGACCGCGAAGCCCTTGACAGGGCCGGAGCCGAACGAGAATAGGATGGTCGCCACGATCAGCGTGGTGAGGTTGGAATCCACGATGGTCGCGAGCGCAAGGCGGTAGCCGGTGTCGACCGCAGCCAACACGGTGCGGCCATTGCGCAGTTCCTCGCGGATGCGTTCATAGATCAGCACGTTGGCGTCGACCGCGATGCCGATGGTCAGGATGATGCCGGCGATGCCGGGCAGCGTCAGCGTCGCCTGCAGGATCGAGAGCAGCGCGAAGATGAAGATCATGTTGAACGCCAGCGCAATGTTGGCGAACATCCCGAACAGGCCGTAGGAGCCGAGCATCACGACGAAGACGGCGATGAGGGCGCCGATCGCCGCGATCTTGCCCGAGGCGACGGAGTCGGAGCCGAGGGTCGGGCCGACGCTGCGTTCCTCAACGACGTTGAGCGGCGCGGGCAAGGCGCCGGCGCGCAACAGCAACGAAAGGTCATGCGCTTCCTTGACGGAGAAGTTGCCGCTGATGATGCCCTGCCCGCCGCAGATGGAGTCGCGGATGACCGGCGCGGAAATGACCTCATCATCGAGAACGATGGCGAAAGGCTTGCCCACGTTGTCGCGCGTGACGTCACAGAAGCGCTTGGAGCCGATGGCATTGAACTTGAAGGAGACGACCGGTGCGCCTTGCTCAAACGTCGGCTGGCTGTCGGTCAGCATGTCGCCCGAGAGGACGGCGCGCTTCTGGATGAGCGCGAACTGGCCCGGCTCGCCGCGCATCGGCAGCTTGCGCGCCCCCGGCGACGGCTGGCCGGAGGAAAGCGCGTCCATGTCAAGCAGGTGGAAGGTCATCTTGGCGGTGCGACCGAGCAGCGCCTTGACGCCCTCGGGGTCTTCGACGCCGGGCAACTGCACGACGATGCGGTTGGCGCCCTGGCGCTGGATCACCGGTTCCTTGGTGCCGCTTTCGTCGATGCGGCGGCGGACGATCTCGATGGATTGGTTGATGACGGCGCTGTCGATGTCCTTGACTGCCTCGTCGCCCAGCTTCACGGTGATGTGCGGTCCCGCGTCGGTCACCTCGGCCTTGGGCTCCAGCGTGCGCGCGATCTTCATTGCGGCGGAATGGTCGGCATCGTTGCGCAGCGTGAAGGCAAGGCCGTCACGCGTCGCGGTCAGGTCGGTGTAGCCGATGTCCTGCTTGCGCAGCTCGGCACGTGCGCCTTCGACCATGGAATCGATGCGGTCGGTGACGACAGTGTGCGTGTCGGCTTCGAGCAGCAGGTGCGAACCGCCGCGCAGGTCAAGGCCGAGGTTGATGGTGCTGGTCGGCAGGAAAGATGGCAGGTTCGCCTGCATCCAGGCTTGCGTCTGCGCGGGCAGCACGTTCGGCGCGGCATAGGCCAGCCCGAGGAAGCTAAGGATGAAGATAAGGACGATCTTCCACTTTTCGATCTGCAGCATGGTATTTACGCCTTTTCGCGGACGGCAACGATGGTGGCGCGCACAGCGGTGACGGTGACGCCATCAGCGAGTTCGAGCTGAACTTCGTCGCTGCCTTCGGTGACTTTCTTGACCGTGGCGATGAAGCCGCCGCCGGTCACGACCTTGTCGCCCTTTTGCAGCTTGCCGACCATGTCGCGGTGTTCCTGCATGCGCTTGTTCTGCGGGCGGATGACGAGGAAAAAGAAGACCACGAGGATCAGCAACACCGGCAGGAACGACATGATGGGGTTGGCTTGCTGGGCAGCCGCATCGGCGGTCTGGGCGAAAGCGGGCGTGATGAACATGGGATGGGTCTCCGGGTTTGTGAGGGTGCAGAAATATCGCGTAAGTTGAGAGGAAAGACAATGATGATTGTTTGACTTATGTCAATCTATCCTCATTGTCATGAGCATAATATCAGGGATAATCGCAGCTATCCGACGTCACCGTGATGAACGAGCGCTCGCCCGCCGCGACAGTGAAGCGGTATTCCTTGTCCGCCAACACGATCGAGTGGCGGATCGGCAGGAGGCCGGTCTTGTCGGTCTGCTTGCCGCCGGTTTGCATGAAGCTGATCGTTACCGGCTTGCCGGCGTCGTACCACGCTTCCGCGGTGCCCGACTGGCTGACAGCGGGCGCGCCGAGGCCGGTCACCGTGATGGTGCCGTTGGCGAAACTGACCTGCCCGTGCGGGCCGTTATAGACCGGCGTCTTCATGACGAAGCGCTTGACCGTCGGCTCCGTGCAGTTGCGCGGGGGACGCGCGCTCTCGATCGCCATACTGATGCGCTCGGGGTCAATGCCGGCGTCGAGCTGCCGCTTGACGAGGTCGGTCAGCGTCTTGAACGCGCCCGAGGGCACTTCCTGCTTGTACTTTTCTTCCAGCTGCTGGTAGCGGATCTGCGCCGACTGCACTTCGGAACGCAACGAGGTGATGCCCTGCTCCAGCCCGCCGCGCTCGCCCTGCAGCTGTGAGGCTTGCTGTTCATAGGCGAAGTTGGCGCTCTTGACGCTTTCGGCGCCGAACCAGTACGCGAGATAGCAAAGCCCGCCGATCACCAGCAGCAGGGTGAAGGCGCGGCGGCGGCCTTCGGCGGCGCGCTTGCGGTATCTCCCGCCGGGATCGTGCATGAGGAAGCTCATAGGGCTGTCTCCTTATATCTTGCTTTGGCTGTTGTTGTGCAGCGAGAATTGCGGGCCCGAGAACTCGCCGATGTTCTTGAACCCGATGCGCAGCATGATTTTCGTCTCATCCTCGCCGGTCGCGGCCTTGGCGACGTTGCGGCCGGCCTCAAGCGCGAGGGTGAAGCATTCGTCGGCGTACATGACGCCGCCTTGCGCGTTGCGCAGGCCCGGCTCGTTGCCGAGATCCACGAGGCCGTTGGCGTTGAGCGACCATTTCTTGTCGATGTAATAAGTGCCGTCGAGCTGCGCCTGCTGGCGCGCCTCGTCCAGCCCGGTGCCGTCGATGGCGGAGGTATAGAAGTATCGCGTATCGACGCGGAACCTGTCGGTGGTGCCGCCCATGTGCACTTCGTGGCGCTTGGAGGCGAGGCTCTTGTGGTCCAGCATGAAGCGGTAATCGGCATCGAAGTGCGGTGAAGCCGTAACCTGCAGCTGGCCGACATAGTCAGACGCACGGTCTTCAAGGCCCGAGCCGTCGGGGAAGATGCGGTCGCCCGAGAAACGGTAACTCTGCCCGACGAACAGCCGCGCCGAACGGCCGTTGTCGCCGTAGAAGCCGGTGCGCAGGCCGTAGTTGGCGCGCCCGCCGTCCTCGATGCGGTCGAGGCCCGGGAAGCGGTCTTCGGCGAACAGGTTGTTGGCGTCGAAGTTGATGTCGATGCTGTCCTCGTTGGGGATCTCTTGGTCCTTGCTGTTGTCGCTGTCGGGGCTGAGGCTGACGCCGGCGACCGGCTCGATCATGGCTTGTGCGGTGGCGAAGCGGCGCACCAGCGGGTAGCTGGTCGTGACGCTGGCGGTCGCGACGCCGCGCGCGGTGCGCGGGTTGCTGTCAAGCGTGGGGTCGAGCTTGGCGGCGTCGCTCTTCTCGACGGCATAGAGGTCGCCAGAGCCGTCGATGCGGTAGACGGTGGAAAGGCCGACCGTGGAGATGTCGGTGCGCTCCCAGCCGAGTTCCATCGTGCCGCGCTGGACGCTCTGGTTGTTGTTCTGGCGGTTGAGGCCGAGGGCGGAGAAGTTCGCCTCCCAGCGGCCGCCCCACATGGCGCCCGGCTCGCCCAGCATGTTATGCTCGGCCATCGGCAGGATGTCGGGCTGGTCGGGACGCGTGCCGAGGCGCACGTCCTGGAAGTTATAGGCGCTGACGCGCGAATAGTCGCGGCCCGAGAAACGCTCGGCGAAAAGCTGCGTGGTCAGCACGTTGTCGGTCGAGATGTCGTAAAGGCGCAGGTACTGCTTGTCGGAGGCATGCGCGATGTCGAAGCCGCCGCGCCATTGGTCGTCGAGGTCGAAGAGGCCGTTGCCGAAGATGTGGCCGCGCGTGCGGTTGTGCTCGACCCGGCCGTCCTCTTCCTTGCGGTCGGAGGTGGCGGTGCTGCCGTCGAGCTGCATCACGCCGTTGCTGAAGCGCTGGCGCCACTGCGCCTGCACCAGCGTGCCTGCGAGCGTGGTCGGCTCCGCCCAGACCGTCATGTCCTTGTCGGGGGCGATGTCGTAGTAATAGCCAGCCTTGATGTGGGTGCCCAGCACCGTCGACCAGCCGTATTCGGGGCGCAGGAAGCCGCTCTTGCGCTTCAACGTCGGGTCGGGGTGCGAGAAGATCGGCGAATAGAGCATCGGGATGCCGAGGAACTCGAGCCGCGCGTTCTTGTACTTGACAGTCTGCTCGTTCGCGTCGTGCACCACGCGCGAGGCCTTGATCTGCCAGAGCGGATGCGGGTCGGCCTCGCACACGTGGCAGACGGTGTAGCTGGCGTCGTTCAGCGTGGTCTTGACGCCGAAGTTCTCGCGCTTGCCTTGCTTTGCGGTGAAGCGCGAGCCGTCGGACGTCAGCGTCAGCAGGTTGCTGATGGCGCCGTCCTTCATGTCGTCCTTCAGCTCGGCGTATTCGGCGAAGTGGACGTCGCCCTTTTCGTCGAGCAGGTAGACGTTGCCCGAAGCGATGACGGATTGCGTGTCGAGGTGGTAGATGATCTTGTCGGCACGCAGGATCTGGTCGCCCTGCACCATCTCGACATCGCCTTCGGCGGTGACGGTCTGGTTTTTCTCGTCGTGCGAGAGCGTTTGCGCGGTGAAATCGACGGGATCGTCGGCGGACTGGACCAGCGGGGTCGCGGCCTGCGCCTGACCCACAAGCAGGAAAGCGGCCAACGCCGCGGTCATGAGTGGATGCAGGAAGGACCGCTCGGTCATCGGGCGCCCCTCGCCTGTTATCTTTTCTTCAGGAACGAGGGCACGTCGCTGCCGAAGGTGCCGTTGTTGTCGTCGTGGCCGGCGTCGTTGTGCTCGGCTTCGGGACGGCGGTCCCGGTGTTGCGGCTTGTTCTCCGGCTGCGGGCGGCGATTGTCGTCGGGGCGGCGGTTGTTGTCCTTCGGCTTGCGGTCCCTGTTGCGTTCACGCGGTTCGCGGTGTTCGCGCGGCGGACGGGCGGATTGTTGCGGCTCCTGCGGATTGTCGGCAGTCGGCTGCGCGGGTTCTTCCGCTGACGGCTCGGCCTTGCCGCCGTCGAGGGTGAACACGTTGATCTTCTTGTTGATCAGCTTTTCGATCTGCGCCACGGCCTTGGCGTCGTTCGGCGTCGCGAAGGTGAAGGCGCGGCCCTGCGCGCCCGCGCGGCCGGTGCGGCCGGTGCGGTGGACGTAGTCTTCGGAGTGGAACGGCACGTCCCAGTTGAAAACGTGGCTCACGGCCTGCACGTCGAGACCGCGCGCGGCCACGTCGCTGCACACCAGCACCTGCACGGCGCCGGATTTGAATCCGTTCAGCGCGGTCGTGCGCTGTTCCTGTTCCATGTCGCCATGCAGGGCACCGACGGGGATGCCCTTGGACTTCATGAATTTCGCCACATCGTCGATGTCGCGCTTGCGGTTGCAGAACACGAAGGCGTTCTTGGCGCCCTCATGCTGGAACAGCTTGTAGAACAGCTGCTGCTTCTGCTTGAAATTGTCGGCCAGCACGATGAAGTGCTCTACGTTCACGGCCATCGACGACTCCCGGGCGACGGAAACCGTTTTCGGGTTGCTCAGGAACTTGTCCGCGAGCTTCTTGATCTCCGGCGGCATGGTGGCCGAGAAGAACAAGGTCTGGCGTAAGGGGGGCAGGATGGAGACGATTTTCTCGAGGTCGGGAATGAAGCCCATGTCGAGCATGCGGTCGGCCTCGTCGATCACGAGGATCTTGATGTCGGCGAGCAGGATCTTGCCGCGCTCGAACAGGTCGAGCAAGCGGCCCGGCGTCGCGATGAGAACGTCGACGCCGCGGTCGAGATTGCGGATCTGCTCGTCCATCGAGGTTCCGCCGACGATCAGCGCCATCGTGAGCGGATGGTACTTGCCGTACTTGACGAAGTTCTCGGAAATCTGCGCGGCGAGTTCGCGCGTCGGCGATAAAATCAGCGAGCGCGGCATGCGCGCCTTGGCGCGGCCGCCCGCGAGGATGTCGATCATCGGCATGGTGAAGGCCGCCGTCTTGCCGGTGCCCGTCTGCGCGAGGCCCAGCACGTCGCGGCACATCAGCACGATCGGGATCGCCTGCGCCTGAATGGGCGTGGGATTTTTGTATCCGGATTCTTCGATCGCCTTGAGGACAGGTTCGCTCAGGCCTAAATCGCTGAAAGTGACAGTCTCTTTTAATTCCATAATTATTCTGATCTTGTTCGTTTGTGTTAAGACCAATACATTGCATATGACCGGAGTTCAATGTATTTATAAGAACAATTTTTACAAAATGTCGAGGTACACAGCCATGGCGAAAGCACACGCGCAAGTCACCCCCCCCACCACCCTGCCCGTCCGCATCATCGAGAACGGCCACGCCCGCAATCCCGGCACGGCGCTGAACCTCGATCTGCTCGAAGGCGTCAACGTCAACATGAGCGCGCTGGAGCGCCGCACTTCTTCCCTGCAAGGCCGCCGCACGGTCAAGAAGGAATGGCAGGCCGCATGGCTGCTCAAGGCGATTGCCTGCATGGATCTCACCACCCTCTCGGGCGACGACACCGCAGGCCGCGTCAAGCGCCTCTGCGCCAAGGCCCGCAAGCCCCTGCGTGACGACCTTGTCGAGGCCCTGGGCATCGAGCGCCTGCACCTGACCACCGGCGCCGTCTGCGTTTACCATGAAATGGTCGAGACCGCCGTGCGCGCGCTCGAAGGCACCAATATTCCCGTCGCTGCCGTTTCGGCCGGCTTCCCGCACGGCCTGTCGCCGCTCAAGCAACGCCTGCAGGAAATCCGTGAATCCGTCGCCGCTGGCGCCAAGGAAATCGACATCGTCATCACCCGCGGCCATGTGCTGACGGGCAACTGGCAAGCCCTTTATGATGAAGTGCAGCAAATGCGCGAAGCCTGCGGCGACGCGCACCTGAAATCCATCCTCGCCACCGGCGAACTCGCCACCATGCGCAACGTCGCCAAGGCCAGCATGGTCGCGATGATGGCGGGCTCCGACTTCATCAAGACCTCGACCGGCAAGGAAGCGGTGAACGCCAACCTCAACGTGACCTTGGTCATGATCCGCGCCATCCGCGACTTCGAGGAACTCACCGGCTACAAAGTCGGCTACAAACCCGCCGGGGGCATCGCCACCGCGAAGGACGTCATGAACTATCAATTCCTCATGAAGGAAGAACTTGGCGACGCATGGCTGCAGCCCGACCTCTTCCGCATCGGCGCGTCCAGCTTGCTGGCCGACATTGAACGCCAGCTTGAACATTATTTAACGGGCCGCTACTCGGCCAACAACCGCCATCCGGTGGGTTAAGGGAGAATATGAACATGACCGCACAATCCAAAGTCGCCACCATTTTCGAAACCATGGAATACGGCCCCGCGCCGGAGAGCACCTCGACCGCCAAGGAATGGCTGGCGCAGCATAACGGCCATATCGGCCACTTTATCAATGGTCAGTGGGTGAAGGGTTCCAAGGCGTTCGACACGACGAACCCCGCGACCGGCGAGAAGCTGGCGAAAGTGGCGCTCGGCTCCAAGGCGGACGTTGAAAACGCGGTCAAGGCGGCGCGCAAGGCGCAGAAAGCCTGGGGCGCGCTGGACGGTTTCGCGCGCGCGAAGCACCTGTATGCGCTGGCGCGTCTGATCCAGAAGAATTCCCGCCTGCTCGCTGTCCTCGAGACAATGGACAATGGCAAGCCGATCCGCGAAACGCGCGATCTCGACGTATCGCTGGCGGCGCGTCACTTCTATCACCACGCGGGCTGGGCGCAGATCATGTCGACGGAATTCGCAGGATATGAAGCCTGCGGCGTCGTCGGTCAGGTCATTCCGTGGAACTTTCCGTTCCTGATGTTGGCGTGGAAGGTTGCACCTGCGTTGGCAGCGGGTAACACGGTTGTGCTGAAGCCTGCAGAGGCAACGCCCCTCACCGCCGCGTTGTTTGCGGAGCTGTGTCAGGAAGCTGGCCTGCCTGCGGGTGTGCTGAACATCGTGCAGGGCGACGGCTCCACGGGTGCCGAGATCGTCAAGCATCCGAACATCGACAAAATCGCGTTCACGGGTTCCACCGACGTGGGCCGCATCATCCGCAACGCGACGGCTGGTTCCGGCAAGTCGCTGACGCTCGAACTCGGCGGCAAGTCGCCGACCATCGTCTTTGAAAACGCCGATCTCGACGCGGCTGTCGAAGGCGTTGTCGACGGCATCTGGCTCAACCAAGGCGAAGTGTGCTGCGCGGGTTCGCGCCTGCTGCTGCAGGAAGGCATCGCCGACAAGATGATCCGCAAGCTCAAGCGCCGCATGAGCAACCTGCGCGTCGGCTCGCCGCTCGACAAGGCGATCGACATGGGCGCGATCATCAATATGGAGCAATACAACAAGATCGACGGTCTCGTGAAAAAGGGCGTCAGCGAAGGCGCGGATATCTTCCAGACCGGCGACTGCCCGACCACCGGCTGTTTCTATCCGCCGACCATGCTGACCAACGTGCAGCCGGCATCCACCGTCGCGCAGGAAGAAATTTTCGGTCCCGTGGTTTCGGTGCTGACCTTCCGCACGCCGGAAGAAGCGGTGCTGCTGGCCAACAACACGCGCTACGGCCTCGCCGCGAGTATCTGGAGCGAGAACATCAACCTCGCCCTCGACATCGCGCCGAAGATCAAGGCGGGCGTGGTCTGGATCAACTCGACCAACATGTTCGACGCGGCCTGCGGCTTCGGCGGCTACCGCGAATCCGGCTTCGGCCGCGAAGGCGGACGCGAGGGTATGTATGCGTACCTGAAACCGTCGTTCCTCAAGAGCCTGCCCGTCTATAAAGAAACCAAGAAGAAACTGAGCGCCGCCGCGCACGCGACCGTCACCGACGGCCTCGCCAGCATCGACCGCACCGCCAAGCTCTACATCGGCGGCAAGCAGGCGCGTCCCGATGGCGCGTACAGCTTCTCGATCATGTCGCCCAAGGGCAAGCTGGTCGGCCAAGTCGGCGAAGGCAACCGCAAGGATATTCGCAACGCCGTCGAAGCCGCCAAGAAGGCCGAAGGCTGGAGCAAGTCCGCGCACCACCTCCGCGCGCAAATCCTCTACTACATCGCCGAAAACCTGAGCGCGCGTAAGGACGAGTTCAAGAAGCGCCTCGTCGAGATGACGGGCGCGACGCCCGCGGCTGCGGCCAAGGAAGTCGAAGCCTCGATCCGCCGCCTCTTCACCTACGGCGCGTGGGCTGACAAGAACGACGGCGCCATCCACTATCCGCCGGCACGCTTCGTCGCCGCCGCGATGAAGGAATCGGTCGGCATCCTCGGCCTCGTCTGCCCGGATGAAGCGCCGCTGCTCGGCTTCGTGTCGCTGTTCGCGCCTGCGATGGCGATGGGCAACCGCTCGGTCATCATCCCATCCGAAAAGTTCCCGCTCTCGGCGACCGATTTCTACCAGATCTTCGATACCTCGGACGTTCCCGCAGGCGTCGTCAACATCGTGACGGGCGACCGCGCGGTGCTGACCAAGACGCTGGCCGAGCACGACGAAGTCGACGGCATCTGGTATTTCGGCTCCGACGCCTCGGGCAGCGCATTGGTCGAAAAATCCTCGACCGGCAACCTCAAGCGCACCTGGGTCAACAACGGCAAGCAACGCGATTGGCTCAACCCCGCGCAAACCGAAGGCGAAGAATTCCTCCGCTACGCGACCGAGATCAAGAACGTGTGGATCCCGTACGGCGAATAATCAGGGTTTAGGGACGTGGTAGGCGAATAAATCCTCGCCGCCCCACCCGGCTAAATCCGCCGCGACGACATGGGGCAAGCACTTGAACAGGCCTTGCGCGATCTCTCGGCGGTCTTCCTGCGCCATATGCACGTCGAGCTTTGCCTTCAGCGCATGCAGGTGCAGCACGTCGTTGCAGGCGTAGTCGAGCTGCTCCGGCGTCAGGGCGGACTGGCCCCAGTTGGTGCTTTGCTGTTCCTTCGACATCTTGATGCCGAGCATATGGCGGCAGACGTCCTCGAGGTCGTGCGCCTGCGTGTAGGTGCGCGCGATGCGCGAGGCGATTTTAAGGCAATAGACGTTCTGCAGCAGCGTGCCGAGGTAAAGCCCGATCCACTTCATGTCGGCACGGGCGTAGAAGAACAGCTTCTCCTTCGTGGCGTCGGCGAGCAATTTGCGTAAATTCGGCGCCTTGTAGGCGTCGCGGTCGAACTGGATGATGTGCACCTTGCTGTCCGGCTGGCCGTCGTAGATCTGCAGCAGGCAGAGGCGGTCGCGGAAGACGTTCAGGCCCATGAATTCGCTATCCATCGCCAAGCTCGGCCCGAAGGTCAGGTCGGCGGGAATGTCGTTCCGGTGGAGGGCGTAGCGACTGGCGGCAACGGTCATAGGATATCCTTTCCTGAAGGGCTCGACTGTAGCGGCTGCCGAAGGCCGCGTCGAGCGCAATAAAATAATCTAAAGTACTGATTTAGTAATTGAATATAACCTCATGAAATAAAATACTATCTGAATGTTACTCAAAAGAAAAAATCACCGTTGCAATATGCGGCGCGAATCCCGATAATGAAGCCATACAAATACACAGGGGGTATTGCCGATGGTCACCGGGCTCAGGATCGCTGTCGAAGGAAATATCGGGGTTGGCAAGTCGTCGCTCCTGCCGCGCCTCAAGGAACAGCTGCCCGGCGCCTGGGAAGTGATGGACGAACGGGCCGACGAAGACCCGGAGTTCAAGGAACTTCTCGAAGCCTTCAACAAGGACCCCAACAAGCAGGCGCAGTTCCAGTCGTGGATCACGCAGCGCCGCCTCAAGGAATTCCAGAACCTCAGCTATAACCCGGTCCATTACCTCTTCGAGCGCTCGTTCCTCGGCGAGGTCGTGTTCTGCCACGCCAACTTCATGCGCCATGAGCAGCCGACCGGCTCCTACATGGGCTATTACTACAACATCATCTCCGCGCTGAAGCAGTGCAAGTATGACGCGGTCATCTACCTCAAGGCCAGCCCGGAAAAGTGCTTCGAGCGCATCCGCTACCGCGCCCGCAAGGAAGAAAACACCATCGGCTTCGAATACGTCCGCCACCTGCATGCGTGCTATGAAACGCACCTGTCGGAAACCGCGCGCGTGCTCAACATCCCCGTGCTGACCGTGGATTGGGAGAACTTCGGTTCCACCGACCAGGTCTGCGACCAGCTGAGCGCGCTGATCGAGATGGCGAAGCCCGCCAAGCAAGGCCTGATGCTGTGAAGCAACAGTTCAGCGGCACCCTCAAGTCCATCGTCGTCAATGCCGGTTCCAAGAGCGAGCATACCGCTGTCGTCCTCGAACAAGCCGACGGCACCTGGCACCGCATCCGCGTGATCGGCGACAACCCGTTCCAGGCCAATGAAGCGCTGAAGGCGCACGTCGGCCAGAGCGCGACGGTGACGGGCGAGATGAAGTTCGGCGTGCTGACCATTTCCGGCCTCAAGGACGTCACCATCATCGACCCCGCCGCTCCCGTCAAGAAGCCGCGCGGCAAGGGACCGAAACCCTTTTAACCGGATTTTTATCTTCAATAAAAAAAACCGCCGGTCCTGCGACCGGCGGTTTTTTTGTGCCTTGCGGACTGATTACTCCGTCAACGACTTCGCCACGAATGCCTCGATCTTGTCGAGCGCCACGCGTTCTTGCTGCATGGTGTCTCGGTGGCGGATGGTGGCGGCTTGGTCCTTCGACGTGTCGTTGTCGATGGTGATGCAGAAGGGCGTGCCGATTTCGTCGTGGCGGGCATAGCGTTTGCCGATGTTGCCCTTGGCGTCGTACTCGGTCATGTACTTGGTGCGCATGCCGTAGTAGAGCTTCTGCGCGATCTCCGGCAGGCCGTCCTTGTTCGTCAGCGGCAGGATGGCGGCCTTGACGGGCGCGAGGCTCGGCTTGAACTTCATGTACATCTGGCTCGGGCGGCTCGGGTCGGCCGTATAAGCCTCGGCCAAGATCGCCAGCACGCCGCGGGTCAGACCCGCTGCGGGCTCGATGACGTGCGGGATGAAGCGGCGCGGCGGCTGCACGCTGTCGTCGAAGTATTCCATCTTCTTACCCGAGAACTTCTCGTGCTGCGTGAGGTCGAAGTCGCAGCGGTGCGCGATGCCTTCCAGCTCGCCGAAATCGGGCGCGGTGAAGGGGAACTTGTATTCGACGTCGGCCGTGCCCTCGCCCGCCTTGGCGTAGTGCGAAAGTTCGTCCTTGTCATGCGCGCGCATTTGCAGGTTGGCGCTGGAGACGCCGACCTTTTCCCACCACTTGAGACGCGCGTCCTTCCAGAACTCAAACCACTTCTTGGCTTCGTCGGGATGGCAGAACCACTCCATCTCCATCTGCTCGAATTCGCGGCTGCGGTAGATGAAATTGCGCGGCGTGACTTCGTTGCGGAAGGCCTTGCCCACCTGCGCGATGCCGAACGGCACGCGTACGCGCATGTTGTCGACCACGTTCTTGTAGTTCAGGAAGATGCCCTGCGCGGTTTCGGGGCGCAGATACGCCTTATCGTCCTCGCCCGCCGTCGCGCCGACGTAAGTTTTAAACATCAGGTTAAATTGCTTCGGCTCGGTCAGCGTGCCCTTCTGATCGGTGTCGGGGCCGATGACCTTGGCGTAAGCTGCCGTCGCGATATCGGTGAAGGGAACGACCTTGAGCTTTTCCAGCTCATCCGTTCCGGCCATCTTCTTGAGCTTCTTGAGCGCGGCTTTTTCTTCCAGCGCTTCCTTGTAGAAGGCGAAGATCTGGTCATTGCGCTCGTCCACCACGGCGACGAGGTGGTCCTGGCGGTAGCGCAGCTTGGTCAGCTTGCAATCCACCATCGGGTCGCTGAAGCCCGCGACGTGGCCGGAGGCTTCCCATGCCCTGGGGTTCTGGATGATGGCGCTGTCCACGCCCATGATCTGCAGCGGCTCACCATCAGGGCCGATGGGCGGCGCGATGACCATGTCCATCCACCAGCGGTCGCGCAGGTTGTTTTTCAAGAGCGAGCCGAGCGGGCCGAAATCCCAGAAGCCGTTGATGCCGCCGTAGATTTCGGAGGCCGGAAAGATGAAGCCGCGGCGCTTGCAAAGCGCGACCAGTTCGTCCATCGAAACGGTGCCGTTGGAGGCTTGTTTTTGCTGCTCGGCAGCTTGTACTTGGGACATGTTTTCCTCGTTGATTCAGACCGCCAGATATTATAGCATCGCCCCATATTTCTCAATATATAAAGGAAGCGGTCTATGGGTGCGAATTTGCAGCATAAAACGGCAGGCCAAAAGTGGGTATACAGCTTCGGGCGCGACCTCTGCGAAGGTGACGCCACCCAGAAAAACCTGCTCGGCGGCAAGGGCGCCAACCTCGCGGAAATGAGCCGCCTCGCCCTCCCCGTTCCCCCCGGCTTCATCCTCTCGACCGAGGTCTGCGCCCACTTCTACCAGAACGGCAACAACTACCCCGCCGAGATCCGCGACCAAGTCAACGCCGCGCTGCAACAGGTCGAAAAAGAAACCGGCCGCGTCTTCGGCGATGCCAGCAAGCCGCTGCTGTTCGCCGTACGCTCCGGCGCGCGCGTCTCCATGCCCGGCATGATGGATACCATTTTGAACATCGGCCTCAATGACGCAACTGTTGCGGGCCTCGCCGCAGGCAACGAGCGTTTCGCTTATGATTGTTACCGCCGCCTGATCCAGATGTACGGCGACGTCGTGATGGGCGTGGATCATGACCTCTTCGAAGATGTCATCGACACCCACAAACGCCGCAGCGGCCTGAAACAAGACACCGACATCGACGCCGAAGGCTGGAAAGACATCGTCGCGCAGTTCAAGGACATCGTGCAAAAGCACGCAGGCAAGCCCTTTCCGCAAGACGCCTACGATCAACTGTGGGGCGCCGTCGGCGCTGTCTTCCATTCGTGGATGACGCCGCGCGCGGTGACGTATCGCAAGATCAATGACATCCCCGAAAGCTGGGGCACTGCCGTCGCCGTGCAGGCCGTCGTCTTCGGCAACATGGGCGACGATTGCGCGACGGGCGTTGCCTTCACACGCAATCCCTCGACGGGTGAAAACGCTTTCTACGGCGAATATCTGGTGAACGCACAGGGCGAAGACGTCGTCGCCGGCATCCGCACGCCGCAGCCGCTGGACGAAATGAAAAAGCAGATGCCCGAGGTATACAAACAACTCGACGCCATCCGCCACAAGCTCGAGCAGCACTACAAGGATATGCAGGATATCGAGTTCACCATCCAGAACCAGAAACTCTACATGCTGCAAACCCGCAGCGGCAAGCGCACGGCGGCTGCCGCCCTGCGCTGCGCGGTTGAGATGGTCGACGAAGGCCTCATCAACAAGGAAACGGCGATCCAGCGCATCGCGCCCGCATCGCTCGATCAATTGCTGCACCCGACCATCGACCCCAAGGCGAAGAAGACCGTTCTCGCGACCGGCCTGCCCGCGTCCCCCGGCGCTGCGATGGGCACCATCGTTTTTGATTCAGACGAAGCCGAGAAACTCGCCGCCGACGGCAAAAAAGTGATTTTGTGCCGCACCGAAACCAGCCCTGAAGACATCCACGGCATGCACGCGGCGCAAGGTATTCTCACCTCGCGCGGCGGCATGACCAGCCACGCAGCGGTTGTCGCGCGCGGCATGGGCAAGCCCTGCGTCGCAGGCGCGGGCGATGTTTCCATCGACTACAAAACGCAAACGCTGGTCGCCAAGGGCCACACGCTCAAGGCTGGCGATGCCGTCACCCTCGACGGCTCGACGGGTGAAATCCTCATTGGCGAAGTCAAGATGCTCCAGCCCGCCCTCACCGATCATTTCCAGACCCTGATGGGCTGGGCCGACGCCGTGCGC
>CAYZCE010000028.1:0-18902 GCA_964476835.1 uncultured Rhodospirillaceae bacterium
GCCAGAGGCTCCACGTTCACGTCGGTCTGCACGAGGATGCCGCGGTCGGCGCCCATGGCGAGCGCGGTGCGCAGGGTTTCCTGCGACTGCGCCACGCCGATGGAGACTGCGACGATCTCGGGCGCGATGCCCTTTTCCTTGAGGCGCACGGCTTCTTCAACCGCGATCTCGCAGAAGGGGTTCATCGACATCTTGACGTTGGCCAGCTCGACGCCGGTCTGATCCGCCTTGACGCGGACCTTGACGTTGGCGTCGACGACGCGTTTGACGGGAACGAGGATCTTCATGGTTACTTCTTCGCCTTGTCCGCGTCGGCCGCGACTTGCAGCTTGACGATCTTGTCGGGGTCGACCGGCGGTTCGCCGCGCTTGATCTTGTCAACGAATTCCATGCCCGAGGTCACTTGGCCGAACACGGTGTACTGGCCGTTCAGGAACGAGCCTTCGGCGAACATGATGAAGAACTGGCTGTCCGCGCTGTTGGGGTCGTTCGCGCGGGCGGCGCCGACGGTGCCGCGGACGAAGGGTTCCTTGGTGAACTCAGCCGGGATGTTGACGCCCGAGCCGCCGGTGCCGGTGCCCGTGGGGTCGCCGGTCTGTGCCATGAAGCCGTCGATGACGCGGTGGAAAGTCAGGCCGTTATAGAAACCTTGGCGTACCAGCTCCTTGATGCGCGCGACATGCTTGGGGGCGAGGTCGGGGCGCAGCTGGATGACCACGCGGCCGTCCTTGAGGTCGAGGTAGAGGGTGTTTTCAGGATCCATCGCCGGCGCTTGCGCGTGTGCGATACCGGCCATCAAGCCGAGGGTGACGATGAGGGAGAGGATAAGTTTTTTCATTGGTTTATTCCTGTACTTTAAAAGTTAAGCCTGAAGCGAGAACTTGATGATCTGGTCGGGTTCGCGGGGCGGTTCGCCGCGCGCGATCTTGTCGACGAATTCCATACCCTCGGTCACCGTGCCCCAGACGGTGTACTGGTTGTTCAGGTGCGGGGCTTCGTCGAACATGATGAAGAACTGGCTGTCGCCGCTGTCGGGGTTCATGGCACGGGCCATGCCGACGGTGCCGCGCACGAAAGGCTCGGCGGAGAACTCCGCCTTGATCTTCTGGCCGCTGCCGCCCGTGCCGGTGCCTTCGGGGCAGCCGGTCTGCGCCATGAAGCCGCGGATGACGCGATGGAAGATCAGGCCGTCGTAGTAGCCCTGGCCGATCAGTTCCTTGATGCGCGCGACATGGTTGGGGGCGAGGTCGGGGCGCAGTTCGATGACCACGCGACCGTTCTTGAGGTCGAGGTAGGCGAGTTCTTTTTTATCTGTCATAATACGTCTCCAAGTGGATGCTTTATATTACATTCATAGCTTTTCGGCGCAAGCGGGAAAAGCGTTTCGGTGTCATCCCGAACGGAATGAGGGATCTTAAATAGTTGTCATACGACCAGCATTTAAGATTCCTCGCTGCGCTCGGAATGACATTGAGGGGGAGGCTCGGAGCGTAGTATAAAGGGCGAGGGGGTGGAACATGAACACAATCATTTTCCTGCTGATACAACTGCTCGACATTTACCTGTGGCTCATCATCGCCAGCGTCATCGTTAGCTGGCTGGTGGTCTTCGGGGTGCTCAATACGCGCAACAAGATCGTGGCGCGCGTCTGCGACGTCCTCAACCGGCTGACCAGCCCGGGGATGGACAAGCTGCGCCGCGTCCTGCCGCCGATGGGCGGCATCGACCTCTCGCCGATGGTCATGATCTTCGGCATCTACATCGCGCAGAGCCTGCTCTACAGCCTGCTGAGGTAACGGATGACCATGGCGAAACACAAGGAAACATCCGCGCACGCGCAGGTGATCGACGGCAAGGCGCTGGCGAAGAAGCTCCGCCAGTCCATCGCCCGCCATGTCGAGGTGCTGGTCGGCGACCACAAGATCATGCCCGGCCTCGCCGTCGTGCTGGTCGGCGACGACCCGGCTTCCGTCATCTACGTCAACAACAAGAAGAAGGCCGCGCACGAAGCCGGCATCCGCAGCTTCGTGCATCACCTGCCCAAGAACACCTCGCAGGATGAAGTGCTCGCGCTGGTGCAGCGTTTAAACAAGGACAAGAAAGTGCACGGCATCCTCGTGCAATTGCCGCTGCCGAAACAGGTCGATGCGCCGACCGTGCTGCGCGCGATAAGTCCGCCCAAGGACGTTGACGGCCTGCATGTTGAGAACGTCGGCCGCCTGATGGCCGGCCTGCCGGGGATGGTGCCCTGCACCCCGCTCGGCTGCCTGACGCTGATCAAGAGCGTTGTGAAGAACCTGACCGGCCTGCACGCCGTCGTCGTCGGCCGCTCCAACCTCGTGGGCAAGCCTGTCGCGCAATTATTGCTGCGCGAGAACTGCACCGTCACCATGTGCCACTCGCGCACGCCGCAGCTCAGCCACGTCACGCGGCAGGCCGATATCCTCGTCGTCGCGGCGGGGAAGGAAAAACTGGTCAAGGGCGACTGGATCAAGCCCGGCGCCATCGTCATCGACGTCGGCATCAACCGCACGAAGTCGGGCGGGATCGTCGGCGATGTGGATTTTGACGAGGCCGCAAAGGTCGCAGGGTTTATCACCCCGGTGCCCGGCGGCGTCGGCCCCATGACCATCGCCTGCCTGCTCGGCAACACCGTCGCCGCCGCCTGCCGCCAGAACGAACTGACGGCGCCGCATCTTTAAGCGGTATTACTGCCCCTGCGCGACCGTATAAGCGCGCAGGCCGCCGAAGGTGTAGAGGTTTTCCGTCTTGACGCAGTCGAGGCCGGCCTGTTGCAGTTTTTGCAGCAGGGTGATGATCGCGTCGTTGCCGACGGTACCGGCGGCCATGAAGCGGCAGCGCCAGTGGTCGCCGATTTCCTGTAGCGCGGTCGCTTCGGGCCAGACGAGCAGGCCGCGGCTGTCGATGCTGGAAAGCTTGAGGTCGCCGGCGGCGATGGCGTTGATCTTCTGCGCCAGTGCGGGGCCTGCGCCGTCGCGCCAGTGCAGGAAGACGTCGACGCCGGTCAGCTTCTTTTCGCCGCGCGCGGGGAGTTGTACCTCCTTGAGGTGCATCGGCTTGGCTGCCGCATAGGTGACGGGCTTGAACTTGGCGGGTTTCTGGCCGAGGCGCTCGACGATAGCTTTGCCGAACGCGGCGGTACCGACTTTCTTCGCGCTGGTCTGTTCGTTGTAGATGTCTCCGGTGTGGATGCCGTCCTCGATCGTTTTCAGCCATGCATTGTGGATCGTCTCGGCGACGTCCGCCTGGCCGATGTGTTGCAGCATCATCAGCGCCGCATGCAGCAGGCCCGAGGGGTTGGCGATGCCCTTGCCCGCGATGTCGGGCGCGGAGCCATGGATCGCCTCGAACATCGCGCCGTTCTTGCCGATGTTGGAGGAGCCGCAGAGGCCGACCGAGCCGGAGACTTCGGCGGCGATGTCGGAGATGATGTCGCCATAGAGGTTCTCGGTGACGACGACGTCGAAGAGGGAGGGCTTGGAGGCGATCTTGGCCGCGCCGATGTCGACGATCATGTGGGCGGTTTCAATCTCAGGATATTCCGGTGCGATCTCGCGGAAGACTTTGCTGAAGAGACCGTCGGTCATCTTCATGATGTTGTCTTTGGAGATGCAGGTGACCTTTTTGCGGCCATTCGCGCGCGCGTATTCGAAGGCGTAGCGGATGATGCGCTCGCAGCCGGTGCGCGAGATGAGCTTGAGGCACTGCATGACGTTGTCGGTCTGCTGGTACTCGACGCCGGCGTACAAGTCTTCCTCGTTCTCGCGCACGATGATCATGTCCATCTGCGGCTGCAGTGTCTTCACATAGGGCGCGTAGGAAATGCAGGGGCGGATGTTGGCATATAGCGCCATCGACTTGCGCACGGTGACGTTGAGGCTCTTGAAGCCGCCGCCTTGCGGGGTGGTGATGGGGGCTTTCAGGAAGACTTTCGTGCGGTTGAGGCTTTCCCACGACGCGTCCTCGATGCCCGCCGCGCAACCGCGCGCGTAGACCTTTTCGCCGATCTCGATCGTCTCGGGCGCGATGCGCGCGCCGGCGGCTTCGAGGATCTCCAGCGTGGCCGCCATGATCTCGGGGCCGATGCCGTCGCCGTGGGCGATGGTGATGGGGGTCTTTTGCGTCATGGTCTCTTCCTTCTCAAAATCACGTATCCGGCCACGGCCGACAGGAGTGATCCCGTCAGGACGCCGATGCGCACGCCGTGCATGTCGTCGAACGCGAGGCCGCCGATGAAGAGGCTCATCGTAAAGCCGACCCCGCAGAGGAGGGACATGCCGTAGAGGTCGCGCCATGTGGCGTTCGGCATGGGCGCCGCGCGCGTTTTGACCGCGGCGGCGATGGCGGTGAAGATACCAGCCTGCTTGCCAAGAAACAACCCCGCCGCGATGCCCAAAGGCACGGGTTCGGTAAGGTTGTGCAGGGAAACGCCCTTGAGGTTGACCCCCGCATTGGCCAGCGCGAACAGCGGCATGACCAGAAACGCAACCCAGCCGTGCAGGGCCTTCATCAGGGGTTTTTCGCGGGCAGTAGGCACGAACAAAGCCGCGACCACGCCCGACAGCGCGACCATGCCGCCGACCGCCGCGCCCGAGGTATAAAAGAGGCCGATGATGATGACCGCGCCCAGATCATCCAGCACCGCAATCGCCAGCAAAAGGATGCGGATCGCCGGCGGTACCCCCGGCACCAGCGACAAAACGCCGAGCGCGAAGGCGATATCGGTGGCCGACGGAATGGCCCAGCCGTGCATGTCGGCGCGGTTGAACAGGATGTAGACCAGCGCAGGCACCGCCATGCCGCCGGCGGCCGCGACGACGGGGAGCAGGGACAGGGTGCCGTTCCTGATCTCGCTCTTGATCTCCAGCCCGACCTGAAAGAAGAACACCGCCATGAGGTACTCGACCCAGGGGCGCGCGTCAGGGCCTGCGGTATAGTTGAAGAAATTAGCCATAATCATGGAAAGGGCGGCGGCCCCGATAAGGACAATGCCGCCTGCGGCGTCGGAGCTTAGAAACTGTTTCAGGGCTGTTTTCATGGCTGTTATTATCTGGCGCAAGGCAGGGTAAATGCAATAACCTTGTTGCGATTATATAGATGAGAGGTTTTCATGCTGCCACAGGAAATCATCCGCAAGAAGCGCGATGGCCATAAGCTCGCCGCCGCCGAGATCAAGGAATTTATTTCGGGCGTGACGACGAAAAGCGTCAGCGAGGGTCAGGTGGCCGCATTCTGCATGGCCGTGCTGCTCAAGAAGATGGAGATGGACGAGCGCGTGGCGCTGACCGCCGCCATGGCGCATTCCGGCACGGTGATGGACTGGAAGGGCGAGAACCTGCCCGGCCCGATCCTCGACAAGCACTCGACCGGCGGCGTCGGCGACAAGGTGAGCCTGATGCTCGCGCCGATCCTCGCGGCCTGCGGCGCTTTCGTGCCGATGCTGTCGGGGCGCGGCCTCGGCCATACGGGCGGCACGCTCGACAAGATGGATTCCATTCCCGGCTATGTGTCGCAGCCCGACGTCGCGCTGTTGAAGAAGACGGTGCGCGAGGCCGGTTGCGCGATCATCGGCGCGACGCCGGATCTTGCGCCCGCCGACCGCATCATCTATTCGATCCGCGACGTGACGGCGACGGTGGAGAGCCTAGATCTGATTACAGCCTCGATCCTCTCTAAGAAGCTCGCGGCAGGCCTTGGCGGCCTTGTGATGGACGTCAAGTTTGGCACCGGCGCTTTCATGCAGGACTACGACGACGCCAAGGCGCTTGCGCAGAGCATCGTGACGGTTGCCAATGGCGCAGGACTTCCGACCGTCGGCCTGCTCACCGACATGAACGAAGTGCTCGGCCGCACGGCGGGCAATGCGCTCGAAGTCGTGGAAGCCATCGAATACCTGCAAAACAAGAATGTCGATCCGCGCCTGCACGAAGTCACGGCTGCGCTGACGGCAGAGCTGTTGGTGCTTGGCAAGCTGGCGAAGGACATCACGGAAGCCCGCGCGAAGATCGACGCGGTGCTCAAAAACGGCCACGCGGCGGAGCAATTCGCCAAGATGGTCAAGATCCTCGGCGGCCCTGCCGACCTGATGGACAAGCCGCATGCTTATCTCAAGGCCGCGCCGCTGGTGCGCGACGTATTCCCGGCACATAAGGGCGTCATCACAGCGATGGACGCGCGCGCGATCGGCATCGGCATCGTCGAACTCGGCGGCGGCCGTGCGCGCCCGACGGATGGCGTCGATCACAGCGTTGGCCTCACGCAGATGGCGCAGGTCGGCGAGGAAGTCGGGCAGGGTGCACGCCCCATCGCCACCGTCCACGCCAAGGACGAGGCGACGCTGGAGCGCATGAGCGCCGTGTTGCGTTCCGCCGTCACCCTCGGCGCTGCCCCGCTCCAGAAAGCAGATATCGTTCGTTTGCGTATCTCCAAATGACCGTGGCGGATCGCCCCCACACCCGGCAAAGCGTGCTGGTCGCGGTGCTGCTCGTCTGTGCCGGTTACGCCTTTTACAACCTCGGCGACGCGGGCACCAAGATCGTGGCGCGGCGGCTGCACTTTTCGCAAGTGCTGCTGATACTCAGTTCCTTCAACTTCGCGCTCATGCTCCTCTACGGCCTGACGGTCGAGGGCAAGCGCGCTTTCTCGACGCGCAAACCGGGGCTGGTTCTTGCACGCGCGCTGCTGGCGCAGGTGACGACGGTGTGCAATATTTTCGCTTTCGTGCATGTGCCGCTGACCACGTTCTACACGCTCGTCTTCACCGCGCCTTTGTGGGTGGCGGCCTTGTCGGCGATGTTCATGGGAGACAAGCCGGATGCCCGGCGCTGGGGTGTCACGCTGTTCGGGTTCTGCGTGGTGCTCTTCGTGTTCAGGCCGGGCGGCGGGTTGTTCAACGTCTGGACGTATGTGGTGCTGCTCAGCGCCTTTGCCTTCGCCGCGCAGATGCTCGTCATCCGCCGCCTCGGCACCACCGAGAGCCGGCCGTTCATGTACATGGTCGGCGGCGTTGTCAGCGTGTTGATCGCGCTGCCGTTCTACGTGAGCCACGCCCAGCCGATGACGGCCTATGAATGGGGCCTCTTCGTGATGATGGGCGTGACCGGGGCGATCGGCCAGCTGTGCGTCAGTTACGGCTTCCAGACCGCGCCCTCGGCCTCGACCGTCGCGCCGTATCACTACACGCAGATCGTCTGGGGTGCGCTGCTCGGCTATTACCTGTTCAACGAAAGGCCGGGCATCGAGGTGATGCTGGGCGCAGCCCTGATCATCCTCTCCGGCCTCTACCTGATGCACCGCGAAACGAAGCGGGCGACGCTGGTCTCTTAAATAAAACTTATTATTTTCAATTATATAGATATCATTTTCTGATATTTCATAAAATATTAATTTGCCTTTGCTACACTTGGGGCAGTTATATTTTAAGGAGTTTTTCATGACGAACGATATCAAAGGAAAGCCGGATTTAAGCGATGTCCGAGTGTGGGAGGTCAGTGATCCTCTTGCGCTCAAGCGGATAACGGAACTGAAGACGGAGTTGACGGCGCTCAGCAAAGAGAAGATCGCGATCGACCAGAAGCACGAGGCGAGGTGCTATAAGCTTGGCGTCGCCGGCATTCTTTTGAACGCCGCTCTTCCAATCCCTGTCGTTCTTGGGGTTATCGGGGCTTCGTGGCTTGTGACTAACTTGATAAAGCGTAAGGAGGATAAAGCCTTCCATGCGAAAGCGGCGCCAGTGAGAGAGGAGATGAAGTACATCTCCAGAACCGGCAAGCCCATGCCGGGCGGAACGAAATAACATGGGACATCTGACGTCTTTTGCTTCACAAGAAGAGCTCGTCGAAACCGACGCGCATGCCGGCATCGTCCATCTGGTGACGGGCAAGACCGGCGCGGGGCAGGACTTCTATGCCTACATCAGCGTCCTGCCGAGCCGGTATGAGGATTTCATGCTGATCTCCCGCGCGCGGGAGCAAATGGATTTAAGCGAGTTCGGCGAGATCATCGAGTCCGGCTTCGGCGCCGTGCCGCCGAAAGATGTGCGGCGCAAGCTTGAAAGCCGCTACGATATCGACTTCACTTTCGCCGCGGATGTGAAAGAACTGGCCGCGCAAGTCAAGGCCGAGGTTCAGGATAAGATTAAATCTTAAAGCTTTTATTATACTAAACCCGAGATTTAAGCTGCTTGATTTTTAAACAGGGAAAAATATATGAGCAGGCCGGATTTGACACGCATCAAGATTGAAAATGTTTCCGAAGCAATAGGTCTGATGGATAAGAACGCCAAGGAACTTCGCTCCAAATCGTCGATTTACAAAGGCCTCATGGCCGCTTGCGCGACTTGGGGGACGGTTTGCATGTTTTCTCCCGCCGCTCCGGCGTTGGTCATCGCCGGCGTATTATACGCGGGTGGCTTCGGATTAGGCCTGGCAGCTACGGTTGCTGCCAAGCAAGCCGATAATCTGGACAAGATCAGCCAGAAGCTCAAATTATAAGGAACGTGCAAAATGCAACATGCTTCTGTGCCTCCTGAAGCTTTCGCTAAAGCGGATCAGCACGCCAGCCTCGTGCATCTCGTGAACGGGAAGACCGGCGACGGTGAAGACTTCTTTGCCTATATCAGCGTGCTGCCCAGCCGCTATGAAGATTTCATCCTGATTTCGCGCGCCAAGGAGGAAATGAACCTGCATGAGTTTGGCGATGTGATCGAATGCGGCTTCGGGATGGAGCCGCCGGAAGACGTGCGCCGCGCGATGGAAAGCCGCCACGATATCGATTTTACCTTCCACGAAAAGCTCGTGGAAGTCGTCGCAGAGGCTAAAAAAATCCAGAATAAAGCTTAAGCTTTCTGTTCCGTATCCAGTGTGCGGATCGTCACGACGCCGGCTTTCATGTAAGCCCAGCCCGACATGATCGTCATGTAGGTGGCGACGAGCAGGCCGAGCAGGCCGATCTCGTACGAATGCGGGATGAAGTGCGGGCCGTAGTCGCCGGCCATCAGGAAGCCGCAGGCGAACATCTGCGTCAGCGTCTTGTACTTGCCCATCTGCGAGATCGGCACGTCGATGTTGTACTTTCCGAGGAACTCGCGCAGGCCCGAGACGAGGATCTCGCGCAGGTAGATGGCGAGCGCGCAGATGATCCAGTACCCCGTGATGCGGTCGAAGGAAACCAGCAGCATCAGCGTGCCGCCGATCATGATCTTGTCGGAAGTGGCGTCGAGGAACTTGCCGAAGACGGAGGTCTGCCCGGTCGAGCGCGCGATATGGCCGTCGAAGAAATCCGACAGGCAGGCGAAGAAGAACAAGACGACGTTGATCCACGTCGCCAGCTCGCCGCCGATGAAGAAGAACAGGGTGAGGACGGGCAGGATGACGATGCGGTAGGCCGAGAGCAGGTTCGGCACGTTGTACATCAGTTTCACGGACATCTTCATCGCATCCTTTTCTTATTCGCCGTCGTGGAAGAAGTTATAGACCGCTTCCGCCGTGGCTTTGCTGATACCCTCTACCTTTTGTAAATCAGCCAGCCCCGCCTCGGCAACTGCTTTCGCCGAGCCGAAGTGGAGGAGGAGGGCTTTTTTGCGCCGGGCGCCGATCCCGGGGACTTCGTCGAGCGGGCTTTGCGTGATGGCCTTGGCGCGGCGCGCTCTATGGGAAGTGATCGCGAAGCGATGTGCCTCGTCGCGCACGCGCTGGAGGAAATAGAGGATCGGGTCGTTGGGCGCGAGGCTGAACGGTTCGCGGTCGGGCATGAAGAAGCGCTCGCGGCCCGCGTTGCGGTCGGGCCCTTTGGCGATGCCGACGACGGGGATGTCGGCGACGCCGAGGTCGGCCATCGCCTGACGGGCGACGTTGAGCTGACCCTGCCCGCCGTCGATCAGCACAAGGTCGGGGGTGACCGCGCCCGGCTCGTTTTTCCCCAAGGGGCGGAAACGGCGGGTCAGCATCTCGCGCATCATGGCGAAGTCGTCGCCGGGAATGATGTCTTCCCTGTCCATGTTGAACTTGCGGTAGGAAGACTTCATGAAGCCTTCTGGCCCCACCACGATCATCGCGCCGAGGGCGAGGGTGCCGCCGGTATGGCTGTTGTCGTAGACCTCTATGCGCTCGGGCGTGGTCTCGAGGGCGAAGAGTTCGGCGATACGGTCGAGGATTTCGGCATGGGTGGCGTCGGTGGCGCGCTTGCGTTCGAGCGCCTCGCGCGCGTTCTTCTCCGCCATCGCGGTGATGTCTTTCTTGGTGCCGCGCACGGGACAAGCCACATCGGCCTTCAGCGCTTCCGAGAGCAGGCCGTGCTCGGGCAAGGGGATGTTGGTGAGGATTTCCTTTGGCGTCGGGCGGCTCGCGTAGAACTGCATGATGAAAGAGGCGAGGATGGTGTCGGGCGCCTCGTCCTTGTCGTGGCGCGGGAAGTAGGGGCGGTTGCCGAAGTTCTGCCCGCCGCGGAAGAAGAACACCTGCACGCAGGATTGGCCGTCCTTCTGGTGGAGGGCGAAGATGTCGGCGTCCTTCAGTTTGTCGACGTTCACGGATTGCTGCGACTGGATCGTCGTCAGCGCACGGATGCGGTCGCGGTACTGCGCGGCGGTCTCGTAATCGAGGCGGTCGCTGGCGACCTGCATCGCCTGCACGAAGGCCTCCTGGATGCCGCGGTCGGAGCCCTTGAGGAACTGCCGCGCCATGTCGACCTGTTGCGCGTATTGCTCTTTCGTCACGCGGCCGACGCAGGGGGCGGTGCAACGCTTGATCTGGTGCTGCAGGCAGGGCCGCGTGCGCGCGGCGAAGACGGTGTCGGGGCAGTTGCGCAGCATGAAGGCGCGGTGCAGCGTCGCCAGCGTCTCGTTCACCGCCGCGCCCGACGCGAAGGGGCCGAAATATTCGCCCTTGCGGTCTTTCGCGCCGCGATGCTTGGTCACCAGCGGGTATTCGTGGTCGCCGGTGATGAGGATGTAGGGGAACGACTTGTCGTCGCGCAGCAGCACGTTGTAGCGCGGCTTGAGCTTGCGGATCAGGTTGGCCTCGAGCAGCAGCGCCTCGGCCTCGGTATGGGTGGTGACGAACTCCATATGCGCGGTCTGCACGATCATGCGCTGGATGCGGATGACGTGCTTGTCGAGCTGCGTATAGGCCTGCACGCGCTTCTTCAGGTTGCGCGCCTTGCCCACGTACAGCGCGTTGCCGGACGCATCCAGCATCCGGTAGACGCCGGGCGATCCGGGCAGGGTGCGCACGAAGTTCTCGATGACCTCAGGGCCTGTTTGTGTCGGCTTGTCGCTCATGTTTATATTATATCAGGCCTGTCAAGCCGAAGCCATTACGCAGGGTGAAAACAGGCTGGTGCGAGTGGAGGGATTTGAACCCTCAAGGCCAGAGGCCGGCAGATTTTAAGTCTGCTGTGTATACCGTTCCACCACACTCGCGCCTGCTTCAGGCTAGACCAAATCGTTTATGACTATCAAGGCTTTCTTGCCTCGGGCGGGGCGCATCCCTTAGACTATGGGCAGGATTATTTTTGAGAAGGGGAAAAACGATGAAATATCTGGCAGGCGCGGCGGCTCTGTGCATGGCATTGGCGACGACGGCGGCGCAGGCGGAAGACTGGACGGGCGTTTACATCGCGGGGCAGGGCGGCCTTGTGCGCATGTCGGACCGCGCGACCGGGGGCGGCACTTACACCTCCAAGGACGGCTGGGTCGGCAGCGCGGCGGTCGGTTATGCCTTCCCGTTCCATATGCGCGCGGAGATCGAGGGCGCGATGACCGACGGCAACAAGTTTGACGCAGGGAAGGTCCCGGCCATCGATGCGGGCAAGGTGCAGATGTCAGGCCAGCGCGTCATGGCCAACCTGTACTACGACATCCCGACCGGTACGGCGATCAAGCCGTATATCGGCGCGGGCGCGGGCGTCATGCGCGTGCATAGCAAGGCGAATGAATATGTCGGCGCAAACCTCATCACGGTCGACGACAACGATTCCTCGGTGACGTGGCAGGGCGCGGCGGGTGTTGCGTATAACCTGATCGACAAGGTCGACCTCACGCTCGACTACCGCTATTTCGAGACGCAGAAGATGAACTTCGATTACGCCGTCAACGGCACGCCCACAGGCCGGACGGGCGGCAGCCTCTACGGCAGCGAATTCCGCGCCGGCGTGCGTTGGGGCTTCTGATTATTTCTTGAGCTGAGCGGCCATCAGGCCGACCGAGGTGGCGAAGGGGTTGGAGTTGTTCCACTTCCGCAGCACGCGGTAATTGTCGTAGACGAGATAGGCCTGCGTGCCCGCGCCGTCCGGCTGGATCAGCGAGGCTGTGCCCTTCGTATCCGTGACCGGCACGGTGATGCCCTTTGACTTCCAGTATGCGAGAGAGTGCCGCTGGTTCAAACCCAGCAGTTGGCGGTTGAAGTTTTTCGGCAGGTCGACGGCGCGGACGCATTGCTCGCCTTGCTTCCAGCCTGCCTGATGCAGGTAATTGGCGGCGGAGGCGAAGACGTCGGCGGGCGTGTTCCAGATGTCGCGTTTGCCGTCGCCATTGAAATCGACGGCGCGGACGAGATAGCTGGAGGGCATGAACTGGCATTGCCCCAGCGCGCCCGCCCACGAGCCTTTAAGAGATGCTGAAGGCATTTTTTCCTGCTCAAGGATCTTGAGCGCGTTCAGCAGTTCGCTGCGGAAGAAGTCGGGACGGCTGCTGCCCCAGGCAAGGGTGGCCAGCGCGTTCACAGTATTGAAATCGCCCGTGCGCGTGCCGAAGGCCGTCTCCATGCCCCAGAGCGAAACGACGACTTGCGGATCGACATGATAGACGGCAGCGACGCTGTCGAGCGTGGTGGAGAGGCCGTCCATTTCCGCTTGCCCCTTGGCCGTGCGCTCCGGCGTGACGACGCGGTCGAGGTATTCGGCAAGCGTATAAGTATGCTCGGGCTGCTTGGTGTCGAGTTCCAGCACGCGGGGTAGCGGCGCGAGCGTGTCGGGCAACGCTTCCTTGACCACGGCGGGCGAGATGCCGCTGGCAACCGCCTGCTTCCTGAATTGGACGACCCAGCGATGGAAGGACGCCGCCGATGCAGGCGTGACGGTGGTGGTGGGCGCTTGCGTCTGCGCGTCATCCCGGCCGGGCGCGGCAAGCGCGGCGGCGAGGAAGGCGCACTTCAGGAAGTGCCGCAGGCCTTTCATGCCTTCGGCGTATGCGGCTTGTTCTGCGCGACTTGCGTCTTGTTGGCGGCGGGCGGCACGTGACCCTTGGCCTTCAGTGCGTCGTAGATCTTCTTGTCACGGCCGTAGGCGTCCTTGTGATAGACGAGCGCGCCGTTGGCGTCGAGCGTGATGCTGCGGTAGACGCTGAAGAACGTCACCGGCGCGGGCGCCTTGACGTCCCAGTCGCCGCGGCCACCCTTGTGGGAGGCGATGTCTTCCTTGGTCGTCTGCATGATGAAGGCGGCGATGGTGTCGGGATCTTCCATGCGCATGCAGCCGGAGCTGATGAAGCGCGGATCTTTCGCGAACAGCTCGGGCTGGTTGGTGTAGTGCAGGTATTGCGTGTAGGGGTCCTGCATCAGCGAGAACAGGTGACCGAGCGCGTTCTTGGGGCCGGGCGACTGGGTGACGGAAACGTGCTTGGCGATTTCCGCGTTGCTCATGCCGTTCCAGTTGATCGATCCGGAGCCGACCTTGCGGCCGTCGTAGAAGAAGTTGAAGCCGGCGTCGTCGAAGCAATGCGGGTTCTTGCGGAGTTTCGGCACCTTGTCGGCCAGCAGCAGGTGCACGGGCACGTGCCAGGTCGGGTTGAAGCGGATGCCGGTGATCGGCGCGGTGAATTCGGCGGTCTGGCGGTCGACGCGGCCGTTGATGATGTTGATGTCGATTTCCTTGTCGCCGTCGACGGCGCGCAGCGTGTTGGCGGCGAGGTTCGCCTCGATGTAGCGCGTTGGGCGGGCGAGGTCCCAGCGCAGGCGTTCCATGTTGGCGACCACTTGCGGGATCTTCGCCGCGCCGGCGCCGGTGGTGTCGGCGGTCAGCGTCGCGAGTTCGGTCTTGAGCGCGCCGTAGAGCGGGTCCTGCGGCTCGAGGCCCTTGAGCATCTGGTTGATGCCGCCGGCGCTGTCGACCTGCGCGAAGGCTTCGGCCTTCGTCAGCGGCTTGCGCCAGAACTGCGCCTGGCTGCCGATCAGCGACGGCGAAACGCGCGGGCCGGTCATGTCGGTCGTGTAGGCGACGAAGGCCCTGGTCAGCGCCGCTTCAAATGCCGCGCTGTCGCCGGGGGTGGCGACCAGTTGCGCGATCGCATCGGTCTTGTAATCGGCGGGGTTGAGGCCTTGGGCCGAAGCATTTTGCAGATAGACGAGCAGGATGCGCGCATCCGCCGTCGGCACGCCGTTCTGGTCGAGCCAGTGGTTGGTCAGCGTCGAGAAGGGCACGGCAGGAACCGTATCGGCCTTGGGCGCATCGACAACCGTGATGGCAGTGGCGGGAGCCAGCGGTTGTGCCTCGGGGCGCTCGGCGCTGCGGTTGAAGCATTGCGAAAGCGGGAACAGCAGGGCAAGACCGGTCAGGGCCAGAAACTTCTTTTGCATACGATCCTCAAAAATATAAACGTGTGAAGAGGTTACGTTAATGCAAGGCGTGCCGGAGTCAAGGCTTCTCCCGCCGATTTCGAAGGCGAAAAGCGTTGTTTTAACTATTGAATTAAATCAGCAAAAAGTGCGTATATCTTAAAGCGATAAGTGAGCCAATCAAGGCTCGCTTATCGCTTTAAGACTTGTCAATATCTAATTGATACTGATTATTTTTTCATGTGAAGCTTGAACTTCGTGTCGGTGTCGCGGTCAAAAGCGCGGCGTTGGGCTTCTTCCTGCATTTTTTTCTCAGGCGTGTGCTTGATGGCGGGTGCGCCGGCGCTGACGTCGTCGTGCTGGGCGGGGGCGATCCTTTCCAACGGCAGACCCAATTGCTGCGCGACTTCGGTGTCGAGGTCGACGGGCATCAGGAACGTCTGGTTGCGGGGCAGGCGAGGGTCGGTGATGACTTTGCCGATAAGGACATAAGTATCGGCGTTATCGGGGCGCACCAGCGTGTCGGAAGCGACGCCGCCCGGGGTGCCGTCGCTGAGCATCGTGCCGAAATAGTTGACGGTGAATTTCTCTGTCTGGGTTTCGCCTAGCTTGTAGGCGATAGAGTTGTATTCGGCGCCGCGTGATCGGGAATAGAAGCAGAACACGCCGGACAACTGGAAGGTCGTGTCGCCGGCTTGCTTTTCAGTGAATTTGGTCATTGTGGAAGGGCTCCCTTGATGTTCAACTTATGTTAACATCAAGGGGTTAACTTTCAGTTAGCGGCCTGCATGCAGGATGCTTCCGAAGGATTCCAGCAGGATGCGGTCGGCTTCGTTGAGCCAATAGTCGCCCTCGGGGTGCCATTGAGTGCCGAGGATGAAACGCTTGCCCGGTATGGAGACTGCTTCGACCAGCCCGTCTTCCGCGACCGCCTCGACGAAGAGGCCGTCGGCCAGCCGGTCGACGCCTTGGTTGTGGATCGAGTTGACGGTGAAGCTCGCGGGCAGTTTCAGCTTTTCAAAGATGCCACCCTTGCGCACGTCGACCTTGTGGGTCTGGTGCTCGTACTTTTCCTTGAAGGGGAGGTCCTTCGGGCGGTGGTCGTGCTTGCCGGGCTGCTTGTGCACGAATTGGTGCAGCGAGCCGCCGAGCGCCACGTTCATCTCCTGGAAGCCGCGGCACACGGCGAAGAGGGGCATGTCCATCGCGATTGCGTCGCGGATGAGCGGCAGCGTGGTCGCGTCGCGCGCGGTGTCGAGCAGGTCTTCATCGAATTCGCGCGTGCCGCTGTAATGGTCGGGGCAGACGTTGGAAGCGGCGCCCGTCAGCAGCACGCCGTCGATGCGCCCTGCGAGGCTGTCGAGCCTAAAGCCGTCGCCCGTCGCGGGGATCAGCAGCGGCACGCACTTCACCACCTTGACCAGCGCGCGCACATAGGTCTGGCGCACGAAATGCACGCGAGAACCCTGATACTCCATCATGTTGCAGGGAACGGCGACGATGGGAAGCTGTTTCATGACACCTTCTCGTAGATCACGAAATGCTTGCGGATATGCGTCAGCGGCTCCCAGATGCCGGAGAAGCCCGAGGGGATGAAGAAGCTGTCGGGCGCCTTGTATTCGATCACCGTGCCGTCGTCGTGTGTCAGGCGCAGGTGGCCTTCCATCAGCGTGATGAATTCGTCTTCGCTGTAGGTCGTCGTCCATTTGCCCGCCGTGCATTCATAGACGCCCGCGCAGAGGTCGCCGGACTTGCTGGTGTAGAGGATTTTGATCGCGGACTTCGGTTTTCCGGCGAGAACTTTTTCGGCCGGAATATCCGTCCACTCTGCGTCCTTGAAGGGCTCGGTCGGAAAAGGGAAGCTGTGCATGGGCGGCCTCAATGAAATTGTTCGATGGCTTCGCGGATGACATCGGGGCAGTCGGAGAACACGCTCGCGATGCCCCAGTCCATCAGCTCGACCGCCTTGTGCGGATCGTTGATGGTGTAGGCGAGCAGGGGCTTGCGGTACTCCAGATATTCGTCGATCTGGTCGCGTGTCGAGGCGTTGCCGTCGATGTTGATCGTGTGCACGCCAAGGTGCTCGGCGACCTCTTGCCACTCCTTGAAGTAGTCGTCGATCAGCAGGCCGCGCGGCCAGTCGCCCATGGTGTCCACCGCGGTCTCGAGGCTGACGTGGCTGAAGCTGGAGATCAGCGGCGGCGGCGCGTCATCGGGCCAGATGCGCGTGGCGATGTCGAGCGCGATCTCGGCGGTCTCCACCTCGCGCCCAGGGCAGGGCTTGATCTCGAGGTTGAGGCCGAGGTTGAGGTCGATGATGAGGTTGAGCGCTTCTTCCAGCGTCGGCACGCGCTCGTTCAAAAAGCTCTCGGCGAACCACGAGCCGGCGTCGAGCTCGCGGATGTCCTTGAAGTCGGTGTCGGCGACAAGGCCCGAGCCGCTGGTGGTGCGGTTCAATTCTTCGTCATGAAAGACGACGGCGATGCCGTCCTTGGTCAGCTTGGCATCCAGCTCCACCCACTCGATGCCGAGGTCGGCGGCGGCGTGGAACGAGGCCAGCGTATTCTCCGGCGCATAAGCGCGCGCGCCGCGATGGCCGATGACTTTGGGAATGATGAGTTTGGACATGGACCCTTCTTTCACTGGAAGGCTAATGCTTTCAGCTGTCCGCGACAAGAAAAAAGGGCGTCCGGTTTGCAATAGAGGGATTTTGTCGCGGCTGTTGAAATTGATTTTCAATTGCAGGTCCGCGCAAGCAGGCTCGATGGCTGGATATGTGCGCGCAGTCGTTGATATTTTATTTAGGGGATGGTGTTGATTTTCTTACGGCGCATGTCCCCTTTTCTTCCTTCTTGAATGCGAGGGCATCGGGCCTCTTGTGTTTGCCCGGTTGTGACCGCGCAGAGCGAATACCTTATTTTGTACGGCAGAGAGTTATTTCTTTAAAATGCCGGGAATATTATTGACATAATATATAGATTCGCGTATTATTTATTTACATATTAAATAGGGGGAAGCATATGGCTGAAAATAATAAGAAAAAGAGCGGCTGGAACCGATTTTTAGACATTTTGCTTAGAAGGGCGCAGGAAGCAGCTCCCCCAGCCTCGACGTCTGTTGAGCAGGAGCCGCCGTCAGCTGAAGTGGAAGAAGCTGCCGCCTCGACCTGGACGCGGGTTGAGCCGCCAGCAACTGAAGTGGAAGACGCCGCCGCCGCAACCGCGATACCGGTTGAGCAGGGGCCGCCGCCGTTTGAAGTAAAGAAGATGAATGTTGCCGATGTTCAAAAGATGCTTGCGGAGGGAAAATCGGCGGAGTTGCTTGAGTATAGCAATCAACTTATCACGGAGAAGTGGAATGGGGAGTTTTTTGTCGAAGATGGCGACAAGCAACTGTCGAGCTTCAATTCCTATACAACGACAAACAACTTTTTTAAGACGATGAGCATAAAGCAGTCGTTCAATTTGGGCAGTGGCGCTATGGTTGCCCTCTTCGAAGCGCACGCTTCCTACCCTGAAGGCACTCTTGTGCGGCGTCAGGAAAAGAACCGCGCTATGCTGGCTGTTGTTATCGCCAGCGAGCCTATGGGTACGCGTGGCTCAACCGGCTTTTGCGTTCCTTATGCGTATGATGGCGGCGTGGGCAAAAACGGAGAATCCAAGCCCAACCCTAATCGCGGCTTTAGCTTCGTATAGTCTACTGCAAAGAAAAAGCGCCCGACCTTGCGGTCGGGCGCTTTTTTTGTGGCTCGAGAAAGCTTAGACAGCTTCCTTTTGCTCGGTTTGCAGGGCCTTGATCGAGAGCTTGATCTTGCCCTTTTCGTCGAGGCCGATGCACTTGACCCTCACGACGTCGCCTTCCTTGACCACGTCGGAGACTTGCTTGACGCGCTGCGTCGAGAGTTCCGAGATGTGCACGAGGCCGTCGACCTTGGGCATGATGTTCACGAAAGCGCCGAACTCCATGATCTTGACGACCTTGCCTTCGTAGATCGCGCCGACTTCCGGAGAAGCTGTGAGGCCCTTGATCCAATCGAGTGCCTTCTTGATCGATTCAGCGCTGACGGCGGCGACCTTGACGGTGCCGTCGTCTTCGATGTCGATCTTGGCGCCCGTCTGTGCGACGATTTCGCGGATGACGGAACCGCCGGAGCCGATGACGTCGCGGATCTTGTCCTTGGGGATCGTGATCGTGACGATCTGCGGCGCGTTGGCATTCAGGCTGTCGCGCGAGGACGTCAGCGCCTTGGCCATTTCGCCGAGGATGTGCATGCGGCCTTCTTGCGCCTGGCCGAGAGCGATCTTCATGATCTCTTCGGTGATCGAGGTGATC
>CAYZCE010000029.1:0-18637 GCA_964476835.1 uncultured Rhodospirillaceae bacterium
AGGTCGTCGCGCCCGACCTCTACATCGCCGTCGGCATCTCCGGCGCGATCCAGCACCTCGCGGGCATGAAGGACTCCAAGGTCATCGTCGCCATCAACAAGGATCCCGAAGCGCCGATTTTCCAAGTCGCCGACTACGGCCTTGTCGCGGACCTGTTCCAGGCCCTGCCGGAACTGGAAAAGGCGCTCTGATCCCATTTTTCCGGAATAGCGGAAGCTCTGCTTAGCCTTTGCATTTTGTGTCGTTTTGGAACATCATGAATATGGGGTTTTATGAGGCAGGGGATCATGCTGATTTCGCACAAGAACATACTGGCAGCTGCCGCGGGTCTCGCGCTTCTCGCCGCGCTGCCGGCGCATGCCGCGTCCGCGCTCGTCAAGCCGCCTCAGGCGATGCCGCCCGCCGCGATGAACACGCAGCCGATCGCCGACACCGCGCCGCTCCGCCTCACCTCGAACAAGAACGAACTGGTGCGCCTCAACGAAGACGCCGTCAGCGTCATCGTCAACAATCCCGATCATGCCTCGGTCATGCTGGATTCCGCGCGCCTGCTCATCATCGCACCGCGCGCGCCCGGCACCACATCGTTCACCGTGCTGAACGCCGCCGGACAGGTGATCCTGCAGCGCGACATCATCGTCAGCAACGCCAATGCCGCGAAGAAATACGTGCGCGTGCGCCGTATCTGCAGCGGACAAGACGCGACCTGTGTGCCTGCCGCCTATTTCTACTGCCCCGACGGCTGCTATGAAGTGACGCCGATCGCGCCCACCGGATCGGGCACGATCCCCGCGCCGGCCGCCAGCGCGGTCAACGCCGCTGCTAATATCGGCGGTGCCGACAACAGCCAAGGCGCTGCGCCGCCCGCACCCGAACAACCCGCCCCGGGCCCGCTCATGCCGGAGCCTGACACCGCGCCGCAACAAGGCAGCGAACCCCCATCGCCGGAGGGCAGCAACCAATGACCATGAACACCCATTTCCGCCGCTGCGCCACCGCGCTGTCCCTCATCCTATTGCTGGGCGCCTGCAAGCCGGCTTCCGTGCCCGTTGTGGGTCAGGCGCTCGACAGCCTCAATGGCCATCAGGAAGAGCGTGAAGCCCGCCTCTCCACCGCAGCCGCCAACGCGGCCGCGGCCGGCAAGACCGACGAGGCCATGGACAGCTACGCACGCCTCTACGACGACAACAAGGGCGACAAGGATATCGCGCTCAATTACGCGCAGCTGCTGCGCCGCACCGGCCATGCCGACCGCGCCCTGCGCGTGCTGGCGCCCTTCGCCGACAAGGACAACCCAGTCATCCTCAACGAATACGCCGCCGCCAATATCGAGATCGGCCGCACCGACGTCGCGCAGCGTGCGCTGGCCGACGTGATCGGAAACCCGAAGGCCGCCAACGTGCAGGCCGACGCCGCCGACCTGATGGGGGTCGCCCTTGACGCCGAAGGCAAACATGCCGAAGCCGAGAAAATGCTGCGCATCGCCCTCGCCGGCTGGAAGGGCGACAAGACCACGGTCATGAACAACCTCGCCATCTGCCTCGCCGCGCAGGCGCGTTTCGACGAATCCCTGCTGCTGCTCAACCGCGCACTGGTGCTCGCGCCCGGCCGCACGGAAATCGCGCGCAACATCGACCTCGTGCAATCCTTGCGCGACAACGTGCTGGCGAAGGCGCCGACGCCCGCGAAGACCAAATAATCTACAGAATTACTGCTTCAGGCCGATGAAGGCCGGCCCCAGGATGATGCAAAACAGGGGCGGCAGGAAGAACAGGATCATCGGCACCGTCAGCTTGGGCGGCAGCGATGCGGCCTTCTGTTCGGCGTTCGCCATGCGCTGGGAACGCGATTCATCCGCCAGCACGCGCAGGGCTTTGGATACAGAGGTGCCGTATTGCTCCGCCTGCAGCATGGCGGTGGCGAAAGAGTTGGCAGGCCCGCTGCCCGCGCGCTCGGCGAAGCCGCGGTAGGCCGCCTTGCGGTCGTTGAGCAGGCCCAACTCCGCGCTGAGGATGCCGAGCTCTTCCGCGAGGATCTCCGAGCTTTCCGAGATGGTGCCCGCGATGCGGTTGATCGCCGCCTCGATGCCGATGCCGCCCTGCACGCAGATCAGGATCATGTCGAGCGCGTCGGGGAACGTGACGGCAATTTCCTGCTGGCGCTTGTCGGAGATGTTCTTGACCATGATGCGCGGCAGGAAGAACCCGATCAAGCCGAGGCCCAGCACCGTCAACGTCGCGGTGCCGTGCGAAATCGGCTTGTCGGAGAGGTAGATAAACAGGCTGCTGATCACCATGAACGCAACCGGCAGGCCAAAGCGCAAGCCGAGGTAGACCAGCGGCGCATGCGTGCCGCGGATGCCCGCCTGCAACAGTTGCGAGCGCGCGCTGACGCTCAGGGCGCCAGTCAGGGTCTGCAGCTTGTAGAGGGACGCCATCGACTGCGCCGCGGTGACTTCGGTGGCGCGCCCGCCCTTCTTCTGGCCGGCCTGCTGCTCGCGCACCTGCTCGAAAAGGCTGCGGCGCTTCTTCTCGATGACTTCCTTGTACCGTTCCCGCTTCGCCGAACGCGCCAGCAGCGGCAGCGCGAAGGCGACGAATGAGGCCGCCGCCGCCAGCGCGCTGAGCAGGACGATGAAGAAGTTGGCGTCGAGGTTGAGCAGTTCGTACATCAGGCGCTCATATCTTGAAGTTGATCATCTGGCGCATCATCAGGACGCCGAACGACATCCACATGCCCGCGCCGATGAGCAAAAGCTTGCCCTTCTGCGCCGTGAACAGGATGCCGACATATTCAGGCCGCACGAAGTAAAGGCCTAGCGAGACGAGGAACGGCAGCGCGCCGATGATCGCCGCCGATCCCGTCGCCTCCGACGACAGTGCCTTGACCTTGCGCTGCAGGCGGAAGCGCGAACGGATGATGTTGGAGAGGTTGGAGAGCACCTCGCTGAGGCTGCTGCCCGTCTCCGACTGGATCTGCAGGGCGGCGGCGAACATGTAGACTTCCGTCAGGGGCACGCGGCGCGCCATGCCCATCACCGCTTCGCCGAGCGCCATGCCCACTTTCTGGCTGTCGTAGACGCGCAGCAATTCTTCGCGGATCGGGCCGCTGAATTCGCGGCTGCCCATCGCGATCGCCTCGCTCATCGGCATGCCGGCCTGCAGCAGGCGCACCATGCCGTCGAGCGCATCGGGGAAATCCGTCAGGAATTTCTTCTGGCGGCGCGCGATCTTCATCTTGAGGAACAGCTTGGGCACGCCGAGGAATGCCGTCACGACCAGGAACAGGCGCGCGACCGGCGGCCAGCCGATCGTCGTCACGAACAGGCCGACGATGAAGGCGAATATGCCCGCAAGGATCCAGTACTGCGACACCGGCGCGTCGATGCCCGCCATGTTGAGGAGCTGGCGGATCGTCGTCTTGTCTTTTTTCTTCTCTTGCTGCTCGGCGCTGGCCTGCTTGAGCTTCTTGGCGATGTCGGCGTGCTGCTGCTTCGACATTTTCTCGTCTTTTTCGCGCGCCTGCCCGGCGGGGGTGCGCGCAATGACGGATAGATAACGTTCGCGCTGCTCCTGCCGCTTGGCCACGGCCGCGCTGATCATCCCCGCCAGGGCGAGGAAGACGACGAGGATGCCGATGGTGATGGGCCAGATCATCAGTTATAAGCCTCCGCCATCGCGTCGAGCAGGCGTTTCTCGAGGCCAAACTGGCGTGCGCGCTCGTACATGATCGGGCGCAGGCCGGTCGACTTCTGGCGGCCGATGATGCGGCCGAATTCGTCCTCGCCTTCGTAATCGAAGCGGAAGAGGTCCTGCATGGTGACGACCTCGCCTTCCATGCCGGTGATTTCGGTGACGTGCGTGACCTTGCGCGAGCCGTCGCGCAGGCGCTGCACCTGGATGATGACGTTGACGGCGGAGGCGATCTGCTCGCGGACCGCCGAGACCGGCAGGTTGAGGCCGCCCATGGCGATCATGTTCTCCATGCGCGTCAGGGCCTCGCGCGGGTTGTTGGCGTGCACCGTGCCCATCGATCCGTCGTGGCCGGTGTTCATCGCCTGCAGAAGGTCGAAGGCCTCGGGCCCGCGCACTTCGCCGACGATGATGCGGTCGGGGCGCATCCGCAGGCAGTTCTTGACGAGATCGCGCATGCTGACCGCGCCGACGCCTTCGAGGTTGGGCGGGCGGGTCTCAAGGCGCACGACATGCGGCTGCTGCAGCTGCAGCTCGCAGGCGTCTTCGCAGGTGATGACGCGCTCGCCGTCGCGCATGTAGCGCGTGAGGCAGTCGAGCGTCGGCGTCTTGCCCGAACCGGTACCGCCGGAGACGACGACGTTGGCGCGGCAGGCGCCGACGATCTTGATCATCTCCGCGCAGGCCGGCGTCATGGAGCCGAAGCCGACCAGCTTGTCGAGCGTCAGTTTTTCCTTGGCGAATTTACGGATGGTCATCGCGCAGCCGTCGACCGCCAGCGGCGGGATGATGGCGTTGACACGGGAGCCGTCGGGCAAGCGCGCGTCGCAGATGGGCGAACTTTCGTCGACGCGGCGGCCGATGACGCCCACGACGCGCTGGCAGATCGTCAGCAGGTGGTGGTTGTCGCGGAACTCGATGCCGGCGCGCTCGATCTTGCCGTTGATCTCGATGTAGATGGTCTTGGGGCCGTTGATCATGATGTCGGCGATGCCGTCGCGCGCGAGCAGTTCCTCGAGCGGGCCGAAGCCGAGCATGTCGTCCGCGGATTCTTTCGCGATCTGCCCCAGCTCGGCCGGCGTGACGTCGAGGCCGCGGAACTGGCCGATTTCCTGCACCGCGGAGAGGATTTCGGCGCGCGCCGCTTCCGCGTCCATGCGCGCGAGGGATTTGAGGTCGACGCCGTCGCGCAAGTCCGTCCAGATGCGGCGGCGCGCGCGCTCCAGGCGGCTGTTGGCCTGCGACGAGGCGGCAGGCGCGGCAGGCGCGCTATGTTGCGGCGCGGCGGGAGCGGCGGGTTGCGGCTTCGGCTTTTGTTCGGCTGGAGGCGCGGAAGATGCTGCAGGCGCCGATGCTGCAGGCGCAGGCTTGGGCGCCTCCGCCGGCTTGGCGGCGGGTGTTTCTGGCGGCGACCCATCCGTGCGTTTGCCAAACATGGTTTCTTCCCGTTACTTGCCCAAGAACTTCTTGAGCGACGATGTGAAAGTGGACTTCTTGTCGCCCGATGCGCCCGCCTTGGCTTCGGCCGAGGAGGCCTTGCCGGCGATCGGCATCAGGATGCCGGTGATTTTCTGCGCGTCCTTGCTGCGGCCGACGGCCTTGCCGGAGGTCTCGCTGGCGACGAAAATCTTCGGCTCATAGGGGATGATGGCCGCGGGAGGCGCGCCCATCGCGGCGTCGATATCCTTGGCGGGCACCTCTTCGCCTGTCGCCATGCCGCGCATGTTGACGACGAAATCGACTTCCTTGAGGCTCGCCTTGATAGACTTGATCTCGCTCATCAGGCTGCGCGCGTTGCGCAGCGCGGTCAGCATCGGCGTGGAGACGACGACGACTTCGGAGGCACGCGACAGCACGCGTTTCTGCACCAGCTGACTTGCGCCCGAGAGGTCGACGACGACGACCGGGTTCTTTTGCATGATGCGGTTGATGAGCGCCTCGATGGCGTCCGGGTCTGGGCTGGGCGTGAGCAGCGAGTCGCCGCCGCAGACCAGCGCGGAAAGGTGTTCGGTCAGCGTCTGGCCGATGCGCTTCATGTCGTCGTCGGTGCCGTTGGCGCCGAGGCGCGCGGCTTCGGTCAGCGTGGTCGACGGCTCCAGCCCGAAGGCGATGCCGATGCTGCCCGACGATCCGGCTGCGTCCATCAGCATGGTCTTCTGGCCGAGCAGTTCGGAGATGTCCCACGCCAGCAGCTGAGCGACGGTGGTGCACCCTACCCCGCCCTTGCTGCCGATGACGGCGACGAGGCGGCTGCCACTCATGCCGCGCTTCTCGATCAGCGTGCGGGCGACGACCTTGAGCAGGTCTTCCTCGCTGACCGGGCGCACGAGATAGTCGCGCACGCCCATCTCGACGAGGTGGCGGTAGAGGTGGACGTCGTTCTTGGGGCCGATCACCACGGCGTCGGTGCCAGCCGAGCAGACGCCGGCGAGCGCGCCGAGCTGCGCGATGAAATCTTCGCCGATGTCGCTGGTCTCGATCACGATCAGTTCGGGCGCGGCGGCGGTCTTGTAATGCGCGATCGCCGCCTCGATCCCGGCGCGCTCCACGCGCAGGGCGACGCGGGCGAAGCGCCAGTTCTCCGTCAGCTGCTGCGCAAGCGCGGCGGTGCCGTCGTCCAGCGCATAGACGTCAACACGCGAGGCGGGCAGAAGGACGGATGTGATGTTCTCCTGGCTCATTGCGCCTGACCCACCGTGCTCGCGCTGAAGCCCTTGAGCTGTTCGTTCGGCGTGCCGGCCTTGTGCTTCTCGACCACCTTGGCGGCGCGGCTGGCTTCGCTTTCCTGCGCCCCGGCCTTGCCGTCGAGGTCGGAAGGATCGACGAGCATCTTGCTCACGGCGGTCTGCGTCTCGCAGCCGAAATTGTAATCGTAGACGACGCCCATCGTGTCCGCGCCGTTGTGGCCCGGCAGGCGCGTGCAATTCTTCGGCGGCAGCGCCGCGAGCGTGCGGTAATGCATCACCACCGTGCCCGCGCCGGGTTCGCCGGGCGCCAGCGGCACCAGCGTGAGACCGACGTTGTCGATGCCGCGCTTCTCGAATGCCTTCTGCCACGCCGCCCCTTGCGCGCGCGCGGTGGAAACCGCATCGGCGCCGGCGTTTGCGGGATAGGAAGCGACAAGACTCATCGGCCCGCGCCCCTTCTCCATGTAATCGTCGGCGAGCGCGGTCACGCGGTCCGCATCGACATGCGCCGCGTCAAGCGCGACGGTGGCGTCCTGATCCTTGAGGCGGATGGGACTGAGGCTGATGTTGGACGGGGTCGACACGTCGCATGCCGACAGCGACAAAGCCGCCGCCATGGCCGCGAATAATACGAACTTACGCGCCTGCTGCATGTGTCACTCCCTCCTAATCGACAATATACCCGATCCCTGCCCCGTCTCCAACCTTATCGGGCATGCGGCTGCTGCCGTACGTCCGGCGCAGGTTGCCCAGCAGCTTCTGCGTGAGCGGATGCGGCGGGATCGGTGCGGCGGAAGCCTGCTTTTCCAGAAGTTTTTGCGGCTTGCTGGTGCCGGTATCGGCGGCAGGCGCCAGCGCGGGCTTGACCTTGGGCGCGTCGTCTTCTTTCTTGGCGCCGGTTGTTTCCAGATTTGCCGGCGCCGGCGCGGCGTCGGCGCTCTCATGCACCGCGTTGGTGTCGGCATAGGGGTCGACGAGGTACGGCGTGACGATGATGACCAGCTCCGACTCCCCGCGCTGGAAAGACTTCGACTTGAAGAGCTCGCCGAGGATCGGCACGTTCTGGATGCCCGGCAGGCTGTTCATGGATTGCAGCGTGTCGGACTTGATGAGGCCCGCGATCATCAGCGTGCCCCCGCTCGCCATCTCCACCGTGGTTTCGGCGCGGCGGACGCTGAGGCCGTCGATCTGGGTGTCCTGCAGCTTGACGCCGTTGGTCGCGTCCTTCTCGGAAACTTCGGTCGACAGGTGCAGCGCGATGCGGTCCTTGCTCAGGACGGTCGGCGTGAAGTTGAGCGACACGCCGAACTGCTTGAACTCGATCGTCGCATTGCCCGAGGTATCGCGGCCCGTCGGCACCGGATATTCGCCGCCCGCGAGGAAGCCCGCCGTCTCGCCCGAGATCGCGGTCAGGTTCGGCTCGGCCAGCGTGTTGACGAGGCTGTTGGTCTCGAGCGCCTTCAGGATCGCGCTATATTTGCCGTTGTTGCCGAGCAGCAGCGATGCCGTGCCGAACGGCACATCCTGCACGCGGCCGATGTCGTTGCCGTTATATTGCAAGCCGGGCGCGATGGCGCCGACACGCGCGTTGCCTTCGATCCCGAGGTCGCGCAGGACGGAGCGCTGCGCCTCGATCGCCTTGACCTTCAGCATCACCTGCTGCTCGCCGCGCACGCTCATGAGGTCGACGAGGGTCATCGACTTGTCGGAGAGGAAACGCTGCGCGAGGTCGCGCACCTGACTGGCGACGCTCGGCGTGGAAACCGAGCCGCTCAGCACCACGTTGTCCTTGACCGTATGCGCGGTAACCCTTTCATTGGGGAAGAACTGCTTGAGCGAATTCTGCAGGTTGGCGTCGTCGAGGCGCACGCTGACCGTCAGGTTGGCCAGTTGGTTGCCCGTCTCGTCGTAGACCAGCACGTTGGTGTCGCCGACCTTGCGGCCGACGATGTAGAGGCGGTTCGAGCGCAGCGTGCCGACGTCGGCGATGTCCGGGTTGGCGACGAGGATGTCGGCGACAGGGCCCGAGAGGTCGACGGTGTCGGCCTTGCCCGCCATGACCTGCACCAGCTTGTTATAGCTGCGCGCGCTGCGGGCATCGGTGGCCGAAAGGCTGAGGCACAGCGACAAGGCGCAGGCCGCGAGCAGGAACGTGGAGAAAGTTTTTCTCATTGTTGCTCTCCTGTTTTTTTCGGGTCCGCCGGGACGCGCACGGGCACGTTGGTGACGGCGGAGCCGTTATAGACGCGGACGCTGCCGGCCACCGTCTTGGAATCCCCCATATTGCGGTAAATCTTCTGCATGACGCGGCTGGTCTGCAGGTCGGTCGAGGGCGGCGTGGCGGCGTCGCGCGCGCTGTCCTTCTCGCCGACGCGGCGCAGCGCCAGCGACAGGGTGCCCATGCTGGACGACATCGCGAGCACCTGCGCGCCCGACTTGGTGACCTCCAGCGTCACGGTGCGGGAGACGCGGGCGGAACGGTCGCCCTCCTTCGCGGTCTGGTCGATGGCGAGGACGCGGACGTTGCTGAGGATCGTCTCGCTCGCATACCGCTGGACCGTGCTGTCGGAATAATTCTCGGCGTCGCCGCGCAGGCTGACCGTGTAGGTCAGGATGACGTCGACATAATCGCCCGGCGTCACGAAGCCGCCGACCGAGGTTTCGGCGCGCACCGGGATGCCGACCGCGCGCATGCCCGGCGTCATCGTGGCGGAAAGGAAGCTGCCGCCGTTGGCCGCGTCCATGATCAGCGATTGCGTGGTGATCGGCTCGCCCGACATGATGTCGCGGCGCAGCGGCTTGCCGTAGACATCCAGTTTCTTTTCATCGGCCTGGTCTTTTTTCTTCACCATGCCGGAGAAGACGACGTTGTCGGGGATGGATTGCCAACGCACATCTTCAGGCTTCAGATTATCACCCATCTCTAATGCCTTGACTGCGACTAATACTTCCGTACCGGCGACAGGTTTTTCAGCAGGCGCTTTCGGTGAGATTTTCATCTGCACCAACATCGCGACGATGATCGCCACGACGACCGCCCCACCCATGATCATGACAACGCTTCTGTTCATGCCAAACTCCAAAGTTGAATGAACAATTACCTATTCATTCTCCCATAGATTAACAACATTGTGTTAAGAAATTGTTTAGCGATTCTAATGAATTATTTTTAGAACTTCATCCAATTGATTATGGATGAAGCCCGTATAGACCAGCCCGGCCCAGGCACCGGCGGTGATGGCGATTCCATAAGGAATAGAGCTTTTGCCCGACTGCGCCGCCGCAACCCAGCTGCCCGGACGCGGATTAGAAAAGGGTTTCTTTTTTGAAATCCAAAGGGAAAGCGCGCCGACCACCCCACCCGTCAGCGCCATGTAGAACATGAACGGCATGAAGCCTTGCAGCCCCACCCAAAGGCCGAGGACGGTGCCCAGTTTGGAGTCCCCGCCCCCGATCATCCGTGTGACGAACATGCCATAAGTGATGAGAAACATGATTACCATAGCGCCCAAATGGCTCCACAGCGAGCCGAAGGCCGCAGGCGACGCCGCATAAGCGACAGGAAAGGCCAGAAGGACGATCAGCGCGTGCTTGTTAGGTATCCGCAGCGTACGGACGTCGCAGACGCAGGATACCAGCGTCACACCCAGGATCAGCGCCGTCATAAGCGGCGTCAGCATCGTCAACAGCATCCACGTCCCTCCTACCCAAAAAGAAAAGAACCCGCTCCTGTGCAGGAGCGGGTTCTTGAATGGCTTCTCCGAAGATTACGACGCAACGATTGAATCAGTAGGTATCGCCGCGCCGATGCTCTCGAAGAGAGAAGACAGTGACTGCCCCGTCAAAGTCACGTAAGCGAGTATCCCTAGGGCGATGGCTGCAACGATAAGACCGTATTCGATCGCCGTTGCGCCTTTTCTACACTTGAGGATTCTCCGCTTGCCATGCACCGGAGCAGACATTGTCTTAGGTGCCGGTACCGATGTCGGTGTTAACGCCAGCGATCGAGCTACCGATGTTCGTGAACATGGTGCTGAGCTTGGAACCGAAGCTGAATACAGCCGCGCTGATGGCGACTGCGATGCCTGCTGCGATCAGGCCGTATTCGATAGCCGTTGCGCCTTCTTCGCTAAGAGCGTATGCCTGAAACTTGGCGCAAATTTTTTCTACCAACATTTTATCCTCCATGAGATTGTTTTATTAATAAGGTTAACGCGTAACCTTATCTCTTCATCGTAACGCCATTTTGGTTAATAACCAGTAAAAAAAGCGCTCTTGAACAGTTAATTTCTGAATTTTTATAACTTTTCCGTATCGCTATTTCGTAATGTGCAACTGACTCAACTGGTTGGCGATCTCGTCAAAGGCGTTAATAAGCGACTGGTTGGACGGCGCATCGTAATACATCGTCGGGCTGGTCGCGCAGTTGCGATAGTAGCCCTTCGTCGTCGAGTTAATCGCCGACTGGAAGGTGATAGTGTAGACGCGGATGCCCTTCGCCTTCATGTTCGTGCAGATCTGCGCGAACTTCTGGTTCTGCTGCGTGGCCGTCGTCGAGGTGCCAGTGGTGCCGTAGGGCCCCTCGCCCGAATACGTCGAGTTAATCGTGTTGTCACCGTCGGTCATCAGGATCACCGTCTTCGACCAGCGCTTGTCGTCATAAGGCGAGCCTTCGCTGAACGGGAAATCCTCGGAAATCACGCGCCAGCCCCACACCATGCCGATGTTGGAATAGGTGTTGCCGCCGACCTGCAGGCCGCCGATGATGCTGAGCAGCTTTTTCTGGTCGTTGATCAGCGGCTGGATCGGCGAGCTGGGGCAGTCCGTGTTCGGGTCGCCCGACCACTGGACGCAGGTGTTGCCGTACTTGGTACAGGTGTTACCGTACTGCTGGCAGGTGTTGCCGTATGTCTTGCAGGTCGTGCCGTACTGCACGCACGTGTTGCCGTACTTGGTGCACGTCGTGCCGTATTGCACGCAGGTGCTGCCGTATTTCGTGCAGTTGCCATTTTTGTCTGTCTTGGTGCAGTTGTAGAGCGCACAGTTGTATTGCGTGCAGTTATACTGTGCACAGTTATATTGAGCGCAGTTATATTGGGCGCAGTTATATTGCGTGCAGTTGTAGAGAGAGCACTTGTTGGGCGGATAGCGGTACATCTGCCAGTTCGGCGAGGCCTGGTCGAGCAGCGCCGAGGAGGAACTGCGCTCGATCACGCAACCCTGCCAGTCGTAGTTGCCTGAGCCGTACGTGATGTTGGACGCGGGCGAAATGTAGGAGTCCGTCGCCGGGTTGTCGACGAAAGGCGTGCCGTAGACGCCGCCCGTCAGGTTGAGGCCCTTGCCGTAAGGGCCGACGTTGACCGCGTTGCTCCACGGCACGATGCCGATGCGCAGGTATTGCGGGTCTTCGATCTTGTCGAACATCGTGTTGATGAAGTTGGTGGACGCCGTCTTGAGCGCGGAGATGTTGTTGCCCGCCATCGATCCGGTCACGTCGAGCACCAGCACGGCCTCGACCCCCGCCAGCTCGCGCACGACCTGGCTTTCAGCGTGCACGTCGATGTCGTCCAGACCGAAAAGGCCCATGAACTTGGTCGGCACGCTCGTGCTTGCCGTCACCGTCAGCACGCTGCCGCTGATGTTGAGGTCGATGTCGTGTGGCGTGCCGAAACGATCCGGCGGGTAGTTCGCGTTGAAAAAGGCCAGCATGCGCGCGCGGACCTCGTCGTCGGTGCCGTTCGTGCTGGCCGCCGCCAGCGTGGCCTTGTCGAGCGCGTTGCTGAGGCGGTTCTTGGCGTTATAGGCCGTGGCGAGGTCGACGCCGACGCCCACCGACGCCACCAGCATTGGCAGCGACAGCGCAAGCACGATCGCGGCCACGCCGGCCTCGTGCCTCAGGTATTGCGCGATTTTTCTCAGCATGCCCTGTTGCATCGTCATACCCTCGGGATGAATGCGCCGCTGCGGCCGCGCGCGTAAGAGACTTCCTGCATCACGAGCGGCCCGGTGAAGACGCCCGAAAATACCGGCTTGAACGTGTATTGCACGGTGACGCCAAGCACGCCGTCCTTGTCGTCGCCGAGACCCGTCGCGTTGGCGACGATATTCGGGTTCGCCGTCATGTTGACGGTGTCGCGCCAGATCTGCACAGGCTTGGTCGGCCCGCCGTTGAACTGGATGCCCGCGACGTCGACGCCGAACGTGCCGGTTGCATACGGCATCATCGCCAGCTTGCCCGCCTCGACCGCGTCGTCGAGGATCACGGTCGAGACCGAGTCCTCGCGCGCCAGCAGGTCGGCCACGGTCTGCGTGGCGGTCAGCACCTTCTCGTTGGTCAGGATGCCGTTGCCGACGTCCACGACGATCATGATCATCAGCAGCATGACGGGCATCAGCAGGCCGACCTCGACCGCGATCGCCGCGTCATCGCCTTTCAGCCATTTTTGCAAGGAACGCATCATGTATCAGTTCCCCCGGCCGTAGCTGTACGGCTCGTTCTTGATGACCAGCGTCGAGACCAGGGACGCGCCCTGCATGCCGCTGCTCGACATCAGCGAGCTCAGCAGCGGCGTCAGGAAATCGTAGTGGTAGGCGACGCGGACCAGCACGTCGTCGCTGGCGCCGCCCGGGTCGAAGCCCTGCGAGATCAGGAGGCCGTCCTTGTCGAATTTCGGCTTGAGGTCCGTGGCGTTGATGAAACTGTTTTCTGGCACGGGGATCACTTCATAGCGGAGGTTGAGGCAGTTGGTCAGCACCTTCATCTTGTCGCACAGCGCGTTCTCGAAGGCCTTGATCGGCTCGGCGGCGCCCTGCACCTGCCCCGTGCGGATCAGCCGCGCCGCGTCGTTGGCAGCGCCTTCCATGATGAAGCCGGTGGCGAAGAACAGGCTCGTCTCGACGATCCCCATGAGCATGATCAAAAACGGTATGGCGACGAGTGCGAATTCAATCGCCGTCGCACCGTCGGATGCCGAGAGCCATTTCCTGATACCGCGCATCATGTCACAATAACCCCACTTTATTAATTATAGGGCATAGAGTTTAACCGCCTGTTAATTTCCATCAATGCCATGGGGTTAGCGGCTCAGGAAGCGACTTCCTGTCCCCACTTCTTGACCAGCTCCTTCTGGCGCTTGTCGATCTGGCGCAGGCGGCCCTCGTTGCGGCGCAACAGCATAAGGGCGACGAGCGGGGTCACATTATAATAGATCATCCACCCGACGGCCGCGCCCCCGAACGACACGATGACCGTCATCGGCTGCGTGATCGTCTGGAAAGCCGAGGGCACCGAATATGCCCCCAACAGGTTAAAGCAAGCCGGCAGCGCGCCGGCGAAGTTCATCGCGCCGACCGTCAGCCACGCCGTCTTGCGCGGCTGGTTGTCGACGATGGAGGCGACCAGCGTCGGCACCATGCAGGTCACCAGCACGATGGTGACCGGCAGGAAAACCGCCGCCGTCACCAGCATCATGAAGACGGCGAAACGATAGGAAAACGGGGTCTTCTTCCCTTCCGGCTTGTTCTCTTTCGCCGGTGCCGGCGTTTTTTCCTTGCCCATCAGAACAACCTCATCATGCTGACAACGATATAAATCATGATCACGACGACCGCGACCGTGCAGGAGAGGATCATCGAGACCTGCCGCCCCGTCGCGCGCCCGAAGCCGCGGCGCTTCTTCAGGCTGTTGTCGATCTCGATCTTTTCGCGCACCAGCGCGCGGAATTCGCGGCGCGCCATGTCGAAGCGCAGCAGGTCGTCCTGAACCAGCAACTGGTCGTCCAGCAACTCCAGGAGCGCCCACAGGTTGCCGCTGCCCGACAGGCGGTTGAGCTGGCGCGTCATGTCCTGCCGCAGGTCGCGGTTGTGGATCACCTCCACCGCCGGCGCCGCCATCGAGATCATCCAGTCGCATAGCGCCGGCAGCGGGCCGACGCCAAACTTGCGCTGGATGCCCGCGAGCGTGCGCAGGGCGCTGACGAATTGCTGGCTCTTCTCCGGCGCGTTGAAATAGCCGAGATGCGGGTCGATCAATCGCGGTTCGCGCACCGAGATGAAGGCGATCATATGGCGGTCGAGGATCGTCGACGGCCCCTGCCCCTGCTGCACGGCGCGTTCCAGTCCCGACAAAAGGCTGCCGGGCGTGACGATGAACATGTCGCGGAACGCCGGGCTCAGGCACGGCAATTCCGGATTGAGGATGTAGAGCGCGCGCTCCATGCCGTAGCCGGGCGTGCGTTGCGTGACCGCCATGCGGCACTTCTCGAGACGGCTCATCATGTCCGAGGCATTGGGAATTTCATCGAAGCGCCGGCTGATCCAGTTGCCGAGCTGCTGTTGCGTGACAAGTTCGCCGAAAACCTGCAGGTCGTCGCCGCGCGTGACCGCCTCCGCCAGCGCCGGGCCGAGCCCGACCGGGAACAGCGCCTGCCCCTTGAAGCGCACCGGCGCATAAGGGTCAAGCGCCGTGCAGATGCCGCACACCAACCGCTCGGGCGTCGTGTTGCGGTCGCGGTCGCGGGCGGCATCGACGTGGATTTTCAGCGTCTTGTCGGTGAAGTTGCGCTTGAGCCAGGTGTCGAACTCGCCCTTCTCGATCTCGGCCGCCGCAGCAGCGACGTTCGCGGAGAAGGCGGCGGCCAGCGGACGCAGCTCCATGTATTTTTCGTTGAGGAAGACCAGCCCGCGCGCCGCCTTCATCACCGCGGAGGGCTGTTTCGCCTGATGGCGGCGGCCTTCGATCCACAGCTGCGCGTCGTCGATGTCCCACCGCTGCGCCTCGTCGTCGTTGAGCACGCCGCGCAGGAATTCCGCCACCGCGCCCGGGATGCGCGCGCGGCCGATGATCATGCCGTAGGAGCCAAGCTCGATCTTTTCTTGGATCACCTGCTGCGGCGTCCTGCCGGCGAGGATGTTCTCGCCGCGCGCCAGCATGGCGACGCAGACGCCGAGCGCATAGAGGTCGTCCTTCGACGTGCCTTTCCCGCGGCCGGCGCCCTTCGCCATCGCGCGCGGCGCGACTTCGTAGAGAGGATGCTGCCAGAACGACGGCGCGCTGGAGAGGCATTCGCCGAGCACCAGCACTTCCTGCCCCGGCGGGCCGACGAGGTAGACGTTCTGCGCGTTGATCGCCCCATGCACGGCTTCGTTGTTGGTCAGCACCGACAAAACCTCGATCGCCGGCTTGATGATGGCGTCGATCAGGCGGTCTTCATTAAAGGGCGGCGGCTTGCCGTCGGGCGTCTCAAGCAACTTGCGGCCGCCCGGCTTTTCAAAGACAAGCGCAAAGCGCTGGCGCCGCTCGGGCAGCCAGTCGACGATGCCGGCCTCGATCAGGCGCAAGGCGCTCTTGTCGCGCAGCTTCAGGTAGGCGCCCACCTGCGCGAGGCGCGGCACGCAACCCGTCTCGCAGAGGAGCACGAATTGTTCGCCGCCGAGGCGGCGGTCGCGCGCCTCGAAGGCGCGGGTGCCGGGGCTGGCCAGCGCGGGCACTTCCTGCTGGTGCAAAAGCTCGATATCGGTGCCGATCATCAGGCGGCCGTCGCCCGTCGTATGGCTGATGGGGGCAGAGAACGGCTCGGCGCGCGCACGCGCCGGGGCGCCGGGCGCGGAAATGCCGGCATCCGCCCCGTCGGCGGCATTGTCTGGCAGTTGCTGCGCGACTGCATCTTCAGTCATGGCGTGAAAGTCCCCCTCCCGCCATCATACTTGCAAGAGGCGTGCCGATCAATCTCCGTCACTTATGGGAATCAAATCCCGTTGACGGCGACCAGCTTGATTTCGAGATAGTCCGAAATGCCGTACTTCGACCCTTCGCGCCCCATGCCCGACTCCTTGATGCCGCCGAACGGCGCCTGCGGCGCGACAATGTTGATGGAGTTGACGCCGACCATGCCGTACTCCAGCGCTTCCGAGACGCGCCAGACGCGGCCCATGTCGCGCGTGTAGACGTAGGACGCAAGGCCGTATTCGGTGTCGTTGGCGAGCTTGATCGCCTCCTCTTCCGTCTTGAAGCGGAAGAGCGGCGCGAGCGGACCGAAGGTTTCCTCGCGGAAGAAGCGCATGTCGGTGGTGGCGCCCGCGATGACGGTCGGCTCGAAGAACGTGCCCTTGATCGCGTGGCCGCCCGTCGTCACCTTGCCGCCCTTAGCTTTCGCATCGGCCAGGTGTTGCTCGACCTTCTCGACCGCCTTCGCGTTGATGAGCGGGCCTTGGTCGATGCCGGCCTCGAGACCGTCGCCGGTTTTCATCGCGGCAACGGCCTGGGTGAATTTTTCCGTGAAGGCGTCGTAGATGCCGTCCTGCACGAAGATGCGGTTGGCGCAGATGCAGGTCTGGCCTGCGTTGCGGAACTTGGAAAGCATTGCGCCCTTGACCGCCTGGTCGAGGTCGGCGTCGTCGAAGACGATGACCGGTGCGTTGCCGCCGAGCTCGAGGGAGATTTTCTTGACCGTCATTGCGCACTGCGCCATCAGCATCTTGCCAACGGCGGTGGAGCCGGTGAAGCCGAGCTTGCGCACCGACGGGTTCGACGTCATCTCCGCGCCGATGGGCGGCGCGTCGCCAATGATGATGTTGAACACGCCTTTGGGCACACCCGCACGCTCCGCCAGTTCAGCGAGCGCGAGCGCCGAGAACGGCGTTAGCTCCGACGGCTTCAGCACCACGGTGCAACCGGCGGCCAGCGCCGGCCCGCACTTGCGCGAGATCATGGAGCTGGGGAAGTTCCACGGCGTGATCATCGCGCAGACGCCGACGGGTTGCTTGTAGGTGAGCAGGCGCTGCGACTTCACGTTGGTCGGGATGATGTCGCCGTAGATGCGCTTGCCTTCCTCGGCCATCCATTCGATATAACCTGCGCCGGAAACGATTTCGGCCTTTGCCTGTGCGAGCGGCTTGCCCTGCTCGACCGTCAGGATAGTCGCAAGGTCGTCGATGTGCGCGAGCTGCAGGTCGGACCATTTGCGCAGGATCGCCGCACGCTCGGCCGCCAGCATCGACTTCCAGCCGTCAAACGCCGCCTGCGCCGCCGCGATGGCGCGCTTGGTTTCAGCGCCGCCCATGTTGGGCACGCTGCCGATGATCTCGCCCGTCGCGGGGCAGTTGACCTCAATGGTCTTGTCCGCACCCGCCCACTGGCCGTCGATATAGCAGAGCTGGCGGAACAGTTTCTGGTCTTTGAGGTTCTTGAGCGCGGCAAGGCCGGACATGTGAGGTCTCCCATAGTGTGCGACTGAGCGGAGGATAGCACTCCGCCCCCGCTTGTACCACCCGCGCCTAACTTATTGATAATAAATTATCTTATTACTTGTCTTGACATAAATATGGCGCATATATATAAGTACATATCCCAACACAAGGAGCCCACATGTCCAAGAACCGTTCCGCCGCAACCCTGATTCTCGCTCTCGGCACCCTGCTCGCAACCGCTTTCGCGCAGGCTGCTTCGGCATCGATGACCGTCGATCAACAACAGACCGTCTCTCCTGCAATCCTGCCGGAAGAAGTCAAGGTGCCCCGTATCCGCACGATCGCAAACAAGAAGCTCGCGGTAAAGTTCAACACTCCCGCCCCGCGCGTGATCGGCACGGTGCAGAACAAGCCGCTCTCCCGCTCCTATCCGCAAACGCACATCAAGCGCGGCGCGAGCAACAACCTGCGCCTGTCGTAATCGCTCACGCGCTAAATAAAAAACCCCGCCTCGGCGGGGTTTTTTATTGTCTTGTTCAAACGATGATTAAGCGGCTGCGAGCAGCTTCGCCTCTTCGATCGCAAGGCGGTGGCGCAGGTGCGTCGCCTTGACTGCATCAGCACTGGCGATTTCATCCGCGAGCGACTTCAACGACGCTTCGATATCGGCGCGCTTGAGTTCGCCAACGTTCTGCGCTTCCTCGACCAGCACCGAGCACTGTTCCGCCGTCACATCGGCGAAACCGCCGGCGACGAAGATCTTGCGGATCTCGCCGGTCGGCAGCGTCAGCGTGACGACGCCGGGACGGATGGACGAGAGCAGCGGCGCATGGCCGGCCAGCACGCCGAAATCACCCGCTTCGCCCGGAACGGTGGCCATGACGGCCTGTTCCGATTCCATGATGCGCTCGGGCGATACCAGTTCGAACTGGAAGGTTTTCTGTGCGTGCGCTTCCGCCATGGTTATGCGGCCTTCGCTTGCAGCTTCTTGGCCTTCTCGACGGCTTCCTCGATCGAGCCGACCATGTAGAAGGCCGCTTCCGGCAGGTGATCATACTCGCCGTTCACCAG
>CAYZCE010000030.1:0-212 GCA_964476835.1 uncultured Rhodospirillaceae bacterium
GGCGGCATCTTCAACTTCGTCACCAAGCGCGGCCTGTGCAAGGGCGCGCGTTCCAAGATTTCGTGGACGCAGGTCGAGACCGGCTCCGCCATTACGTGGAAATACCCGAGCTGCATCCTGCTCGGCGACGACAGCATCGGCGAATTCTATTCCGTCGCGCTGACCAACAACCGCCAGCAGGCCGACACCGGCACCAAGATGATCCACATTGG
>CAYZCE010000030.1:222-18195 GCA_964476835.1 uncultured Rhodospirillaceae bacterium
AAGTCGCGCATCGTCTCCAAGGGCATCTCGGCGGGCAGGTCGAACAACACCTATCGCGGCCTCGTGCGTATCTCCGGCAAGGCCGCGCATGCGCGCAACTACACCCAGTGCGACAGCCTGCTGATCGGACAGGGCTGCGGCGCGCACACCGTGCCTTACGTCGAGAACAAGTGCGCCACGGCAGTGCTCGAGCATGAAGCCTCGACCTCGAAAATCAGCGACGACCAGCTCTTCTACTGCCGCCAGCGCGGCATTCCGCAGGAAGAGGCCGTCACCCTCATCGTCAACGGCTTCTGCCGTGAAGTATTGCAGCACCTGCCCATGGAATTCGCTGTCGAGGCGCAGAAGCTGCTCGCCATCAGTCTGGAAGGAAGCGTAGGTTAACATGTTGAAAATCGAAAATCTGCACGCCACTGTCGCCGGCCGCGAAGTGCTCAAGGGGATCGACCTTGAAATCGGCGCGGGCGAAGTGCATGCGATCATGGGGCCGAACGGCTCGGGCAAGTCGACGCTGTCGTATGTGCTCGCAGGCCGCGACGGCTATGAAATCACCGAGGGCAAAGCGACCTTCATGGGCCACGACCTGCTCTCCATGGAGCCGGAAGAGCGCGCGGCGCTGGGCGTTTTCCTCGCGTTCCAGTATCCCGTCGAGATCCCGGGCGTCACCACCACGACCTTCCTCAAGACCGCGCTCAATGCCATCCGCAAGCAGCGCGGCGAAGCGGAATTGCAGCCGATTGAATTCCTGAAACTGCAAAAGCAGAAGCTCGCCCAACTCGGCATGAGCGAAGAGATGCTCAAGCGCGGCGTCAACGTCGGCTTTTCGGGCGGCGAGAAGAAGCGCAACGAAGTGCTGCAGATGGCGATGCTGGAACCGAAGCTCGCGCTGCTCGACGAGACCGACAGCGGCCTTGACATCGACGCGCTGAAGATTGTCGCCGAGGGCGTCAACGCGCTGCGCGCCAAGGATCGCGCGTTCCTCGTCATTACGCACTACCAGCGCCTGCTCAACTACATCAAGCCCGACGTCGTGCACGTGCTGGCGCAGGGCCGCATCCAGAAGACCGGCGGCCCCGAACTGGCGCTGGAGCTGGAAGAAAAAGGCTATGCCGGCTATTACGGCGGGGAGGCCGCGTAACGATGGGCGCAGGCAGCTTCATGCAGCAGCAACCGCACAACGCGCAGGCGCTCACGTTCCTCGCGGATTCTGCCGTGTTCGCGAAACAGGCGGCACCTGCCTGGGTGCGCGCGCTGCGCCTGACGGGCGCCGAGCAATTCGCGCAGACCGGTTTCCCGACGCCCGCGTGGGAAGGCTGGCAGCATACCAACCTGCGCCCGCTCACCGCGCAATCGTTCCATTATGCGACCGCGCCCGTCATTTTCGACGCCGGCAAGCTGCCCGCGCCGCTGCTGGCCGATAGCGGTCGCGTCGTGCTGGTCAACGGCCAGTACCAGCCGCAACTCTCGCGCCTGCCGGACGGCGTCACCGTCATGAACCTGATGGAAGCGGCGGAGAAGAATGTTCCGGGCCTCGAAGAACAACTCGTCAGCGTCGGTGACCTTTCAACGTCGCCGTTCCGCGCGCTGAATGCGGCCTACCTGCGCGACGGTATCGTGCTGACGGTCGGCCGCGGCAAAGCTGTTCAGCAGCCGCTCGAAATTCTCTACTACAACATTGGCGGCAAACAAGCGCCTGCGATCTACCCGCGTGCGCTCTATTGGGTCGGCGAGGGCAGCGAGCTGACCCTGATCGAACACCACGCGGGCGAGGGCGTTTACTTCGCCAACAGCCACACTTCGGTCGCGCTTGAAAACACCGCGCGCCTGCGTTTCTACAAGTTCGAGGAAGAGAGCCCCGAGGCCTTCCATTTCTCGTTCATCGCCTTGCAGCAGAAGAAGGATTCCACCTTCGAGGCCTTCAATCTGGCCACCGGCGGACGCCTCGCGCGCGAAGAATACAGAAACCAGTTGATTGATTCTGGTATATCGAGTATTATCTCCGGAGTTTACTTGCTAAAAGGTCAACAAAATCACGATTTTACGGTTTTGATGGACCATTTTGAACCGAACGGCACGTCCGTTCAGCATTTGAGGGGGGTTATCGATGATCAAGCTCGTTCAGTTTTCCAAGGGAAGATACTCGTACGTCGTTCTGCACAAAAAACAGATGGAAACCAGTCTAGTCATGCGCTACTGCTCTCCGATCAAGCAGAAGCAAGTTTCAAACCAGAACTAGAGATTTACGCCGACGACGTAAAGTGCGGCCACGGGGCGACCTCGGGCCGGCTTGACGCGGAGGCGATGTTCTACCTGCAAAGCCGCGGCATTCCGCGCGCAGAGGCGAAAGCCCTCCTGATCCAGTCCTTCCTGAATGAAACGCTCGCGCGGGTGACCTTCGCACCCGTCGCGGATATTTGCGCTGAAAAGATACGGTCATGGCTCACGAAATAAAGCAGGATTTCCCGGCGCTGGCGCAAAACGTCAACGGCCGCCCGGTCGCGTTCCTCGACAGCGCCGCTTCCGCGCAGAAGCCGCAGGTCGTGATCGACGCGATGAACCGCGTGCTGACCGAGCATTACGCCAACGTCCATCGCGGCGTTTACACCTTCAGCGCGAAGACAACGGTGGAGTTTGAAAAGGCGCGCGGCAAGATCAAGCGCTTCCTCAATGCCGCGTCCGAAAAGGAAATCATCTTCACCCGTAACGCGACCGAAGCGGTGAACCTCGTGGCCTCCAGCTTCGGCGGCACGCTGAACGCGGGCGACGAAGTCATCATCAGCGCGCTCGAGCACCACGCCAACATCGTGCCGTGGCACATGCTGCGCGAAAAGTGCGGCATCGTGCTCAAGGTCATCCCGCTCAAGGCTGACCGCTCGCTGGACATGGATGCGTTCAAGGCACTGCTGTCGCCCAAGACCAAGCTGGTGTCGGTCACGCAAATGTCGAACGCGCTCGGCACCATTGTGCCGGTGGCGGAAATTGTTGCCGCCGCCCATGCGGTCGGCGCGAAGGTGCTGGTCGATGGCAGCCAGGCCGTCGTGCATATGAACGTCGATGTGCGTGCTTTGGCTTGCGATTTCTACGTCTTCACCGGCCACAAGCTCTACGGCCCGACGGGCATCGGCGTGCTGTATGGCCGCTATGACGTGCTGGAAGCCATGCCGCCGTATCAGGGCGGCGGCGAGATGATCGAGCAGGTGACGTTCGACACCGTCACCTACAAGGAACCGCCGTTCCGCTTCGAAGCCGGAACGCCCGCGATCGTCGAGGCGATTGGCCTTGGTGCGGCGCTCGACTACTACATGGCGCTCGACCACAAGGCTGTGCATGCACGTGAAAAGGAATTGCTGATCGAGGGTGAAAAACGCCTCTCGGCCATCCCCGGCGTCCGCGTGCTTTCGACCGCGCCGGAGCGCGCGGCGATCCTTTCCTTCACCATCGAGAAGGCGCACCCGCACGACGTGGCGACGATCTTCGACCAGCTCGGCGTCGCGGTGCGCGCGGGACATCACTGCGCTCAGCCACTCATGAAAATTCTCGGCGTGCCGGCGACGGTGCGCGCGTCCTTCGCGGCTTACAGCGTGATGGACGATGTCGTGCGCCTCGAAGACGCGGTGCACAAAGTCAGGAAGTTGTTCGCATGATGAAGCAAGTGGCGGATGAGAGCATGTTGCGGCAGGCCATCGGCGACGAAGAAGTCGAGAAGCTGATGATCCCGCCCTATACCGAGGCGAACAAGGATCACCCGATGTGGCCGCTGGTGCAGGCGGCGCTGCGCGAGGTCTACGACCCGGAAATTCCGGTCAACATCTACGAACTCGGGCTGATCTACAAGGTCGAGATCGAGGCGGGCACCAACAACGTCTTCGTCGAGATGACGCTGACCTCGCCGGCCTGTCCGGTCGCAGGCGAGATGCCCGGCATGATCGAGAATTCCATCAAGACGGTGGATGGTATCGGCAACGTCACTGTCGCCATCGTGTGGGACCCGGCCTGGGACCCCTCGAAAATGGCCGAAACCGCGAAACTTCAACTGAATATGTTTTAGTGCTACAATAATAGAAAAGGAGAACCAACCATGACCGCCCCTATGATTTCCCTGACTACCAGCGCCGCTGAACAAGTCAAATCCCTGATTTCCCAAGCTCCCGCGGAAGGCGCGCCTGTCGTCGGTTTGCGCATCGGCGTGCAGCCCGGCGGCTGCTCGGGCATGAGCTACTACATGGAATACGCGACCGAAAAGAACGCCGCCGAAGAAGTCATCGAAGACAAGGGCGTCAAGATCTTCGTTGACGCGCGCGCGATGCTCTACCTCATCGGCACCGAAATGGACTACAAGGACGGCGAATACGAAAGCGGCTTCACCTTCCGCAACCCGAACGAAACGGGCCGCTGCGGCTGCGGCAAATCGTTCAAGACGAATTGATCCGATAGGCCTTGAAAAAAGCCGCTTCCTTCGGGAGGCGGCTTTTTTTAGTCGTCGTCTTCCGCGTTCAGCGCCCCCCGCGCGATCTCGTAGCTGAAGCCTGCGCGGCCGAGCGCGGCGAGGTCTTTTTGCAGGCGTTCGGGGTCGCGGCCGAGTTTTTTACGGCGGACATAGGCGCGGGCGGCAACGCGGTCGGGGTCTTCATGGTCTTCGTCGATCTCAGCCAGCGCGGCGGAGATTTGGCCGGCGGTGAGGCCCTTGACGGTCAGCTTGGCGTGAATCGCCTGTTTCGACAGGCCGAGTCGGCGCAAACTCGCCACGCGGCCACGGGCGAAGACGGTGTCGTCGAGCAGGCCGGAGGCGGTGTAGCGCACCACCAGTTCATCGACCAGCCCCGCGAAGTCCGCCGCGTCCATCTGGTGGAAATCGCACGACTTTTTCACCTTGCGGAGCAGTACGCGCTTGAGGTTGGCGGCGGAGGTCGCGTAGCGCTGGAGGTAGTATAGCGCCGCATTTTCCAAATAGCTCTTGGTGATTTTTTTGGGTGCTTTTTTCGCCGTATGTTGTAGTTTTTCGGTCATGGCTATTCGTATCAAAAAAGACGGGACGGAGCAATCGGGGCTCGTCGACGACAACGTCGTGCAGCCCTTTCGCCTCGAGAAGACCAACGTGCGCGGGCGCATGGTACGGCTCGGCAACGTGCTGAGCGACATCATGCGCCAGCACGATTACCCGCCGCCGGTCTCCACGCTGCTCTCCGAAGTATTGACGCTCTGCCTGCTGCTCAGCTCAATGCTGAAATATGAAGGCCTGTTCTCGCTGCAGGTCAGCGGCGACGGCCCCATCCGCACGCTGGTCGCCGACGTCACCAGCCGCGGCGACGTGCGCGCCTACGCGGGTTTCGACGAAGCCGCGGTCAAGAAGGCCGCCAAGCGCAAGCAGGGCGAGGGGTATTACCACTTGCTCGGCAAAGGCTACATGGCCTTCACCGTCGACCAGGCCGACCGGCCTTCGCACGAAAGCCGCTATCAGGGCATCGTCGAGCTGACCGGCTCTTCCATCGTCGAGGCGGTGCAGCATTACCTGACGCAATCCGAGCAGATCAAAACCTCGTTCCACGTCGCCGTGCATCCGCAGGACAACTACTGGCGCGCGGGCGGCATCATGATCCAGCAGATGCCGTCGGAAGAGGCGGGCACCGCGCCCGACGCCGAAGTCAGCATCGAAGACTGGACGCGCGCCGCCATGCTGCTCTCGACCGTCAACGAGGGCGAGATATTGTCGCCGGTGCTGAGCAGCGCCGACGTGCTCTACCGCCTGTTCCACGAAGAAGGCGTGCGCGTCTATTCGCCCACACATATCCACTTCAAGTGCCGTTGCACGCGCGAGCGCGTGATCAACGTGCTGCGTACCATCCCGCAGCACGAGTTGGAAGAAGTCTGCGAAAAAGAAGGCAAAGTCGAGATCAAGTGCGAGTTCTGCAGCGAAGTCTACGAGTTTTCACCCGAGCAAGTTCAAGACCTGTACAAGGAGATGAAGTAATGAAGACGAAATCCATTTTTACCGCCTGTGCCGCCCTGTTGTTCCTTGCCGCCTGCAACGGCGCTCCGGCGTGGCGCGCGCCGCAGATGACGTACGACAACGTCGCCCCCGTCGCCGTCAACGTGGCGCAGGTCGAGGTGCGCGACGACTACAAGCCGCCGATGAAGGCGCCCAACGTCGAGCACACGTTCCAGACCCCGCTCTACGCCGCGACCGAAGCGCTGCTCAAGAAGCAGCTGGTCGCCAGCGGCGCCGACAACATCCTGCGCGCGGTGATCGAGGAAGCCTCGGCGGTCGAGGAAGACCTGCCCGTGGACAAGGGCTTCTGGGGCTACTTCAAGAAAGAGCAATCCAAGGTCTTCAAGGCGCGCGTCGTCGTGCGCTTTGAACTCGCCAGCCCGCAGGCGCCCGACCTCGTCATCAGCCACATGACGATGACCGCCAAGCGCACCCGCACGCTGCCCGAAGGCGCGTCCCCCGCCGACCGCGACAAGGCTTCCTTCAAGCTGACTGAAGAACTGATGCACGACCTCTCGACCGGCTTGAATTCCACGGTCAAGAACGTCTACGGGAAGATGTAATTGACAGAATTGAGTCGGCGGGCTTCGCCGGATTTTGAGCCGAAAATGGCGTGCTTTGGGAAGCGCAGAAACGCGCTATTTGCAGCCCAAAAGACGTGAAACAGGGAATAAATGGGGCGATCGATGGGAATTGAACCCACGACACCTTGGACCACAACCAAGTGCTCTACCACTGAGCTACGACCGCCACATAGGGGAAGGTTTATATCATAAAACTTTCAGGCTTCCCCCTGAATTTTGAGCTTTCCCGCACTTTTTTGTCGACAATAGATAAAAATGTATATATATCAATGAAATACAGGTTTATTTGAGCGGAGGTCTTTCATGGCGAAGAAAACGGCGAAAACGAGCAAAAGCGGCGCGGCCGCGTTCATCAAGAAACTGAAAAACGACGGCATCGAGTTCGTCTCGTTCCGCTTCACCGACCTGCGCGGCAAGCTGCAGCATACGGCGCAACATATCTCCACCATCGACGAAGGCCTGCTGGCGGACGGCGTGATGTTCGACGGCTCCTCGATCGCGGGCTGGAAGGCGATCAATGAATCCGACATGATTTTGCGCCCCGACCTTTCCACCGCGCAGCTTGATCCTTTCGCGGCGGCGCCGACGATGGATGTGTTCTGCGACGTGTATGAACCTTCGACCGGCAGCGCCTATAGCCGCGACCCGCGCTCCATCGCGCGCGCGGCGGAAGCGTATATGCAGTCGACCGGCATCGCCGACACTGCGTACTTCGGCCCCGAGGCCGAGTTCTTCATCTTCGACGACGTCAAGATCGACGTGTCGATGAACCGCGTCGCGTATGAAATCGACAGCTCGGAAGGCCCCTACAACTCGGGCACCGAATACCCGCAAGGCAACATGGGCCACCGCCCGAGCGTCAAGGGTGGCTATTTCCCCGTCGCGCCGATCGACAGCAGCTGCGACCTGCGCGCCGAGATGGTGAGCGTGCTCGCCGCGATGGGCGTGCCTGTTGAAAAACACCACCACGAAGTCGCGCCCGCGCAGGTCGAGCTGGGCATCAAGTTCTCGACCCTCGTGCACAGCGCCGACAACATCCAGCTTTACAAATACGTCGTGCACAACGTCGCGCACGCCTACGGCAAGACGGCGACCTTCATGCCGAAGCCGGTCTACGGCGACAACGGCTCGGGCATGCACGTGCACCAGTCGCTGTGGAAGGGCGGCAAGCCGCTCTTCGCCGGCTCGGGCTACGCGGGCCTGTCGGATACCTGCCTTTACTACATCGGCGGCATCATCAAGCACGCCAAGGCGCTCAACGCCATCACCAACCCGACCACCAACAGCTACAAGCGCCTGGTGCCGGGCTACGAAGCGCCCGTGCTGCTCGCGTATTCCGCGCGCAACCGCTCGGCATCGTGCCGCATCCCCTATGCGACGAACCCGAAGGCCAAGCGCGTCGAAGTGCGCTTCCCCGATCCGGCGGCGAACAGCTACCTCGCCAACGCCGCGATGCTGATGGCGGGTCTCGACGGTATCCAGAAGAAGATTCACCCCGGCGAGGCGATGGACAAGGACCTCTACCACCTGCCGCCGGCGGAGCTGGCGAAGATCCCGACCGTTTGCGGATCTTTACGCGACGCGCTCGACGCGCTGCGCGACGACCACGGCTTCCTGCTCAAGGGCGGCGTGTTCAGCAAGGACTTTATCGAGAGCTATATCGAGCTCAAGTATGCGGAGGTCAAGGCTTACGAGACCATGCCGCACCCGCTCGAGTTTGCGATGTACTATTCGGTCTAAGGCCGAAAAAAAAGCCCCGGTCTCCCGGGGCTTTTTTTATCTCATCAATTTTGGCCCACGCAGGCGGCCTGCGGCGAATTCCGCGATGGCTTCCGCGCAGAAGGCGTCAAGGTCGTCGGGCTTGCGGCTGGTGACAAGGCCTTGGTCGACGTGCACTTCCTCGTCGACCCATTCCCCGCCCGCGTTGCTGATGTCGGTGCGCAGGCTCGGCCACGATGTCACCGTGCGTCCGTGCAGCACGTTGGCTTCCACCAGCAGCCACGGGCCATGGCAGATGGCCGCGACGGGTTTCGATTGTGCGAAGAAGGCGCGCACGAAATCGACGGCCTCCGATTCCATCCGCAGATGGTCGGGATTGGCGACGCCGCCCGGCAGCACGAGCCCGTCGTAATCCGACGCCGCGGCTTCGGCCACGGTCTTGTCGACGCTGAAGGTCTTGCCTTTCTCGTCGTGCTTCATCCCCTGGATTTTGCCGTTCTTGAGGGAAACCAGCACGACCTCTGCGCCGGCGCCCTTGATTTCATCCCAGGGGCGCTGCAGTTCGTCCTGCTCTACGCCGTCGGTCGCCAGAAAGGCGATCTTCTTTCCTTCCAATGACTTGTTCATGACTGTACCCTTTCGCTGTTTTTGTGCGAACGTGCCGGGACAGCAAAAAGTTCCGATTCTACCGCAGTTTCTTGACGATCTGGTCGAAGGTCTCGACATCGCGCGCCCAGGTGAGCAGGTTGTCGCGCTGGGCGGGGCTGAGCATGAAGACGCTGATGTACCAGTCCTTGTCGCCCAAGACAGCCACGCGCACCTCGTTGGCGGCGCCGGTGTTCTTTTTCGAGACGGCCTCGTAGACTTCATAGCGCGAGAAGACGAAGCGGTTGAAAGCCGGCGCCTTGTCGGAGGAGACGAGGGACTTGAAGGCGATGCCCAGCGTCTCGTCGAAGTACTTGCGGAGGTTTTCCATCTCCTTCGAGAGGCTGGTCTGCGCGCCGCGGTGCACGGCGGTCAGGCGGATGACGCCGTCGATGCGGCCGCCGAGGCCCTTGTTGTAGATCTGCACCGACATGTTGTTGGGGTCCTTGGTGTCGGGATAGCGCAGTTCCCACGATTGCGGGTAGGCGAACTTGAGCGCGTCGCCGAGCACGAAGGTCTTGTGCGGCTCGACCGTGTCGTCGGTCGGCATGATGAGGCGGAAGCTGTCGACCGTGGCCTGCTGCAGGTAGGACAGCGGGTCCTTGAGCGACAGCGGCGCGTCGAAGCGCGTGATCATCACGACGTCGCCGTTGAGCTGCGCGGAGATGCGCGTGAAGTTGCTTTGCAAGCCATCGACAGAGATGAACGAGGCCGAGGCGCGCTTGCCGGTGCCGTCAACCGCGATTTTTTCAAGCGGCGCCCAGCCGTTGGTGCCCATATAGCTCTTCAGCCAGTTCTCGATCGAGATTTCGTAGGCGAGGCGCGCGGCCTGCACGGAAACCTGCGCCTGCAGCGTGCCGAGCATCGGGCTCTTGAACAGCGAGATCGGCGTCGGCACCGTCTGGCTGGCGTCGGGCGGCGGGGTGTTGGCGGTCTGCTGCTGCACGGTCCAGTCGTTGGGCAATTGGATGTCGTACTCGAACTTCGGGTCGCTGAAAGGGATCTCGTGGAACGGCTTGGTGTTGGCCTTGAAGCTTGCGTCGTCGTGGATGTAGTACTGCTGCGCCGCGGGCGCGGCCTGCTTGCCGCCGATGCCGAAGAGCGCGTGGGCGGGCGGCGCGGCCACCAGAAGCAGCGCGGCGAGGGCGCCGGCGGCGGCGAAGGTCTTCGTCGTCATGCTTTCTCCTTGTGCACCGGCGTCGGGCGGTGGTTGTCGTCGATGGCGACGTAAGTGAATGTGCCTTCCGTCACCTTGTGCGCGTGATCGCCGAGGCGCGCGCGCGCCCAGCTTTCGATATGCACGGCGATGGAGGTGCGACCGATGCGCTCGACCTTGCAATAGCAGCTGACCTCGTCGCCGACCAGAACGGGCTTGTGGAAGCTCATCGCCTCGATGCCCACCGTGGCCACGCGCGTCTTCGACGTCTTGCTGGCGATGATGCTGCCCGCCAAGTCCATCTGCGAGAGCAGCCAGCCGCCGAAGATATCCCCGTTGGCGTTGGTGTCCGCCGGCATGGCGATGGTGCGCAGGGAAGGGCTGTTGTCGTAGTCGGGCTGTTCATAGCTCATGATTTTTGTCCTCTGGCGGCTATCATAGGCCGAAAGGGCGGCGCTTGTCATCCGAAGTAGAAAAGGTTGCGTTTGAAAGGGAAAATGCGTACCCTAGGCCCCAATATTAACGTAATGCACGGAAAGACCATGGCGGGCGGCAGCACGAAAAAGGGTGATTATTCGGCGTCGGATATCGAGGTTCTCGAAGGCCTCGAGCCGGTGCGCAAGCGTCCCGGCATGTACATCGGCGGCTCGGACGAGCACGCCATGCACCATCTCGTCAGCGAAATTCTCGACAACGCGATGGACGAAGCCGTCGCCGGTTTCGCGACCCGCATCGAAATCGAGATGGCGCAAGGCAACGTCATCCGCGTCAAGGACAACGGGCGCGGCATTCCGGTCGACAACCACCCCAAATTCCCCGGCAAATCGGCGCTCGAGGTTATTTTCACCACGCTGCACTCGGGCGGCAAGTTCAGCGGCAAGGTTTACAATACCTCGGGCGGCCTGCACGGCGTCGGCTCATCGGTCGTCAACGCGCTCTCGAGCGAGATGACGGTGCAGGTGGCGCGCGACGGCACGCTGTACGAACAGGGCTATAGCCGCGGTTTGCCGCAAGGAAAGCTCAAGAAGCTCGGCGCGACCAAGGAGCGCGGCACCACCGTCACCTTCGTCCCCGACACCCAGATTTTCGGCGACAAAGCCGAGTTCCGCCCCAAGACGATCTACAAGCTCGCGCGCTCCAAAGGCTACCTCTATCGCGGCGTCGAGATTTTGTGGAAGTGCGATCCCGCGCTGCTCAAAGGCGTCGACGGCGTGCCGGAGACCGAAGTCATCCACTTCCCCAACGGGATGCTGGATTACCTCTATTCGCTGGTCGAGGGCAAAACCTCGCTGACGCCCAAGCCGTTCTACGGCACGACGGAATTCCCCGACAACGAAGGCCGCTGCGAATTCGCGATTGCGTGGACGGAAGAGGAGCACGAAGGCTTCCTCAGCTCCTATTGCAACACCATCCCGACGCCCGAGGGCGGCACGCACGTGCAGGGCCTGCGCGCCGCGCTGTCGAAGGCGATGAAGAACTATGCCGAGATGATCGGCAACAAGAAGATTTCCATCCTGACGCCGGACGATATTTTCGGCTCGGCCACGGTTCTTTTGTCTGTCTTCGTGCGCGATCCGCACTTCCAGGGACAGACGAAGGACAAGCTGACCTCGGCGAATGCGACGCGCCTTGTCGAGAACGCGATCAAGGACAACTTCGAGCACTGGCTGACCGGCAACCCGGCGGCGTCGAAATACCTGCTGGACTATCTCATCTCGGTGGCCGAAGAGCGCCGCCGCGCTAAAGACTCGCAAGAGATGTCGCGCAAATCCGCAACACGCAAGCTGCGCTTGCCCGGTAAGCTGGCGGATTGCAGCAAGAAAACCTCGGACGATACCGAAATCTTCATCGTCGAAGGCGACTCCGCAGGCGGCTCGGCCAAGCAGGCGCGCAACCGCGAACTGCAGGCCATCCTGCCCTTGCGCGGCAAGGTGCTGAACGTGGCTTCCGCCACCGCCGACAAGGTGCGCGCGAACCAGGAAATCTCCGATCTCATCCAGGCGCTGGGCTGCGGCATCGGGCGCGACTTCAAGCTCGACAAGCTGCGCTATGAGCGCGTCATCATCATGACCGACGCCGACGTCGACGGCGCGCACATCGCATCCTTGCTTATCACGTTCTTCTATCAGGAGATGCGCGGGCTGATCCAATCCGGCGCGCTCTATCTCGCGCTGCCGCCGCTCTATCGCCTCAGCGCGGGCGGTGAGAGCGTCTACGCGCGCGACGACGCGCACAAGGAAGAGCTGATGAAGACCACCTTCAAGACGCGCAAGAAGGTCGACATCAGCCGCTTCAAAGGCCTTGGCGAAATGCCCGCGGCGCAGCTCAAGGAAACCACGATGGACATGTCGAAGCGCACGCTGCTGCGTGTCGTCCTGCCTGAATCCGAGCACAGCGCCGACGCCTTCAAGAAGGCCGAAGGCGGCACCGCGATGCTGATCGAACAGCTGATGGGCAAGAACCCCGAAGGCCGTTTCGTGTTTATTCAGGAGAATGCGAAACTTGTTCAAGATATTGATATCTAATATCTTTTTATTTTTCGTAATGACAATTTAAGCTTTTTCCGGTAGTATCTATCTGTATTTTGAAGATGCAGGGAGAATCGTCATGGATATCAAAGGATCGTTGCGCCGGGCTTTCATGACCACGGTTGCCGCCAGTGCATTGTTTGTCAGTGCCCGCGCGCAGACGCAGGTGCGCGACACCGTCACGACGTCGAACCTGACCACCACGACGAACGGCACCGTGATGACGGCAGTGCTGACCGACACGCTCGACACCATCCCCTGGCATAAGGACCCGTTCTATATCAAGGAAATGCAGGACGAGTACAACAAGTATGCGTCGCGCGTTGAATCCATCCGCGCCAACGAACAGAACCAGATCACGCACCTCAATGGCAATACCACGATGAACAACACGAACATGTGGACCTGGGGGACGATCTCGATCCCGCGCGTCGTCAGCAACAGCCAGCAGACGAAGGTCAACAACAACAACAAGGAATCGCAGACCGACCAGATCCAGAAGAACGCCGACACCTACGTCCAGAACGAAGAAGTGGCGCATACCTGGCGCATGAAGGCGATCGAGAACAACTACAAGAGCGCCTACCTGCGCGACCACCCCGAGTACGGCAAGAGCAGCGTGGATATCGAGCTCAAGAACCTCGACAAGCAGATCGAGCTGACCAACAAGCAAATCCTGCTCCAGCAAAAGCAGGCCCAGTTGCAGAAGCTGCAAGGCTCTAAGCCCTGATTTAATTTACCTAATCCAGAAAAATCCCGCGGCGCGGCAACAAAACAAGTTGCGACTCTGCCCCCATTTCCCTATGAATGTAGCTTCGCGTAAGCGCGTTTTTTGCGCGTTTGCGGGCGTGGCGGAATTGGTAGACGTGCTGGATTTAGGTTCCAGTGTCGCAAGACGTGTGGGTTCAAGTCCCTCCGCCCGCACCACGTTTCGCCCAAGCCGGGCGACGCGCGGCAAAGACAGATTTTGGAACTGAAACAAAGGAAACGAGATTTTATCATGCAGATCAAGCAGACCAAAAAAGACAAGCTTCAGGCCGAATTCACCGTCACCCTGACGGCGGGCGAAGTTGATCAGAAGATCAACGAGAAGCTGGAAGAGATCGGCAAGACGGTCAAGATGCCCGGCTTCCGTCCCGGCAAGGTGCCGATGGCGCTGCTGAAGTCGAAGTACGGCCAGGCCGTCATGGGCGAAGTGCTGGAAAGCGCCGTCAACGACAGCACGCTCAAGGCGATCAACGAAAATAATCTGCGCCCCGCGACGCGCCCGAAGATCGAAGTGAAGTCCTTCGACGAAAAGTCGGGCCTTGAATACAACATGGCGATCGAGCTGCTGCCCGAGATCAAGGTGATGGATTTCTCCGGCCTCAAGATCGAAAAGCTGACTGCCAAGCCTGAACCCAAGGCCGTCAAGGAAGCGCTGGAGCGCATCGCGTCGTCCAACAAGACCTCCGAAAAGGTCGAGGAAAACCGCGGCGCCAAGATCGGCGACATCGTCGTCATCGACTTCGACGGCACCGTCGACGGCAAGCCGTTCCCCGGCATGAAGGGCAACGACTTCTCGCTCGAGCTTGGCACCAAGAGCTTCATCGACACCTTCGAAGACCAGCTCGTCGGCGCCAAGGCCGGCGACAAGAAGACCGTCAACGTCACCTTCCCGAAGGACTACGGCCACGCTGAACTGCAAGGCGTGAAGGCCGTGTTCGAAGTCGCGGTGAAGGAACTGCGTACGCCTGTCGCGGCGAAGCTCGACGACGAATTCGCCAAGAGTCTCGGCTTCGAAAGCCTCGCCAAGGTGGAAGAGGCGATCGAGAAGCAGATGCAATCCGAGTACGACCAGGTCGCGCGCATGAACGTCAAGCGCGCGCTGCTTGACGCCCTCGACGAAGGCCACGACTTCGACGTGCCGGCCGGCATGGTCCAGTCCGAGTTCTTCAGCATCTGGCGCCAGGTCAAGGGCCACCAGCACAAGGACGATCCGTCCCACGTGCACGGCGAAGCCTGCGACCACGACCATGACGAAGGCACGAAGGAAGAGCGCGACGAGTACATGGACATCGCCAACCGCCGCGTCAAGCTGGGCCTCGTCCTCGCCGAAGCCGGTCGAATCAACAAGATCGAAGTGACCACGCCGGAACTGCAGCAGGCGGTCGTCAACGAAGCGCGCCGCTACCCCGGCCGCGAGCGTCAGGTGTTTGAATTCTACCAGAAAAACCCCAACGCCCTCGAAGGCCTGAAGGCGCCGATCTACGAAGACAAGGTCGTTGACTTTATTTTGGAAAATGCTAAGGTAGACACACGCCAAGTCTCGATCGAAGAACTCACCAAGGCAGCCGAAGAGGAAGAGGGTAATAAAAATTCAAAAAAGACCTCTAAGAAGAAATAAGCCTGTACGACGACCGAGAATCTGGTAATATCTGGGATCCAAATCAAAAGACAGAAGGATAGCTGACATGACGAACGTAAATCCTCAATACAAAGCGAACGAAGAAAACCTGAAAGCGCTTTGGGATCACTGCCAAGCCGAAGCCGGCCAGGCGTTGAAGGATTTTGCGGTCAAGAACGGCCTGCCTATTCCCGCCGTGCGCGACGAAGATGGCGGCTACGACGTCCTCTCCCGCCTGCTGAAGGACCGTATCGTCCTCGCGATGGGCGGCGTGGACGCCGGCATGATGGTCAGCATCGTGGCGCAGCTGAAGTTCCTTGAGGCTGTTGATGCCAAGAAAGAAATCATCATGATGGTCAACTCGCCGGGCGGCTCCGTCATCGACGGCCTGGCGATCTACGACACGATGCGCAACATCAGCTGCCCGATCACGACGTTCGGTATCGGCATGCAGGCCTCCATGGGCTCGATCCTGATGGCTGGCGGCGACAAGCGCGTCATGAGCCCCAACGCCAAGCTGCTGGTGCACTCGCTCTCCAGCGGCACCCAAGGCACCTATGCGGACCAGGCACTGAACCTCGATTTCTCGGAACGCCTCTTTGACGACCTGAAGGCCGTGTATGTCGCGCGCCTTGGCTTCACCCCTGAATTCTGCGACCTCTTCTGCGCGCAGGACACCTGGCTGACGGCGGATCAGGCCATCAAGATCGGCTATATCCACGGCGTGAGCACCATCACCGATCCGGAAGTGGCCGCGAAGAAGGCCGACCCTTACGCTTCCGCCGCCCAGGCTTTCCTGAAGGCGAAGCAGGACACCCGCGTATCGAAGGTTGCCGGCCTGTCCTCGGACGAACTGATCCGCAAGCTGACGATGTCCAAGAAGGAAGATGCGGAACTCCGACCGGAAATCATTACGGAACTGGGCTCCCGCCCCGAATCCTGGGTAGCGGAGCGCCGTGCGAAGGCTGGCGTGTCCAACGACAACATCGGCGTGACCAAGGCCAAGAAGACGGGCAACGGTCCCAAGAACTAAAAAAGCCTTTAAACTGGGCTTTCAATCTTGCTAATATCAGGCGGTCGGCTCTTCGGGGTCGGCCGCTTTTTACTTTTGAACCCCAGAGGACCCAAGATGACCCACTATCCCGAGCAAATGAGCACCCTGATCCCGATGGTGATCGAGCAGACCGCCCGCGGTGAACGTTCGTTCGACCTCTACTCGCGCCTGCTGAAAGAGCGCATCATCTTCCTCTCCGGTCCCGTCAACGACCATGTGTCGACGCTGATCTGCGCTCAGCTCCTGTTCCTCGAGTCCGAGAACCCGAAGCGCGACATCTACATGTACATCAACTCGCCCGGCGGCGTCGTCACCTCCGGCCTCGCCATGTACGACACCATGCAATACATCAAGCCCGACGTGGCGACCGTTTGCATCGGCCAGGCATGCTCGATGGGCTCCCTGCTGCTGGCAGCGGGCGCGGCAGGCAAGCGCTACTCGCTCCCCAACTCGCGCGTGATGGTGCACCAGCCCTCGGGCGGCGCACAGGGTCAGGCGACCGACATCGAGATCCAAGCCAAGGAAATCCTTTCCTTGCGCATGCGCCTGAACGACATCTACGTCAAGCACACAGGCCAGAAGCTCAAGGCGATCGAAGAAGCCCTCGAGCGCGATCGCTTCATGTCCGCTGAAGACGCCAAGGCGTTCGGCCTCATCGACCATATCGTCGAGAAGCAGCCGTTCGACAACAGCGGCGAAAAGAAAGCCGCTTAAGGCCTAAAAACCCTTATTTTTCACTGACATCCCTGCGAGAGCAGGGATTGGGTACGCGTCTGCGTGTCATAGGGTGTACTGATACGTGCGGAAGTTAAAAATTATTAACGATTGCTTCGCTATAATGTACAGTCCCCCGGGCATGGGCCGCGGAGGGTGAAAGGATTGAAACGATGCACGAAACGCTGACGACAGCTGGCGCGCAATATCCGGTTCTCCCCTTGCGGGACATCGTGGTGTTCCCGCACATGATCGTGCCCCTCTTCGTGGGCCGCGAAAAATCCGTGCGCGCGCTTGAAGCCGCGATGAAGGACAACCGCCAGGTCATCCTCGTCACCCAGAAATCCGCGCAGCAGGACGACCCGACGCCGGGCGACCTCTTCAACATCGGCACCATGGGCACTGTCCTGCAATTGCTGAAGCTGCCCGATGGCACCGTCAAGGTGCTGGTCGAAGGCCAGCGCCGCGTCGACATTAAATCCTACACCGCGCGCGCCGAATATTTTGAGGCGCATGCCGAAGCGATCGAGACCGCGCCGGCCTCGGGCGAGGCCATCTCCGCGCTGATGCGCGCGGCGGTCACGCAATTCGACCTCTACGTCAAGCTCAACAAGAAAATCCCGCCCGAGATCATCGCCTCCATCGGCGCGATCGACGAGGCCGAGAAGCTGGCCGATACCATTTCCTCGCACCTCGCGCTGAAAATCGCCGACCGCCAGAAGCTGCTCGAGACCATTTCGGTCGCCGAGCGCCTCGAGAAGATCTTCGCCCTCATGGAAGGCGAGATCAGCGTGATGGAAGTCGAAAAGCGCGTGCGCGGCCGCGTCAAGCGCCAGATGGAGAAGACGCAGCGCGAATACTACCTGAATGAGCAGATGAAGGCCATTCACAAGGAACTGCACGAAGGCGACGAGGGCACCGACGAACTCACCGAGCTCGAGGACAAGATCAAACGCGTCCGCATGAGCAAGGAAGCCCGCGCCAAGTGCGAAGGCGAGTTGAAGAAGCTGCGCCAGATGAGCCCGATGTCGGCGGAAGCCGGCGTCGTGCGCAACTATCTCGACTGGATGGTGTCCGTGCCGTGGAGCAAGCGCACCAAAGTCCTGCGCGACCTGAAATACGCCGAGAAGGTGCTGGAAAAAGACCACTACGGCCTCGAAAAGGTCAAGTAACGCATCCTCGAATACTTGGCCGTGCAACT
>CAYZCE010000031.1:0-17833 GCA_964476835.1 uncultured Rhodospirillaceae bacterium
GAAGCCGTATTTGTCGAGCGCCTGCTTCAGCGCCGCCGTCTTCATCACGTCGGTATAGGCGGGGGAAGAGAAAGGCGTGACGCCCTGCGCGATGCCGTCTTGGTTGGTGTGGGTCAGCAGCTCCAGCCCGAGTTCCTTCGCCTTGCGGTCGCGCAGCGTGATCATGTCGCGGAACTTCCACGTGGTGTCGACATGCAAAAGCTTGAAGGGAGGCTTGGCCGGGTAGAAGGCCTTCATGGCGAGGTGCAGCATCACCGCGCTGTCCTTGCCGATGGAATAGAGCATCACCGGGTTGTCGCAGGTCGCGGCAACCTCGCGGATGATCTCGATGCTCTCGGATTCCAAGGGGGTCAAAGTCATGGAGGTGATTATAGGGAAAAAGAATGGCGCCGAAAACAAGTAATTGTTTTACATAACGTAAAAGATATGCCCTCTCCCGCGATAGCGGGAGAGGGAAGGTACCCGTGCAAGCGGGCAGGGTGAGGGATTGTCCCGGCCATCATTCTTGTCATCCCGAGCGAAGCCAAGGGATCTGGAGCACTGAAGATCCCTTGGCTTCGCTCGGGATGACAAGGAAGGCGGCATCGCCTAAACTGTCGCCCATGAAACCCTACGATATTGCCATCATCGGCGGCGGATTTTCGGGGCTGATGACGCTGGCCCATCTGGTCGCGCAAGGTCCCGCAGGCGCGCGCTATGCGGTATTCGAGCCGCGCGTCCGGCTGGGCGAAGGGCTGGCCTATGGCACCCGGCAAACTGTGCACCTGCTCAACGTTCCCGCCGCCGGCATGAGCGCGTTCGGCGACAATCCCGAGCATTTGCTGCGCTGGCTGGCATCGCCGGCCGGCAGGGCTGCGGCGCAGGATCTGGACGTCGCGCAAAGCTGGACAGGCGGCGATTATATCCCGCGCGCGCTTTATGCGCGCTATCTCGGCGGCATCGCGGAAGAGACGCTGCGGCAGGCAGCGGCGAAGGACATCGCCATCGATCATATCCGCGCCCCGGCGATCGATATCGACGGCGGCGTGCGGACGGACGATGATTTTTATCCGGCGCGGCGCGTACTGCTGGCGCTCGGCAATATGCCGGCGCGGCGGGCGGAGGCGGGCGTCGTCACCGATGTGTTCAATTTCGATTATAGCAGCCTCGGCCAAGGCCCTGTCGCCATCATCGGCACGGGACTGACGATGGTGGATACGCTGCTTTCCTTGCGCGCAGGCGGCTACCAGGGAAAGGTTGTTGCGTTGTCGCGCCGCGGCCAGTTGCCGCAAGCGCATGACGACAGCGCCTTCGATTACGCGTCGCAAGCGCCCGCGCTGGCGGCCGCGCCGCAAAAACTATTCGCGCTGATGCGTGCCTTCCGCAGCGAAGCATCGTCCTGCATGAAAGCGATGGGATCGTGGCAGCCCGCGTTCAAGCCGTGGCGCCCGCATCTGCCCGCGTTGTGGGAAGGCCTTTCAGTGCGCGACAAGAAGCGCTTCCTCGACCGTCTCTTCACGCTTTGGGGTGTGCACCGGCACCGCATGGCGGGCAGCATCGGCGCGGCGGTGAAGGCGGAACTGGCGGCAGGCACGCTGGAGATTTCAAGAGGCTCGTCCGCCAGCGGCTTTGAAAAAGTTTTCGATTGCCGCGGCCCCGGCTATGACATGACGAAGGTCGACAGCCCCCTGATGCAAACGCTGCTCAAGCGCGGCATCGTCAAGCCGCATGCGACGGGCTGGGGGATCGACCCTGTTGCGCCGCCGCTTTATGCCGTCGGCACGCTCTTGATCGGCCAGCGCCTGGAAACCACGGCGGTGCCGGAGTTGCGCGGCCAAGCCAAAGCGGTGGCCGGCGCGCTGCTGTCAGCCTGATTTCATGATCTTCTCGATGCGGAGGTCGGGCACCATCCACATCAGCGCGACCAGCGTATAGATCGCCTGCGCCAGCGACGGCGAGTACATCGCGATCACGATCGCGGCCGCGTACAGCGTCGCCGAGAGCTTGCCTTTGAAGTCGCTGCCGACGGCACGCGACAGCATGGAATCCCTGCCGTGTTCGCGCATGATGGTGTTCTGCAGCAAGGAATAGGCGAAAGCGGCCATCAATAGCACGAGGCCGTAGGCCGCGGTGGGCAGCGTGGCGGCATGGTTTTCGCTCATCCAGGTGGTTGTGAACGGGATCAGCGACAGCCAGAACAGCAGATGCAGGTTCGCCCACATCATCGCGCCGCTGACATGCTGTGCCGCCATCAGCATGTGATGGTGGTTGTTCCAGTAAATGCCGAGGTAGATGAAGCTGAGGACGTAGCTGAGCAGCCCCGGCACCGAGGGCAACAGGGCGGCAAGGTCGGTGCCGTGCGGCGTCTTCAGTTCCAGCACCATGATGGTGATGATGATGGCGATGACGCCGTCGCTGAAGGCCTCGAGCCTGCCTTTGCCCATCTTTGTCGACATGCGGCTCCCCGTCTTAATTGTTGAAGCTGCGTTTTTTCGCCTCGATAAGGCCTTGCTGCGCCTTGTCGAGCGCGGCCTTGATCTCGCCGCGGCGGCCGTCGTCGGCGACCTTCATGCCGGGGCGCAGGGGCTGCGCGAGCGCCTTTTCCAGCACCATCACGGCTTCCGCGTATTTTTCGCGGTGCACGAGGTAGTCGCCGTAATAGAAATTCGCGTCGATGCTGGCGGGCGAGATTTCCAATGCGCGCTTGAGGTGCGCTTCGGCCTTGTCTTTGTCGCCGAAGGCGATCGGCCAGCCGGGCACGCGATCGTAGAGCGCGCCGAGCACGGCGTGGGCGAAGCCGTCCTCGACCTTGTCGTCCTGCGCAATGGCGTATTCGAGCAGCGTGCGCGCCTTCTTGAGCTTGGGCAGCGCGGTGATGCCGTTGATGGCGGCGGCTTCGGACGAGAGGATCGTGCCTTCCCATACCTTCAGCGCGGGCTCATTGGGATTGGCCTGCACCAGCGTATCGGCCTGCGCGGCGAGGCGGTCGAATTTCTCGATCTGCGCGTCGCGGTCGCTTTCCTGGTACTTGATCTCCGCCCAGGCGCTGCGCAGCGCCGAGATGTCGCCGCGCGCGGCCAGCGCCGGCGTCGCGATCAAGAGAAAGAAGAGGGCGAGAACATGCTTTTTCATGGAAAAATCTCCGTTGTCCCCAGTCTAGCCGCGTCTCCGGTCACGGGAAAGCCCTTATTTAGAGCAGTGCAGCCACCGCCGCGCGGCGCAGCGCGTACAATCCCGCGCGCGTCTGCGGGCCGCTGGTGTTGACGACGCCGGCCACGGCCGCGCGGTCGGCGGGGTTCACGCAGAGGAACGAGAGGAAGTTCCGCTGGCTGCCGACATGGCCGACCAGTTTCTTCCCGCCGCGCGCGAGCAGGAAGAAGGAGAGACCCATGTGCTGCACGAAACCGTCGCTTTCGTCGGCGGACAATACCGGCTTCCACATGCTCTTGAGCGTGCCGCGGTCAAGCGGCCCATCGCCGCCGCAGAGGAATTCCATGTAGCGCAGCATGTCGGAAAGCGGCGCGTTGAGCCCGCCGTTGCAGGCGGTGATGCCGGTCGCGAATTCGGGGCCGTTGGCGGTGATGTGCCCATCGCGCAGCGCGTAGCTGTTCGCGCGGTGCGGCTTCAGCCGTTCCGGCGTCTGGTTGAAATAGCTGCTCTTCATCCCGAGCGGCGCGAAGAGGTTCTTTCGCATGTAGCCGGGATAGTCCTGCCCCGTCACCTGCTCGATCGTGCGGCCGAGGAAGTTGATGCCGAGGTTGGAATAACTGTAGCGGCTGCCCGGCTTGAACAGGAGGCGGAAACCCGGGCGCGTCTGCATCAGTGTCTCCCAGTCCTCGACCGGCGGTTCGCCGCGCGGCCACGTCGGTCCGCGAAAGCCGGCGGCATGGGTGAGCAGGTGGCGCAGCGTGATGTCCTCCATGCGGCCGAACGGGTTGCGCATCGCGCGCAGTTCCGGCACATAGGCGACGACGGGATCTTCGAGCCGCAGCATCTTGCAGTCGCGCAGCTGCATCACGGCAATCGCCGTCATCGTCTTGGTGACCGAGGCCCAGTGATAGATGGTGTGAATATCCGCCCTGCGCCCCGTCGCGCGGTCGGCGTGGCCGACATGGCTTTCATGCACCAGCGCGCCGTCGCGGATCGCGACAAGCCCGCTGCCGACGATGCGGTGCTTGCGGGCGAAACGGTCATGCAGCTGGGCAAGGGGCTCCTTCATGACCGCAGCATAGCCGAGCGCGCCCTATTGTTCCATAGTACTGAATAATTGCGCGCGGCGCGGGTTTGTGTTAAATTTAAAGGATGGCAAGGTTCGTACATCCCCCGCGTAAAGACATCACGCTGACCGGCGTGCTCGGCGCGTTGTCCGACCCCTACCGCCTGAAAATCATCAAGAGCATGATGAAGAAGGACAAAGTGATGTCCTGCACCCAGGCGGCGCCCTGCCCGAACATGGCGAAATCGACGCTCTCCAACCACTTCCGAATCCTGCGCGAGGCGGGACTCATCCACACCGAAAAGCAGGGCGTCGAGCACCGCAACACCGTGCGCGAAGCCGACATCAATGCCCTGTTTCCGGGCCTTCTCGACACCGTCCTGAAGCTCTGCGACGCCTGAAAGGGCCGCGTCCAAAAAAGCCCTTGACCATCCCCTATAGTTCAATTATAATGAACTATAGAACTTAACGAAAACCCCAACAGGAGATATCTTATGAAGCTCGACCAGAAAACCATCGTCGTCACCGGCGCCAACCGCGGCATCGGTGCCGCGCTTGTCCGCGCATTGCTGAAGCACAAGGTCGCCAAGGTCTATGCCGCCGCGCGCGAGACCAAGAACCTGCCCGATTTCGGCGACGCGCGCGTGGTTCCGCTGCGCCTCGACATCACCGACCAGAAGCAAGTCGCCGAAGCGGCGGCTGCGGCCAAGGACGCGCAAGTGCTCATCAACAACGCCGGCACCGCGCATTTCGGCGGCACGCTGGACAACGCGCTCGACGCCGCCGAGGCCGACATGAAGACCAATTACTTCGGCACGCTCTACATGACGCGCGCCTTCGCGCCCGTGCTGGAAAAGAACGCGCCCGGCCTGATCGCCAACGTCAGCAGCACCGCAGGCATTGCGGCCTTCCCGGCCATCGGCAGCTATTCGGCATCGAAATCGGCGATGCATGCGCTGACGCAATCTTCCCGTGCCGAGCTGATGGCGCGCAACGTGCGCGTCGCCGGCATCTATCCCGGCCCCATCGACACCGACATGGCGAAGGACATCCAGATGGAAAAAGCCTCGGCGGATTATGCGGCGGAACGCATCCTTGCAGGGTTGGTCGCGGGCGACGATTATATCTTCCCGGACCCCATGTCGGTCGAAGCGGGCGCCCTGTGGCGCCGCGACCCCGTCGCGCTCGAGCGCCAGTTCGCCGCACGCTGATATTGTTGAGTTGTCCCCCGGAGGCTGCTGCAGCGCGGATCCCTGACGCGCGGCAGCCGTCGTTCCGTCCTAGAAGCTGTACCCGAGGCTGATCGCGCCGAACAGATCCGGCTTTTCCTGCCCGTGGAATTCTTCCGTGCGCCAGTTGAGCGTGTAGGAGATTTGCGTGTGGCCGTAAGCCGTCGCCAGCCCGGCGTTGGCGTCGCCGACAATATATTTTTTGTCGACCGAGGGGCTGTCGGCAAAGGTGTTGCCGTCGAGGAAGATGTTATGCGCCACTGCGCGGCCTTCCACCCCGGCAAAGAGCGACCATGAGAAGGTGTTGTCGGGCGCCGAGAAATAGCCGCTGCCCGGCATCGCTGGCCGCACACGCAGCGGCAGGCCCTGCCACTTGTAGGCCTTGGGCACCAGCTGGAAGATCATGCCCGCATTGGCATACGTGTAGACGTTGCCGAGCGTGCCGCCGATGTAGGGCGAGGTGCGGAAGTGGAACCCGCCTGCCTCGAGCGTCGCGGCTTCCGGCCACAGGCGTTGAGTCGAGATCATCAGTCCCGGCTCGTTCTTCAACTGGTAATCCCAGCCCTTGGGCTGCGGCGAATTGACGACGTGATGCACCAGCGTCTGGACATCTTCGCCCATCGCGCCGGGGCCGACCCAGCCGGCGGTCAGTTCCATGCTGTCCGTATGGTTCTCGACCACCGTCGACATGCCGACGGAACCGTAGAGGAACGCGGCATACGGGTGGTCCTTCGGGTCCGGCACGGGCGTCGAGATGTTGTGCGGCGTATAGAGGTTGTGCCCAATCGAGTAATACACCGACGTCGTCTCGTTGACCGAGAAAAAGGGCAGGTGCTCGCGGAAGAACTTGGTGAACTTGGGCGGACGCTTGCTGGTGTCGAGCCAGCCGATGCGCAGGCCGTTGGTGTAGTTGCGGTCGTTGCCGGTGCCGCTGTAAAGATCGTTCTCGGTCGTCAGCGTGATGAACTGCTGCCGGGGGCGCTCCTTGTTCGTGGCCTGCTCGAAAGTTTCCGCGCGCGCGGGCAGGGCGGCGAGGAGGAGCAGGAGGCCGGCGATACAGGCGCGCTTGTCCAGGTAAAATCTCATGCCAGCAATTTGATGTTCACGGCCGAAGTCTTTCCATCCTGCGAATGCAATTCGTACGACAGGCGCTGGCCGGGCGCGACGGTGTCGATGCCGCTGGCCTGCAGGGCGGAGATGTGGACGTAGACGTTGTCGCCGCCGTCTTGCGGGCGGATGAAGCCGTAGCCTTTGTCTTCCTTGAAAGAGATGATGCTTCCCGTCGGCATATCAGGCTCCTTGAGATAATTTCTGGCATGCGCCGCTGGCGAGGGAGGAAAGCTTGCGGCGGATCATGTCGTTCTTCTGGATCTTGGAGGCGACGTCCGCCGCGCCGTCGATCAGGGACAGGCGCTGGACGTCGATGACCTTCAGCTCGACCGGCTCGCCGAGGGTGGCCACTGTCGCGGTAACCATCTGTTCGCCGATCTTGTCGGGCTTGCCGCGCGGCCTGCTCGGCTTGTCCCAGATCGGCTCGCGCCAGCGCAGCGTGTCGCCAACGGCGGGCGCGGGGCAGGGTGCCCATTTTTCGTCTGAAGGGGATTTTGTCATGAAGGCGCCTTGCCATGAAAAAGTGAAAAACCAGCCCGTATCCTACTGGAGCAGCAATGTTTTCTCAATAGCAGGCTGGTCTCTTGAAACGCGCCTGTTTTTATTGCATAACGACAGGGTCTCCCCTATTAGAAAGACCAAGCCATGAATATTAAACAAGAAGATTTCCCGCTGTATCAATTATTGGTGGAATTGAACCAGCCGGGCATCGAGCGTGCAAAAGCCGATTTTGCAGCCGCCTGCAAGGGCGGCGATGAAGCGCAGTATTGCTTCGCCATGGGCATCCAGACCGTGGCTGTCAACGTGCCCGCCGAAGCCATCCCCGGCTGCACCGACGACATGATGAAGACGACGCTGCGTTCCTGCCTGACAATCTTCAACGAACTCGCCGCCAAGTCGCACGACGGTGCGGTCTTCATGGTGAAGAACTTCAAGCAGCGCGGCCTGGGGCTCTAAGCTGCCCTATTAAACGGGGTCTTTCGGCGGCCGGACGGTGCACGACGGTGCACCCGCATCTTTCGCGCCGGCCTTCTTCTTCATCCACGCCGCCGCATAACCGCAGAGCGGCACAATCTCGATACCCTCACGCGCCGCAAGCGCAACGATCTGCTCCATCAACCGCCCCGCCGCCCCCGTCCCGCGCAGGGACATCGGCGCTTCGACGAAATCGATATAGAGTTTCCCGTCCAAGCGCCGGTAATCGGCATGCGCGACGGCATCACCGATCTTCAATTCAAAGCGTTTGTTGGCTGTGTTGTCTGAAAAAACTTCGCTCAAAGTTATCCTCCTGGAAATAATTGTTCGACAGAGCTCTTCTGCAATATCATAATTTCAGTTATAGCGCGCGTTTGCGTCAGGTTCCGTGATGGATGCTGTTAAATATCTGAATCTTCAAGGCCGCCTTGTTTCTCCAAGTGGTTGATCCCCATGTTTTTCTCAATGTCAGAGATTGTGTTCTTCATGCTTCTATAGTCGCTTGGCGTTTTTGGTAATGTCACAGGTGCGAGTCCATCGCAGCCGGGTAAGGCTTCAAGTCGGATATGGTTTTTATCGCTCTTAGGACTATAGCCATGCTTTTCCAACAAGCGCGAAATGCGAGCAGGTGCTTTCGAGTCTTTTTCGGCGCGACGGAGTTCGGCTCTCAGTTCCTGTAGTTCCTGTGAAACAGCAGTGTTATTGAGGATACGTTCAAAAACGATACGCGTTCTCTTGTCAATGCCTCGCGCATCAGCATATTTCAGCGCGAAAAAAATAGTATGTCTGACACGATCGGAAAACTCACCTTCGTATACTTCCTGACCGAGGCTGGCTAAAAGGCCTTGATCCAGAAGATTGTTCTCGTTCTCGAGGTCGGGAATGGAAGTGGGCCTTTGCAAAAGCTGTTGTTGAAGCTCCCTTATCACATCGTCCTTGGCCTGCAATTCTTCTTCATAAACATTCTGTAGATCTTCTACGTTGAGTCTATTCTGCTCACGCTTACGTTGCGCGCGCAGGCTGGCGTCTTGCAAATCTGTCCAATCCCATCCTTTTTGCAGCATATGAGTGCGGATGACGTGGCACGCTTTCCCGACTTTATAGCTTAAATCATCACTTGGCGAAAAACGCGCCTGAAGACCGGTATGAGGCTCAAATATACCAATATAGCCTTGATATACGTTTCGACCGTTAGTTTTGTCCCGGAGATTAAAGGAAAAGTCTCGTGAAGGTTCAACGACGACATGAGCGATCCCTCCGAGATCGTAAGCCATTTTTTCGATCTGGTCTTGAAAACCCTTGGGACGTGAATTCGTTGCGGATACATAGACAATGGGTAGATGGTTTGTTGCCTGGCCTTCCACAATCGCAGCTGCTAAGTCTATATCCTGAGATGATAGCCAATGCGGCTTCTCAGTGACTCTCAGAAGGCCGTCATCACCGCCATGGCCATCTTTTAAAAGGACCTTGATGAGATAGGATTTCTTGGGGGGCAACGGTTTTCCGAGGGCGCTTGTTGCAGTGCATTGCGAACGTATACGCAGCAATGGGCTTTTCCCATCCTGACGAGAGAGCTTTAATACGCCCTCGGTTCTCCAGAGAAGATCGTCCTGTGGGAAGTCGTAACGAAATCCTATATCGCTTTCTCCTTCAGCGACTGCACGGACAGTCAAAATTTGGCCATCAGACATGCTCTTAATTTCGGCAAAAAGCTTATCCAGATCGGAAGAAGGTTTGTCGTTAAAAAGAGAATCTTGTTTGGTTCCTCTGAGCCATGCCACAACGGATGCGATAAAGGTGGCGCGGTCAAGACTTGAGGAGACGGGAAATTCTGTTGCAAGTGCGTACATTTATTATACCTCAGTCGTTTGATGCAGCCTAAGATTGTGGCAGTTGGTAGCACGACGGGTAAGGAATGGCGGAGAGGAGAAGATTCGAACTTCCGGTACCTGTTACAGTACACTCGCTTTCCAGGCGAGCGCCTTCAACCACTCGGCCACCTCTCCGCAGGAGCAGCAACTTTAGTGGCTGACCATAAAAACTGCAAGCCAGAAAGTATAGAAAATTACCTTTATATTATAAAGGCTTACTCGTGCGCTCGCTTTTTTGCGGGGTTTCATTATAGTATGCGGCATGCATGAAGGCTTTGATTATCGCCGCGAGGTTTGCCGCAAGTTGATTCACCTCAGCTCGCTGTGGATGCCGCTCCTGATTTGTGTCGCGCCGCGCGATGTGGCGCTCGGCGTCTTTGCGCTCGGCGTTGTTTTTGTCGCGGCGTATGAAGTGTTGCGGCGGCGGCCGGGGGCATTGGCGCGGCTGCTTGATCGTTTGTTCGGCGCGATGTTGCGGCCGGATGAAACCGGAGCGCGGTTCAAGCCGAGCGGGGCGGTCTATGTGTTGATCGCGGCCTTCGTGACGACGTTCTTTTTCGCGCGCGACGTCGCGGCGGCGGCGATGGCGATGATGCTGATGGGCGATGCGGCGGCGGCGCTGGTCGGGCGCAAGTTCGGGCGCTGGCGCGTGATCGACGGGAAATCTTTCGAAGGCGCGCTGGCGTTCTTCGTGGCCGCGCTGGTCGCGGCGGCGGCGGTGTCGGCGATCCTCCCGGTTGCGGCCAGCTATCCGCGCGCGAGCGCTTATGCGGCGCTGGCGGCGGCGGTCACTGAACTGGTGGCGCGCCGGTTGCGCGTCGACGACAACCTCTCCGTCCCGCTGGTCGCGGCGGCGGTCATGACCTTGACGATGTAAGGAAGCAAAAATGAACGGCACCCTCGGCTACTACCTCCAGCGCCTCAAGCCTTTGTTTCAACTCTACGTGATGCTTGAACTTGCGCTGCGGCTTGTGCTGACGGCGCATGAATGGGCGAATTTGGGCGGCGGCATCGCGGCGGCGCTGCGTTCCCTGCTGACGGGCTTTGTGTTTGATATCGGCGTCTTCGCCTATTTCGCGATCCCGGTCGCGGCCTACCTGCTGATCCTGCCGTCGCGCCTGCACGGCACGCGCACGGACCGCCGGATCAGCGCGGCGTTCTTCTTCACGCTGTCCTACATCTTCCTCTTCACTAAGGTGTCGGAATGGATTTTCTGGGATGAATTCCAGACGCGCTTCAACTTCATCGCCGTCGATTACCTCGTCTATACGCAGGAAGTCATCGGCAACATCTGGGAGTCTTATCCCGTCGTGTGGCTGCTCTCGGCGATCGCGGTGCTCTCGGCCCTCTCGACATCGTGGCTGATGCGCCGCATCCCGCACCTGCAGGAGCGTGCGCCGCGCGTGCGCCGCCGCGCGTGTGCCACTGCGGCCGTGATCGCGGCGGCGGTGCTGTCGTTCTGCGCATTGCAGGCGTCTTACGCCGATTTCGGCGACAACCGTTACTGGCAGGAAATCGCGCGCAACGGCTATTTCGAGCTGTTCTCGGCCTTCCGCAACAATGAGCTGTCGTATGACAAGTTCTATGCGCGCAAGGATCCTGCGACCGCGCTGGCGCAGACGCGCGCGGCGCTGGGCGACGCCTTCACCGACGGCGGACTGACGCATGCGGTCAAGGGTCGCGGTCCGGAGAAGCATTACAACGTCATGCTGGTGACGGTCGAGAGCCTGAGCGGCGACTACCTCGGCGCTTTCGGCAATAAGAAGAACTTGACGCCGCACCTCGACGCGCTGGCGAAGAAGTCGCTGTTCTTCACCAACCTCTATGCGACGGGCACGCGCACGGTCTACGGACTCTCGGCGGTGACCTTGTCGATCCCGCCGGTGCCGGGCAACTCGATCGTGCGCAAGCCGGATAACGGCGGGCTGTTCTCGCTCGGTTCGGTGCTTAACCGCAAGGGCTACGACAGCAAGTTCATCTACGGCGGCTACGGATACTTCGACAACATGAACGACTTCTTCGCCGCCAACGGCTACAAGATCGTCGACCGCAACATGCTGGCGCCGGAAGAGACGCACTTCGCCAACGTCTGGGGCGTCTGCGACGAAGACCTCTTCGCGCGCGCGATCAAGGAAGCGGATGCGTCTTATGCGGCGCACAAGCCGTTCTTCAACATGCTGATGACGACGTCGAACCACCGCCCTTATACGTACCCGGACAACCGCATCGACCTGCCCTCGGGCAAGAGCGGCCGCGCGGGCGGCGTGAAGTACACCGACTACGCGATCAGCCAGCTGCTGCAGGGGGCGGCGAAGAAACCGTGGTTCAATAACACCATCTTCGTCATCATCGCCGACCACACGGCGAGCAGCGCAGGCAAGACGACGCTGGACCCGAAGAAGTACCACATCCCGCTGATCATCTACGCGCCCGGCATCGTCAAGCCGCAACGCGTCGAGAAGCTGGCGAGCCAGATCGACCTCGCGCCCACGCTGCTCGGGCTGATGGACATGAGCTACAAGAGCCGCTTCTACGGCGTCGACCTCATGCAGTCCACGCCGGCGCGCGCTTATATCTCGACGTACCAGAAGCTCGGCTACATGACGAAGGACGCTCTGGCGATCCTGGAGCCGATCCGCAAGGCAGTATTCTTCAAGCGCGACGGCGATGCCGTGACGCAGCAGGATAGCGTGGATGCGGGTTTCGTCGACAAGACCACGGCGCTCTACCAGACCGCGTCGCGCTGGCGCGAGCTGAACCGCGACGTCAAGTAATCAAAGGCGCGGACCCTTGGGTGGATTTTTCGGCGCGTTGCGGCCGACCTGCGGCTCGGCGCCCTTGTGCTGGATGACGTCCGCCGCCCATTGCGCGCCGATGTGGCCGCTGGCTTCCGCCGTTTTGCCTTGCGAGAGGCCGTAGAGGAAACCGGCGGCGAACTGGTCGCCGGCGCCGCAAGTGTCGACGATTTTTTCGATCTTCTTCGTAGGGATATGCGTGACCGCGCCGTCTTCAATGACATGCGCGCCCGCTGCGCCTGCGGTGATCGAGGCGGTGAGGCCAAGCGCCTTGATGGCGTCGACGGTTTCTTCAAACGTCTGCGTGCCGAACAGGGCGGCGAATTCGTTGCGGTCGCCGAGCAGGATGTCGGCGTGCGCCACGACCATTTGCAGGAACCCCGTGCGGTTATGCGCGATCAGTCCGGCGTCATTGAGCGCGAAGGCGACCTGGCAGCCGGCGTTCTTTGCCGCCTGCGCCATGTGCTGCGCGGTGGCGCGCCCGGTGTCGGAGAGCCAGAGGTAGGAATCGATATAGGCGATCTTCGCTTGTGCGAAGAGGCTGGCGTCGGCCTCGTTCGGCGCGATCTCGAGGCCGGCGGCGCCGAGGTGGGCGAAGCTGCGCTCCTTGTCCGGCGTGACCATCACGACGATCTGCGTGGTGGCATGGCCGTCTGCGCTTTGCACGGGGATGTAATCGACGCCGTGGCTTTGCAGGCGCTGTGCGAAGAAGTCGCCGTGTTCGTCCTGCCCGACCTTGCCGATCAACGCCGTCTTGCCGCCGCGCAGGGCGACGCCGATCGCGACGTTGGCGCCGGGGCTGCCGGGCGTGCGCGTGATGTCGGTGGCGTTTTCGAGGATGCGGGCGAGGGTCCCGGAAGTGATCGCGCTGGTCAGGCCCTTGTTCAGGCCGTGCGCCGCGATGTCGGCGTCGGTGATGCCTACGTTGATGTCGACGGCGGCGGCGCTGAGACAGACGATGTCATAGGTGCGGGCTTCGGTCATGGCGCATCTCTCCGGGCTGGGGATTCGGACGCAGTTTTTCATAAGGCGTGAGGAAAGTCAATGAGAGACTGGAGTGGCTTAACGCCTTGAAGCCCAGGCAAAAAAGAACCCCCGCACGCGGCGGGGGTTCTGGTGACGGAGGCCTTAGGACAGTTTCTTGAGCAAATCGATCGGCATCGGCAGGACGATGGTGTTGGTCCTGTCGCCCGCGATGTCTTGCAGGGCCGAGAGGTAGCGCAGCTGCATCGCGCCGTCCTGCGTCAGCTTCTGCGCGGCTTCGGCCAGCTTGTCCGCGGCTTGCAGTTCGCCTTCGGCGCTGATGACCTTGGCGCGGCGTTCGCGCTCGGCTTCGGCCTGGCGGCCGATGGCCTGGATCATGCTCTCGGCGATGTCGACGTTCTTGAGCTCGACGCTGTCGACCTTGATGCCCCAGTGCTCGGTCTTTTCATCGAGGATGAGGCGGATGTCGGCGCTCAGCTTGTCGCGCTCGCTCAGCATCTCGTCGAGTTCCTGCTTGCCGAGGACGGCGCGCAGCGTGGTCTGCGAGAGTTCCGAGGTGGCGCGGTTGAAATCCATCACCTGGTTGATCGCGCGGTCGGCGTCGACGACGCGGTAATAGACGACGGCGTTGACCTTGACCGAGACGTTGTCGCGCGAGATGACATCCTGCGACGGCACGTTGAGCGTCTGCACGCGCAGGTCGACGCGCACCATCTTCTGCAGCACGGGGATCAGGATGATGAGGCCGGGGCCCTTGACGCCGGAAGAACGGCCGAGCGTGTAGACCACGGCGCGCTCGTATTCGTTGAGGACGCGGAAGATATAGGGCAGCACGATCAGGCAGAGGACGATGAAGAACGCGAAAATTCCAAGACCCGGCATAGTTAGAGTTCCTTTCTGGGTTCGATCACGAGGCACAGACCGTCGACCGCGACGACCTTTATTTTATCGCCCTTTTTGAGGGCATATTCAAGGGGGCCGCGGGCTTTCCACGTCGCGCCGGCCACATGCACGTCGCCGTCGCCGTGCGACCAGCGCACGACTTCGCCGGGCGCGCCGACGAGGCTTTCAGCGCCGGTCGAGACCGGGCGGCGGCGCGACTTCATGACGATGGAGAGCAAGACGGACAAGAGGCCGACACTGACCAGCGTCAGCGTGCCGATCAGCCACGGCGAGACGCCTTGTGCGCCGAACAACAGGTAGCCGCCGAAGGCAAAAGCCGCCGCGCCGCCGAGGCCGAAGGCGCCAAAGGCCGGGATAAAGGCCTCCGCCGTCATGCAGGCAAGGCCGAGCAGCACCAGCGCCAGCCCTGTCGTATCAAAGTGCAGGGTTTGTACCGAGACAAGCGTCAGCCCAACGCAAAGGAGGCCGACGATGCCGGGAAACATCGCGCCCGGATGCGTCAGCTCGAAGATCAGGCCGTAAAAGGCCAGCGTCGTGAGCAGGAAGACGATGTTCGGGTCTGCGAGGAACGGAACAATCATGCGCCCGTGTCCAATACGGCGATCAGCGCGTCGCCCATTTCCGACGTGGAGACCTTGCGGCAGCCTTCGGCCATGATGTCGGCGGTGCGGATATTTTGCGACAGCAGCTTCTCGACGGCGGCCTCGAGCATGTCGGCTTCCGCCTTCATGTCGAAGGAATAGCGGAACATCATCGCGATGCTGAGGATGGTGGCGAGCGGGTTGGCGATGCCCTTGCCGGCGATATCGGGCGCGGAGCCGTGGATGGGTTCATAGAGCGCAGGGCGTGTGCCGTCCGCGCGCGCAGCGCCGAGCGAGGCGGAGGGCAGCATGCCGAGCGATCCGGTCAGCATGGCCGCTTCGTCCGAGAGGATGTCGCCGAACAGGTTGTCGGTAACGATGACGTCAAACTGCGCGGGGTTGCGCAGCAGCTGCATCGCGCAGTTGTCGGCGTACATGTGGGCGAGCGCCACGTCGGCGTAATCCTTGGCGTGCAGCGCGGTCACTTCCTCGCGCCACAACTTGCCGGATTCCATGACGTTGGCCTTCTCGCACGAGGTCACGCGCTTGCCGCGCTTGCGGGCGAGTTCGAAGGCGACGCGCGCGACGCGGTGGATTTCATAGGTGTCGTAGACCTGCGTGTTGATGCCGCGGCGTTCGCCGTTGGGCAGGTCGCTGATGCCGCGCGGATGGCCGAAATAGACGCCGCCGGTCAGCTCGCGCACGATCATGATGTCGAGACCTTTGACGATCTCGGGCTTCAGGGTGGATGCATCAACCAGCGCGTCAAAAACTTTAGCGGGGCGCAGGTTGGCGAAGAGGGCGAGTTCCTTGCGGAGTTTCAGCAGGCCCGCTTCGGGGCGGATGTCGTAGGCGACCTTGTCCCACTTCGGCCCGCCGACGGCGGCAAGCAGAACGGCGTCGGCCTTGCGGCAGGCGTCGAGCGTCTTGTCGGAGAGCGGCACGCCGTGGCGGTCGATGGAGATGCCGCCGATGTCGCCTTCTTCCGTCTCGATGCCGGCGTTCTTGCGCTTGTTGAACCAGGCGATGACCTTGAGGCCTTCCGCCATCACTTCGGGGCCGAGGCCGTCGCCGGGCAGGGTGACGATATGGTGTTTCTCGCTCATTTTGTAATCTCCTTGAGTGCGAGGTCGATCGAGGTGACGACGTGCACGGACTTTTCCGTCCGGTGTCCCGCGATTTTCTTGAGGATCCTGTCCGTCACCGGCGTGCGGCCGCAGAGGATGACGCGGCGGCCGTCCTGGGCGACGGAATTGATGAAGTCCTTCATCGCCACCATGCCGGTCATGTCGATCAGCGGCACGCGGGCGACGTCGATGATGAGGTTTTTGACGTCGGCGGTGATGACGTCGATCTGCTCCAACGCCGCCGAGACGCTGCAGAACGACAAGGGCCCGTCGATGTGGTAGATCATCGTGCCCGCAGGCAGGGCACGGCCGTGGAAGTCGCCGGTATGCGCGGCGCTGACATGGGCGCGCGTCTCGTCCGACATGCGCTTCATGAACAGGAGCGAGGCGAGGATCATGCCGACGGTGACGCCCGCCACCATGTCGATGAACACGGTCAGGAAGAAGCAGCCGAGCAGCACGGCCACGTCGCTCTTGGGCGCGATCTTGATGACGCGCACGAACTGGTGCGCGTGCGACATGCGATAGGCGGTGTTGAGCAGCAGGGCTGCCAGCGCCGCCATCGGGATGTGGTTGATGAGCGGCGCGCAGGCCACTATGTAGAGCATGATGAGCAGCGCATGGATGATCGAGGCGACCGGCGTCTTGGCGCCCGCGTGGATATTGGTCGCGGTGCGCGCAATCGCACCTGTCGCGGGAATGCCCGAGGCCAGCGCCGAGGCGATGTTGGCGACGCCGAGGCCGTTCAGCTCGGCATTCGGGTTGTGGCGTGTGCCGGCGATGCTGTCGGCGACGGTGGCGGAGAGCAGCGATTCCAGCGCCGCCAGCGCCGCGATGACGGCGGCGGGGGCGAGCAGTGTCTTGAATTCCGCATAGGCGGGCACGGTGAACAACTGGTCGCGCACGAAGGTGGGCAGGTGGAAGACCGGCGGGAACGGCGGGATGCCGCCCATCTTCACGCCGTCCGCCTCATAGAAGAAGCGCGTGCCGAGCGTGTCGACGTTGATGTCGGCGAAGCGGTGCAGCGCCCACGCGAGTAGCGCGCCGAGCGCGATGCCGGCGACGGGCGCGGGCACCTTGTCGGTGACGCGACCGAAAAAGATGATGCCGAGCAATGAGATAAGGCCGACCGCGAATTCCGGCCAGTACATGCCGGAAGCGTGCGACGCGAGCGTCATGACCTTCTCGATGTAGTCGCCCTTGAGGTTCTCGACGCCGAGGCCGAAGAAGTCGTTGAGCGCCAGCGTGCCGATGGTGACGCCGATCCCGGCGGTGAATCCGGTGACGACGGGGTAGGGCACATAGGCGATCAGCCGCCCGAGGCGCGCGAAGCCCATCACCAGCAGCATGACGCCGGCGATGATCTGGCACCAGATGATGCCGTGCAGGCCGAACGACGAAACGATGGGCGCCAAGACGACGACGAAAGCGGCGGTCGGCCCGCTCACCTGCGTCATCGAGCCGCCGAACAATGCCGCGGCGATCCCGGCGACGATGGCGGTATAAAGCCCATGCTGCGGCGGCAGCCCGACGGCGATCGAGAGCGCCATCGAGAGCGGCAGCGCGAGGAGGGAGACGATCAACCCCGCCGCGGCGTCGGATTTGAACGTGGCGAATGAATAACGCTTGAGGCCGGAGCGAAGGGCGGTGCCGAGCGGGAAGGCGTTCTTCATGATTTCCTGCTTAATACAGCCAGGGCTGGCCTTGCTTTTGCTGCTTCTCGAAGCTGTCGATGTCTGTCGAATATTGCAGCGTCAGCCCGATGTCGTCGAGGCCCTCGACCAGGCAATGCTTGCGGAAGGGCTCCACGTCGAAGCCGATCGTCTCGCCGTTCTCGCGCAGGATCTTCTGGTTCGGCAGGTCGACGGTGAGTTTCTTCTGCGCTTGCGCGTCCTGCATCAGCAGGTCGACCTTGTCCTGCGGCACGATGGCGGGCAGGATGCCGTTCTTGAAGCAGTTGTTGAAGAAGATGTCGGCGTAAGAGGGCGCGATCACGCAGGTGATGCCGAAATCGAGCAACGCCCACGGCGCATGCTCGCGCGAGGAGCCGCAGCCGAAGTTCG
>CAYZCE010000032.1:0-16203 GCA_964476835.1 uncultured Rhodospirillaceae bacterium
GCCCACGGCGCATGCTCGCGCGAGGAGCCGCAGCCGAAGTTCGCGCCCGCGACGAGGATCGCGGCGTGGCGGTAAGCCGGCTGGTTCAGCACGAATTCTGGCTTCTCCACGCCCTTCTCGTCGAAGCGCATGTCGTTGAACAGGAACTGGCCCAGTCCCGTGCGCTCGATCGTCTTGAGGAACTGCTTGGGGATGATCATGTCGGTGTCGACGTTGGTCATCGGCATGGGCGCGGCGGTGCCGGTGAGGACGGTGAACTTTTTCATGGATTACAACTCCCTCACGTCGGTCAAATGCCCGGTCACGGCGGCGGCGGCGGCCATGGCGGGGCTCATCAGGTGGGTGCGGCCGCCGCGGCCCTGGCGGCCTTCGAAGTTGCGGTTGCTGGTGGCGGCGCAGCGCTCGCCCGGTTCCAGCTTGTCGGCGTTCATGGCGAGGCACATGGAGCATCCCGGCTCGCGCCAGTCGAATCCCGCCTCGATCAGGATCTTGTCGAGGCCTTCTTTTTCCGCCTGTTCCTTGACGAGGCCCGAACCGGGCACGACCATCGCGTAGATGCCCTTGGCCACATGGCGGCCCTTGGCGATCGCGGCGGCGGCGCGGATGTCCTCAATGCGGCCGTTGGTGCAGGAGCCGATGAAGACCTTGTCGATTTTCACGTCGGTCAGTTTTTGTCCGGCGGTCAGGCCCATATAGTCGAGCGCGCGGATCATCGCGGCCTTATGCGCGGCGTCCGTGACGGTTGCGGGATCTGGCACGTTGCCGGTGATGGGCGCGACGGCCTCGGGGCTGGTGCCCCACGTCACTTGCGGCGCGATGTCTTCGGCGCGCAAGGTGACTTCCTTGTCGTAGGTTGCGCCGGCGTCGGAATGCAGCGTGCGCCAGTGCGCGACGGGCTTGTCCCTTTCGGCGGCCTTGGGCGCCATCGGGCGACCCTTGATGTAGTTGAAGGTAGTGTCGTCGGGTGCGATCAGCCCGGCGCGCGCGCCGCCCTCGATCGTCATGTTGCACACCGTCATGCGGCCTTCCATCGACAGGCCGCGGATGACCGAGCCGGCGAATTCGACGACGTATCCGGTGCCGCCCGCGGTGCCGATCTTGCCGATGATGGCAAGAATCACGTCCTTGGCGGTGACGCCGGGAGGCAGGGTGCCGTCGACCGTGATGCGCATGTTCTTGGCGGGCTTCTGCAGCAGCGTCTGCGTGGCGAGCACGTGCTCGACCTCCGACGTGCCGATGCCGAAGGCGAGTGCGCCGAAGGCGCCGTGGGTGGACGTATGGCTGTCGCCGCAGACGATGGTCATGCCGGGTTGCGTCATGCCCTGCTCGGGGCCGATGACGTGGACGATGCCCTGGCGCTTGTCGTTCATGTCGAACAATTCCACGCCGAAGTCGTTGGCGTTGCGCGAGAGCGTCTCGACCTGCAGGCGGCTTTCCGGGTCGGCGATGCCTTGCGCGCGGCTGGAGGTGGGGACGTTGTGGTCGGCGACGGCCAGTGTCGCAGCCGGGCGGTGCACGCGGCGGTTCGACATGCGCAGGCCTTCGAAGGCCTGCGGGCTGGTGACCTCATGCACGAGGTGGCGGTCGATATAAAGGACGCAGGTGCCATCGTCGTTGCGGCGGACGACGTGGTTATCCCATATCTTTTCAAAAAGGGTGCGCGGTTTCGTCATGGGTTGTCCCTGCCTTTTGGCCTGTATTCTAAAACAAAACAGCCCTTCTTGCGAAGGGCTGTTTTTTGTGAAATAGCCGCTGGAAAATCAGAACAGCGGCTTGATTTCCTTGACGCCGGGCAGTTTGCCGGCTTTAAAAAAAGCTATCGCTGATCAGCTTGTTTTCAAAACACAGGGCAGATTCATTACTTGCGCTTTTATGCCGTACAGCCCGGCAGTCGTTACACTATCAGAGTAGGAGACGGTTATATCTTTTTCTCTACCGGCCACCCGGCTGGAGGTAGCTGAGAAAACGCCTGAGATCCTCTCAATGGAGCTGATCAGTTTCGAGCAGTTTTTATCACTTATACCGGGTTCAACGACGACGCTAAAACAAAGAGATGCCATGCAAAGATTCCTATATTAAAAATGACTATTTTATTATATTATGTAAATATACTAGATGCTTGTAGTAATGTCAATAAAAAAAGCCCCTTTCGCAAGGGGCTTTTTTTGTGTCCCGTCTTAGTAGGGATAATATTTCGCGGAAGCGACGCCGCTGATCTGGCGGATACGCTCTTCCAGCTGGGTGCAATTGGGGTTGTAGGCGACGGCCAGCGTGTTCGCGGCGGCGTCGAACTTGGTGCGCAGGACGCCGTCGAGGTTCTTGATCTTTGTGACCGCTTCCTGACCTGTCTTTTCGCTCAGTTCCGGCAGCAGGGTGACTTTCAGCGTGGACATCGTCATCTGGCTCTCCTTGGGTTGGGGCGGGATGCGTTGTTTATGTAATATGCAGGGCGTAAAGTCAAGCGCAAAAAAACAGCCCCTTTTGCAAGGGGCTGTTTTTCTTTTAGCGGTCTTCCGAAGTTCAGGCGTTGACGGCCTTCTTCTCGGGAGCTTGCGCGGATTCGTTGGAACCGGAATCGACGTCGGCAGCACGCTCGGTGATACGAGCAGACTTGCCGCTGCGGTCGCGCAGGTAGTACAGCTTCGCGCGACGGACGGTACCGCGGCGGACGAGTTCGATGGAATCGATCACGGGGCTGAAGAGCGGGAATACGCGCTCGACGCCTTCGCCGTAAGAGATCTTGCGGACGGTGAAGCTCAGGTTGATGCCCTTGCCGTTGCGCGCGATGCAGACGCCTTCGTAGGCCTGGACGCGGGAGCGCTGTTCCTTGCCGGTGCCTTCAACGATCTTGACGTTGACGCGGACGGTGTCGCCGGGGCTGAATTCGGGGATCTTCTTGTTGTCGGAGAGCGCGGCGATCTGGCGTTGCTCGAACTTTTCTAAATCGTTCATGGTCGTACCCTTTTATGCGGAACCCGTAAGATCGAAAGCGGCCACAGGGACGCTCCGGCGGTTCCTACCTGTTATCAGTTAGTGGGGACGGTCGTTTTATGACGACTCAATCCGTGGGGGATTCATACCCCGGACCGGGTCTTTTTTTCAAGGGTTTATTTATGTTTTCTGACAAGATTGGTGTTAATGATTGTTAACATAACATATAATTGACAAGAATCTATATTTTTCATAGATTGGCAGCTTATATCATCCAGAGAAAACAACGCTCATGTCTCAAGCGCTGACCTATCGTTTCAAGACCTTGCGCCAGTCGCTGCGGACGATCGTGCCGTCGGTGCTGGCGCTGGGCGCCATCGGCTTGGGGCTCGCGGTGTTCTTCAGCCCGGCCGTGGCTGCCGTCGCGGGCGGCCTGGCGCTCTTGAAGATATGGAGGATGGCCGCGGCGTTGCGGCCGAGCGTTTTCGAAAATGCCGCCGCGCGCGGCGAGGTGACCCGCTTGCCCGCGCATGCGCCCGCCATGCTGATCGCGCAGAAGCTCTCGACGAAAATGGGATTCAAGACCTCCCCGCAAATTTATGTGGCGAACAAGGGCTTGGCCGAAACCTTGGTCGGCCGCGTCGGCAGCGGGCCTCAGGCCCGCGCAAAATGGCAGGAACGGGCGGCCAAGTATTTCGGCGCCTTGCCCGGCACCAATATCATCCTGACGACGGCCGAAGCGTTGAAGTGCGATGCCTATCCGCCCGGCCAGCTCGAATTCATCATCGCGCATGAGATGTCGCACCTGAAGACGGATGGCGTTTCGTTCAATTCCTTCGCCAAGATCGCGCGCAAGTCTGCGCTGAGTATCGGGGTTTTCGCCGGCGTTGCCGCTGCAATCGGCATTGGCGTGCCGACGGCCCTCGGCGCGGCGCCTGCGCTGATCGCTGTTTTCGGCTTGCGCCTGCTGACCAAGGCGGCGGTGACGTATGGCGAACGCGCCAAGGAAAGGCGTGCCGACCGCAATGCGCTCTACGTCACGCGCAACTTGCCCGATGCGCTGGGCACGATGGACAGCCTGACCGAGCCGGCCGCGCGCGGCTATATGGGTGTGGTGGAACTATTCAGCAGCCACCCGACTTACCAGCCGCGCATGCAGGCGCTGAAAAAATCCTTCAACGTCGTGTCGCGCTATCCCGCGCCGACCGCGCCGGGCGCCGCGGCTCCTGCACCGAAAATCTGATGAACCGCCCGTACCGTTTCAACAGCTTCGGGCAAAAGGCGCAGACCATCGGGTCGGCTTTGCTGGGGCTTGGCGTGCTTGGCGTCGGGATGGCGCTGGTGCTGAACCCGGTTGCCGGGATCGCGGCGGCGGCCTATGCGGCTTATACTTACGTCGAGACGGTGCGCCTCGCCATTCCCTCGGTGCGCGCGCGGATCATGGCGCATGACGTGCGCAAAGGCCTGTATGCGCCCGTCGACGCGCAAGAACCGATCGTTCAAACCGCGACCGCGATCAGCAACCGCCTCGGACGGCGCATGCCGCCCGAGGTCTATACGGTCAGCGCCGGCGAAGTCATCAAGATGGAGATGCCGCTGGGCCTGCGCTGGCTGCGCCATATTGGGCCGGTGCGCCGCTGGTTCGAGGAGAACACGATGTCCTCGCTTTACGCCGCCGTGCCGGGCGCGAACATATTGATCACGACCAAGCAAGCCTTGGCAAAGAAACTGCCGCAGCGCGAGCTGGAATTCGTCATCGCGCATGAGATGTCGCATCTGCAGACCGACGGTTTCTCGTTCAACGGCCATGCGGCCACGATGGCAAAGCGCGCGGTCGAGATCCTCGCGTGGGGCGGCGTGGTCGCGGGCGGGCTGGCGCTGGCAGGCGTTGCGCTGCCGCTGGGCCTCTGCGCCGCGTCGTTGCATGCTTTTTCCTGCATGGCGGGCGCTTACGGCGCTTCAAAGCTCGCGATCAATTACGGCCAGCGCGTGATCGAGCGGCGCGCCGACCGCAACGCGCTCTACATCACCCGCGACTTGAAAGGCGCCACTGCCGCGATGGACCGCCTGCATACCTACGAGGAGCGCGAGTTCAATCGGGTCGCGGCCGTCGTCAGCGGTCATCCGGTCTATAAGTTGCGTATGAGCGCGCTGAGAAAATCTTTCGAGAAGGTATCGGCCTATCCCGAGTTGCCGCCGGTCAGCCCTTCGTCTTCTTCTCCCAAAGGTCCGGCCGGCGCGCCTGCGTAATGGCTTCGGATTGCTCCTGTCGCCACTTGGCGATTTTCGCGTGGTGGCCGGAGGTCAGCACCTCGGGGATGTCGCGCTCCATGCCGTCCGGCCCCGTCCATACGGCGGGGCGGGTGTAGTGGGGGTATTCGAGCAGGCCGTTCTCGAAGCTTTCTTCATCATGCGTTTCCGCATTTCCCAGCACGTCGGGCAGCAGGCGCACGCAGGCGTCGAGCAGGATCATCGCCGCCGGCTCGCCGCCGGACAACACGTAGTCGCCGATGCAGATTTCCTCGGCGTTGTAGGCTTCCAACAAGCGCTGGTCGACGCCTTCGTAGCGGCCGCACAAGATGGTCAGGCGCGGCTCATTAATCAGGTCGCGCACGAGTTGCTGCGTCAGCGGTTTTCCCCGCGGAGTCATATAGATAAACCGCCCGACCGGCTGGTGCGCCGTCAGCGCGCGGTCGAGCACGTCGGGCTTCATCACCATCCCCGCGCCGCCGCCGAAGGGGGTGTCGTCGACGGTCTTGTGGTTGTCGGTCGCGAAGTCGCGCAACTGTACGGTTTCGAGCGACCACAGGCCTTTTTCCAGCGCCTTGCCCGCCAAGCTCTGCCCGAGGAAGCCTGGGAACATGTCGGGGAAGAGGGTCAGGATCTTGATGTGAAAGGGAGATGTCATGACGGGAATTATACTCAAGAATTCTGTCAAAACCAGTTGTTTTTTCGGTCTTTTCTGGGTAAAAAGGACTTCGACTTTTAACGCCCTCGAGGAACCCCATGCACACCTATCGCACCCATACCTGCAACGAGCTCCGCGCCGCACATGCGGGCCAGACCGTCAAGATCGCCGGCTGGCTGCACCGCAAGCGCGACCATGGCGGCCTCCTCTTCGTCGACCTGCGCGACCACTTTGGCCTGACGCAATGCGTCATCAATACCGACAACCCGATTTTCGGCGCCTTCGAGGCGCTGCGCCTCGAGAACGTCGTCTCCATCACCGGCGAGGTCGTGGCGCGCGCGGCGGGCACTGCCAACAAGCACCTGCCGACCGGCGAGATCGAGGTGCGCATCAAGTCGTACGAGCTGCTCTCCGCCCCCGTTACCGACATGCTGCCGTTGCAAGTCAACTCCGACGAGCCCTATGGCGAAGACGTCCGCCTGCGCTACCGCTTCCTCGACCTGCGCCGCAATGCGTTGCACCGCAACATCGTCTTGCGCTCGGAAGTCGTTTCCTCCCTGCGCCGCCGCATGACGGAGCAGGGCTTCCTCGAATTCCAGACCCCGATCCTGACGGCCTCCAGCCCGGAAGGCGCGCGCGATTTCCTCGTGCCCTCGCGCCTGCACCCCGGCAAGTTCTACGCCCTGCCGCAGGCGCCGCAGCAGTTCAAGCAGCTGCTGATGATGTCGGGCTTCGACAAGTACTTCCAGATCGCGCCCTGCTTCCGCGACGAAGATGCGCGCGCCGACCGCACGGCGGGCGAATTCTACCAGCTCGACGTCGAGCGCAGCTTCGTCACGCAAGACGACATCTTCGCCACCATGGAGCCGGTGATCTACGGCATGTTCGAGGAATTCTCGAACTTCACCGGCCAGAAATTCGAAGTCTCCAAGCCGCCGTTCCAGCGCATTCCGTATGATGTCTCGATGCTGAAATACGGCAACGACAAGCCTGACCTGCGCAACCCGCTGGTCATCGCCGACGTCACCGCCATCTTCTCCCGCGCCGACGTCGAGTTCAAGGCGTTCAAGGGCGTGATCGAGAAGGGCGGCGTCGTGCGCGCCATCCGCGCGCCGAAGGTATCGGATCGTCCGCGCAGCTTCTTCGACAAGCTCAACGACTGGGCGAAGGGCGAAGGCGCGCCGGGCCTCGGCTACGTCGTATTTGAAGGCGCGGAAGGCAAGGGCCCGATCGCCAAGTTCATCCCGCCCGCCGCGCAGGAGGAACTCAAGAAGCTCACCGGCGCGGAAGCCGGCGACGCCGTCTTCTTCGTCTGCGACATGGCCGACAAGGCCGCGCCGCTCGCCGGCAAGGCGCGCACCAAGGTCGGCGAAGAGCTGGAACTGATCGACCGCTCGAAGTTCATCTTCTCGTGGATCGTCGACTTCCCGATGTACGAAATCAACGAACGCACCGGCAAGGTCGACTTCTCGCACAACCCGTTCTCGATGCCGCAAGGCGGCCTGCATACGCTCAAGACGCAGGACCCGCTGACCATCAAGGCCTTCCAGTACGACTGCGTGCTGAACGGCATCGAGCTCGCCTCCGGCGGCATCCGCAACCACATCCCGGAAGTCATGGAAAAGGCGTTTGAGATCGCAGGGTACCCGGCGGAAGCCGTCCGCACCAAGTTCGGCGGCATGTACAACGCGTTCAAGCTGGGCGCACCGCCGCACGGCGGCTGCGCCTTCGGCATCGACCGCATGGTGATGTTCCTCGCCGACCAGAAGAACGTGCGCGAAGTCATCGCCTTCCCGATGAACCAGCAGGCGGAAGATTTGCTGATGGGCGCGCCGTCGGAAGCCGAGCCGCACCAACTGCGCGACGTGCACATCAAGCTCGAGATGCCGAAAGCCATGAAGGCGGTCGGCTGACATGGCGAAGGGGCGGCTTACAGCTGCGTTCCTGAAGGCGGTCGGCAAGTACATGCTTGTCGAGACGAAGCTCGGCATGGCCGACGTCTGCATCGTCTTCGGCAACCCGCACTGCGACCACCTCGCCGCCCATGCCGCCAAGCTTTATCATGCGGGCTACACCAAGACGATCGTCGTCTCGGGCAAGCCGGTCACCGGCGACGGCCGTTCCGAAGCGATCCGCATGCGCGACATGCTGGTCAAGTGCGGCGTGCCCGTTTCCGCCATCCTTGTCGAGGACAAGGCGAGTAATTCCGGCGAGAACGTGCTCTATACGATGCAGTTGCTCAAGGACAAGGGGCTGTTCAACGGCATCAACAGCATCATCGCCGTCGGCCATATCCACGCCGCGCGCCGCTTCCTGATGACGCTGGAAAAGCACTGGCCGCAGCCGCTCAAGATGTTCACGGCCGACAACTGTTTCGCCGCGCCTGTCAGCAAGTGGCACACCGACACCCACTTCCGCGCCATGGTGCTGAGCGAATACGACAAGATACCCGCCTACAAGGCCAAGGGCTTCATCGCCGAGGTCGACATCGACGCGATCAACAAGCGCGCCAGCGCCCTGCCCAAGCCGCCGCGCCCGCACTAAATTTTCTTTTTACCCCAAGGAAGACGCTATGACCGAACAGGCAAGCTATATCGACACTTACTATATCCGCACGCTGGACAAGGAAACCAAATATCCCGCGCTGGCCGGCACTGTTGATGCCGACGTCTGCGTGATCGGCGGCGGTTTGGCAGGCCTCAACACGGCGCTCGGCCTGCTGCAACGCGGCAAGTCTGTTGTGCTGATCGAGGGCAAGCGCATCGGCTGGGGCGCCTCGGGCCGCAACGCGGGCTTCGTCGCCAAGGGTTATGCGGCAGGCGAGGCGAACCTCGCCAAGAAGCTCGGGCTGGAAAAGGCGCAAGGCCTTGTCTCCCTCACCAAGAACGCGCGCAAGCTCATCAAGCAGCGCATTGCCGAGTTCAACATCGACTGCGGCCCCGTCATCGACGGCGTGCTGACCGTGTCGTACCGCGACCGCGCGGACGAGCTGAAGCGCTACATCGACAAGGCCAACGCCGACTTCGGCCTCGGCTTCGAGTTCTGGCCGCGCGACCGCGTGCAGGAGCATTGCAAGACCGAAAAGTATTTCGACGGCATCTATTCGCCGAACGACTACCAGTTCAACCCGCTACGCTACGTGCAGGGCCTCGGCCGCGTGATCGCGGAAAAGGGCGGCAAGGTGTTCGAGAACTCTCCGGCACTGAAAATCGTCAAGGATGGCGCAGGCTGGAAGGCGGTGACGCCGGAGGGCGCGGTGCGCGCGCAGCACGTGGTGCTGTGCTGCGCGATCTATTCCGACGGCCTCGACAAGCGCCTCGAGAACGCGATCTTCCCGGTGCAGACCTACATGATGTCGACCGCCCCGGTGGATGAAAAGATCCTCAAGAGCGCGATCAACACGCGCCATGCCATTTACGACACGCGTTTCTGCAGCGATTATTACCGCGTACTCGAGGGCAACCGCATCCTGTGGGGCGGCCGCGTCGGCCTGTGGGCGCATCCCGCCAACATCGCCGAGGCGATGATGGAAGACATGCTGAAAATCTACCCGCAACTGCGCGGCCATGTGAAGCCCGAGGCTTCGTGGTCGGGCAAGCTCGCCTATGCGCCGCACAAGATGCCGCAGATCGGCCAGTTCGAGCCGGGATACTGGTACAACACCGGCTACGGCGGCCACGGCCTCTGCCCCACGACGGCCGGCGGCGAAGTCGTCGCCAGCGCGATCGCGGAAGGCGACCAGACGTGGAAATCCTTCGCGCCCTTCGGCGTCTATTACTCCGGCGGGCAGGCAGGCAAATATGCGGCGCAGATGGTTTATCTCTGGTGGCGCCTGCGCGACGCGCTCGATATTTGATGAATTCAGACGGAGAGCGAAGATGAAAGTAAAGATCAGCCCGCTTGGAAAAGAGATTCTCAGGACGCCGCACCTGAGTGAGATCTTCATGAAATTCTGTCAGGCGACGGAAGAGGACAAGAAGAATTTTTGTCTCTACAGGGATGAAAAGGGCGTGCTTCAGATGGTTTATAAGAAGTCTCAATTGTAACCCGCCAAAAACTTGACGCCGCCCCGGGCATTCTGTCCGGGGCGGCGTCTGTGGTGGGAATCCTGTATTGTCCTTATACAGGGGGGGAAGCGTTATCTCTTATCTCAGCTGCAGGAGTTCCTGCATCATCTGGTCAGCGGTCGAGATGACCTTGGTGTTCGCCGAGTAGGCGCGCTGGGTCACGATCATCTTCGAGAACTCGTCGGCCAAGTCCACGTTCGAGGCTTCAAGGGCGCCCGAGGCGACGGTGCCGGCGGAACCTTGTCCCGCTTCGCGGAGGTTGTACTCGCCCGAGGTGTCCGACTGGCGGAAGACGTTGCCGGAGACTTCGGTCAGGCCGTTGACGTTGGCGAAGGTGGCGACCGCCAGCTTGTAGATCTTCGACGACTGGCCGTTGGAGAACTGAGCGACCACGTAGCCGTCCTGGTCGATCGAGACCCCGGTGCGGAGGCCCAGCTCGGCGCCGTTCTGGTCGGACGAGATCACGTTGTATTCGCCCGAGAACTGGCTGAAGCCGGACATATCGAAGTCGATGCTCTGCGGGTCGGCGCCGTTGCCCCAGTTGATGTTGTTGAGGCTGACGAGGGTCTGTCCGCTCAGGTCTTCCGCCGCGTTCAGGTGGCCCGAGCCGGTGAAGTTGACCGCGCCGGAGTTGACGATGGTGCCGTCGGGCGTGCTGAAGCTGACTTCCCACCAGCCTTCGGTGCTCGGCGTGCCGTCGGTTGCCGCCAGCATGGTGAGCGGGGTCGCCGTCGAGGTGCCGGCCGCGATGTTGAGGCCTGCGGCCGGGGTGCCGCCGATGGTCAGGTCGCCGTCGGTGAGGCTCTTGATCACCAGTTTGCCGTTGCTGTCGAGCGAGGCGTTGAAGCTGCCCGTGCCGTTGATCGTCGTGATGACGGCGTCGATGTCGTCGCCGTTGGCGATGTTGATGGTGACGGGCGTGCCCGCGCCGGTCTGCAGGGTGAAGCTGCTGCCTGCGCCTGCGACGAAGGCGCTGGCGTCAGCTGAGCCGGTGGCGGTGCCGGCGGTCGGCGGCACATCGGTGCCGGCAACCAGGCCGAGGCCTTCCAGGGGCGGGTGCAACGGGTCGGTCGTGGTGCCGGTCGCGAGGGTGACGTCGTTGCCCGGTGCACGCGCCTTGATGGTCAGGTGGCCGTTGGCATCGAGCTGCGCGTAGGCCATCGGGTTGTTGTTGATGTCGGTGATGGCGTTGATCTGGTTGATGACGCTCGCCATGTCGCCGTTCATCGTGATGGTGGTGGGGCCGACGTTGCCGACGGTGACCTTGAACGTGTCGGCCGGGTTGAAGCCGTTGGAAGACAGCGGGCCGGCCATGGCGGAAAGGTTGAGCGTGCCGTTCGCGGTCGCGGTCGGGCTCTCGATCTTCTTGAAATTGACGGCAAGGTCGTGGCCGGAACCGAGGGAGTCGTAGACCTTGATGCTGCGCGTGAAGTCCGGCGTGAAGGCCGCAGGAACCGGGTAGGTCGACTGCACTTCGCTGGCCTTGAGGTTGAGCGACAAGCCTGCGGTCGAGGTGGTCGCCGCCGAGTTATTCAGTGCGGCCAGGTTGACCGGCACCAGCGAGGAAATGTCGGCCTGCGACGCGGGCAGGTTGCCGTTCTGGTCGACCGGCCAGCCTTCGAGATAGTAGCCCGAGGCGTTGCGCAGGATGCCGTTGCTGTCTTCGGAGAAGGAGCCGGCGCGGGTATAGAGCGCTTCGGAAGAAGTGGAGGTGTCGGGGCGCACGACGAAGAAGCCGTTGCCGGAGAGGGCGATGTCGGTCGCCGAGTTGCTCTGCTGCAAGATGCCTTGCTGGCTGATGCGCGCAGTCTGGATGGAGCGCACCGAACCGGGGCTGTAAGCGGTGTCGCGGCTCTGGCTGGTGACGACGGAAGCGAAGGACGCGTCGGTGCGTTTGTAACCGACAGTCGATACGTTCGCGATGTTGTTCGAGATCATCGAGATCGAATCCGACTGTGCAGAGAGGCCGGATACGGCGGTGAAGAGGGAACCGAAGACTGACATTGTTTATCTCCTTTTGTGCGTCTGTTGTTGGGTTGAACTCAATTTCGTTTTTATCGTTGCAAGGCCCGTGCCAATTACAACGTCGCCTTGGTGACATCCGACAGCGAAATGGTTTGCGTCGTGTTGTCGAGGATGAGCGAAGTGGAGCCGTCGCTTTCCGACTGGATGCCGGTGACGACCGCGGGCACGACGGTGGTCGCCGTCAATGTTTTGCCGGTCGTATCCGCCGCGCCGACGACGAACTTGTAAGTGCCGGCAGGTACTGCGTCGCCGTTGTTGTCGGTGCCATCCCACGTGAAGGTGTGCGCACCCTTGGTGCCTTCGCCGTCGGCGCCGTCGCGGGAGTAGACGAGGTTGCCGTCCTTGTCGAGCACGCTGAGCTTGACGGTCGCGGCGTCGCTCGGCAGCGTGTAGTTCATCGTCGCCGCGCTGTTGGAATAGAGGTTGAACTGCGAGCCGCTATGGATGACCTGCAGGCCGATGTAGCTGAGGCCCAGCGTGGTCTGGCTGTTGGCGGTCAGTGCCTGCAGCTTGGTGAGGTTGTCGTTGGTCTTGATTTGCTGCTCGACCTGCGAGAAGCTGACCAGCTGGTTGGTGAACTGCGTGCTGTCCATCGGCGAGAGCGGGTCCTGGTTCTTCAGCTGCGTGGTGAGCAGCGTCAGGAACTGGTCGAAGTTCTGGTTCAGCGCCGCCGTGGAGTTCGCGGTGTCCGAGGTGGGCGTCGTGGCCGGAGGCGTGGTGGATGAAGGGATGGTGGTCATGATTGTCTCTCCTTATACCATGATGTTCACGCCGCTCTGCGTGATGTAGCCTTGCGCCTGCACGGCGATCGACGCCTGCAGGAGGTTGCCGCCGGCCGCGCCATCGCGTCCGGCAAATTGTTCCCTGTTCGCGCCGCCTTGGTTGTCGTTGCCGCCCATGTTCTGGCGGCCTTGCTGGCGCAGGTCGAAGGTGATGGAGCGTTCGTCGATCTTGACGCCGTTTTGCTGCAGCGTCTTTTCGAGGAAGGCGGAATCTTTTTGCAGCATCGACAGCGTCTCGGGCTTGTCGACGGTCATGTGGGCGCGCACCTGGCCGTCCTTCTCGAACTTCAGCTTGATGTCCATCTGGCCGAGTTCGGAAGGGTGCAGCTGCAGCGTCATCGAGCTGACGCGGTTCTCCATGTTCTGCTGGAGCTGCATCGTGACCATCTGGGTCACGGTGGAAGGCGCAACGCCTTTCATGGAGCTCATGTAATTGGTGACCGTCTGGCCGGCGGCGGCTTCGGTGTTCGGCAGGGCGGCGGAGATCAGCGGCTGCGCGGAAGGGTCGGTGAGGCTGGTGCCTGCATCGGCGCCGGCCAGCGCGCTGACCATCAGCGTGTTGATATGCGGGCCGGCGACTTTTGCGCCGGTGACGGGCGCTTGCGCGGCCTTGGCGCCGGACGCTTGCGCGGCAGGATTTTGCGCGGCGTCAGCCTTGCCGCCGAGGGACGGTTTGCCGTCATCCGGCATTTGTTGTGTACCAGCAGCATCGGCTTTCTTGGAACCGGGAGCTGCCGCGGCTTGCTTCGGTGTCGACACGGACTTCGCGACGGCAGGCGATGCCGTCGGCACGAAGAGGAGCATGTTGCTGTCGGTGGCGTCCGTCTCCGACGTCGCAGGCGTTGCGGACGCAGGCGCGGTGCCGGCGGTCTGCGATGCGGGGCTGCCCTGCAGGAAGGACGCAAGCGCGCCGAGATAACGGTCGATGGAAGACTGATCGAGGCCCTGATCCTTCAGGGCCTTGACCATGTCTTCCTTGACCTGCTGCAGCGCGCCCTTGTCGGCGGTGTCGGACGTCATCTGCAGCGTCGCGACCTTGTCCTTGAGCATGTCGAGGATGGCGGGGTCGAGCGGCGCTTCGGCGGTTGCGGCGTCGGTTTTGGCATCGGCCGCAGGCGCGACGGCGGCGGGCGTCTGCACGTCCAGCGCCTGCTGGATCTTGCTGTTGTCGCCGCTGCCCGGCTCGATCGCGTTGAGCATTTCGGCGAGCGAGGGACCTTTGTCGGCAGAAACGGTCTTGCCGTCGGTGAGGACGGCGGCGAGTTGCTTGGCGATCGGGCTGCCCGGCGTCGGCTGTTGCGCTTGCATCTGTGCGTCGAGCTTGGCGATCAGGGTATTGAGCAATGTCTCTTGCGTGCCGTCGGCGGCAGGCGCGGCGGCATCCGCCGTTTGTCCGGCCTTGCCGTTCAGCAGGTCGGCAAGTTTTGCCTTGAGGTCGGCGGGCGAGAGGCCCTTGAGCGCGGCGGAGAGTTTCGCGCTCAGCGTGTCGCCGGTGGCAGATGCATCGCCCGTTTCGCCGGTGCTTTGCAGCAGCTGGCTCAAAAAGCCAAGCGGATCGCCGCTCTCGGCGCTTGCCCCATTGTCCGACGCGGGGGAAGCGGCCCCCGCGCGGTGCAATGATATGATATGTGGCAAGTTGGTCACGATGAACCTTCTAAACAGTTACCCAAAGACAGCTTTGCAGGAAGCGTGCCAGATCACAGGCGATGGTCGGTGGTCAGGGCGGCGCCGGCGGAGCGGTACGTCATTGCCCGGCCCGCGCGGGAATAGGCGGTCTGGTTGTCTTCGGCGACCGCCTGGCGGGCGGCTTCCAGAATATTGTTGACCAGGCGCTTGACGCTGTTCTGCGCGCGTTCCAGCGCCAGCATGTTGTCGTTGAGCACGGCAGCGAAGGCGGCGCGGTGCTTGATGAGCTTTTCCCGTAACGCGACTTCCAGCGTCTGCCATTCGTCGCGGCGCTCGGCGAGGGCGGCGATCTTGGCATTATATTGGGTGGCGAAAAGCTTCTTGTCGCCTTGCAGCGCGTCGACGGCCGCGAAATCGGCCTTTTTCAGCGCATCGGTTTCTTTGGTGAGCAGGGCGGAGAAAGCGGTGATCAATGCCATAACTTCCTGTACCTGGGTGCCAAGGGCGGGAGCGGCGATCTTCTTCGGTTCGGCGTTCATTGTCAGTCTCCTGTGCTTAATGCTGTTGGTGATGAAGCAGCGTCTTCTGCATCTGGTCGGAAAGGCCGATGCTTTGCGTCTTGGCCATCTGCTTGCCGAATTCCTGGACCATCATGCCGCGGAACATGTTCTCGCCCGCGCCGCCGCCGAACACGGGGTCGGCGTCGAGGCCTTCGAACATGTGCGAGAACATTTGCGAGAGAAACACGCCTTCGAAATCCTGTCCGGCGTTCTTTTCCTGCGCGGCGCGGTCGACGGTCGGCTTGAGGAGCGCGGCGTAGCCGGTAGCGGCAGGGGTTGCGGCGGTTGCGGCGGCTGCGGTCATGTCAGATCACCTTGATGTCTGCTTGCAGCGCGCCGGCAGCCTTGATGGATTGCAGGATCGTGATGATGTCGCGCGGGCCGACGCCGAGGGCGTTGAGGTTCGAGACCAGTTCTTGCAGGCTGAGGCCTTCGGGCATGATCGCGATCTTCTTGTCGGAGCCGGTGTCGACCTGGATGTCGCTGCGCGGGACGGTGGTGGTGGAGCCGCCCTGGCTGAACGGCGCGGGCTGTGATACCTGCGGCGTCTCGCTGATGCGGATGGTCAGGTTGCCTTGCGCCAGCGCGACGGTCGAGATGCGGACGTCCTGCCCCATCACGATGACGCCGGAGCGTTCGTCGATGATGACGCGGGCCATCTGGTCGGGCGCGACCTTCAGCTGCTCGATGTCGGTGAGCATGCTGACGATGCCGCCGGTGAAGCCTTGCGGCACGGTGACTTGTACCGATGCCGGGTTCTGCGCGATGGCGACCGGCGCCTTCATGTGGTCATTGATCGCGGCCGCGATGCGGGTCGCGGTGGTGAGGTCGGGGTTGCGCAAGCTCAGGCGCGTTTGCGTGACGGAAGCGAGCTGGAAGGGGATCTCGCGTTCCACGATCGCGCCGCCGGCGATGCGGCCGGTGGTCGGGATGTTCTGCGTGACGGAGCCTGCGTCGCCCTTGGCGGTGAAGCCGGCGACCGAGATCGGGCCCTGACCGACGGCGTAGACCTGGCCGTCAGCGCCCATCAGCGGGGTGACGACGAGCGTGCCACCCTTGAGGTCCTTGGAGTCGCCGAGCGACGAGATGCTGATGTCGATATGCGAACCCTGGTTGGTGAAAGGCGGCAGCGTCGCGGTGACCATGACGGCCGCGATGTTCTTGGTCTTCATGTCGTCTTCGCGGACGTTGATGCCGAGGCGTTCCAACATACCGATGATGGATTGCTGCGTGAACGGCGAGCCGGTCAGGCTGTCGCCCGTGCCGTTGAGGCCGACGACGAGGCCGTAGCCAACCAGCTGGTT
>CAYZCE010000033.1:0-15372 GCA_964476835.1 uncultured Rhodospirillaceae bacterium
GCGCGCGCTTCCGCCACTTCCTCGCCGATGAATTCAAGGTCTCGGTCGAAGACGTCACCGCCTTCGTTCTCGGCGGCCATGGCGACACGATGGTGCCGCTGACGCGTTATTCCACCGTCGCCGGCATCCCGCTGCCTGACCTCGTCAAGATGGGCTGGACCTCGCAAGACAAGCTCGACAAGATCGTCCAGCGCACCCGCGACGGCGGCGCAGAAATCGTCGCACTGCTGAAAACCGGCTCCGCTTTCTACGCGCCTGCGTCCGCTGCGATCGCGATGGCCGAAAGCTACCTGCTCGACAAGAAGCGCGTGCTGCCCTGCGCGGCGCAGCTCAACGGCCAGTACGGCGTGAAGGGCCTCTACATCGGCGTTCCCGTCATCATCGGCGCGAAGGGCGTCGAGAAGATCATCGAAGTCCAGATGAACGCCGACGAAAAGGCGATGTTCGAGAAGTCGGTCGACGCCGTGAAATCCCTCTGCGACGTCGCCAAGAACCTCAAGCCTGCGGCGTAACCCACTAAGCCCCACATCGAAACCCCGGCATTTCCACAAGGATGCCGGGGTTTTTATTGTCATAAATTTGTTGACTTATTATTTTCATATTGTTTATATTTAGACCATCGCGAATCAATAAAAAGGAGATCCACAATGAGCGACGGTTTTGGCGGCTGGTCCGGTGGTGGCGGTGGTGGTGGCGGTTTCTACGGCGGCTATTACGGCGGCGGTGGAGATGGTGAGGCTTCGCCGGGCTGCATTGTGGTCGTGCTTCTTGCTCTGGCTGCGGTCATCGGCGGGTTTTTGTATTTTAACCACAAAAAGAACAATGAGATCAAAAACGAGTTCAACAAGCAAGGCTACACGATCACCGAATGGGGCTCGGCCGACCATAACGACAACACCTACAGCCTGCAGCGCAACGACACCATCTTCCGCGCCAAGCTGGACGACGACAACAAGCCTGTCGTCCAGGCGATCGGCAAGCTGTTTCCCGTCAAGACCGAGACGACCACGGCTTTCCCCTACAGCGGCGAAAAGGCGATCGACGCGGAACTCTATAAGCGGGGCTTCAAGATTACCGAAGAGGCGATGGACCATAACGACGATACCTACAGCCTGCAACGCAACGACACAGCTTTCACGGCCAAGGTCGACGACGGCAAGCTGACCCTCAAGGCAATTGGCCGTCGTTTTCCCGGGAAATAAATTCCCATAACTTTATAAAAAGCCGCTCCCGCACCGGGGCGGCCTTTTTTGTTTTATTGGCCGCATTTGGCTTTGCGTGGTATAAACCACGGGCGATTAACAGACTCGAGGAACATCCATGAACATCCATGAATATCAGGCGAAAGCCCTTTTGAAAGCGCGCGGCATCCCCGTCCTCAAGGGCGGCGTTGCGTATACGGTCGAAGACGCGGTCGAAGTGGCGAAGTCGCTGCCCGGCCCCGTCTACGTCGTGAAGTCGCAGATCCACGCGGGCGGCCGCGGCAAGGGCGGCGGCGTCAAGGTCGTCAAGTCGATCGACGCGGTCAAGGCCGAAGCCGAACGCATGCTCGGCATGCAGCTGATCACCCACCAGACCGGCCCTGAAGGCCAGAAGGTCAGCCGCCTCTACATCGAAGACGGCTGCGACATCGCGCGCGAACTTTATCTGGGTCTCCTGATCGACCGCGCCACTTCGCGCGTCACCATCATGGCCTCGACCGAAGGCGGCATGGATATCGAGGAAGTCGCCGAGAAGCATCCCGAAAAGATCTTCAAGATCGTCGTCGATCCCGCCGTCGCGTTCCAGCCCTTCCAAGGCCGCCAGATCGCTTTCGCGCTGGGCCTCGAAGGCAAGCAGGTCGGCAAGGCAGTGGAACTCATCACCAGCCTCTACCGCGCCTTCATCATGCTCGATGCCTCGATCGTTGAAATCAACCCGCTGGTCGTCACCAAGGCGGGCGACATCATCCCGCTCGACGCCAAGATGAACTTCGACGACAACGCGCTCTTCCGCCAAAAGGAAGTCGAAGCCCTGCGCGACACCGCCGAGGAAGATCCCTCGGAAAAGCGCGCCAAGGACCATGAACTCTCCTACGTCAAGCTGACCGGCAACATCGGCTGCATGGTCAACGGCGCAGGTCTGGCGATGGCGACGATGGACATCATCAAGCTCTACGGCGGCGATCCCGCCAACTTCCTCGACGTCGGCGGCGGCGCGACCAAGGAGCGCGTGGCGGAAGCTTTCCGCATCATCCTCTCCGACCCCAACGTCGAAGGCATCCTCGTCAACATCTTCGGTGGCATCATGCGTTGCGATGTCATCGCGGAAGGCGTCATCACGGCGGCACGCGAACTGGGCATGACCATGCCCCTCGTCGTGCGCCTCGAAGGCACCAACGTGGACAAGGGCAAAGAACTGCTCCGCAAGTCGGGGCTCAATATCATCGCTGCCGACAACCTCGCGGACGCCGCGCAAAAGGTTGTGGGCGCTGTCAAGGCGGAGGCTGCATAACATGGCTGTACTCATCAACAAAAACACCAAGGTCATCTGCCAAGGCTTCACCGGCGCGCAGGGCACCTTCCACTCCGAGCAAGCGGTCGCTTACGGCACCAAGATGGTCGGCGGCGTGACCCCCGGCAAGGGCGGCACCAAGCATCTCGACCTCCCCGTGTTCAACACGGTGGCCGAAGCGGTGGATAAAACCGGTGCGGATGCTTCCGTTATTTACGTTCCGCCTCCCTTCGCGGCGGACGCGATCCTCGAAGCCATCGACGCGGAAATCCCGCTCGTCATCTGCATCACCGAAGGCATTCCGGTGCTCGACATGGTCGCGGTCAAGCGCAAGCTCATCGGCTCCAAGACCCGCCTGATCGGCCCCAACTGCCCCGGCATCATCACGCCCGGCGAATGCAAGATCGGCATCATGCCCGGCCACATCCACAAGCGCGGCAAGGTCGGCATCGTTTCCCGCTCCGGCACGCTGACGTACGAAGCGGTCTCGCAAACCACGGCTGTCGGCCTCGGCCAGACGACCTGCATCGGCATCGGCGGCGATCCGGTGAACGGCACCAACTTCATCGACGCTCTCGACATGTTCCTCAAGGACCCCGAGACCGAAGCCATCCTGATGATCGGCGAAATCGGCGGCTCCGCCGAGGAAGAAGCGGCCGCGTTCTTCAAGAACAGCAAAGTCAAAAAACCCATCGCCGGCTTCATCGCGGGCGTCACGGCGCCTCCGGGCCGCCGCATGGGCCACGCCGGCGCGATCATCGCGGGCGGCAAGGGCGCGGCCTCCGACAAGGTCGCGGCGATGAAGGCCGCCGGCTTCGTCATGTCCGACAGCCCCGCCGGCCTCGGCGACGCGGTCATGAAGGCGATCAAGGCGGCATAATAGGGATAGACCATGTCACAAGCAGACGCGCTTAGTTTCCTCTCGGCGGCAAACCCCGAGTACATTGCCGACCTCTACGGCAAGTACACGCAAAATCCGGCTTCGATCGACGAAAGCTGGGCGGCGCTGTTCGGGGGCTTGGGCGACGAAGCGAAGCTGCTGGTGGCAGAACTGAAGGGCGCGAGCTGGCGCCCGAAGGCGTCGACGCTGGCGGCCGTCCTCTCGACGGCGGCGAACTCCGATGAGGCAAAGCCTGCGCCGAAGAAAGACGCCAAGGCCGCGCCTGCGAGCGACGCGAAAGCGGCGATCTCGGACTCCTTGCGCGCGCTGATGCTGATCCGCTCTTATCAGGTGCGCGGCCACTTGCTGGCGCAACTCGATCCGCTCAGCCTGACCGAGCAGAAGTACCATCCCGAACTCGATCCCGGCGCTTACGGCTTCACCGATGCCGATTACGACCGCCCGATCATGCTGGCCAAGGCCGCACTGGGCGTCGAAAGTGCCACGTTGCGCGAGATCATGCTGCGCCTCAAGGCCGCGTACTGCGGCACCATGGGTGTCGAGTACATGCACATCCAGATCCCCGAGCAGAAGGAATGGATCCGCAAGCGTCTCGAGGAAAGCGCGCCCGGCTTTGCCGCCGCCGCGAAAAAAGGCTTCCTGCAGCGTCTGACGGCGGCGGAAGGCTTCGAGAACTTCGCGCACGTCAAGTATCCCGGCACCAAGCGCTTCGGCCTCGACGGCGGCGAAGCGACGATCCCCGCCATTGAAGAAGTCATCGCGCGCACCACGCAGCTGGGCGGGCGCGAAGCCGTCATCGGCATGGCGCACCGCGGCCGCCTCAACGTGCTGACCAACGTGATGGGCAAGTCGTTTACCGCGATGTTCTCGGAATTCCAGGGCGGCTCCGCCAAGCCCGACGACGTGCAGGGCTCGGGCGACGTGAAGTACCACATGGGCACCTCGAACGATCGCGACTTCGGCGGCCAGACGGTGCACCTCTCGCTGGCGCCGAACCCGTCGCACCTTGAATTCGTCGACCCCGTCGTGGTCGGCCGCGCGCGCGCCAAGCAAGGCCAGCGCAAGGACGATGCGCGCGAGCAAGTGCTCGCCATCCTCATCCACGGCGACGCGGCCGTCTCGGGCCAGGGCATTGTGCCCGAGACGCTGATGATGTCCGAACTGCCCGGCTACAAGGTCGGCGGCTCGGTGCATATCGTCATCAACAACCAGATCGGCTTCACTACCGCGCCGCTCTATTCGCGCTCGGGCAACTATTGCACCGACATCGGCAAGATGGTGCAGTGCCCCATCTTCCACGTGAACGGCGACGACGTCGAGGCGGTCATCCGCGCGGCGCACCTCTGCGCCGAATTCCGCCAGACGTTCAAGAAGGACGTGTTCCTCGACATCGTCTGCTACCGCCGCTATGGTCACAACGAGTCCGACGAGCCGGCTTTCACGCAGCCGCAGATGTACAGGGCGATCGCCGTCAAGAAGAGCGTGCGCGACATCTACGCCGAGAAACTGGTCGCCGAAGGTACGCTGTCGCAGGCTGAATCCGACGCCATCGCGAAAGAGTGGAACGCTCACCTCGAAAACGAATTCGCCGCCGCCAAGAGCTACAAGCCCAACCGCGCCGACTGGCTGGAAGGCCAGTGGAGCGGCCTCAAGCCCGCCAACGGCGACGACCGCCGCGGCGAGACGGGCGTTTCCCCCGACCTCGCGCAGCAAGTCGGCCGCGCGCTGACGTCGGTGCCGGAAGGTTTCGACCTCAATTCCAAGATCGCGCGCCAGCTTGACACGAAGAAGAAGATGTTCGAGACCGGCGAAGGCTTCGACTGGGGCACCGCCGAGGCGCTCGCCTTCGGCACGCTCGCGATGGAAGGCTATCCCGTGCGCCTGTCCGGCCAGGATTCCGGCCGCGGCACCTTCTCGCAGCGCCACGCCGTGCTGGTCGACCAGACCACCGAAAAGCGCTACCTGCCGCTCAACCACATCGACAGCGCGCAGCCCGCGAAGTTCGAAGTGCACGACAGCCCGCTCTCCGAAGCGGCCGTGCTCGGCTTCGAATACGGTTTCTCCACCGCCGACCCCCGCACGCTCGTGCTGTGGGAAGGCCAGTTCGGCGACTTCGTCAACGGCGCGCAGGTCATCATCGATCAGTTCATCGCTTCTGCCGAAACGAAGTGGCTGCGCATGTCGGGCCTCGTCATGCTGCTGCCGCATGGCTTCGAGGGGCAGGGGCCGGAACACTCTTCCGCCCGCCTCGAGCGTTTCCTGCAACTCTCCGCCGAGGACAACTGGCAGGTCGTCAACTGCACGACGCCCGCCAACTATTTCCACGTCCTGCGCCGCCAGATGCGCCGCGACTTCCGCAAGCCGCTGATCATGATGACGCCGAAGTCGCTGCTGCGCCACAAGGCTTGCATCTCGAAGCTCTCGGACATGATGGGCAACTCTACCTTCCATCGCGTGCTGCCGGAAACGGCAGACCTCAAGAAGGTGCGCCGCGTCGTGCTGTGCAGCGGCAAGGTCTATTACGACCTTATCGACGCGCGAGAGAAGAAGGGCATCTCCGACGTCGCCATCGTGCGCCTCGAGCAGTTCTACCCCTTCCCGGAAAAGCCGCTCGCGGATGAACTGAAGAAGTATCCCGACGCCGAAGTGGTCTGGTGCCAGGAAGAGCCGGAGAACCAGGGCGCTTGGAACTTCCTCGACCGCCGCATCGAGAAGGTGCTCAAGTCCCTCAAGCATAAAACGGCCCGTCCCGCATACGCCGGCCGCCCCGAAGCGGCGGCCCCGGCCACCGGCTCCTCCAAGAAGCACGTGGCGGAGCAGGAAGCGCTGCTCACCCAGGCTCTCACGATCTAACGCAAGGAAGAAAAGAACATGGCAACGCAAATCGTCGTCCCCGCGCTCGGTGAATCGGTCTCGGAAGCGACCGTGGCGAAGTGGCTCAAGAAAGTCGGCGACGCCGTCGCGGTCGACGACGCGCTGGTCGAACTTGAAACCGACAAGGTGACGCTCGAGGTTAACGCGACCGCCGCCGGCGTGCTCAGCGAGATCAAGGTGCAGACCGGCGAGACCGTTTCGGTCGGCGCAGTGCTCGGCGCGATCGGCGAAGGCAAAGGCGCGGCGCCTGCCCCCAAGGCGCCGGAAGCGCCGAAGGCCGCAGCAGCGCCTGCCGCCACGCCCAAGACGGCGACGGCCAGCAACGACTCCTTCCTCTCCCCTGCCGTGCGCAAGCTGGTGGACGACAACAAGGTCAACACCGCCGGCATGTCCGGCACCGGCAAGGACGGCCGCCTGACCAAGGGCGACGTGCTGGATGCGCTTAACGCGCCCAAGGCCGCACCCGCCGCCAAGGCTCCCGCCGCACCGAGCGGCCCGCGCAACAACGCTGCGCGCGAAGAACGCGTCAAGATGACCCGCCTGCGCCAGCGCATCGCGGAACGCCTCAAAGAAGCGCAGAACACCGCCGCCATGCTCACCACCTTCAACGAAGTGGACATGAGCCATGTGATGGCGTTGCGTAACCAATATAAGGACAGCTTCGAGAAGAAGCATGGCATCAAGCTCGGCTTCATGTCGTTCTTCGTGAAGGCGGCGGTTCAGGCGCTCAAGGATTTCCCCGCGGTCAACGCCGAGATCGACGGCACCGACATCGTCTATAAGAACTACTACGACATCGGCGTCGCGGTATCGACCCCGACCGGCCTTGTCGTTCCCGTCGTGCGCGATTGCGACAAACTCGGCTTTGCCGGCGTTGAATCAGCAATCGGCGCCCTCGGCGCCAAGGGCCGCGACGGCAAGTTGTCGATGGAAGACCTCACCGGCGGCACCTTCACCATCACCAACGGCGGCATTTTCGGCTCGATGATGTCGACGCCGATCATCAACCCGCCGCAGTCCGCGATCCTCGGCATGCACGCGACGAAGGACCGCCCGGTCGTCGTCAACGGCCAGATCGTCATCCGCCCGATGATGTATCTTGCGCTCTCCTACGACCACAGGATCGTCGACGGCAAGGAAGCAGTGTCGTTCTTGGTGCGCATCAAGGATGCGATCGAAGATCCGCAACGCCTGCTCCTCGACGTTTAAGTTATAAATAACAATAGCTTAACGGGTTATGCCCGGGATTGACATAAGCGTTTAACTTGCTATAATTCCACCCTTATTATCAAGGCTGGAACTTTAGCATGTCGGCGCCCGCATCCGTACCTTCGCAGCAATTGATCGACGCTTTCGTCGAGGCCGCCGGCGACGACGATCTCGCATCCATGATGCTGTTCGCCGACAACTGGCCCGCTCATGTGAACGAGCGCGACAGCACGGGCAAGACCGCGCTCACCTGGGCTGCGACCAACGACAAGATCGAGACGATGTTCTGGCTGATCGACACGCTCGGCGTCGACGTCAATGCGGCTGACCGCGAAGGATGGACGGCGCTGCACTTCTTCGCTTACCGCGGCGCGGCGGAAAATGTCGACGGCCTTCTGACGCGCAACGCGGATACGGACGCCGTGACCAATGCCGGCAACACGCCTGCGGAAATGGCCGACCAAATGAACCATGCCGCCATCGCCGCGCGCATCCGCGGCCACAAACCGGCTGCCATATCGCAACCGAAGATCACCGCTCTCGCGAAACTGCCGCGAAAATCGCCGTTCGGCGGCAAGGGGCCGCGTGCATGACGGCTGATGCCAAAAAGTCCGGAATGCCGCTGACGCCCGAGCAAACCGAGGCGCGGGAATTCATCACCGCCCTCTGGCGCGACAAGGCAAAAGCGGCGGAGATGATTGCGGACAATCCGGCCGTCGTCAATCTGGCCTTGCACACGGGTGCGTATCCGCTGCACGTCGCCGCGATGACCGACAACGCAGAGCTACTCTCCTACCTCATCCTCAACGGCGCGGATGCCCGGGCGCGCACCGCCAAAGGCTCGTCGGCGCTGCATCTTGCCGCCTATGCCGGCTGCCTGCGCACGGCGGGGATCCTTCTGGGGAAGGGCCTTGATATCAATGCTCCGGAGCCGGACGGCTTCACGCCGCTCATGAAAGCCTGTCAGAAAGGACGGCTGGAGATGGTCGAGTTCCTGCGCGACAACGGCGCCAACCCGATGGTCGCGACCAAGAGCGGCCGCACGGCGCGCAAGCTTGCGGAAAAATATCCCGAGATTGCGGCCATCATCGACGCCTGGGTGGAAAAGATCGAGGCCGACAGGCACGCCGCCGCCGCCGAGAAGGTTGCGGTTGAACGCGCCGGCACCATCCTCCAGGGCCTGACAAAACTGCCGCGCAAGTCGCCGTTCGCCAACAAGGGGCCCAAGCCATGACCCGCCGCGCGCCTTCATCGCCGCCGTCCACGCAGCCGCCCGGCCGCGCCAGCCTGCCGATGCAGGAACTCGACAAGTTCGTCGCCGCTGCGGCCGACGGCGACAAGGCGTATGTGATCACCTTCCTTGCCTTCAAGGCAGATTTCATCGACGCGCAGGACAGTGACGGCAACACCGCGCTGACCGCATCCTGCAGCGCGGGCGAAATCGCCGTCGCCACGCACCTGCTCGACAACGGCGCCAACGCAGGTGCGCGCGACGCGCAGAACTGGTCGGCGCTGCATCTGGCCGCCTATAACGGCCGCCTCGACATTATCGAGCTGCTGCTCGCGCGCCAGGCGGATATCGAGGCTGTTGCGCAAGAAGGCTGGACGCCGCTCATGTGGGCGTGCGGCGCGGGGCAGCTGGAAGCCGCGGCGCTGCTGCTCGCCCACGGCGCCGACATCCACGCCGTGACCACGACCGGCCGGGACATGCTGAAGGTAGCGGAAGGCCATCCGGATATCATCGCGCTGATCCAGTCCCGCCTTGAGGCAGAGAAGCACAAGGACAGCCTGCTCGCCGACACGCGCCTGGTCACGCTGAAATCGCAGCCGCGTAAAAATCCATTCCGCCCGAAGGAACGCTGACATGCCGTTGACGTCCGCCGACATCGAATTGATGGCTGCCGTCCGCTCCGGCATCCGCGCGCGCGTGGAAGAGGCGCTGGAACATGGTGCCAATATCTTCGCGCATGACGACAGGACGGGCTACGTGGCCCTGACCGAGGCGATCGTTTCCAACCACCTCCATATCGCGCAGCTGCTGGTGGAGTGGGGCGCGGACGTGAACGCGGCCGACGCCATGGGCTGGACGCCGCTGATGCGCGCCGCGCACGGAGGGCAGTTGCGCGCCGTCTACCTCCTCCTCAAGAGCAATGCCGACACCGAGAGGGAAGACGAAAACCAGCAGACGGCGCTGACGCTCGCGCAATGGGGCGGCTGCGGCCCCGTGATCGACATGCTGATGAAGTGGCCGGACGTCCAGCCGCCGCCGGCCGCCGACGAACTGATCGTCCGCCTCGCCGCCCGTCCGCCGTCGCGCAACCCGTTCGGCCCGAAGGGAAGGTAACCGATGCTTGATGCCGAAATCATCGTGCGTTTCGTCGAAGCCGCCGGCAAAGGCCAGACCGAGAACGTCCGCAGCTTCGCAACCGAACATCCCGATGCGCTCGATGCATGCGATTACGAAGGGACGACCGCGCTCCTGAATGCGTCGTGGTACGGCCATGCCGATACGGTGGAAGCGCTGCTCGACCTCGGCGCGTCGATCGGCATTGCTGACGGCCAGCACAATACGCCGCTCAGCGCCGCGATCGACCGCGACCAGCGCGGCGTGGTCGTCGTCCTTCTCCGCCATATTTCCGCTGATGCGGGTGCCTTCACGCATAGCCTCGGCGTCATCGAGAGAAGCCGCAACGCCGGCCTGATCGCGCATGTGCACGAAGCCCTGAAGATAGACGCCGAACGCGCGAAAGAGATTATCGCCGAAAGCCGTCTCGGCAGCCTGAGCGCCACGCCGCGCCGAAACCCTTTCACGAAGGGGCCGCGCACATGACGACAGCCGCCGCCGTGGCCCAGCCGACATCCGCCGAGATCGATGCTTTCGTCGCCGCTGCCGGCACCGGAAACCTCGGCGCGCTCAAGGTTTTTCTCGACCATTACCCGGCCTTCATTGATATGCCCGACGCCGAAGGACGCCCGGCCCTGTGCCGGGCCATCGCGCGCAAGGAAGGGAAGACCGCGCAGTACCTGATCGCCGCCGGCGCGGGCGTCGAGGTCGCCGACAAGGACGGCTGGACGCCTTTGCACCATGCCGCCTGCACGCGCGCCGCCGACGTGACGGAACTGCTGATCGGGAAAGGCGCCAAAGCCTCCCCCCGCAGCGGCAAAGGCGTTACGCCGCTGATGGTGGCATCCGAATTCGGCGCCGCCCTTGTCGGAAAGCTGTTGTTGGCCGAAGGCGCGGCAATTGACGAAAGCGACTTCAACGGCAACAGCGTGACAAGCCTTGCCGACCATCCCGACATGAAAAAATTGATCGAGGAATGGCCGGGAATGATGAGCCGCCGCGCCGAGATCCTTGCCGATTTCCGCCAACAGCAGGCGGCCGTCACGTCGCTGGAAAAGATATCGACCGCTGGCATACGCCGCAATCCGTTCAACAAGAGAGGTATGTGATGACCGAGCCGTCCGCTGACACGTTCAGCGACTTTATCCGCGCCGCCGCTTTCGGCGGGATGGATGTGATCGAGTCCTTCATCCGCGATTATCCGGATTGCCTTGATATGCGGGAACCGGGCAACGGCTATCCTGCCCTGTCTTTCGCGCTGATCATGGGACAGGAAGACATCGCACGCCGCCTGATGGAAGCGGGCGCGGGGCTTGAAACCGCCGACAATCTCGGCTGGACGCCGCTGCATCACGCCGTCCACCACAACCGCGAGAAATTCATCGACGCGCTGGTCGCGTCTCAGGCGGATGCCGCCGCCGTCACCCATGCCAAGAAGACCACGCTGATGCTGGCCGTCACGTCGGGCAACGCCAGGAACGTGAAAAAGATGCTCAAGGCCGGCGTTGCGCGGCATGCGCGCGACGACCGCGACCGCACGGCGGCCGACATTGCGACGCCTTGCTGGACCAAGGCTGCTGACTTGATCGAGGCGTGGCCGGAGATGCTGGACCGCCGCGAGAGCCTCAGGGATGCTGCCGCGCGCGCGGCGAAGGAAAGGGCAGCGAAAGCCTCGGCCGAATCCGTGCTCGGCAAGATCCAGACGCCGCCGAAAGGGCGCAATCCCTTTGGCAAGAAGGGCCCGAAGCCGTGACGCAGGCCACCGCCGTTCCCGACCAAGATGCCATCGACGGCTTTTGCAAGGCCGCCGGCATGGGTGTTGTTTCTATCGTCGAAGATTTCATTGCGCTCTATCCCGGTTCCGTCGACGCGAAGGCGACCAATGGCGAAACCGCGTTGATGCGCGCCGCATGGCATCAGAAGCAGCAACTGGTCGACCTGCTGCTTGCGCATCATGCCGACATCCACGCCGTCAGCAGCCGCGGCTGGACGGCGCTGATCATGGCCGCGTGGAAGGGCGATACGCCGATCGTGGGCACGCTCCTCAAGGCCGGCGCGGCCGTGAATGTGCAGTCCAACGAAGGCCTGACGGCGCTGATGGTCGCTTCCAACATGGGCCGCGAGGAGACGGTGATCCGCCTGCTGCGCGAAAACCCGGACGACACGCTGACCGACAAGAGCGGTTTTACTGCACGGCAGATGGCCTTCGAGCGCGGCTATCCCAAGGTCGTGCGCCTGTTGGACCGCTTCGTGCGCGGAAATCAGAAAGAGGGCGTGAAAATTCTCGATGAGAGCGAACGGCGCCTTGCCGTGCTGCGCGTCAAGCCGCTGCGCTCGCCCTTCGGCAAGGGCCCGAAACCATGACCTTGCCGGCGCAGGAAGAGATCCATGCTTTCGTCAAGGCCGCAGGCGATGGAAAAATCGACGACGTGCGCGCTTTCGTGGCGCTGTATCCGGACGCCATCAATGAGCAGAACAACCACGGCACCCCGGCGCTGGTTTTTGCGGCTTATGACGGGTGCGATGATGTCATCGCCTTCCTGCTGGATTGCGGCGCAAACCTCGAAGTGCGGACGCGCGACGGCATGACGCCCCTGATAGCGGCAGCCATCCATGCGCCGATGGCGACCACGCAACTGTTGCGCGCGCGCGGTGCCGACGAAACCTTGCGCGACGACAAGGGGCGCAATGCGCGCGACATCGCCGCGCACTGGAACCGCGCCGACTTGGTTGCCCTATATGACGCAAGCGCGAAGGCAGCCGAACAGGCGCTGGACAAGCTGCGCGACCGCAAACCCCGAAACCCCTTTGGTCGTCCATGACGCCGGCGCAGGATAATATCAACGCTTTCGTGCAGGCCGCCGCGCGCGGCGACATGAAGGAGATGCAAGTTTTCCTGACTGAATATCCAAAGGCGGCCGATGCGCGCGACGGGGACGGCCTCACGGCCCTGTTCTGCGCGGCGCACGAGGGGTGGAAGCCGGTGATCGCCATGCTGCTCAGCTGGGGCGCGCATATCAACGCCACGGCATCGAACGGCATGACGCCGCTGATGGCCGCCGCGGTCAAGGCGCCGCCCGCGATCAGCGAATTCCTGCTGGAAGAGGGCGCCGACGAAACCCTGCGCGACGACAGGGGCCGCACCGCACGCGATGTGGCCGCGGCCCGGGAGCGTGCCGGCCTTATGTTGCTTTACGATGTGCGGCAGGCGGAAGCCGAGGCGCGCGCAAAGCAGCAAGCCGCGCCGCTGGAAAAGCTGCGCCGCTTCAAGCCGAAGAACCCTTTCGGCAAGGGCCCAGGCGCGGGTTGACTTTGATGCGCGGCCGCGCAAAGATAGCGCCGTTATAAGGAATTCTTCATGCTCGACCTGACTGCCGGACTGAAACCCAAGACGCCCGCCGCCGCCTTCATCAAAGACGCGGACGAGGCGACGTTCGAGAAAGAAGTTCTCGAGGCCTCGATGGAGCGTCCCATCATCGTCGATTTCTGGGCGACGTGGTGCGGGCCGTGCAAGCAGCTGACGCCGGTGCTTGAGAAGGCCGTCATGGAAGCGCAGGGCGCCGTGATGCTGGTCAAGGTCGACGTCGATGCCAATCAGGGCGTCGCGCAGGCATTGCGCGTGCAATCGGTGCCGACCGTTTACGCGTTCTTCAAGGGCCGCCCGGTCGACGGTTTTTCCGGCGCGCAGCCTGAATCGGCGGTGCGCGCCTTTGTCGAGCGCCTCAAGACTCTCGCCGGGCCGCCCCCGCTTACGGGTGCCGAGCAAGTCGCGAAACTGATGACGGAAGCCGACGGATTTTTCCGCGAGGGAAAGATCGAGGAAGCGATGTCGCGTTTCGCCGCCGTGCTCGACGCCGACGGCGACAACATGGAAGCGCTCGGCGGCATCGGCTGGTGCCTGCTGACGATGGGCGACGCCCATGCTGCGCGCGACATGCTGGCCGAACTGACGCCGGAGCAGGTGAAATCGCCGCGCCTTGCCGGCCTGACGTTCATCCTGTCGGTCGTGCCGGAAGCGGATGGCGATGACAAGCAGACGGCCTATGCAAGCGCGCAACGCAAGATCGCCGAAGGCCAGGTCGAGCAAGGCATCGACGCACTTGTTGCACTGATCAAAAAAGACCGCGCGTGGCAGGACGCCAAGGCGAAGACGTTCCTGATTTCCGTGTTTGACGCGCTCGGCAACGCGCACCCGCTGACGGGCCCTGGCCGCCGCAAACTCTCGGCGGTGCTGTTCTCATGAGCGAATCGAAAAAAGCCGATCCCAAGCTGCTCGAGCTCCTGGTCTGCCCGCTGACCAAGACGCCGCTCGTCTATGACGCGGAGAAGCAGGAACTCATCAGCACCCAGGCCGGCCTCGCCTTTCCGATCCGCGAGGGCATTCCCATCATGCTGATCGACGAAGCGCGCAAGCTGCCGGAATAATCCGGTCAGGTGATCTTGAACTGGTTGCTCAGACGCCAGACGCCTTCTGCGTCTTTTTCAATGCTGCCGACAATGTAGTGATCCTCCCGGTCGCCATTATGCCATGCATTGCGACCATCGATAGTGAGGCTAAGGCCGTAACCGATCTGGCTGGCGGCGTAGTTCATTTCTTGCGCCAAGGTGCTTTTGTGCAAAATATAATCGCCTGATTTCACTTTTATTTCGGAATCGATGATTCGCTCATCAAAGCGCCGGCCGCGCATATCTATGTCGCGTTTAAGGTGCGTAGAAATTTCTTTTCCCGCATGGCACTGGAATTGGGCGATTAACGTTTCTGCGGGTGTTTTGCACGGGTTCATCATTTTCCTATACAGTGAAGTTGTTACAAATCGTTTTGACTTATGGCGTGGCGCGGAAGGTTGATGGTTAGCTGATTTTGAATTGGCCGCCCAGACGCCAGATGCCTTTGGCGTCTTTTTCGACGTTGCCGACAACCCATTTGTCCACCTGATGCAGAGAAGCATCGGGGAGCATTGTCGCGACGCCGTCGATATTGAGGATCAGGCCGCGGTCGGCCTTGGCGGCGGCTTTGCGCATTTTATCGATCAGGCGCGTTTTGCTATCGATCATTTGCTTGGCATAGCGATGCCCGAGATCATCCACGCCGCGATCAAAGTACGTCGCAACTTCTTTTCCCGCATAGCGCTGGAACTGGGCGGTCAGCTTTTCTTCGGGGGTTTTCTTGCTGCTGAGAAAATCGAAAAACATGGCGTGCTCCTGAAATGATGTTGTTCAAAAAGAAGTGAAAGTATGCGATATAGTATTATACATAAAGCATAGAGTCAATAGTTTTAGAGCGCATAAAGGTTACTGATTTTTCAGGAGAATCAGGCGTTTTTGGCCTTCTTCAGCAAGGGCTTCAGGTAGAAGCCGGTATGGCTGCGCTTTTCGGCGGCCACTTTTTCGGGAGTGTCCTGGATGATGATTTCGCCGCCGGCGTCGCCGCCTTCGGGGCCGACGTCGACGATCCAGTCGGCGGTCTTGATGACGTCGAGGTTGTGTTCGATCACCACGCCGCTGTTGCCCTGATCGACCAACGCCTGGAGCACCTCGAGCAGCTCGCGGA
>CAYZCE010000034.1:0-14423 GCA_964476835.1 uncultured Rhodospirillaceae bacterium
AAGGTCAAGGAACTGATCCCTGACGATCCGCACCTGCACAACTGGCTCGACATGGCGCGGGAGCGCATTCAATTCCAAGGCCTGCCTGCGCGTATCTGTTGGGTGGGCTTGGGCGACCGCGCGCGGCTGGGTCTTGCCTTCAATGAGATGGTCGCTTCGGGCGAGCTTTCCGCGCCGGTCGTGATTGGCCGTGACCATCTGGACAGCGGCTCCGTCGCCAGCCCGAACCGTGAGACGGAAGGGATGAAAGACGGCTCCGACGCCGTTTCCGACTGGCCGTTGCTGAACGCACTGCTCAACACCGCCAGCGGCGCGACGTGGGTGTCGCTGCATCACGGCGGCGGCGTCGGCATGGGGTTCTCGCAGCATGCGGGCATGGTGATCGTCGCCGACGGCACCGCCGACGCGGCCGCGCGGCTTGAACGCGTGCTGACGAATGATCCCGCAACGGGCGTCATGCGCCATGCGGATGCAGGCTACGATATCGCCATCGAATGCGCGCGGGAAAAGGGCTTGAACCTGCCGATGCTTTAAGGCGTGGGCAGCTGCATGCTGCACATGGCCTTGAGCCATGCTTGCGGCGTTTTCCGCTCTTCCGCGCTCAGCGGGAGGGATTTCGACAGGAAGGCGTCGACGAGCGGATGGCTTTGCTCCTGGCGCACTTTCTGGACTTCGATCAGGACGGCTTCCATCATCTGGGGGCTGTCGATGAAGAGCTCCTGGACCGTCTCGGCATCTTCCTGGTCGGCCGTGCCTTGCGCGACATTGTCCACGAGCTTGCCGAAAATATCGTCGGCGACCTGTATGATCGAGATATTATCCTCGAATTGGGGCAGCATCTCGGCTTCAACGGCCTTGATGACATCCAGGCGCGTTTGCGGGTCCTGTTGCGCGAGGGCGTTGAAGATGTCGGACAGTTGCCGGGGCGTTTTTGCATCCCCAATGGCTTCGAAGAAATCCATGACAGGCCTCGTCTGTGAATGAAAGAAGGCTTCACCGTAACACGCCTTGCCTTTATGTCAACGCCGTTCTTGCTGATGACACAGGGGCATATCTGCTTTATATATCAGTGTATTCAAAGGGTATGACATGAAGAAATTTACGCTTGTTCCGGGTGCGGTGTCTTTGGCCACGTTGCGTGCGGTGGCGCGCGGGCACGTGCCGGTCACGCTCTCCGCCGAAGGCTATCGCAAGATCGCGGCGGCCAAGAAGGTGGTCGACAAAATCGTCGATGACGGACGCGTAGTTTACAGCATCAATACGGGTTTCGGCCTGCTCGCCAAGGTGCGCATCCCGCAGGAGAAGTTCACGGCGCTGCAGCGCAACATCGTGCTGAGCCACGCGACGGGCGTGGGCGAACTGGTGGATGATGCGACGGCGCGGTTGATCCTGCTTCTCAAAATCAACGCGCTGGCGCAAGGGTACTCGGGCATTCGGCGCGAGGTGGTCGATTTTCTGCTGAAGATGTATAACAACGGCGTTTATCCGTGCATCCCGTCGAAGGGGTCTGTCGGCGCGTCGGGCGATTTGGCGCCGCTGGCGCACATGAGCCTGCCGCTGCTCGGCGTCGGCAAGGTGCGCATGAACGGCAAGCTGGTCTCCGCGCACGTTGCCCTCAAGAAACTGCGGTTGAAGCCGCTGGAACTCGCGCCCAAGGAAGGCCTTGCATTGCTCAACGGCACGCAAGTGTCGACGGCGCTGGCGCTCAAGGGATTGTTCGCAGCGGAGGATTGCTATGCGGCGGCGGTGGTCGCAGGCGCGCTCTCGGTCGATGCGGCCAAGGGCAGCACGACGCCGTTCGACGCCGACATCCACCGCGTGCGCCGTCAGCAGGGGCAGATCGACGTGGCGAAGGTGTACCTGCAATTGCTCAAAGGCAGCGCGATCCGCAAGTCGCACGACCATGAAAACGATTCCAAGGTGCAAGACCCGTATTCGCTGCGCTGCCAGCCGCAGGTGATGGGCGCGTGCCTCGACCATATCCGTTTCGCCGCCGATATTTTCTGGCGCGAGTCTAACGCGGTGACCGACAATCCGCTCGTCTTCCCTGAAACGGGCACCGCCAAATCGGGCGGCAACTTCCATGCGGAACCGGTGGCGATGGCGGCCGACGTGCTGGCGCTGGCGATTTCCGAGATCGGCGCGATGAGCGAGCGGCGCATCGCCATGCTGATCGACCACAACATCAGCGGCCTGCCGCCGTTCCTCGTCAAGAACGCGGGCGTCAATTCGGGCTTCATGATCGCGCATGTGACGGCGGCGGCGCTGGCGAGCGAGAACAAATCTCTTGCGCATCCCGCGTCGGTCGACAGTTTGCCGACTTCCGCCAACCAGGAAGACCATGTGAGCATGGCGACCTTCGCGGCGCGGCGCCTTTCCGATATGGCGGCGAATACCGCCAACATCGTCGGCATCGAGCTGCTGGCGGCGGCGCAGGGCGTCGACATGCACTTGCCGCTCAAGACCGGTACAAAGCTGCTGCCCGCGATGAAGATGATCCGCGCGCGCGTCAAGCACTATGTGGAAGACCGCTTCTTCGCGCCTGATATCGCGGCGGCGGACGAGCTGGTCGCGGGCGGCGCGTTCACCGGGTTCATGCCGAAGGGGCTTCTGCCGTGCAGCAAGTAAAGCGGCTGTTCCGCGGCTCCACGCCGCTGCTCATCAGCATGCCGCATGTGGGCACCTATTTGCCGCCCGACCTGCGCCGTCGCATGACGCCGGAAGGCTTGCGCGTTGCGGATACCGACTGGCATATCGACAGGCTCTACTGGTTTGCGCATGCGATGGGCGCGGGCGTCATCATGCCGACGCATTCGCGCTACGTCATCGACCTCAACCGCCCGCAGGACGACGCGGCGCTCTATGCCGGGCAGGTGAAGACGGGACTGTGCCCGCTCGAAAGTTTCGACGGCGCGGCGCTGTATCAAGAAGGCGAAGAGCCGGACGAGATCGAAAAAATCAACCGCACCGCCGCTTACTGGCTGCCCTATCACGAAGCGCTGGAGGCGGAATTGGCGCTGATCCGGCAGGAGTTCGGCTATGCGATCTTGTACGACGCGCATTCCATCCGCTCCGAAGTGCCGCGTTTGTTCGAGGGGCGCTTGCCGGATTTGAATCTCGGCACGGCGAAGGGAACGTCTTGCGCGCCGGAGATGGCGCAGGCCGCAGTGGCGTCGATTGACGGATACTCATCGGCGCTCGACGGCCGTTTTGTCGGCGGGCATATCACGCGGCATTATGGCCGTCCGGCCGACGACATCCACGCGATCCAGATGGAACTCGCGCAGATCAACTACATGGATGAAAAGACTTTCGCCTACGACATGGCGAAAGCAGGGCAACTGCAGAAAACCCTGAAGGCCGTGCTGGAAGCGCTGCTGGCCTGGGGCGGCGCAGCCTACAAGAAATAAGCTTACGGCCTGACCTGATAAATCCCGCCTGCCATCACCAAGGTGGTGCAGGGGCTGCTGCCGAAGGTGTAGCAGAGGTCGCGCGGGTGCTCGATGTCCCAGAAGACAAAGTCGGCGGCCTTGCCGGTTTCCAGCGTGCCGCACACACCTTGCAAGCCGAGCGCGCGCGCGGCGTTCTTGGTGATGCCTGCGAGCGCTTCTTCCGGCGTCAGGCCGAAGAGCGTGCAGGCCATGTTGGCCATCAATATCAGCGAAAGTGCAGGCGAGGTGCCGGGGTTGTGGTCGGTGGCGACCGCCATCGGCACCTTGTAACGGCGGAGCAGGTCGATCGGCGGCAGCTGTTTCTCGCGCAGCGTGTAGAATGCGCCGGGCAAGAGCACGGCGGCGGTGCCTGCTTTCGCCATCGCGACGACGCCGGATTCATCGAGGTATTCGATATGGTCGGCGGACAATGCGCCGTGTTTTGCCGCCAGCGCCGCACCGTTTTGGTTCGAGAGTTGCTCGGCGTGCAGCTTGACGGGCAAACCGAGTGCGCGCGCGGCGGAGAAGACTTTGTCGATCTGCGCGGGGCTAAAGGCGATAGTTTCGCAGAAGCCATCGACGGCATCGACCAGCCCTTCGGCGTGCAGGGTGGGCAGGATCTCGGCGCAGATGTGGTCGATGTAAGCATCGCTGCCGGTTTCCGGCGGCACGGCGTGGGCGGCGAGCAGCGTCCGCTGAATGCGCAGGCCGAGCTCGTCGCGCAAGCGTGTCGCCACGCGCAGCATCTTGCGTTCGCTGGCGAGGTCGAGGCCGTAGCCGGACTTGATCTCGAAGGTCGTGACGCCTTGCTGGAACAACACGCGCAGGCGCGCGAGCGTGGCATCATAGAGTTCGTCTTCCGTCGCCGCGCGGGTGGCGCGCACGGTGGAGAGGATGCCGCCGCCTGCTTGCGCGATCTCGGCATAGCTGGCGCCCTTGAGGCGCTGCTCGAATTCATCGGCGCGGGTGCCGGCATAAGCGAGGTGCGTGTGGCAATCGATCAGGCCGGGCGTGGCCCAGCGGCCTTTTGCGTCGTGCACGTAGTCGGACATAGTCTCGGGCGGTTTGGGCAGCGCGTCGGTCGCGCCGATCCACGCGATCTTGCCGTCGGTCACGCCGATACTGGCGTTTTTGATAATGCCGTAGCCGTCGGCCATCGTCGCGGCGTGAAGGTTTGTCCAGAGGCTGTCGAACATCCGAGGGTTGCCTTGTGAATGCTTGCGATTTACTATGTATAGGACATTTCTTCGCACAGGGATAGGCCGCATGACGACGATTTTCGCGCAGACCGCGCTCCTGCCCGACGGGTGGGCGGATAACGTGCTTATCGAGTACGACAAGGACGGTTGGATCGTTGGCGTCGACACCGACAAGCAGCCAGGCGCCATCGCGGCAGACGCGGAATTCGTCTCCGGCCCGCTGGTGCCGGGCATTCCCAACGTGCACTCGCACGCGTTCCAGCGCGCGATGGCGGGTCTGGCCGAACGCGGATCGAGCAAGAAAGACAACTTCTGGAGCTGGCGCGAGACGATGTACCGCTTCTCCGCCGCCCTCGGCCCCGACGACATGGAGGCGCTGGCGGCGCAGGTTTACGTGGAGATGCTCAAGGCCGGCTATACGTCGGTCGGCGAATTCCACTACATCCACCATCAGGCGGGCGGCAAGCCGTACGACGACCGCGCCATCATGTCGCGCCAGCTGATCCGCGCGGCGCTCGAGACAGGCATCGCCATCACGCATATGCCGGTGCTCTACGCCTACAGCGGTTTCGGCGCGCAGCCGCCGATGGAAGGTCAGAAGCGCTTCATCAACACCGTGCCGGAGATGATGGGCATCGTCGAGGCGCTGCACAAGGATTTCAGCCACGCGCCGCAGGCGACCATCGGCTTCGCGCACCACTCGCTGCGCGCGGTGTCGCCGGAAATGCTGCGCGAAGGCACGCAGGCCATGCAGGCGCTGATCCCGGGCGCACCCATTCACATCCACGCGGCGGAACAGATGAGCGAGGTGGAGAACTGCATCGCGTGGTCGAACAAGCGCCCCGTCGAATGGCTGCTGGAGAACGCCAACGTCGACGAGAACTGGACCTTCGTGCACTGCACCCACATGACCGACATGGAAACCGACGCGCTGGCGATTTCCGGCGTCGTCGCCGCGCTCTGCCCGACGACGGAAGCGAACCTCGGCGACGGCATCTTCCCGCTGGTGCGCTTCCAGCAGGCGGGCGGGCGTTTCGCCATCGGTTCCGACAGTCACATCTCGGTCAGCCCGATCGAGGAGTTGCGCTGGCTGGAATATGTCCAGCGCCTCGTGCACCGCGAACGCACGCTGATCAAGGAACACGACATCCCCTCGACCGGCGCCGTGCTGTTCGAGAACGCGGTGCGCGGCGGCGCGCAGTCGCTGGGGCGCAAGACCGGCCGTATCGAGGCGGGGCATCGCGCTGATTTCCTTGTGCTTGATGGCGGCTTGCCTTTTATGGAAGGCCGCGTGCGCGACCATATCCTCGACGCCTCGATCTTCGCCGCCAACGTCAACCCGGTGCGCGACGTGATGGCCGGCGGCCGCTGGGTCGTCCGCAATGGCCGCCACAAGCGCGAAGACCAGATGCTGGAGCGTTATCGCAAAGTCATGGCAAAGCTTGGCTAAATTGCCTTTTTCTGATAGTTTTACAGTAAGAATAATGCCTTAAGTTATTCTCTTAAACTATCTGGCGGACGATGACGATCGCAGGACTCAAGAAAAAGCTCGCCATTACCACGGCGCTGGCCGCCGTGTTCGCCGGCGCCTATAGCCGGCGCGCCTATGCCGACTGCCTGCAGGTCGGCGTCACCGACAATTATCTTTGCAGCGGCGCTTCGGGCGCGTCGCCGATGGTGCACAACAACACCAATGCCTATACCGACAACACCTTCAGCATCAGCGAGGCCTCCGGCAATGGCATCCAGATCGTCGGCCAGGGCGCGCAGAGCTTCACCGACACGTATGGCTCCGACATCCAGGTCAGCAACGGCCTCGGCATCTACATCTACGTGACGGGCGACAGCGGGCCGACGCAAGGCTCGGCCACAGTGGTGAGCAACAGCGTGCTGCACGACAGCGGCATCTACCTGCACAACACCGGCCATGGCGCGACGTCGATCGACTTCGACGGCAACATCGACATGCCGCTCAACTACAACGCCATCGGCGTCCTGTCGCAGGGCAACGGCGTCTACATCCACGTGGACGAGGACGCCAGCGTCAAGGCCTACCGCGGTTCCGCCGTCGTCATCAACAACAGCGGCACCGGCGATGCCTTGGTGGTCTTCGAAGGCTACGGATATTCCAAGAAGCATCGCGGCATCGAGGTCGCCAACTGGGGCGTCTATTCGACCGACCTGACCATCCATACGGTCGAGGGTAGCGACGTCGTCACGCTCGAGGATAACGCGATCGACACGCTCAACTTCGGCACCGGCGCGACCTATATCGACGTCGAAGGCGACGTGAGCGCGGCCGGCGGCCACGGCATCAATGCGCGCAACCTCTATCACTACGACGGCCTCGGCGGGGAGATCGCCGGCACCGCGACCGACCTTACCGTCGTCACCGGAAAGTACAGCACGATCACCTCCGACCGCGACGGCATCTATGCGAAGAACTGGGGCGTCGGCGCGACGTCGGTGACGGTGAGCGGCCATATCTACAGCACGCAGGACGGCGTCGTCGCAGGGAACGGCGGCACTTTGCCGGACTTCTCGCAACTCAAGACCGGCACCGACGTGGCGGTGGACGTGACGGCAAGCGGCTACGTCTATTCGCAGTCCGGCAACGGCGTGTCGGCGATCAACTGGGGCAGCGGCACAACCAAGGTGTCGGTCGAAGGCACGGTGATCGGCACCCAGAACGGCCTCGTCGTCGCAGGTTTCGGTTATGGCGGCGATACGACGATTACCGTCGCGCAGGGCGGCAGCGTCAGCGGCAGCCACTACGGGATCCAGGCCGGCAGCTCGCATGCCTCGATCCAGGCCACGATCGACGGCGCCGTGTCGGGCGATGATGTCGGCATTTTTGCCGTGGCATCCCAGGGCGACCTTACGCTCGAGACGGGCAAGTACAGCAGCATCACTTCCGCCGACATGGGCGTCTATGTCAGGGGTTCGCAGGCCGGCGCACTTTCCGTCACGATCGACGGCGATGTCAGTGGCGTCACCGGCATCTACGCGCACAGCTACGGCGATGCCGCGGTCGAGATATCCGACGACGGCTATGTCTTGGCGACGGGCATCGGCATCAATTCCGCCGTTTCCTGGGACAGCGGCCCCGATACGCCTGTGCAATCCGTCACCGTCAAGGGCGCGATTTCCGCGCAGCTTGCCGGCATTTATGCGCAAAGCTATGGCGCCGCCCTGACGATCGAGACGGGCAAGAGTAGCTCCATCACCTCCGACAACAACATCGGCATCGATGTCAAAAGTTCCGGCGCGGCGTCCGGCCCTGCCGGCAGCGTGCAGATGGCGCTCGACGGCATCATCCAGGCGAAAGGCGCGGGCCTGCGCCTGCGGCAGGATTACCATTACGCCGGCGGCGACATCACGATCGTGACATATGACGACAGCCAGGTCACCTCGTCGGACGACCGCGGCATCGCGGTTTACAACGGCGCGACGGGTTCGGCGTCGATCACGGTCGGCGGCGACGTCAAGGCGCAGCTGCAGGGCGTTTATGCGATCAATGGCCACTACCTGAGCGGCACGGTTTATGGCGGCGGCACGGACCTGACCGTCGACACGTCGAAGGGCAGTTCCGTCGTCTCCTACGCCAGCGACGGCATCGCCGCGCTCAACAACGGCACGGGCACGCTGTCGATGAACATCCTCGGCGCCGTGACCGGCGCGGGCAACGGCATCGTCGCGCACAACTATGCCTACGGCGACAACATGATCATCGCGACGGGAGCGGGCAGCGTCGTTTCCACCTCCGGTTCCGACGGCGGCATGTTCCTCACCAACGAGGGCCTTGGGTACGCCAATGTCACCATCGCCGGCAAGGTGTACGGCTATTCGGCAGGCGCGGGCATCCGGGGCCTTGGCACCGCGACCGACCTGACTGTTGCGACCGAAGAAGGCAGCCTGGTCTCGGCGACGGATGCGGGCGGCGTCGGCCTTATCGTGCTCAACGGCGGCACAGGCGCGACGACGGTGACCGTCGATGGCGACGTCGACGCCGACAGCACCGGCGTGCAGGTCTACAACACCGCAGCCGCCGCCGACCTCATCATAGAAACAGGCACCAAGAGCGCCATCACTTCCGCGACCGGCTACGGCATCGCCGCGACGCAGGCCGGCACGGGCAAGATGTCGGTCACGCTGGCGGGAAGCCTCATCGGCTACAGCGGCATTTCAGACAACATCTATGCCGGAGGCACCGGCGACCTGACCGTCAAGACGGAAGAGGGCAGCTATATCAAGGCCGATCACATCGGCATCCATGCCGGCAACGTCGGCGCGGGCACGACCCACATCACCGTCAACGGCACGATCCACGCGTCGGGCTTTGCGGCGGTTCTCTCTTATAACAGCAACGCTTATCTGGCGCCCGACACCGACCTGACGATCGATACCGGCGCCAAGAGCCTCATCCTCTCCTATAACGGCGACGGCATCAATGCAGCCAACACGGGCCTCGGCGCATTGACGGTGACGGTCGACGGCGAGATTTCCGCCGAGGGTGCAGGCGTACGGGTGCTCAACAGCAGTGCGACCGACACGACGGTAAGCGTGAGCGGCACGATCTACGGCTACAATGCAGGCGTGTTTGCGCGCAATGACGGCGGCGGCAAACTGACGGTCGCCGCGCTTAAGGGCGCGGACATCACGGGCGGCGATATCGGCGACGGCATTGTGGTCAAGTCTTCCGGCGCGAATCCCTTCAAGATTACGGTGGCAAGCGGCGCGACGGTCGCGGGCGGCGCTTCGGCAATCCGGGTGACCGGCGCAAGCACCGGCGGCGGCGAGATCGACACCAGCGGCGACATCGAGGCCGGCCTCAGCGGCATCGCGGTTTATTTCGACGACATGTACGACGATGTCGCGCTCAATATCTCGGGCGGCCACATCGTCGGCGACGTCATCAGCAACCACGCGTCTTCCAAAGTCGCGGGCGTGTCCTCGACTGTCAATATCCTCGGCACCTTCACGTCGGAAGGCGATTTCGACGTCTCCGACTTCAATGTTGCCAAGGGCGCGGTCTTCACGCTCGGAACGGGCTTCACGGTTGCGGCGGAAGTTGACCCGATCGACGTTGACGGCACCTTCGAGATGCCGGATACCTCGGCCGTCACCGGCGACATGAAGGTCAATGCCGGCGGCGTCCTCGATATCCAAGACAGCGCGACGGTGAACGGCGCGCTCAAGAACGACGGCAAGGTCGTCATCCCCGTCGGCGGCACGCTAACCATCGACACGATGCAAGCGGGCACGGGCGAATTGAGCCTCGGCGTGCTCTCCGCCGCGCAGCACGCGATGCTGAACATCACGTCGGGCGGCGCGGATGTCACGGGGCAGGACATCAAGGTCCTGGTGGATGCGAACCAGACGCTGGCGGCGGGCGACCTGATCCAGATCGCGCACGGCGCGGCGGCTTCGGCCGGCACGACGCCGGGCGGCACGCTGGTGCACGATGATTCCTTCTTCTGGGACTTCAGGATGCTCGGCGGTTCCGACGTGGCGGATCCCGACGACATTTATTTGCAAGTCGAAGTGTCGAAGCCGGGCGGCGACGGCCCTTCCTCGCCGGTCGCAGGCGCGCTGGCCATGGCGACGCTGACGATGGCGGACACCACGATGGATTTGACCAGCGGGCGGCTGTCCGACCTGCGGCAGGATGATGCGAGCGGCGTGTCGGCAGGTAACATGGGCGCGGGTTCGCGCGTATGGACGCAGGCGCTCGGCCAATATATTCACCAAGACGGGCGCGACGGCACCGCCGGCTATTCCGCGCGCCTTGTCGGCGGCACCTTCGGCGCGGATACCGACAAGTATTTCCGCAACGGTGTCACCGGCATGGCGTTCTCTTACGGCCGCACGCATATCGACGGGCGTGATGCGTTGAAGTCGGATGCCGACGTCGACTCGTACCAACTGAGCCTCTACGGCGATTATAACTGGCCGCAAGGCTGGTATGTCGCGGGGCAAGGCGCTTATGCCTATAACGCCAACACAACTGTGCGCCACAATGCGGGCGGCGCGGGCATCAACGCCTATGGCGAGTTCGATGCGCAGCAACTGGCGGCGCGTGCCGAGTTCGGCCGCAGCTATCATGGCCGGGGCCTGTTCTTCACGCCGTTTGCGGTCGCCGACTGGGCGTATTACACCGCGAACGGCTACACGGAAACCGGCGCGGGCATCGCCGACCTGCGCGCGGATGAGGCGAATATGACGCAGGCCGACCTCGGCCTCGGCGCCAAGCTGGGCAAGACGCTGCGTTATGCCAACGGCGGCGTGCTGCAGCCTGAGGTGCATGCCGTCTATCGCCGCGACCTGACGGGCGACAATATCTCGACGAGCGAGGCCTATGCCGCGGGCGGCCCCAACTTCGTCATCAAAGGCCCCGATCCCGCGCGCGACCGCCTCACTCTGGGCGGGCAGGTCAGGTACTTCAATACGGCAGGGCTGGAACTGACGGCCGCCTATGACGCCGAGGTGAAGGAAGATTACATCTCCCACACCGGGCTGCTGCGCGCAGGCTTGCGGTTCTAATTCTTTAAACGGTCGATGAGCGTGTCGGCGATGAAGGCGGCGTCTTCATCGTTCTTTTCCAGCAGGTGCGTGCAGGCATCGCTCAGCCAGATCAGTTCCTTGTCGCCGGACGCGCGCTCAAAGATGGTGCGCGCGTTGTCGCTGGAGACGATCTCGTCGTTCGGCGCCTGGAAGACCAGAAGCTTCTTGTCCCATTTGGCCGTTTCGGATGCGATGTCATGGCCGCGCATGTCGTCGCCGAAGCTGGCATGCACCATCACCTTGCGCCCGGCGATGGTCAGTTCGGCCATCTCGCCCTTCAGCTCGATCTGCTTGTTCTTGTGGAACTTGTCGAGCGTATAGAGCGGGTCGCGCGGCGAGCCGAGCGTGGCGAGAATCTTGAGCGACGGGATGCCGTGCGCGGCGGCCAGCGCGGCGGTGCCGCTGATGCTGTGGCCGAGCAGGAAGTCGGGCGCGTGGTGCGCATCGGCCAGCGACTTGCACGCGGCGGCGATGTCGGCGACGCGCGTGGTGAAGTTGGTGTACGCGAAATCGCCCTCGCTGTCGCCGAGGCCGGTCATGTTGAAGCGCAGCACGGCGACGTCGCGGTCGGCCAGCGCGCGGCAGATCTTGAAGGCGGCGTGCGCTTCCTTGGTGCAGGTGAAGCAGGGCGCGAAGACGCCCCAGAACTTCGGCGTGTCTTCCGGCCTGTCGATCAGGCCTGCGAGCTTCTGCCCGCGGCCGTTGTCGAAACTGAATTTGACGGTGGTTCTCATGTTTTCATTATACGCCTGCGCCTGCAAAAGAAAAAGCCGCGACGGATACCGTCGCGGCTTTTCTTGAGAGGCAGAGAGCTTACTGCGCCGGAGCTGCGTCGGGAGCAGGAGCAACCGGTGCCGCATCGGCAGGCGCGGTCGGCGCTGCGACGTCGGGCAGGGCGGGAGCGGCAGGCGCTGCATCGGCAGCAGGTGCAACCGGTGCGGTCGCATCAGCGGCGGGAGCCGCAGCAGGCGCTGCAGCAGCCGGAGCGGGATCAGCAGCAGGAGCGGCTTCAACCGGCTTCGGCTTCTTGACTTCGTACTTCGCCTTGATCAGCATTTGCTTGTCGAGCGAGAGGCCCTTGAACCAGTCGACAGCTTCCTGCGAGAGGGCAGCTTGTTCTTCCGGCGACTTCTTGGCCTTCTTGTGGGCGGCCTTCTTCTTCACAACCTTGGCAGGCGCCTTTGCGGGCGCTGCAGCTTCAGGAGCGGCAGGCGCAGCGGTGGCAGCAGCAGCTGCTGCATCGGAAGAGAGGGCGGCTTCAGGCGATGCGGTCGCAGGAGCGGCCGTGCCCGATGCTGCGGCAGCAGCGTCGGAAGCGGTGCCGGTCGCGGTGACGCCGGTTGCGGGATAGCCGGCGGGCGGCACGTCTTGCGCGTGCGCGGTCGTGCTGACGAGAGCCAGCAGGGAGAGAGCGAAGAGGGGGGATTTCCAGGCGGACATGGTGCGATTACTCCAGTTGTGTTTTGTGGCGCTACTATAAAAAGTCGAAATAGCTGCCGGACATTATCTACCGATTACCGCAAAGGATAAAGAGGAAAGAATCCCGTACAGCTTTAACTTATGAAAACCCGAATGGGCATTGACATAAATTCAATAGGTTTGATAGGCTTTTCAATCGCTCAGCAGCCAACAAAAAAGGAATAAGGATATGCTTAAGGACTTCAAGACGTTCATCATGCGCGGCAACGTGGTCGACCTCGCGATCGGCGTCATCATCGGCGCGTCGTTCAGCAAGATCGTCTCGTCGCTGGTCGACGACATCATCATGCCGCCGATCGGCCTGCTGGTCGGCAAGGTGGATTTCAGCAACTTCTTCATCCCGCTGTCGCTGACCGACCAGAAGTTCACCAGCATCGCCGCGGCCAAGGCGGCGGGCGTCGTCACGTGGAATCTCGGCATGTTCGCCAACACGCTGATCCAGTTTTTGCTGATCGCCTTCTCGGTGTTCTTCTTCGTCGTCAAGCCGATCAACAAGCTGAAGAAGAAGGAAGAGGCCGCACCGGGCGCGCCCGCGCGCCAGGAAGTGCTGCTCGAGGAAATCCGCGACCTGCTGAAAAAGAAGTAAGCGCGCGATTGCAAAAAAACGGCGGCTCCGAAAGGGCCGCTGTTTTTTTGTTACGCGACTTTGCCGAACAGGTCGTACTCGTCGGATTTCGTGATCTTGACGTTGACGATGTCGCCTTGCTGGAGATCTTTTCCGGTCACGTGCACGACGCCGTCGATCTCGGGCGCGTCGCCCTGGCTGCGGCCGAGGAAGCCGTTCTCGGCCATGTCGTCGATGATGACGGGGATGGTGCGGCCGACCTTGAGCTTCAGGCGTTCCGCGCTGATCTCCTGCTGCAGCGCCATGAAGCGGTGCCAGCGTTCTTCCTTCACTTCTTCAGGCACGGCGCCGGGGAGGTCGTTGGCTTTCGCGCCCGTCACGGGCTCGTACTTGAAGCAGCCGACGCGGTCGAGCTTCACTTCCTTCATCCACTCCAGCAGGAATTCGAAATCGGCGTCCGTCTCGCCGGGGAAGCCGACGATGAAGGTGGAGCGGATGGTGAGGTCGGGGCAATACTTGCGCCAGTTCTGGATGCGCTCCAGCGTCTTTTCCTGGTGCGCGGGGCGGCGCATGTTCTTCAGGACGTTGGGCGAGGCGTGTTGGAAGGGGATGTCGATGTAGGGCAGGATCTTGCCGTCGTTCATCAGTTCCAACGCTTCGTCGACGTGCGGATACGGGTAGACGTAGTGCAGGCGGATCCACGCGCCCAACTCGCCGAGTTCGCGGCAGAGGTCGATGAACTTGGTGCGGATCGTGCGGTTCTTCCACGGATAGGCTTGGTATTTGGTGTCGATGCCGTAGGCACTGGTGTCTTGCGAAATCACGAGGATTTCTTTGACGCCGGCTTTCACAAGGCGCTCGCCTTCGGCCAAGACCTGGATGATCGGACGCGAGACGAGATCGCCGCGCAAGCTCGGGATGATGCAGAAGGTGCAGCGGTTGTTGCAGCCCTCGGAAATCTTCATGTAGGCGTAGTGCCGCGGCGTCAGCTTGAGGCCGGCCTCCGGCACGAGGTCGACGAACCGGTTCGGCACCGGCGGCAGGTGCAGGTTCACCGCGTTGACCACATCCTCGTACTGATGCGGCCCGGTGACGGCCAGCACGCTAGGATGCGCGTCGCGGATCATCTGCTCCTCGACGCCGAGGCACCCGGTAACGATGACGCGGCCATTTTCGTTGAGCGCT
>CAYZCE010000035.1:0-13399 GCA_964476835.1 uncultured Rhodospirillaceae bacterium
GTCAACGACGTTTCGCTGCGCTACCTCGCGATGCCGGAATTGCAAAAGGGTTTCGGCTTCTTCCAGTCCAAGCCGTCGAGCGCGTTTTCGCCCGTGGCGGTCACGCCCGAGGAACTGGGCGCTGCATGGAAGGACGGCAAAGTGCACCTGCCCATCGTCAGCCACTACAACGGCCAGAAGTTCGGCAGCCCCGAGGCGGGCGTCGACATGGTCTTCGACTTCCCCACCCTCGTCGCCCACGCGGCCAAGACGCGGCCTTTATGCGCGGGCACCATCATCGGCTCCGGCACGGTCTCGAACAAAGACCGCAGCAAGGGGTCTTCCTGCATCGTTGAAAAACGCATCCTCGAGAAGATGGAGACGGGAGGGTCCGTCACGCCCTTCATGCACTTCGGCGACACCGTCAAAATCGAAATGTTCGACACCGCTGGAAAATCGATTTTCGGCGCGATCGAGCAGACGCTGAAACAATATAAGGGATAAAAAAAAGCCCCGCAGTTGCGGGGCTTTTTTTTGTTTTGAAGAGCTTAAAGCTTTTCGACCTGCGTGAATTCCAGTTCGACCGGCGTGGAGCGGCCGAAGATGGAGACGAGGACCTTGAGGCGGCTGCGGGCTTCGTCGATTTCCTCGACGGTGCCGTTGAAGGAGCTGAAGGGACCGTCGGAAACGCGCACTTGCTCGCCGATGTCGAAGGTGATGGTGGAACGCGGACGCTCCGCGCCTTCGACCACTTGCTTCAGCAGGCGCTGCGCCTCGCCTTCGGTGATGGGGGACGGCTTGTTGCCGCCGCCGCCGAGGAAGCCGGTGACCTTGGGGGTATTCTTGACGAGGTGCCAGGCGTCGTCGTTCATTTCCATCTTGACCAGCACATAGCCGGGGAAGAACTTGCGCTCGGAGTTGACCTTCTGGCCGCGGCGGACTTCGACGACTTCTTCGGTCGGGACCAGCACTTCCTCGATGTATTGGTCGAGGCCGCGCTTGGTTGCGGTCTCCTTGATCGAGGACGCGACCTTCTTTTCAAAGCCGGAATAGACGTGCAGCACGTACCAGCGCTTAGCCATTGGAAGAAACTCCTAATTCGAGGACAAACTTGACGGCTTCGGAAATCAGGCCGTCGGCAACCATGAGGACGATGGCGACGAAGAAGATCATCGCGAAAACCACGATGGTGGTCGTGATGGTTTCCTTGCGCGTCGGCCAAGTCACCTTGACGGCTTCCTGACGGGTCTCGCGGAAAAACTGGGACAGATTTTTCGACATCGCCTTTTAAATTCCTTTTATCTCTTTTACAGCCTTCGCGACGCGAAGGCTGGCAGGAGCGGGGGGACTCGAACCCACAACATCCGGTTTTGGAGACCGGTACTCTACCATTGAGCTACGCTCCTCCATCGGCCTTCCCCCAGTCAGACCCTGCGTTTCCGGAGCCCGGATTCGTCAGTTTCATCAATTTCAGGGAATTACGATAATGAGGTTATACCCAAAGCCGCGCCGGAAATCCAGACAAAAGTGAAGCCGTGCACGCTTTTTTTTGACTGTTCCGGCCCCGGAGCCAGCATCATAAACTGCTGAAGAAGCTGAATAAATGGAAAGAAGAAAGCGGCCTGATCAGCGGCCGAAAGCAGGCTTGGCGGCGGCGTAGGACGGCTCGGGCCAGAAGCTGGCGCCGATGTCGTCAAGGCGCTGTTTCATGATGCCGTCGAGCGCACAAGTCTTGATGGAGAGTTTCTTGTGGTCGATGTCGAGTACACGGCAGAACACTTGCACCAGGTAACGCGCGTCTTCGAAATTGTCGCGGGTGCACTGCACAATGTAGGTATCGTTGTCGTTCATGACAGAAAAGTTCCTGAGTTTTATTTTGACGTCTTGGGGACCTGTCCACAGTACGCCAAGTCCGGATTCTTTGCAAAACGATTCCCGCAAATATTAGACTAAACACCTGAAAAACATGGCGGAATATTTTTAAACCAACTGGCCTTCGTGCCAATAGTCGGCATAGCGCATCGGCAGCAATTCAGCGGCCGGAGTCTTGAACAGGTTGTCGGTGCGCGGGTCGCGGAGGATGACTTCGCTGCCCCCGGCATAGTCCATGATGCTTTCGCGGCAGCGGCCGCAAGGAGAAATCACGCGCGGCTCTTCCGCCACCGTATGGTGATAGACGGCGACGACGCTGACGATGTGCCGCTCGGGCTGCAGTACAGCTTCGGCAATCGCGATCGGCTCCGCACAAACGGAGAGGCTGCCGACATCGGCGAGCAGGTTTACAGAAGTGATAATTTGGCCGTCATCCAACAGCACCCCTGCCCCCACCAATGCCGGGGCATGAATACCGCCCAGCTGCAGCACAGGCCGCTTCACCGCAGCGATGGCGGCGGCGATAAGCTTATGATCGGCAGGCAAAAGCGGATGCTTCTTCATAGCCACAGATTACCTCAGACCGAAGATATCCTCTACAAAAAACAGCCAAAGCCGGGGTATGATGGCGCATGGCCTTTACTGCATACACAAAAAACGTGCTTCGTGCGCCTGCCGTCGCGGCAACCGCGGCATTCGGCCTTTGCCTGCTGAGCGGTTTCCTCGCGGCGAAAGTCTCGCTGCTGGCGGCGGCCCTGCCCGCGCTGCTGCTGGCGGCGGCGGCATGGCGCGCGGCGACCGGCGCGGCCGACAAGTCGCGCCTGATCGCCACCGTCACGCACGACATGCGCACGCCGATGCACGCGATCCTGAATTACGCCGACCTTGGCCTGAACGCGCTGCCGGCCGGCGGCAATGCGACGCTGCAAAAATATTTCAGCAACATCCATGCGGGCGCGGAACGCGTGACCGCGCTGATCGACGACATGCTGAGCCTCGGCCGCCTCGATGCCGCGCACGGTGCGCTGCACCCCGAACGCCGCGACCTGCACACGGCGCTCGAACAGGCCTTGGCGGAGACCGGCTCCCTGCTCGCGCGCAAGAATCTCGACCTGAAAGTCGCGGGCCGCGAACATCCCGCCAGCGCCTTCCCCCTGCACGACCGCAACCTGATGGTGCGCGTCTTCATCAACCTGATTTCCAACGCCGTCAAGTTCTCGCCCGAAGGCGAGTCCATCGAGATCACCTACACGCGCGACGCCGATGCGCTTTATTGCAGCGTCATCAACCGCGGCCCGGGCATTCCGCCGGAGGAACTGGAAACGATTTTCGACCCCTTCACCCAAGGCCACGCGGCACGCGGCGGCACGGGGCTGGGACTTTCGATCTGCCGCGACATCGTGACGCGTCACGGCGGCCGCATCTGGGCGGAATCGCGCCCTGACGGCGCGGTCTTCCGCTTCGTGCTGCCGATAAAGAATTAAATCTTGCTGAGGATGCGCGTGATCTTGTCGTCGAGGTCGGCGAGCGAGAACGGCTTGAGGATATAGCCCGTGACGCCGGCCTTCTGCGCCTCGATGACGGAAGCGAGGTCGTTGCGGCCGGAGACCATCAGGAACGGGATTTCTGACTGCGCGCCGCGCAGCTGCTTGAGCAGGTCGATGCCCGACAAGCCCGGCATGTTCCAGTCGCAGACGACGAGGTCGATGAGCTTGCCCTGGTCGGCGATGACCTTTTGCGCCTCTTCCCCGTCCTTGGCTTCGACAATCAGGCTGATGCCGAGGTCGTAGAGCATGTCGCGCAACACGTCGCGGGCGATCTTCTGGTCGTCGACGACCAGGATCTGCAGGTTCTTCCAGTCAATTTCGCCCGGCTTCTTGGTTGCCATGCACCTTACTATCCGTCAGTTTTCCGCCAGCACGTCCGCGATCTTGTTCTGAAGCTCAAACAGGGAGAACGGCTTCAGGATATAAGACGCAGCCTCGGGATGGCGGCTCTCGATCAGCCCGGCGATATCGCTATGGCCGGTCACCATGAGGAAAGGTGTAGTTAGCAAAGAAGCGCGCAGCTTGTCCAGCAGTTCCAGCCCAGACATGCGCGGCATGTTCCAGTCGCAGATGAAGATATCTATCGTTTTCCCATGCTTTTCAGCTTGTTGAAGCGCCTCCGCGCCGCTTTCGGCCGTCAGCACGGCCGCGACGCCCAGCTGATTCAGCATGTCGCGCAGCACATCGACCGCCAGACGCTGGTCGTCCGCGATCAAGACCTTCAGGCCTTCCCAGCCGACTGATCCTTGGCGCGACACATGCATAGAAATTTCCCCCTGAACCTTATTATACCACAAAGAGGGGCAAGCGGTCATTCAGGACTGGATAGCCGTTTGATATAGCAGCATTTTGTCAGGTTGACAGCGCTCGGGGCAGCCTATAGCATCCTCCTATCATCAAAATACGGGAGACCCTGCCATGAAGAAATTTTGGAAGAAAATGCCGCCTGTGGCGAAGCTTGGGATCATTGTTGCTGCCGGTGTTGCAGCGGTTTCCGGCATCGTCGCGGCAGCGACGGGTGCGGCTTTCGGCACTGTGGCGTTGCTGACGGCCGGCGCGCTGGTCGGCGCGGTCGGCGGGGCGATGATCGGCCTCGGCTGCGGCATCTTCCCGAGCCTCCTCTACGCCAAGGCCGTCAACCGCCGCAACGGCGACGGCTGGCAATCGACGCCGGCTTTCCTCTACGGCCTCGCCGTCTCGGCAGTCATCGGCGCCGGCATCGGCGGCTGGCGCGGCTACGTCCAGGCAGGCAGCTTCCTCGACGATTTTCCGCCCGCGAAGACCGAATTCAACCTGAACGCGGCGCCGCCTTCCGCCTTCAAGGCCGCAGCGCCCACGCCGGCGCCGAAGAACGCTTACGTGCTGAAGTTCTCGTAAATGACCTTGCGCGCGCTCGCCCCCGACACTAGCGACGCTGCGCGCCAGATCCTGCAGAAGACTTACGGCTTCTCGTCCTTCCGCGGCGAGCAGGAAACCATCATCAACCATGTCGCCAGCGGCGGCCATGCCTTCGTGCTGATGCCGACGGGCGGCGGCAAGTCGCTGTGCTACCAGATCCCTTCGCTGCTGCGCCCCGGCGTCGGCATCATCGTCTCGCCGCTCATCGCGCTGATGCAGAACCAGGTGGAGGCGCTGAAACAGGTCGGCATCCGCGCCGCCGCGATCAATTCCAACACCGCCGGCAGCAGCATCGCCGGCACCAAGGATGCCATGCTGCGCGGCGAGATCGACCTCGTCTACGTCGCGCCCGAGCGCCTGCTGATGGACGACTTCCTCGCCCTGCTGGATGAAGCCCCCATCGCCCTCTTCGCCATCGACGAGGCGCATTGCGTATCGTCGTGGGGGCACGATTTCCGCCCGCATTATAAGCAGCTTTCGCTGCTCGCCGAACGCTATCCCGCCATCCCGCGCATCGCGCTGACCGCCACCGCCGACGCGCCCACGCGCAGTGATATCGTCGAATGCCTCGGCCTCGGCGACGGCCGCACCTTCGTCTCCGGCTTCGACCGCCCGAACATCCACTACAGCGTCGTCACCAAGGACAACGCCCGCGCGCAGGCCCTGCGCTTCATCCGCGACAACCACGCGGAAGACAGCGGCATCGTCTATTGCCTCTCGCGCAAGATGGTCGAGGAAACCGCCGAATGGCTCAAGGGCGAAGGCTTCGACGCCCTGCCCTATCACGCCGGCTTGCCCGCCGACGTGCGCGCCGCCAACCAGGAACGCTTCCTGCGCGAGGAAAAAGTCATCATGGTCGCAACCATCGCCTTCGGCATGGGCATCGACAAGCCCGACGTGCGCTTCGTCGTGCACATGACGATCCCCAAGAACATCGAGGCGTACTATCAGGAAACCGGCCGCGCCGGACGCGACGGCATGCCGTCGAACGCACTGATGATCTACGGCGCGCAGGACGCCGCCATGCAGCGCAACTTCATCGAGGAATCCAGCGCGCCCGACGCGCAAAAGCGCATCGAGCACCAAAAGCTCAACGCCCTCCTCGGCCTCTGCGAAGCGGCGAACTGCCGGCGTCAGGTCATCCTCGACTATTTCGGCGATACCAGCGGCCCTTGCGGCAACTGCGACACCTGCCAGACGCCGCCCGAGACCTTCGACGGCACCGTCGCCGCGAAAAAGGCGCTCTCGACCATCTACCGCACCGGACAGCGTTTCGGCGTGACGTACCTGATCGACGTGCTGCTCGGCAAGAACGACGACGAGCGCATCCTGCGCAACGGCCACGACCAGGTCAGCACCTTCGGCATCGGCGGCGAGCACGACAAGACCGAATGGCAGGGCATCTACCGCCAGCTCGTCGCGCTCAACATGGTGAGCGTCGATACCGAGCACGGCGGACTGAAACTGACCCCGCAGGGGCTCGAATTCCTGAAGGAAAAAAGGCCGCTGCATCTGCGCAAAACCGAAAAACGCACCGCGCGGCGTGAAAAAAGAAGCGCCGTCGCCCACACCGGCGCGCCTGCCGACCAAGGCCTCTACGCGGCGCTCAAGGCCGCGCGCATGGCGCTCGCGCGCGACGAAGGCGTGCCGCCCTATGTCATCTTCCACGACAAGACGCTCGCGGAAATGGCCGCCGTCAAGCCTGCGACGCTTGAGCGCCTCGGCCAGCTCTACGGCGTCGGCGAAAAGAAGTTGGAAAAATACGGACGCCCGTTCCTCAAGGTGATCGAGGAGAACCTGTCCTGACCTTGCGCTTCAGGTCGTAAGAGTCGCCGTCGCGCAATACGTCGGATGCCGCAGTAACAACCGTCACCGTGCCCGCGCCGACGACATCGAGCGCGCCATCCGGAGCAATAATCGCCGCCGTGTTCTCGTCCACGCCGATGCCGAACGAATTCGGCGCCGCCGCCACCATCGAGAAGAGCCGCGACAGGCGCTGCCGCTGGCTGAAATGCGTATCCACCACCGCGTCGTCGAGGAAGCCGAAGCCGTCTTTCAGCGATACGACATCCTCTTCTTGATAGATCATCATCTTCGAAAGTGCCGCCGCGCCCGCACTCGTGCCCGCGACGATGCCGCCCGCCGCGAAGTTCCGCGCCACGGCCTGCATGAACGCCGAGCCGGCGATGGCCTCCACCAACTTCTGCTGGTCGCCGCCCGTGAAGAAAACGATATCCGCGCGCGCTGCCGCCGCCAATGCGTCGGGCGCATCGGCCTCGGCCGGGGTGGTCGGGTGCAGGATCGTGCAATCCGCGATGCCCAGCCCTGCGAAAGCTTCCACATAGGCCTTGCGCGCCTCTTCCGGCGAAGCGGTCGCCGAGGTGACGACGCAGACGGACGATCCCGTCCCGCGCGCCGCGGCGAGCATGCGTTTCAGGATCGCACGTTCCTCCGTGCAATCCAGCGCACCTCCGATGGCAAACAGCAGTCCCGGCATTCCTGGAATCTCTTGAGTTGACCAGGACTCCATATTGCCATAAAAATAAGATTGGCGAAAGGGCTAATCATGACCAAAATAACCGTCTACGGCATCAAGAACTGCGACACCATGAAGAAGGCCTTTGTGTGGCTGGATGCGCGCAAAATCGCCTATATATTCCACGACTACAAGAAATCCGGCGCCGACAAAAAAGTGCTGGAAACGGCCATCCGGCAACTCGGCTGGGAAAACGCGATCAACCATAAGGGCACCACATGGCGCGCCCTGCCCGACAAGGTGAAGGACAGCATGACCGCTGGCTCCGCCCTCAAATGCGCGATGGAGAACCCCTCAATGATCCGCCGCCCGCTGGTGGTGCGCGGCGGCAAGATAATCCTGAGCGGCTTCGATGCCGATGAATACGCGAAGGTCTTAGGCTAACGTCGCCATGTCGATGACGAAGCGGTAACGCACGTCGCCTTTAAGCATGCGCTCATAGGCGGCGTTGATCTCGTCCATGCGGATCGTCTCGATATCGCTGACGATGCCCTTCTCGGCGCAGAAATCGAGCATCTCCTGCGTCTCCGCGATGCCGCCGATCAGCGAGCCGGCGATGGCGCGTCGGCCGACGATCAGGTTGAAGACGCCCGGAGACGGGTGCGGATGCGCAGGCGCGCCCACCAGCGTCATTGTGCCGTCGCGGCGCAGCAGGTTGACGAAAGCGTCGAGATCGTGCGACGCCGCCACCGTGTTGAGGATAAAGTCGAAGCTGCCCGCATGCGCTGCCATCTCCTGCGGCTGGGTCGAGACGACGACCTCATGCGCGCCGAGGTCAAGCGCCGCCTGTTTCTTGGACGGCGATGTCGTGAATGCCACCACATGCGCACCAAGCGCCCGCGCCAGCTTCACGCCCATATGGCCCAGACCGCCGATGCCGACGACACCGACTTTCTTGCCCGGCCCCGCCTTCCAGTGCTTGAGCGGCGACCATGTGGTGATGCCTGCGCAAAGCAGCGGCGCAACCGCCGCCAAATCTTTCTCTGCGTGGCGGATCTCCAGCACGAAATGTTCGTCAACGACGACGCTGGCGGAATAACCGCCATAGGTGTTCTCCGCGCCGCCCTTCATCTTGCCATTATAAGTGCCGGTGAAGCCTTCGTCGCTCTCGCAGAACTGTTCGGTGCCTTCCTTGCAGGCGCTGCAGGTGCGGCAGCTGTCGACCATGCAGCCGACGCCGACGATGGCGCCGACCTTGTGCTTCTTCACCTCGGCGCCGACCGCCGTCACCCGCCCGATGATCTCATGCCCCGGCACCGCCGGAAACTTGATGCCCGGCCACTCCCCGCGCGCCGTGTGCAGGTCGGAATGGCAAACGCCGCAATACAGAATATCGATCGCCACGTCCTTGGGGCCGACCGCGCGGCGATCAATGGTGAGCGGCGCCAGCGGCGAGGTTGCCGTTTGCGCGCCAAAAGCTTTCGTTGTCATGATGACCTCCCTTGTTAAATGCAGGGAGCACTATGCCAGATACAAGCCCGAAACGCCACCTTTTCAGCCTTGCGCGAGGATCCACTGGATCGTCTTGTCCGCCAGCTTGTCGAAGGCGGTGACGCAGAGGCGCAGGTGGTCTTCGCGCGTGTCCTCGATCTTGTTGTGGCTGATGCCGTGCAGGCTTTGCACGAACATCATCACGGTCGGCACGCCGGCGGCGGCGGTCGACGCCGCGTCGTGCAGCGGGCCGCTGGGCAGGCGGTGCGACTGGCCGCAGGTCTCGAGGATGGCGGCGTCGCAGAGATCAATCAGTTCGGCGTTGAACGGATAGGGCTGGATCTTCCACAGCACTTCCCACGATACCGAAACGTTGCCCTCAGCGGCGAATTTCTCGCTCGCGGCCTTGGCTTCGGCCAGCATCTGCGCCAGCGCGGCGGGGTCGAGGTGGCGCTGGTCGAGCGTGATGCGGCATTCCTCGACCACGCTGGTGACAATGCCGGGCTTGGTCGTGCAGGAGCCGATCGTGCAGACGCCGCCCTTGCTGCGTTCGGCGATCTTGTAAATCTCCTGGCTCATCTTGCCCGCGGCCAGCAAAGCGTCGCGGCGACGGTTCATCGGCGTGGAGCCGGAGTGTGCCGCTTGTCCGTGGAAGGTGATCGCATGACGTTCGACGCCGAAGGTGCCGAGCACCGCGCCGAGCGGCAGGTCGAGATCCAGCAGCACCGGCCCCTGCTCGATATGCAGTTCGAGGTAGGCGGCGGCGTTCTTGAGCTCGCTGCGGCAATCCATGGCGTGTTCGAGGTCGATGCCCACGTTCTTCAAGGCTTCGGGCAGCGGGATGCCGTCTTTATCGACCAGCACGCGCGCTTCTTCGAGGTTGAGGGTGCCGGCGCAGGCAGAGGAGCCGAACAGGCTCTTGCCGAAGCGCGCGCCCTCTTCGTCCGCCCAGTCGACCACGCGCACCGTCACCGGCGGGCGACCGTTATAGGCGGCGTTCAGGCGGCGCAAGATCTCGACGCCCGCGAGCACGTTGAGGCAGCCGTCCAGCCAGCCGCCGTTCGGCACCGAATCCATATGGCCGCCGATCAGCAGGCACTTGTCGCTGTCGCCGCGCATGGTGGCCCAGAGGTTGCCCGCAGAGTCTTCGGTCACCTCGACCGGCAGACCGGCGAGCTTCTGTTTCATCCATTGGCGGGTCTTGGTCCAGACGGGCGTGAAGGCCACGCGTTGCGCGCCGTTCTCGTCATCGGTCATGCGACGCAATTCCTTCAGGTCGTCGATAACGCACTGTGGATTTAAAGCGGAATTCATTTGAAATACCTCTCTCAAAACGAAACGGGTTTGGTGTGAGAAAATGGCGTCCCCACGGGGATTCGAACCCCGGTTACATCCGTGAAAGGGACGTGTCCTAGGCCTCTAGACGATGGGGACGTATCAGAGGTGGGAGAGTTGTAACCTTATTGGAAAATGAACGCAAGACATTTTTTCATTCACACGCGTTTAAATAACTCTCTGATTTATATTGGTTTTAATTCCCCTTCTCCGGCACGGGTTTTGCATCGGTATTTCGATGAATCACAGCCATGGAGGCAAAACATGAGTGTTTCAGGCATTGGCGGCGGATCGACGCCCTATATAGGCGGTGCGCCTTCGACAAAAACTGCCGCGCCCGATGCGGCGACGGAGTTCCTCAACTACATGAAGGAATCGCCCGCGCAGCGCATGATGGACAGCTGGCTGCAGGCGCACGGCCTCACCCAGGCCGACCTCGACAAGATGAAGCCGGAAGAACGCGACAAGATCGTCCAGCAGATGAAGCAGGACATCGAGGAAAAGATCAAAGAAAAGAATGAGGCCGCCAGCAGTAAAGCCGGCGACCCCAAACGTGTCGATATTTCCGTCTAAAACTTAAACAGGAAACGGATTGCGCTTCGCAAAGCCCTGCTGGTGCCAGTACGGGTACGCGAAAGGACGCGCACTTGCGGCGTCCAGCACCTTCACCTGCTCTGCCGTCAAATTCCAGCCAACCGCGCCGAGGTTTTGCTTGAGCTGTTCCTCGTTGCGCGCGCCAATGACGACGTTGCAGACCCCGGGGCGCTGCAGCAGCCAGTTGAGCGCGACTTGCGGCACGCTCTTGCCGGTTTCTTTCGCCACGATGTCGAGCGCGTCGACGACAGTGTAGAGATATTCATCGTCAATCTGCGGGCCGACCGCGCCGCCGCCTTGGGCGATGCGGCCTTCCTTCGGCGCCTGGCCGCGGCGGATCTTGCCGGTGAGGCGGCCCCAGCCGAGCGGCGACCAGACCATCGTGCCGACGCCTTGGTCGACGCCGAGCGGCATCAGTTCCTGCTCATAGTCGCGGCCGACGAGAGAATAGTAGCCTTGATAAACGACGTACTTCTCCCAGCCGTAACGTTCAGATACCGAGAGCGACTTCATCAAATGCCAGCCCGAGAAGTTGGAGCAGCCGATATAGCGCACCTTGCCGCTCTTGACGAAGCCGTCGAGCGTGGAGAGCGTTTCTTCAACCGGCGTTTTCGCGTCGAAGCCGTGCATGAAATAAACGTCGACATAATCGGTGCCGAGGCGCTTGAGGCTGTCTTCCAGCGCGCGTGTCAGGTGGAAGCGCGAGGAACCGACTTCGTTATCCCCCGCCCCCGCCGCGAAAGTCGCCTTGGTGGAGATCAATGCCTTGTCGCGGCGGCCCTTGAGCGCCGCACCGAGAATTTCTTCCGACGCGCCCGCCGAATAGATGTTGGCGGTGTCGAAGAAGTTCATGCCGGCATCCAAGCTGATGTCGACGAGGCGCGAGGCTTCCTTGACGTCCGTCTCGCCCCACTTCTTGAACATCTCGCCCACGCCGCCGAAGGTCCCTGTGCCGAGGGAGAGAACGGGCACTTGCAGGCCCGATTTGCCGAGTTGACGATGTTCCATGATTACTTTCCTTTGAATTTTGCGGCGACTTCGGCGATGCGCTTGCCGAGCAGTTTCGCGGTTTCAAGATCGCTCTTGCGCGGCGCTTCTTCCGGCGACGCGTCGGAGGGCGACGACGCCAGCGCGCCGGAGAACCCGCCGAGCCAGTTGACGTCGTCAGGGCTGTTGGCCTTGGCGCTGGCGGGCATCAGGCCGGTGCCGACCCAGAATTGGCCGTGCTGCTGCGAGAGCGTCCAGAAATAGGCGATGGTCGAGGCCTTGTCGCCGTTGACGGAAGCCGAGTTGGTGAAGCCGCCCGCGACCTTGTCCTTCAGCGCCTGCGTAAACCACAGCTTGGACGACGCATCGGCGAATTTCTTGAACTGCCACGCAGGCCCGCCCATGTAGGTGGGGCTGCCGTAGATGACGCCGTCGGCCTTGGCGATCTGCTCCAGCGCGCCGTCGGGCAGATTGCCGTCCTTGTCGATGGCGTAGAGCATCGCGGTAGAGGCGGAAGCAGCACCCTCGCGCACGGCCTCGGCCTGCTTGGCGGTGTGACCGTAGCCGCTGAAATAGACGATAGCAACAGAAGTCATTGTCGTTTTCCTTTCTTTTTCCTTCTTATAGTTCAAAATAACAGAACTTCAGAACCATCGTCAACGGTTGAATTTTCCACAGCAATGACATAGAGTCGCATGCATCATCCTTCCAACTTGAAAAGACACGAAAAATGACCACGCTTCCGCCCTGCCCGAAATGCCAATCCGGCTATACATATGAAGACCGTGGGCTGTTCATCTGCCCTGAATGCGGCAACGAATGGTCGGCAACGGCCACCGCGAAGGCGGTAGACGAAGACAGCTTCATCGTGCGCGACGCCAACGGCACGATCCTGAAGGAAGGCGACACCGTCACTGTCATCAAGGACCTCAAGGCCAAGGGTTCCTCCACCGTCGTCAAGGTGGGCACCAAGATCAAGAACATCCACCTCGTCAACAGCGACCACAACATTGACGCCCATGTTCCCGGCATTGGGCCGATGGGGCTGAAGTCGGAATTCTTGAAAAAAGTCACGGAGTAAATCTAGGGCTTCAGCTTATAGCCGATCCCCGGCTCCGTCACGATGAAGCGCGGATGCAGCGGGTCGTCGCCGAGTTTCCGCCGCAGGTGCTGGGTATAGATGCGCAGGTAGTGGCTGTTCTCGGACGAATTCTTGCCCCAGACTTCCTGCAATAACTGCTTATGCGTGACGACGCGGCCTGCATGACGCACCAGCAGGGCGAGCAACCGGAATTCCGTCGGCGTCAGGTGGATATCCGCGCCGTCGACGGATGCCTGCCGCGTCTCGGCGGAAAAGCGCAGGCCGTTTGCTTCAAACACTGCGTCATTGCGCGTCACTGCCTTCTGCGCGCGGCGCAGGGCGGCCTTGAGCCGCGCCAGCAGCTCGCCGGTGCCGAAGGGCTTGGTGAGGTAATCGTCGGCGCCCAGCTCGAGCGCGGCGATCTTGTCCTTTTCCTGCCCGCGTGCGGAGAGCACGATGATGGGCACGTCGCTCCACGCGCGCAGGTCGCGGATGACGTCGAGGCCGTCGGCATCCGGCAGGCCAAGGTCGAGAATGACGATTTCCGGGATACGCGATTTCAGCAGCACCTGCCCTTCGTGCGCCGTCGCGGCAAAAGCGGGAGCGAAACCGTGCGCCGTCAACGCGGCCTGCAGGAAC
>CAYZCE010000036.1:0-12928 GCA_964476835.1 uncultured Rhodospirillaceae bacterium
CGAGCGCACGCCGACTTTCGTCTGCTGGTCGGGGCCCTTGAAGCCGAAGGAGCCGACGTAGGCGCGGCTCGGCATTTCGCGTTCGCCGATTTCCATGATGTCGACGCCGCCCGAGATTTCCTCCCAGACGTTCTTGTTGGGGTCGAGGCTGTCGCGGCTCTGGTTGACGTAGCCGAGCTTGACGCTCTCGCCCACCGTCAGCGTACCACTATCCGGCTTTTCCTCACCCGCGATCATGCGGAACAGCGTGGTTTTACCCGCGCCGTTGGGGCCGATGACGCCGACGATGCCGCCCGGCGGCAGGCGGAAGTTGAGGCCTTCAAACAACAGGCGGTCGCCGAAGCCCTTGGAAATCGCTTCCGCATCCACGACGTTCGCGCCGAGGCGCGGCGGCACGGGAATGACGATCTGCGTGGTGCGCGTCTTCTCGTACTTCTGACTTTCGAGGAGCAGGTCGTTGTAAGACGCGATACGCGCCTTCGACTTGCTCTGGCGCGCCTTGGGCGACTGGCGCACCCACTCCAGCTCGCGCGACAGCGTCTTCTGGCGCGCTTCCTGTTCGCGGCCTTCCTGTTCGAGGCGCTTGGCCTTCTTCTCGAGGTAGCCGGTGTAGTTGCCTTCGTACGGAATGCCCGAGCCGCGGTCGAGTTCCAAAATCCAGCCGGTGACGTTGTCGAGGAAGTAGCGGTCGTGCGTGATCATCACGATCGAGCCTTTATACTCGAGCAGGTGGCGCTGCAGCCATGCGACGGATTCGGCGTCCAGGTGGTTGGTCGGCTCGTCGAGCAGCAAAAGATCGGGGCGCTGCAGCAGCAGCTTGCACAGCGCGACGCGGCGCTTTTCGCCGCCCGAGAGGTGCGTGACCGCCATGTCGCCCGGCGGGCAGCGCAGCGCGTCCATCGCCTGCTCGACCATGCGGTCGAGGTTCCAGCCGTCCATCGCCTCGATCTTGGTTTGCAGTTCGCCTTGCTCGGCCAGCAGCTTGTCGAAGTCCGCATCCGGCTCGGCAAATTTTTCCGAGATGGCGTTGTAGCGCGCGATCAGGTCGGTGATGTCGGAGAGCGCCTCGAGCACGTTCTCCTGCACGTTCTTATCAGGGTTGAGCTGCGGCTCCTGAGGCAGGTAGCCGACAGTGACGTTCTCGCCCGACCAGGCTTCGCCCTGGAATTCTTTTTCCACGCCCGCCATGATCTTCAGCAGCGTCGACTTACCCGAGCCGTTGGGGCCCAGCACGCCGATTTTCGCGCCGTGGTAGAAGCTGAGGAAAATATTGTCGAGGACCTTCTTGCCGCCCGGGTAGGTCTTGGAAAGACCCTTCATGACATATGCGTATTGGCCTGCGCTGCTCATGGTGCTGTCTCCTTATAATAAATAACGGAGAGAGACTAGCACGCCGCATAAAAAACGCAAGTTTTACGCAGTTTCAAGCGCTTGCGCGAGGTCGGCGATAAGGTCGTCGGCATCTTCGATTCCCACCGAGAGACGGATGAGGCCGTCGTTGATGCCGAGCGCTTCGCGCTGTTCCTTGGGGATGGAACCGTGCGTCATAATCGCCGGATGCTCGATCAGGCTTTCGACGCCGCCGAGACTTTCCGCCAAGGTGAAGACGCGGCACGCCGAAAGCATGCGGCGCGATGCCTCGATATCGCCCTTGATCGTCGCGGTCACCATGCCGCCGAACGCGCGCATTTGCTTTTTCGCAAGTGCGTGCTGAGGGTGGCTGGCAAGGCCGGGGTGGATGACTTTCTCGATCTTCGGATGCTTTTCCATCCACTGCGCGATCTTCAGCGCGGAATTGCAGTGGCGCTCCATGCGCACGTCGAGCGTCTTGACGCCGCGCAACGCGAGGAAGCTGTCGAAAGGCGACAGGATGCCGCCGGTCGCGTTCTGGATGAACTTCAGTTTATCAGCCAGCGCCGCATCCTTCACAACGACCGCGCCGCCGATGATGTCGGAGTGGCCGCCGATATATTTCGTGATAGAATGGATGACGATATCCGCGCCGAGCGTCAGCGGGCGCTGGATATAGGGCGTGGCGAAAGTGTTGTCGACGACGGTGAGGATGCCGCGCTTCTTCGCGGCCGCCGCCAGCATCTCGATATCCGCGAGCTTCAGCAACGGATTGGTCGGCGTCTCGATCCAGAGCATCTTGGTCTCAGGCTTGAACGCCGGTTCGTGCGAGAGGTCGGTATAGGTGACATCGAGCCCCGTCGTGCCGCGGCGCACGCGCTCGAATAGGCGATAGCTGCCGCCGTACAAGTCGTCGGAGGCGACCATATGCGCGCCGGCAGGCAGCAAATCCAGCACCGCATCCATCGCCGCAAGGCCGGAGCCGAAGGCGAAACCCGCCGTGCCTTCTTCAAGGTCGGCGAGGCAGCGCTCGAACGCATGGCGCGTCGGGTTGTGGCCACGGGCGTATACGTATCCTTTATGCTCGCCCGGCGCGGTCTGCGCGTAGGTCGAGGTCGCGTAGATCGGCATCGAGACCGCGCCGGTGGTCGGGTCGGGAGACTGCCCGCCGTGGATGCAGCGCGTGGAGAACTTTGCCTTGGAATTGCTGATCGTCATTGTTTCTTCGCCTTGAGGACGAGGTTGTTGAGGAGGTCGACGCGCGTGACGATGCCGAGCAGCTTGTCGCCGTCGGTCACCACGACCGCAGGCGCGGCCTTGAGCGCGGTCGCAGCCTCGGCCAGCGTCGCCGTTTTTGCAATGCGCGGCTCTGGCGGGCGCATGGCCGCTGTCACCGGCGCCGTCAGGGCACTTCCCGGTTTCGCCATGAAATCCAGCAGCGCGGTTTCGTCAACCACGCCGACGAAGGCGGATTTTTCATCCAGCACGGGCAGCTGCGACACATCTGCCATGCGCATGCGCTTATACGCCGTCAGCACGGTGTCGCCGGTGCGCACGACGACGGTGTCGTTCTGGTCGTGACGGCGCACGATAAGATCCTCGACCGTGCCGGTGGGCGTGCGGTGCGCGAAGCCCTGCTCGGTCGTCCAGAAATCGCTGAAGGTCTTGGAGAGATATTTGTCGCCACGGTCGCAAACGATGGTTACGACGCGCTTCGGCGTCTTCTGCTCGCGGCAATAGCGCAGCGCCGCCGCCAGCAGCGTGCCGGACGACGAGCCTGCAAGGATGCCTTCCTTGATGAGCAACGCGCGCGCGGCGTCGATGCCTTCTTCGTCGGAGACGGCGTAAGCTTTCTTCGTCAGCGTGATGTCGAGGACATCGGGCACGAAATCCTCGCCGATGCCTTCCGCCAGCCACGAGCCGGCCGTCACGTGTTCGTTACGGTTGACCAGCGGCTCCAAAATCGAGCCGACAGGGTCAGCCAATACCATTTCCGTTTTCGGACTGACGCGCTTCAAGTAACGGCCGATGCCGCTCAATGTGCCGCCGGAGCCGACGCCGCAGACGATGGCGTCGACGGCGTGGCCCATCTGCTCCCAGATCTCGGGCCCCGTCGTCGTTTCGTGCGCGAGCGCGTTGGCGGGATTGGAAAACTGGTTGACGTAGAAGCCGCCGGTTTCCTGCGCGATGCGCGCGGCGACGTCTTGATAATATTCGGGGTGGCCCTTGCCCACGTCGGAACGCGCCATGCGCACGTCGGCGCCCAGCGCCTTGCAGTGCAGCACTTTCTCGCGCGACATTTTATCGGGCACGACGAGGATTGTCTTATAGCCCTTCAGCCCGCCGACCAGCGCGAGCCCGAGGCCGGTGTTGCCCGCCGTCGCTTCCACGATGGTGCCGCCGGGCTTCAGCGCGCCGGATTTTTCCGCCGCAGCGATCATGGAGAGCGCGATGCGGTCCTTGATCGAGCCGCCGGGGTTCTGCGATTCAAGCTTCGCAAACAGCCGGCAGGGGCCGACGTCGAAACCCTTGATCTCCACCATCGGCGTGTTGCCGATCAACTTGAGGACGTCGCCCATCATTCACCATAAAAAGCTATTTTGACTTTGTATTATCGGTCCCGGAACTCTACTATATCGCCTACAATGACGCACGCACATTCAGCATTCCCGCCTTCTCCCGACACCGTGTGGCCGCAGTTGCGCGCCGACGCGGAATCCGCCGCCGCGCGCGAGCCGCTGCTGGCGCCGCTGGCAAAAATCGTGCAGGACGCGCAGGCGCCGCATCAGGCGCTCGCGAAGACCCTGGCGCCGCGCCTGACCGCGCACAACGTGGGCGGCGACGCCATCGAGGCCTTGTTCGCGGAAGCGCTCCAGGCCGATCCGGAAATCGAGGCCGCGATGCTGCATGACATGGTCGCCATCCGCCGTTTCGATCCCGCGACGCGCGACATGCTGGTGCCGTTCTTGTTCTTCAAAGGTTTCCACGCGCTGCAGACGTATCGCGTCGCGCATGTGCTGTGGCGGCAGGGGCGCGAATTGATGGCGCTGTTCCTGCAAAACCGCGTCTCCGACCTCTTCGGCGTCGACATCCATCCGGCGGCGAAAATCGGCCATGGCGTGATGATGGATCATGCGACCGGCATCGTGATCGGCGAGACCGCGATTGTCGAAGACGATGTCCTCTTCTGGCACGGCGTCACGCTCGGCGGCACCAGCAAGGACAGCGGAGATCGCCACCCGAAAGTGCGCAAGGGCGCGCTTCTGGGCGCGAACTCCACCATCATTGGCCCTATTGAAATTGGCGCTGGCGCACGCGTCGCTGCTGGCAGTGTTGTGGTCAAGCCGGTACCAGCGCATGCAACCGTCGCCGGGCAGCCGGCGCACATCATCAAGAAGTCGGAAGACTGAGCTTCTTCAGCACATCGACGGCAAGGATATCGTAAACGCTGCGCACATCGGCGCCGTCGATGCGTAGGTTCAAAATCGCTTTCGGCGCATCTGCGCGCGCGAAGAGAATATGCGTGAGGCCGCGGTCACACCAGCTTTCCGCGATTTCCTTCATGGCAGCTTCAGGCGCCGCCGCGAGGCGCCCCATCTCGGCGGCATCTGGTATCACGGCCTTCGCGCCGAACATCGCCTCGACGCTTTTGCGTGCGGGCGGCATGTGCAGGACGCCGAAGCGGTCGATATCCTTGTAATGCGCGACGAGCGCATCCGACAAGCGCAGGATCGGCCGCCCCAGCGCGGTTTCTACGCCGTCGTGAAACGCGATCATCGAGGTGCAGGGCATCACGGCGATATCCGCTTCCAGCGCACCCGCGCCGCGTCCGTCGGCGGCGACGGCGGCGAAGAGTTCCTGTTTTTTCGCTTCATCGGCCAAGGCCTCGGCACGCAGCGGCCGTCCGGGCTCGGACACCGCGCGCGCGTTCGGATACGGAATGGCCGATGTTAAAACGACGTCTCCCCGCAAAAAATGCGCGAAGACGTCGTAAGTGTCTTGGTTGAGCGCGCCAAAAGCGGAAACGCGGCGCGTCATGGATTTAGGTGAAGAGGACCATCAGCACGGCCATGACAACACCGGCCCAGCCGATGTATTTTTCATTAGCGTTGATCCAGCCGAGGAAGTTGTTGATCTCTTCGAGGATCGCCGGGTTGATCTTGTCTTGGTACTTCGGGCCGAATTGCGCGTAGATCGACGGCACCGCCATCAGGATGATGAGCAGGTTGGCGATAAGGCGCACCATCATGTTGACGCCGCTGTAGATCAGCACGGGCGTCAGCAGCACGCAGATCGCCGCGTAAGCCGCGCCATACAGCGCGATCTTGTCGAGGTGGATGCTGATCTTGTCGACCGCCGTGTTGAGAAAAGCCGGCTTGTTGTTCAGCGACTTGCTGATGTAGAGCAGCGTGAAGGCGATCAGGAGGATGAGCGAGATAAGGCCGAGCATAAAAAGTCCCTTTCAAGGCAGGAGCGAAACACGAAGCCGGAGTGTAGACGAATTCGCGTCAGGCGTCGAGTTCGGCCTCTATTTGCTGTAATAAGAGCCGCCCCTGCTCTTTCTCCGCCGCGGACGGCGCTTTCTCTATATATGTCTCAAGCGCGGCAACCGCCGCCGCGACATGGCCGAGCTTGGCGTGCAACACGCCCTTGTCGAGCCAGGTGCGGTATTCGTTCGGCGAGAAAGCCTCGATCGCCTCGGCGGTCACGATGGCGCCGGCGTAATCCTCGCCGTCGATCAGGCGTTTCTTCAGGTTGTTCTCGAGCCGCAGCAGGATATCGCGGTTGGAGACCGGATCATAAAAGTTATGTGAAAGTTCCGCCGCGCGGCCGGCGATCGACTTGAGCAGCTGGCGCAGGCTCGCCGCGTCCATTTCCTGCCCGCCGGTGAAAGGGTCGAGGATCAGGCGTTCGCCGTCCTTCTCGATCCGCAGCACGAAGTGGCCGGGGAAATTCAACCCCACGCAGTCCCAGCGCATGAAGCGCGCGAGCGCGATGTAGAGGATGCCGAGCGCCACTGGCAATCCCTTGCGGCGCTCGATGACGCGGATGAAGTTGGCGTTCTGGATGTCGTCGTAATGCTGGCTGTCGCCGGTGTAGCCGTTCTGGCCGTGGATGACTTCGCGCAAGGCGCTCGCGCGCGTGTGCACGGTGTCTTCGCCGTGCGCGACGAAAGCTTCGGCGAGCTGCTGTTCCATCTTGCGCAGGTGCTGGCGGTAGCGGTCGGGCGACAATCCAGGCAGGAAGACGAGGCCGAGGGCGATCGCGCATTCGGCGAGGTCTATCTGGCCGTCCGGCAACGCGCCTTGCGCGCGCAGGTAGGCGAAGGCTTCCGGCGGCGCGGCGAACGTCATTACTCGGCGACGGACGGCGTCGGCGCGATGCCGTCGGGGTTTTGGTAGCGCAGGCGCACGTAGGAAACGACGTTCTTCACCTGGTCCGTGTTGCGCGCGGTGTCGATGACGCGGTCGAGTTCCTTCTGGTCGCGCGCGATGCCCATCAGGTAGACGTTGCCCTGCGCGGTGTCGATGTTGTAGTTGATCGACTCGACATTCTTGTCGAGCAGCAGCTTGGTCTTGATGTTGCTGGCGATCCACGTGTCGCTGACGCTGTCGGTGGCTTTCGAGACGACGCTCTTGCCCGGCTGCTCGACGGTGACTTCGTTGAGCACCTGCTTGACACCGTCGGCCTGCCACGCAAGGCGGATCGCCTCGACGCGCATGTCGGGATCGGGCAGCGAACCGGTCACCAGCACGCGGCCTTCCTTCACCGTCATGCTGAGGCGGCGGTACATGTCGAAGTCGCGCTTGAACCAGAGGTCGGCGATTTTCAGGCTGATCGCGCTGTCGGATACCGCGGTGCGCACGCCGCCTTCCTGCGACGCCGCGACGCCGAGCGACGCGCCCGCGCCGAGCGCAAGCCCCACCGGGCTGCAGCCGGCAACGCCAGCGGACAACAAAAGTGCGCAAGCGCAGGACATCCATGTCTTCATGAGAAACTCCCCTTCCCTGTGCTGGTGACCCCTCACCAGGCGTTCGGCAGATGGCGCGGCCAGCCCCAAGGCGTCAGGACCAGCGCGTCGAACCGCAGCGCGTATCCAGTGTAGCTCGGATGCCGCTGCAGGTAAAGTTCCGCGGCGCGGGAAATGCGCGCCTGGCTGCGTGGGTGAATGGCAAAAGCGGCAGCGTCTTCGCTCTTGCGGTGCTTGACCTCAACAAAGATTAACGTGCGCCCGCGCGCGGCGACCAAATCGATCTCGCCGACCGGCGTCTTGAAGCGACGTGCAAGGATGCTATAGCCCTTAAAACGCAGGTACCACGCCGCGACGGTTTCGGCGAGGAGGCCTTTTTCGTATCCACTGGTCATTTCTGCGCCAGGACGAGCGCGCGCTGGTAGACGTCGCGCTTCTTGAGGCCCGAACGGGCGGCCATAAGCGCCGAAGCGTCCTTGACGCTCATGCCGTCGGCCAGCAATTGGCGCAGCGACTCATCGACCGTTTCTTCCGTCCAGCGCCCGGCCTCGTCGGCGGGCGCGCCGACGATGACGACGATTTCGCCGCGCGTTTCGCCGCCTTCCGCGTAATGTGCGGCAAGCGCGGAAAGGCTGTCGCGCCGCACTTCCTCGAATTTCTTGGTGAGTTCGCGCGCGACGGCGGCCTTGCGGTCGCCGAGGATCTCGGCCATGTCGGAAAGGCTGTCGGCGAGGCGCGGGCCGGTTTCGTAGAATACCAGCGTGGCAGGCACCGACGATATCTCGGCCAGCGCAGCCTTGCGCGCCGCGCTCTTGGGCGGCAGGAAACCGGCAAAGAAGAAACGGTCGGTCGGAAGTCCCGACAGCACCAGCGCGGTCAACGAGGCGGTCGGCCCGGGCAGGCACGTCATATATATGTCTTCCGCCGCACAAGATTCCACCAGCTTGTAGCCGGGATCGGAGATCAGCGGCATGCCGGCATCCGAAATCAGCGCGACGCGCTTGCCTTCCTTCATCATGGCGGTCAGCAGCGGGCGCACCTCGGCGGCGTTATGGTCGTGATAGGCGATGCGCCGCGCCGTGAAGCCGTGCACCGCCGCCAGATGCCCGGCGACGCGCGTGTCTTCGCAGGCGATGGCGTCCACTTTTCCTAATATCTCGAGCGCGCGCAGCGTAATATCTCCCATGTTGCCGATGGGTGTGGCTATAATGTAAAGCCCGGAGGGGAGGTCGTTTTGCCCTTCGTGTGCTGCGTCGTCCATATCCTGTCCCTTGTGAGGAGCTGCCCTGTGTCCAGAGTATACGCCAATCTGCGCGTTTTCATCGTTCTTTTTGCCGTGGCCTTTTTGGGCGCGTGCAACGCAGGCGGCTATGGCGGCTTCGGCGGCACGCCGACGGCGGCCAACACCGGCATCGTAACCAATAACCCCGAAAGCCTGCCCGACATCACCTGGCAGACCAACAACCAGCGTCAGGAACTCGCGCAGCAGAACAACGCCATCGCGCGCGAGCAGAAACAGGAAGAAGCCGCCGCGCCGCACCGTGCGATCAACGTCGCGCTGCTGCTACCGCTCTCGGGCCGCAACGCGGCGCTCGGCCAGTCCATGCTCAAGGCGGCGCAGATGGCGCTGTTCGACATCGGCAGCGTGAACTTTGAATTGCAGCCGCGCGACACGCAGGGTACGCCTGCGGGCGCGGCGAAAGCGGCGCAGGACGCCGTCGCCGCCCATGCCGACCTGATCCTCGGCCCCGTCTTCGCCGACGACCTCAAGGCCGTTAAGCCGATCGCGGCGGCGGCCAACATCCCCGTCGTCTCGTTCTCGACCGACTGGACGCTGGCGGATAGCGACACGTATCTCATGGGCTTCCTGCCCTTCCCGCAAGTGGCGCGCGTCGCGAAATACGCGGCATCGCAAGGCGCAGGGCGCATCGCCGTTTACGCGCCGCAGACAGATTACTGCGACGTCGTCATCCGCACGCTGAAGGACAACGCCAGCGTCAACCACGTCAGCCGCTACGCTGCGCAGCAGACCGACCTGCCGAAACTGGTGCAGGACTTCGCGCAGACGACGAAGGACGCCAATGGCAAGCTTGACTTCGACGCGCTAATGCTGCCGCTCGGCGGCGAGTCCTTGCGCTCCCTGACCGCGATGCTCGACGACAGCGGCATCAAGCAGCCCGATGTGCGCTTCATCGGCACCGGCCTGTGGGACGACGGCACGGCGCTGAGCAACCCCTCTCTGGTCGGCGGCTGGTTCGCCGCGCCGGATCCGCGCACACGCGCCGATTTCGAGCGCCGCTTCCGCGCCAACTACGGCAGCGCGCCGCTGCGCCTTGCCTCGCTCTCCTATGACGCAACGGCGCTGGCCGCCGTGCTCGCGCGCACGGGCGGCGATAACCCCTACACGCATTCGGCGCTGACCAATTCGCGCGGCTTCGCCGGCATCGACGGCATCTTCCGCTTCCGCGGCGACGGCCTGTCGGAACGCGGCCTCGCGGTGCTGGAGATCAAGCCGGGCCATACCGAAGTCGTCGACCCCGCCCCGACCGCCTTCGCCGGCGCCAGCTGATGCTGGAGGACGTCCGCGCAAGGATTGACGCCGCCGCGCGTGATTGCGGCCGCGACCCGCGCGACGTCACCCTCGTCGCCATCAGCAAGACGCGCACCGCCGCCGAGATCGCATCGCTGATCCCGCGCGGCCAGCGCGTCTTCGGCGAAAACCGCGTGCAGGAGGCGTTGGAGAAATTCCCTGCCTTGCGCGAACTCGACCCGGACCTGCGCCTGCACCTGATCGGCCACCTGCAGACCAACAAGGCGCGCGACGCCGTGTGCGTTTTCGATGTCATCGAGACGGTGGACAGTGAAAAGCTTGCGCACGAGCTGGCGCGCGAGATGCAGAAGCAATGCCGTCCGCTGCCCTGCTTCATTCAGGTCAATACCGGGGAAGAACCGCAGAAAGGCGGCGTGCCCCCGCGCAACCTCGAGAGCCTGTTCCGCGCGGCAACGGAAGAGGCAGGACTGGATATTCAGGGACTCATGTGCATCCCGCCCGCCGAGGAACCGCCGGAGACGCATTTCACCCTGCTGCGCCGTCTGGCCAACGATCTTTCCATGCCCCTGCTCAGCATGGGCATGAGCGCGGATTTCGAGACGGCGATCCGCCTCGGCGCGACGCATGTGCGCGTCGGCAGCGCGATTTTCGGGGAACGTACCTGATTAGTGAAGCGTGACGAGGCTGAGGTTCTTGTGCCACGCGCTTTCGCGGGTCACGAGTTCGCTATCCTGCACCTCGAGCATCGCGCCGTCGGCGGCGTGTAGCGCGAAGGCGGGCTGGCCGTTGACGCTATAACGGCGCAAATAGGCCACGTTGCCTTTGCCAAGATCTTGCAATTCGGCATGGGACAGGATCGGGAAAGACGGTTGTTTCATCAACGCCACACGCAATTTTAACAGGTGAAGCATTTATTCTGATGTGGGACTCGGAGCCGAGTCAACGCCTATTATTTCGACTTGTTTTTAAAGGCTTTCTCCGCCGCCTCGAAAGGCAGGAGGACGGAGTTGTGGCGCGCCTTGTAATCGCGCACGGGCAGGAGGACCTTGAGCGGCTCCCAGTCGCCGTCCGGCGCCGGCCCGCCGTCGAGCATGGCGGCGAGATCGCGGCCGGCCTTGAGAACGTCGGCGGGCGTTTTACCGGGGGCCGCCTTGTTCATCACCGCAATCACCGACTTGGTCAGCGCGCAGGCCTCGGCCTGCCAGCCCAGTGCGGAAATACGCCCATCAGAGAGGGAAAATTCCAGCGTCACTTCACTGCCGCACACCGGGCTGACCGCCTTGGCCGAGGCATCGGCCGCGGGCAGGTGGCGCGGGTCTTCGGCTTCCGCCGCCAGCGCCATCAACGCGCGGTTATAAACCGCGAAGACGCTGTCGTCGTCGGTCACGCGGCACCCTTGAGCGGGCGGGCGCCCTTCATGTCAGTCTTGGTGAAGAGGCGGTCGCAATAGCGGCAGACGACCTGGTCATGATCGTTGAACGTGTACCAGACCTTGGGGTGGCCGAGCGCGCCGCCGCCGTCGCAAGCGACCTTGTCCATCTCTTGCGGCACCAGCAGGATCTCGGGGTGCTTGGATTTCGTCATTCTTTCCTCCACGTGATGCCGGCCGGCGTCACCGAGACGCTGACCGAATATTCGTTCTTGAGCTTGTCGCGAATGGCGTCCGCCGTCTTGTAATCCTTTTGCGCGCGTACCGCCTGCAACTCGGCGACCATCGTCTCGATCGCCGCCGCATCATCGCCTGCCGCCGCCTGGAACCACGTCGCCGGGTCTTGCTGCAGCAGCCCCATCAGCTTGCCCGCCGCCAGCAATTCGCCCTTAGCATGCGCCGCCGTGGCGGGCGTCGCGGTCGAGAGGTTTTTTGCCAGCACGGCCAATTCCGCGAAAGCCTTGGGCGTATTGAGGTCGTCTTCCAACGCACCGACGAAAGCGGCAGGCGCAGGAACGACTTCCGCATGCACCGCCGCCGCGTCGCGCAGCAGGCCATAGTAGCGATCGAGCGAGCGCTTCGATTGCTGCGCCAGTTCCTCCGTCCAGTCGAACGGCTGGCGGTATTGGGCGGAGAGCAGCGCGAAGCGGATCGCCTCGCCCGGCAAACGCCCGATCATGTCATGCACCAGCAGCACATTACCGAGGGACTTCGACATCTTCTGTCCCTCGACCATCAGGAAGCCGTTGTGCAGCCAGTAATTCACATACGGCTCGCCGCCGTGAGCGCATTGGCTCTGCGCGATCTCATTCTCATGGTGCGGAAAGATCAGGTCTTCGCCGCCCGCGTGGATGTCGAAATGGTTGCCGTTGAGCGCCTCGTTCATCGCCGAGCACTCAAGATGCCAGCCCGGGCGGCCGCGGCCATAGGCGCTGTCCCAGCCCGGCTGGTCGGGCGTCGAGGGCTTCCACAGCACGAAGTCGGAAGGGTCTTTCTTGTACGGTGCCACTTCGACGCGCGCACCCGCGATCATGTCGTCGCGGTTGCGGCGCGACAGGCGGCCGTAGTCAGGCCATGCGGGCACGTTGAACAATACATGGCCATCCGCCTCATACGCATAGCCCGCCTTGATGAGCTTCTCGATCATCGCCAGCATCTGCGGCACGAATTCGGTCGCGCGCGGCTGGTGATCGGGCTTCTCTACATTAAGAGCGGCCATATCCTCATTATATATACGCGCGAATTTCTCGGTGATCTCGCCGATCGGCTGGCCGGTCTCCCGCGAGAACTCGATGATCTTGTCGTCGATGTCTGTGATGTTGCGCACATAGCGCACGCATTCAGCGCCGTAAGCGTTCCGCAGCACGCGCGCGAGCAGGTCGAAGACCACGGCAGCGCGGCCGTTGCCGATATGGGCGTAGTTCCACACCGTCGGCCCGCAGGCGTAGAGCCGCACGTTCTTCGCATCGATCGGCATGAAGGCTTCCTTCTTGCGCGTGAGCGTATTGTGCAGGAGGATCGTCATAACTTGAACACCACGAAGACGCCGCCCTTTTCTTCCGTCATCAGCGGCAGGGCGTGGCTGACGTAGTTGTTGAGCTTCTCGATCTTGAAATAGCGCATGACC
>CAYZCE010000037.1:0-12759 GCA_964476835.1 uncultured Rhodospirillaceae bacterium
CCGTTTTCGTCGCCGGGATACCAGTTCTGCACGGTCGAGTACTTGATCTCGGCGTCGTCCATCGCGATCAGCTCGACGACGGCGGCATGCAGCTGGTTTTCATCGCGCATCGGCGCGGTGCAGCCTTCGAGATAAGAAACGTAAGCACCTTTTTCGGCGACGATCAGCGTGCGCTCGAACTGGCCAGTCTTGGCTTCGTTAATGCGGAAGTAGGTCGAGAGTTCCATCGGGCAGCGCACGCCCGCTGGGATATAGACGAAGGTGCCGTCGGTGAAGACGGCGGCGTTGAGGCAGGCGTGCTTGTTGTCGGTATAGGGCACGACGGAGCCCATGTATTTCTTGACCTGCTCGGGATATTTCTGGATGGCTTCCGAGATCGAGCAGAAGATGACGCCCGCCTTATGCAGGCTCTCGCGGAAGGTGGTGGCGACGGAGACACTGTCGAACACGGCGTCGACGGCAACACCCGCCAGCATCTCCTGTTCGCGCAGCGGAATGCCGAGCTTCTTGTACGTCTCGAGCAGCTTGGGGTCGAGTTCGTCGAGGCTCTTGATCTGCGCGGAGCCTTTCGGCGCGGCGTAGTAATAGGCGTCCTGATAGTCGATCGGCGGGAAGGAGATCATCGCCCACTGCGGCTCGGGCATCCTCAGCCAGTGGCGATAGGCTTTCAGGCGCGCTTCCAGCATCCAGTCCGGCTCGTTCTTCTTGGCGGAGATGAAGCGGATGATGTCTTCGCTCAGGCCCTTGGGCGCGAATTCGCTTTCGATGTCGGTGACGAAACCGGCTTCGTATTTGCCGGCCAGGCCTTCGACGGTCTTGATGGTGTCTTTTGAGATGGCCTGGTTCATGACGCTTTCATCCTCACGACGATGGGCGCTTCCATCATGTCGGCCAGCTTGACGCCGTCGAGCGCGGCGCGGATCGCTTCGTTGACGGGATCCCAGCGGCCCTTCATGTGGCACGAGGCTTCCGCCTTGCACGCATGGCCGTCGACGCAGGAGACGATGGCGATGGGACCGTCGAGCGCGGTGATGATGTCGGAGATCGAGATGTCGGCGGCAGGGCGCGACAGGCGATAGCCGCCCGATGCTCCGCGCAAGGCCGAGACCAGCCCCGTCTGCGCCAGCGCCTTCAGCACCTTGGCGACCGTCGGTTCCGGCACGCCGGTTTTTGCCGACAGGAAGCTCGCGCTTTTGGACGCGCCTTCGCCTTCCTTCATGAGTTGCCCCATGATGACGATGGCGTAGTCCGTCAATTTGCCTAGCTTGATCATGCGCCCCTATATAGTACTTTTATGGTACTAATTCTAGGATAAACCAATTTCAGGAAAATATCTCTACGCGATTTCAGGGCCGGGGTGGGAGGTTTTTTTGTTTCGCTTTGATTTCTTTGCGAAATTATATTTTTCTTAACACTTAATGGACATAATAGAATCGTGGGTTAGAAGGAGCTTAAATGCGGGACGGGATGGCCAGGGAAACCAAAGAAAACAACTTTTTCAATGCGATAGGCATGGAAGGCGCGCCGATGGAGCGCATCGACCTGCCCGGCGAACTTGCGCACTGGGTCGACCAAAACGGCGACCTCGTCAAGCGGGTTCAGGACGCCCTCGCCGACACCTACGACAGCATCCTGACCGAGGAACAGCTCTGGCACGTGATCGCCGCCGCCAATTCACCCGAATGGAAGAGCGCGCAGGAAGAACTCGCCGCCGCCGAAAAGAAGTGGAAAGACCTCAACAGTCCGGCAAACGCCTCGCTCGGCTTGATCGGTGCCGCGCTCGACAGCGCGGAGAACAACGACGCGCGCTCGCTCTTCGTGCACGCCCTCGCTTCCTTCACCATCGTCAACGAAGGCCTGCGCCAGCGCGAAGACCTCGGCCGCCTGCTCAAGGTCATGATGGTGCAGACGCGCATGCTGGAACGCTCCGCCGAACGTTCGGCCGGGCTGCAGAAGAGCACCGGCCACCTTGCCGAAATGGATTTCACCCGCGAGGCGCACGACATCACCCGCCCCGCGCGCGCCAATCCCGTGGCGGCGGCGAGCAGCCTCGCCGGCGCGTTCAAGCGCGTGTCCGATCGTTTGCGGGGGAAAACAGCAGCAGCAACGGCGGCGGTCAACGCGCCGTCTGCTCCTTCGTCGCCAAAAACCTGATTTTCGGCCATTGCTCGGCGGAGGTGTCGAGGTGCCAGTTGTTCCGCGCGAGGAACACCGGGTATCCGTCATGATCTTCCGCGATGTTCGGCAGGTTCTGCTGGATGAACCGCTCCAGCTCGTCGTTGCTGTCGCACTCGATCCAGCGCGCCGTCACCAGCGTGGTCTGCTCGAAATGCACAGGCAGGTTGTATTCGGTGCGCAGGCGGTCGGTCAAAATATCGAACTGCAGCGGGCCGACGACACCCACCACCCAGCTTGAATCCATGCGCGGCTTGAAGATGCGCGCCGCGCCCTCTTCCGCCAGCTGCAGCAAGGCGAGGCCGAGGTGCTTGGCCTTGAGCGGGTCGTCGAGGCGCACGCGCTGCAAATGCTCGGGCGCGAAGCTGGGGATGCCGGTCACGTGCAGGTCTTCGCCTTCGGTCAGCGTGTCGCCGATGCGCAGGTTGCCGTGGTTGGGGATGCCGATGATGTCGCCCGCATAAGCCTCTTCCGCCACGTTGCGGTCGGAAGCGAAGAACAAAAGCGGGTTATGCACCGTCAACAGCTTGCCGGAGCGTACATGTTTCAGCTTCATGCCGCGCTTGAAGTGGCCGGAGCTGAGGCGCGTGAAGGCGATGCGGTCGCGGTGCTTCGGGTCCATGTTCGCCTGGATCTTGAAGACGAAGCCGGTGACGTCCTTCTCGGTCGTCTCGATGATGCGTTCGGCCGCGGTCTGCGGCATCGGCGGCGGGGCATAGCGCTTGAGGCCGCCCAGCAGCTCGCGCACGCCAAAGTTATTGAGCGCCGAGCCGAAGAAGACCGGCGACAGGTGCCCTTCGCGGTACGCCTTCATGTCGAACGGCTTGCACGCGCCGCGCACCATGGCGACTTCTTCGCGCAGCTTGGCGACGGCGTAATCGGGCAGCAGCTGGTCGAGCTTGGGATCGCTCAGGCCGGTGCATTGCTCCGCCTCGCCCACCGTCTCGCCCTTCGAGCGGGCGGAGAGCAGTAGCTGGTCGGAGAGCAAGTCATAGCAGCCGAGGAAGTTCTTGCCCATGCCGATCGGCCACGAGGCCGGCGTGACGTCGAGCGCGAGTTTCTTCTCGATCTCGTCCATCAGGTCGAAAGGGTCTTGGCCTTCGCGGTCGAGCTTGTTGATGAAGGTGATGATCGGCATGTCGCGCAGGCGGCAGACCTCGAACAGCTTGCGCGTCTGCGCCTCGATGCCCTTGGCGTGGTCGATGACCATGATGGCGCTGTCGACCGCAGTGAGCGTGCGGTAGGTGTCTTCCGAGAAGTCCTGGTGGCCCGGCGTGTCGAGCAGGTTGAACTGGATGTCGTCGTAAGCGAAGGTCATCACCGAGGAGACGACGGAGATCCCGCGTTCCTGTTCCACCTTCATCCAGTCGGATTTCGCTGAACGCGCGTCGCGCTTGGCCTTGACCGCGCCCGCCATCTGGATCGCGCCGCCGAACAGCAGCAGCTTTTCGGTCAGCGTCGTCTTGCCCGCGTCGGGGTGCGAAATGATGGCGAAGGTGCGGCGGCGCTGGATGTTGTCGTTAAGTGTCATTTGACGGCTTTAATAAAGTAAAGTTGCCAATCCAGCAAGACCTTATCGTTTTCATGGCGCACGGTCAGGAAATCGCGGATGCCGGCGACGGCGGCGGCGGGAGCGAGGCCCTCGACGCCGAACAGGCCGCCGCAGAAAGCGCCCATTTCCTCTTCGGAGGAGAATATCCACGGATAAGACACTGGCCCGGCGGAGACAACCGCCAATCCGGACGCAGCGACGGCGTCGGCCGTCGTATCGTCAAAATAAATGCCGCTATGGCCGTCCTTGTTGTGCGCATCAATGAAGGTGTCGAGAAAGCGCGCTTGCGGCGAATCCTTTATCACGTCGCCAAGGACGAAAGCGCCGCCCGTCTTCAGCACGCGCGCGCATTCGCGGAAGAAGCCCGGCTGGTCTTCCTCATGATGGATGCCGGCGAGCGAGACGACCTTGTCGAACGTGCCCGCCGCGACCGGCAGCGCGTTGCCGCGCGCCAGCACCGTCTTGGCCACGCCGGGACGGATGAGCGCATGGAAGGCCTCGGATTTTTCCGCCAGCGTCAGCTGCGCGCCCGCGGGCAGGTAATCGGCGATATAGCCGCCGCCCGCCGGGAAGTCGCAAACCGCGTCGCCGGGCTTGATTTGCGCAAGGTCGAGCAGCGCGCCGAATTCGCGGCCGCGCGCCTGCGGCCAACGGCGCATGGCCGCGTCGTAGAGGCTGCCGCGCGCGTCAAAGATGCCGCTATAGGTCTTTTGCGTCAGGTCACGCATGCGCTTTGGCGCGCGCGGCGGCCGCTGCCGCCACCTTTTCGCGCAAGCGCGCGTTGTAGGCGGCAACGATCGCGTCCGTATAGGGCTTGAGGTAGGGATAGGTCTTGTAATCCGACGCGCCCATCGCGTTCATGGCAGCATTGATCTCGAAGCACAGCAGGCGGCCGTCGGGCAGCAGCGAGCAATCGAAACCGAGGTAATCGAGGCCGACGCCGCGGTAGATCTTCTGCATCGACTTGAGCGTATCGTCGGAAATCCTGCCCGGCAGTTCCTCAAGCGTCTTCTTTTCCAGCGCACGCAGGGACGGGTCCTTGCCGAGCATTTCCTCGCGCGAGGTGGCATGCACGTTCCAGTGGCGCGACATCACGGCATGACGCGCGTAGACCTTGTTGCCGATCATGACGAGGCGCATCTTGACGTAGATGCCTTCGGCGTTCTTGTAATCGTGGAACTGGATGATAAAGAACTCGCTACCGTCGAAGGACAGCGCATCCAGCGCCTCGCCGTCTTTCGCGGACTTGACCAGCGCCATGCCCTGGCCGTTGTGGAAGCCGACGGGACGCACGATATAAGGGAACGTGAAGCCCTTTTCCTTGGCGATCTTGAAGACGTCGTCGCGGCTCTTGGGCTTGCAGCGCACGGTCTTGGGCACCAAGAGGCCGGGAAGGTCCTGGCACTTCGCCGATATGGTGTCGCGGCGCGTCAGCGTCACGCGCGAGGGCGGGTTGAAGATCGGCACGTGCGGCCACTGCTTGCGGATCTGGCCGGCCATGCGGATGACTTTCGCGAGGCTCTTCTCCATGCCGTCGGCGTCGGCAATGCAGTTGACGAAGATGTCGGGGCGCGCAACCTTGCGCTTGTCGTCCATGAACCACAGCACCGGCATGGCGACCTTGTTGGCCGCGGGCACGTGGGTGTGGCTCAGGAAATCGGTGTTGCCGGTCAGCGTGAACATCGGCTGGCCGCTGGCCGGGTTGATCCCGACGATCTCGGCCATCTTGCTGTTGTTGGCCCCTTGCAGGAATATGCAGGTGGGGGCGGTGTCCTTGGCCATGAAAGAAGTCCCTCATATATATTTTTAAGTCGGGACTATGTATAGCGCCCGGCGGGCGGGTTTTCAAGGCTTAGAACGCGAAAGGGTTGTCCCCCGCCGCCTCTTCCACCTCCACGACCCAGACATCGGGATCGCGGGCGGCGGCGCGGGCGAGGTAGTCGTCGGCCTTTGATTCCTCGACGAAAGCGCCTTCATGCAGGGCGAGCCAGGCGGGACGGCCTTCCATGTCGCGGGATTGGGTATAAAGGCGGCAGCCTTTGCCGCGGGCGATCGATTTCACGATGACGGTGCCGGCGGCGCGTGCGCCCTTGCGGGCGACATAGGCGGCCATCCCTTGCGCCGACAGCGCGCGCAGGCGCGCCATGAGCCACAACTCGGTCGGCAGGCGGTCGTCCATGTCAGGAAGCCTTCGTCGGGGGGTCGATGGCGGTCATCGTGCGTTCGGGCGGGAAGTCGAGGTAGACGCGCGTGCCCTTGCCCTCGTCCGATTCAAGCGTCAGCTGGCCGCCGTGCAGCTCGGCCATGGCTTTCGCCAGCGGCAGGCCGAGGCCGGTGCCCTGCCCGCGCGCGTTGCGGTGGTCATTGACCTGCCCGAACGGCTCCTGCACGACCTTGATCTTGTCGGCGGGGATGCCGCAGCCTTCGTCCTCGACGCACAGGCGGATGTGGTTGTCGGAGAGCACCATCGCGCGCATGCGCACCGCCTTGCCGGCGGGCGAGAACTTGACGGCGTTGGAGACGAGGTTGATGAGGATCTGGCGCAGCAGGCGCTGGTCGCCGCGGAAATGCGGCATCTTGTCCTCGATCTCGGTCTTGAGGTTGAGCGCGGCGGCACGCGCGCGGTCGCTCATGATGCGGTTGACGGAGGCGAAGACCTCGGTGACGGAGACTTCGCTCTCGATCAGCTCCACCTTGCCGGCCTCGATCTTCGACATGTCGAGCACGTCGTTGATGATGTCGAGCAGATGGCGCGAGCTGAAGTGGATGTCCTTCATGTACTCTTCGTACTTCGCGTTGTTGATCGGGCCGAAGACCTGATTTTTAATCAACTCCGAAAAACCGATGATGGCGTTCAGCGGCGTGCGCAATTCATGGCTCATGTTGGCGAGGAACGAGGATTTGGCGCGGTTGGCCGTATCCGCGTCTTCCTTCGCGCGCTTCAGGTTGCGCATCATGTTCTTGCGCTCGGTCACGTCGCGCACGGTGGAGACCATGAAGCGGCGTTTCTGGCTCAGTTCCATCAGCGCCATCGTCAGGACGACGTCGGCGACGCTGCCGTCCTGCCGCAGCAACTGCAGTTCGCGGCTGCCCAAACGGCCGCGCTGGATGAAGGCAGAGTGCAGCTTGCGCGAGGCGGGATGGTCCTCGGGCGGGATCAGCACGGTGAACTCCTCGCCCAGCAGGCTGGCGCGGTCCCAGCCGTATTCGGAGAGGAAGGTGTCGTTGACGCGCACGATGCGCCCGTGGTGGTCGGTCACCACGATGCCCATGCCCGAGGCGTCGAACATCGAGGTCATCAGCATCAAGGCGTCATCGCGCTCGCGCTGCAGCTGCAAACTGTCGACGGTGTCGGGGCGCGCCATCACGTCGATGAAGCGCACATGACCCGCAGGGTCGAAGACCGGGCTGAGGATGAACGTCTGCATGCGCACGCCGCCGGTCGCGGCGCGCGGCAGCATGTTGAAGGTGATCATCTTGCGCGTCTTGATGCAGGAGCGGAAGGATTGCTCGACCTGCTCGGCGACCGTGGCCTCGAACAGTTCCTTGGGCGTGCGTCCGAGCATGCGGTCGCGCGGCAGGTTGAACCATGCCGCGGCGGCGTTGTTCACCTCGGCATAGACGCAGCGCCCGCCGTCCTCCACCGCCACGGCCATGCGGACGATGGGCGACTGCAGGAACAGCTCCCGGAACTCGGGGTCGGCCACAGCGATATGTTCGGTCACGGACATGTCCGCTCTTTACCTCACACTTTCCTACCTTTTGATAACATAGTAATACTCAAGAATTCGTTAATGAATTCATAATATTACGGGCCTTTGTTAAACTACTTGACATAAGTCTACAGATTCCAGAAAATAGCTCCTTCCATACCCCCCGAGGACGCCGTATGAAACTGATTCCCGAAATCAAGGCCCTGGCCGCCGAAATGACCGCATGGCGCCGCCACCTGCACGCCCACCCCGAACTGTCGATGCAGGAACACGACACCGCCGTCTATGTCGAGACCCTGCTGAAAAGCTTCGGCCTGCAGGCCGAGCGCCTCGGCGAGAACGGCGTCGTCGCGACGCTCAAGGGCACGGGCGCGGACAACGGCCGTTCCGTCCTCCTGCGCTCCGACATGGACGCGCTGCCGATCGCGGAAGAGACCGGCCTTGCTTATGCCTCGCAGAACCCCGGCGTGATGCACGCCTGCGGCCACGACGGCCACATGGCGATGATGCTGGGCGCGGCAAAATACATGGCGACGCATAACGACTTCGGCGGCACCGTCTATTTCCTCTTTCAGCCCGGCGAAGAGACCGCCGAGGGCGCGCGCGCGATGCTCGAGGCCGGCCTGTTCGACAAGTATCCCGCGGATGAAATCTACGGCATGCACAACGCGCCCACCGCGCCGCTCGGCCTGCTCGGCACGCGCGCGGGCGAGATGATGTCGTCTGCCGACGGCTTCGTCATCACCTTCACCGGCACCGGCGGCCATGCCGCCAATCCCAACCGCGCGAACGACCTGCTTTACGCCGCCGCCAAGACGGTGACGACGCTCAAGGAAGGCCACCAAGCCTTCGTGCCCAAGGGCGACAAGGCTGTGCTGACCACCGCCGCGCTGCACACTGCCTCGACCGCGACCAACGTGATGTCGGACAAGGTGACCCTGATGGGCACGCTGCGCACCTTCTCGTCGGCGACGCGCCTTGCCCTCCTCAACTTCATCGAGGAAACCGCGAAGAAGGCGGCGAAGGACTGCGGCGGTGAAATGAAGATCGAATACACCTGTGCCTTCCCGCCCGTGCAGAACGCGCCCGCGCAGACCGCCACCGCCATCGCGGCCGCGCGTCAGGTGACGGGCTTCCTCGGCGTTCTGCCCTTCGTGCCGCGCCAGACGGGATCGGAAGATTTCGCGGTATTGCTGGAACAGCGCAAGGGCAACTTCATGGCGCTCGGCACCGCGCCGCTCAAGAAGACGCTGAGGCTCGCGCCCACCTACGCGCTGCACCACCCGAAGTTCGACTTCAACGACAAGGCGCTGCCGGTCGGCGCGACCTATTGGGTGAAAGTGGCGCGGCAGTCGCTCAAGCAGCCGAAGCCCTAAAGCCGCAGGCGCGGCTGCGCCGGTTTAGACAGTTTGTAGCTGACCCCAACAAAATTCCACATCTCGACCGCATGGGGTTCATGCGGCAGGTACTCGGCGCCACCCGAATACATCGACAGGCTATTCTCGGCAAAGACGTTCAGGCGGCCGCCCGGCGACTTCCACGCGATGCGGTTGGTGAAGTTGCCGCCCACTCCCGTGATCCGGTACGGCGCGCCATAGGCGCCCGCGCTGGACATCACGACCGGGTTCCATTCACGGTCTTCGCGCAAGCCGAAGGCGATGCCCGGCTCGTAAGAAAAGCTGCCATGCCGCCCCGCGTGCCCGAGCGGGAAGAGATGCCCATACCCCGCCTCCGCCTCCATGCGCAGATAAGCGAAGGGGCGGAAGAGCGAAAAGAACAGCACGTGCTCATGACGCTCGAACGAGGCCGTGGTCAGGATCGGCGTGACATGCGATTGCGTCGCGAAGGGGAAGCCCGGCTGCTGCCAGAGCGGCAGAGGCAGCGGCGGTAGCTGAAGGTTCACCGTCGCGGGAGATGTCTGGGTCGGCATCTGGGCATGCGTATTGAACGTCACGCCGAGGCTCAACCCCAGCCCCAGCGCCGCGAGGCGGAAGGCCTTGCCGAGCGCGGATGCGCCCTTTTCCCTGCTTTGTGCCGATAAATGCATGATGCATTTATAGCCGCTTTTCAGGCTATTGTCAAGAATATGTAAATAATCGCCTTAAGGGCAGCCGAATTGCTTCGCGGCCTTCTTTTTGGCCCATTTCGCATGGTCGTAAAGCGTGAAGGTCATCCCGAAGCTGTTCGAGGTATACGTCTGGGTGAACGTCTGCTTGCCATCAAGCAGCGGCTGCTGACGGAAGTAAAGGGCCGCCTTGTAGTCGTAGAAAATCCCAAACCTGTCGTTGGGCGTGCGCCACTCGATCTTGTTGTGGATACTGCCGCCAAAGCCTTCGTAGCCGTACTTCGAGTTGTAATCGTAGTAACCGCCCTGCCCGTCGCGCATGGTGGACTGCGTGATGCCCGTCGCGATGCCGACGCCGACGCCCGGCACGTAAGAGAACGTGCCGAACTTGCCGAGGTCGCGCAGCACGAAACGGTGCGCATAGCCGGCCTCGAACTCAAGGCTCATGTAGGTGTTCTGGTTGGCGATGAGGTCGAGACCCGAAGAATTAGGGTTTGCAGGGTCATAAGCCTTCTCGATCGGCGCCACATGGTCAACGGCAACGCCGTCCATGGTGCCGTGGATGCGCTTCATCTGGTCGGGGCCCTGCAGGTACTTGAGGTGGAAGGACGACACGAACAGGATGTTGTTGTTTTTCTCCCACGCCAGCGTATAGGTGTTGGGCGGCTCGTGGATGACTTCGCCGATGTTATGGCCGGGCGCGAACCACGTCTGCGGATTCATCCATTCATTCTGGTTGCGCGACTCCCAATCGTAATTGTCGATCGTCAGGTTGTAGCGGCTGGTGTTGATATGGACGTTGGTGTTGGCGTAGTGCGTGGAGAACGCATGGCTGGCGGAGGCCGTGAACTTCCAGTCATCTGGTGCGGCAGGACGTTGCGCGCGCGCGTTGAAGCTCGTCATCAGGCCGAGCATGGTCAGGCACGCCATGGCCGCTTTGCGGAACGTCTTTCTGAGACCGGAAAGAATCATTGGGTCGGCAGCCTTCCAAATAATGAGATGCCCGACTCTTCTAACAGCTTTAATGATGCCAGACAAGAATGTATGTGAAATAGAAAATAGCCGCCGCGCCAAGGCGGGCGCAGGCTATAAAACGCTTAAATCTGAAGGAAAATGGTGCTGTTGAGTGGGATTGAACCGCCGACCTCCCCCTTACCAAGGGGGTGCTCTACCACTGAGCTACAACAGCAACGGGGACATGGATAAAACATAAACCCGGTCTTTGTCAATCTATCAATTCGTTCCAAGGCGCCGGAACATATTGAACTGATTTTATTCGTCTTTATAGGCGTGACGGTTGCCGTGGAAATCGGTGACCCTATAGCCGTCGCCATCCTTCTCCACCCAGGCCGTGCCCAGCGGCACCTTGCCGAATCCGCCGGGGATATCGAGCACATAGTGCGGCTGCGCGATGCCGGAGAGCTTGCCGAGCAGCGATGCGGTCAGGCGCTGGCCTTCGGCCACAGGCAGGCGGAAGTGGCTGGTGCCGGGCGCCATGTCGGGATGGTGCAGGTAATAGGGCTTCACGCGCATCGCGGTGAACGCGCGGAACAAGTCTTCCAGCACCGCCGCGTCGTCGTTGACGCCGCGCAGCAGCGTCGATTGCGAGAGCAGCGGAATACCGGCCTTGATCATCAATTGCGCCGCGGCCTTGACCTTGTCGGTCAGTTCGCGCGCGTGGTTGGCGTGCAGCACGACGTAAACGGCCTTGTCGCTGGCGAGCGCCGCGACCAGTTCCGGCGTGACGCGCGCGGGATCAGCGACCGGCACACGCGTGTGCAGGCGGATGACCTTCACGTGCTCGATCGCATTGAGCTCATCCATGATGAGCTGCATGCGGCGCGGCGACAGCACGAAGGGATCGCCGCCGGTGATGATGACTTCCCACACCGCCTTGTTGGTGCGGATGTAATCAAGCGCGGCTTCCAGCTCGACCGCGTTCAGCGCCTCGCTGCCCGGCCCGACTTTCTCACGGCGGAAGCAGAAACGGCAATAGACGGCGCAGACATGCACGGGCTTGAGCAGCACGCGGTCGGGGTAGCGGTGCACGATGCCCTTGATGGGCGCGTGGGCCTCGTCGCCCGTCGGGTCTTCGAGTTCGCGCGGCGACGTGACCAGTTCCTCGACCGACGGCAGATACTGCCGCGCGATGGGGTCGTTCGGGTCATCCGGATTGATCGTCTCAAGCACGGTATCCGTGACGGACACCGCATACCGGGCCGTCACTTCCGTCAGTTGATCTTGCTTAAGCTTCTGTTGCATAAGAGCTATCTACCAAAAAGGCACAGGACGGGCAATAAAAATCTTTACATAATTTAAGGGATTTGGTAGAAATCCCCCTGCTTTTCGATAGGACAGGACATGGCGAACACCAAGAAGACGAACACCAAGGCGGAAGCCTCCCCCAAGATCGGCCTGGTCAGCCTCGGCTGCCCCAAGGCACTGGTCGATTCCGAGCGCATCCTGACCCAGCTGCGCTCCGAAGGCTATGAGCTCTCGCCTTCGTACGAAGGGGCCGACGCCGTCATCGTCAACACCTGCGGCTTCCTCGACAGCGCGAAGAAAGAATCCCTCGCCGCCATCGGCGAAGCCATGGCCGCCAACGGCCGCGTCATCGTGACCGGCTGCATGGGCGCGGAGCCGGAGCAGATCACCAAGGAATACCCGAAAGTTCTCGCCGTCACCGGCCCGCAGCAATACGAAGAAGTGATGAACGCCGTCCACGCGGCGGCGCCGCCGGTGCATGACGCCTACGTCGACCTCGTACCGCCGCAGGGCATCAAGCTGACGCCGCGCCACTACGCGTATTTGAAAATTTCCGAGGGCTGCAACAACCGCTGCTCTTTCTGCATCATCCCCAGCTTGCGCGGCGATCTAGTTTCGCGCCCCATCATCCAGGTTTTGGCAGAAGCCGAGCGTTTGTTCCGCGCGGGCGTGAAGGAATTGCTGGTTATTTCGCAGGATACTTCGGCCTATGGCATCGACAGCAAATACCAGGCTTACCCGTACAAGAACCGCACCATTCGCACGAAATTCATCGACCTCTGCCGCGAACTGGGCGAGATGGCGGCGGTGCACCGCGCATGGGTGCGTTTGCATTACGTTTACCCTTATCCGCATGTGGATGAAGTTTTCCCGCTGATGAAGGAAGGCAAGGTCCTGCCCTATATCGACATTCCTTTCCAGCACGCTTCGCCCACAGTCTTGAAGAATATGCGCCGCCCCGCGCACCAGGAAAAAACGCTGGAGCGCAT
>CAYZCE010000038.1:0-12586 GCA_964476835.1 uncultured Rhodospirillaceae bacterium
CGACACGCTGGTCGTCTACGCCAAAACCGACATCGCGGCGGGATCGAAGGGCATGACCGCCTTCATCGTCGAGAAGAAATTCAAGGGTTTCTCGACGGCGCAAAAGCTCGACAAGCTCGGCATGCGCGGCTCTAACACCTGCGAACTCGTGTTCCAGGATTGCGAAGTGCCGGAAGAAAACGTGCTCGGCCAGGTCGGCAAGGGCGTGAATGTTTTGATGAGCGGTCTTGATTACGAACGCGCCGTGCTCTCCGCCGGCCCGATCGGCATCATGGCGGCCTGCCTCGACGTCGTGCTGCCGTACCTGCACGAACGCAAGCAGTTCGGCCAATCCATCGGCGAATTCCAGCTGATGCAAGGAAAGCTGGCCGACATGTACGTCGCGCTCAACACGTCGCGCGCCTATGTCTATGCCGTCGGCCAGGCCTGCGACCGCGGCGAGGTCACCCGCAAGGACGCCGCCGGCGCGATCCTCTACGCCGCCGAAAAGGCGACGTGGATGGCGCTGGAGGCGATCCAGTGCCTCGGCGGCAACGGCTATATCAATGAATACCCGACCGGCCGCCTGCTGCGCGACGCCAAGCTCTACGAAATTGGCGCCGGCACCAGCGAAATCCGCCGCATGCTGATCGGGCGCGAGCTGTTCAAGGAAACTATTTAATCGCCGGCGCTTCGATGACGATCGGCGCGACCTTCACGATGTTGGGCGTGTTGTCGTAGCTGCATGCCATCTGGCCGCCCACCATGCTCGGCACGCCGCCGTTGGGGCAACTGACGACTGGGCTGACCCCGAGCGTTGCCGTCGTGCGCCCGACGTTCGATGCGGCATAACCGCCGGGCTTGATGCACGTCGTGCCGCAGGCGGAGCCGCTGTTGTTGCAATAGTTGTTGCACGACGATTGCTGCCATCCCGATCCGAAATGCGCGCAGTTATTCTCCGAACAGTTGAGCGCGCAGTGGAACTCGCTGCAGTTCGGCCGCGCCGCAGCAGGATGCGCGCCAAGCACCATCAATGAACAAAAAGCCGCCGCCAGAACCAGTTTCAATGTCGTCATATAAATCTCCCCTGCCAATACATTTATATTATATCAGGAATTGGTAAAGAAGCGCAGGGCCGCGAAAATCCCCTTAATATCAGGCCTATCCGGCTTATGCGGCAGCCAAACAGCAAATCAGCACCGACGGGATTCGCCGGTGCTGATTCAAGTTTTTAAAGAGACTGTCTTGTGGCTATTAGAAGTACAAGCCCACGACATAGCCTACGCGACGCAAGATCGTGCAAATCTTGGTGTCAAAGACGATATCGCCGTTCGCAGTAATGCGTACATGGTTGAGTTCAGGATATTCTTCCTTCAACTTGCCAAAAGCCTGGCTGATCAAAGTGAAATCCTGATTCTTCGCATGGATCTCGGCAGGGAGGCTCACGTAAGAATGACCTGCCTGAACCAGTCCTTCCTCCAGCCTTTTCCGGCAATGTTCTAAAAATTTATCGGAAGAGAAGTATTCGGCGGCGCGTTTGTCACGTGTGGACTGATCAGGGGAGTTGTCTCATTTTAGACAGTGAAAAACCCAATATTTCAGTGACTTTTTTCACGACATGCATCGCGGTCAGGCCGGCTTCCTCGTATTGCTTTTGCGGCGTGTCGTGGTCGAGGTAGGTGTCGGGCAGCACCATCGCGCGCATGCGCAAGCCGTGGTCGAGCAGGCCTTCGTCGGAGAGGTATTTCATCACGAAAGAGCCGAAACCGCCGACCGAGCCTTCCTCGATGGTGACCAGCACTTCGTGCTTTTCGGCGAGCTGCTTTACCAGCGCATGATCGAGCGGCTTGGCGAAGCGTGCATCGGCCACAGTGGTCGAAAGGCCCATGGCATCGAGTTGCTCAGCCGCTTTCATGCATTCGGCGAGTCGCGTACCGTACGACAGCAGCGCGACCTTGGTGCCCTGCTTGACGATGCGGCCCTTGCCGATCTCGAGCGGCTTGCCTTCAGGCTTGAGCGCAAGGCCGAGGCCTTCGCCGCGCGGGAAGCGGAAAGCGATGGGGCCGGAATCATGGACGGCGGCGGTCGCCACCATGTCCTGCAGCTCGACTTCATCGCTTGCGGCCATCAGCACCATGTTCGGCAGGCAGCCGAGATAGGCGACGTCGAAGGCGCCCGCATGCGTCGCACCGTCGGCGCCGACCAATCCTGCGCGGTCGATCGCGAAACGTACGGGAAGGTTTTGCAGCGCGACGTCATGCACGACTTGGTCGTAGGCGCGCTGCAGGAAGGTGGAATAGATCGCGCAGAAGGGCTTGTAGCCTTCGGTCGCAAGGCCTGCGGCGAAAGTGACGGCGTGCTGCTCGGCGATGCCGACGTCGAAGGTGCGCTCGGGGAACTCCTTGCCGAAGCTGTCGAGGCCGGTGCCGGAGGGCATGGCCGCGGTGATGGCGACGATCTTGTCATCCTTGCGCGCTTCGGCGGCAAGGCTCTCGGCGAAAACTTTCGTATAAGCGGGCGCGCCTGCTTTGCCTTTGGCCTGCGCACCGGTGGCGACATCGAACTTGGCGACGCCGTGCATCTTGTCTGCTGCGGATTCGGCGGGCGCGTAGCCGCGGCCTTTCTGCGTGACGACGTGCACGAGGATCGGGCCGTCGTAAATGCTGTCGCGCACGTTCTCGAGCACGGGCAGCAGGTGGTCGAAGTTGTGGCCGTCGATGGGGCCGACGTAATAGAAGCCCAGTTCCTCGAACAGCGTGCCGCCGGTCCAGAATCCGCGCGCGTATTCTTCGGCGCGGCGGGCAGCTTCCTTGAGCGGCGGCGGCAGGATGGCGGTCGCCTTCTTGCCGAGCTCGCGCAGGCCCAGATACGTCTTGCCCGACACCATGCGCGAGAGATACGCGCTCATCGCGCCGACGGGCGGGGCGATCGACATGTCGTTGTCGTTGAGGATCACGACGAAGCGGTTCTTCAGGTGGCCAGCGTTATTCATCGCCTCGTACGCCATGCCGGCGCTCATCGCGCCGTCGCCGATAACGCAGACGACCTTGTTGTCGCCGCCCTTCATATCGCGCGCGGCGGCCATGCCGAGGCCGGCGGAGATCGAGGTGGAGCTATGCGCCGCGCCGAAAGGATCATATTCGCTTTCGCTGCGCTTGGTGAAGCCGCTGAGGCCGCCGCCTTGGCGCAGCGTGCGGATGCGGTCCTTGCGGCCGGTCAGTATCTTGTGGGGATAGGCCTGGTGGCCGACGTCCCAGATGAGGCGGTCGTCGGGCGTGTTGAAAACATGATGGAGCGCGACGGTGAGTTCGACGACGCCGAGGCCTGCGCCGAGGTGGCCGCCGGTGACGGCAACCGCCTCGATCATCTCATGGCGCACGTCGGCGGCGAGTTGCGGCAGGTCGCGTTGTTCCAGCCGGCGCACGTCGGCGGGCAGGTTCACGCGATCCAGCACCGGCGTCTGGGTCATAGACGGCGCTGCAGCACGTAGTAAGCGAGATCCTTGAGGAGGTCGACGCGGCCTTCGTCGAAGACGCGCAGGTGGCGCACGGCCTGTTCGACCAGCATTTCCGCACGCATGCGCGCGCTTTCGACGCCCATGGCGGTGACGAAGGTGGCCTTCTTGCCATCTTGGCCGACGGGCTTGCCCATTTCTTGCGCGCTGCCTTCGGCGTCGAGAATGTCGTCGGTGACCTGGAACGCGAGGCCGAGGTCGTGCGCGTAGTTGCGCAGCGACTGGCGGTGCGCCGGGTTGGCACGGCCGAGGATGGCGCCCGCTTCGCAGCAGAACGCGATCAGCTTGCCAGTCTTCATGCGCTGCAGGCGCGAGATGGTGCCGACATCGAATTCTTGGCGTTCGCCGATCATGTCGAGCATCTGGCCGCCGACCATGCCGTTCATGCCTGAGGCGCCGGCGAGGTTCGAGACCAGCTCGATGCGCACGCGCGGGTCTTCGTGGGTTTCGGGATCGGAAAGGATTTCAAACGCCAGCGTCTGCAGCGCGTCGCCGGCGAGGATGGCGGTCGCTTCGCCGTAAGCCTTGTGCAGCGAAGGCTTGCCGCGGCGCATATCCGAGTCGTCCATCGCGGGCAGGTCGTCATGCACGAGAGAATAAGCGTGGACGAATTCCGCCGCCGCCGCCACGCGGCGCGCGCGGCCGACATCGACGCCGAAAACGCGCGCACCTTCCATGACCATGAACGCGCGCAGGCGCTTGCCACCGCTGAGCACCGCATAGCGCATACCGTCGAACAGCGGCGCCTCGGCCATCTCCGAGCTCGGCAGCAGGAGAGAGATCGTCTTGTTCACCTGCTCGCGGCAGTCCTCCATCGCCTGATGGAGTTTCGGTGAGGCTTCGCGTGGTGATGGAGCCATGTGTATAACCCTTTTCTCTAAAAAACCTGTCCGCCATTTATAATGGAGCCGCAGGAAAAAGTCATCTTTTTCAGCGCTATACAGTTTTACTTTATGTCAATGATAAATTGACATATCGCGAACAGGTGCGAAGAGGTGTTATTCCGAGACCTTGAACGGCTCAGTCTTGACCGTGCCGTCGGCGACGGTGATCTTCTCGATGCGGCTTTGCGCTTCCTTGAGGCGGGCTTCGCAATGCTTCTTGAGCGCTATGCCACGCTCATAGGCGTCGATGGAGGTCTTGAGGTCGGCAGACCCCGATTCGAGCGCGCGCACGATTTTTTCCAGCTCGGCCAGCGCGTCTTCGAAGCTCAAGTCGGTGATGGATTTTGTCATAGCTTTCTCCTGTCACGATTGCCTCTCAAAATATCGCTTTCAAAGCATGGCTGTAAACGACAAAATGTCCTGAGGGGAGCTTTATCACATGCATGACTACCTGATCTCGATTTTCCTCGGCCTTGTCGAGGGCGTCACCGAATTCCTGCCGGTCAGTTCGACCGCGCACCTGCGACTGGCCGAAAGCTGGCTGGATATCTCGCTGGAAGACGGGTACTGGAAGATGTATTCCGTCGTCATCCAGCTCGGCGCAATCTTGTGCCTGCCCGTCTATTTCTGGCCGCGCATCGTCGCTTTCGTCAGGAGCTTCATGACGTCCGGCAACCGTTTGCGCCACCCGCTGACGCTGACGCTGCTGGCTTTCATCGTCACGGCGGTGCCGTCGTTCCTCTTGTCCAAGCTGATCGGGAAAAACCTTGAAAGCCTGCATGTCATCGCATGGTCGCTCATCATCGGCGGCATCGTGATGGGGGTGGTCGACCATCACCACAAGAAATTTGAGAAGACCGGCGCGATGGAAAAGATGACCGTGACGCAAGCCGTCGTCATCGGCCTCTGCCAGATCGCGGCGGCTGTCTTCCCCGGCACCTCGCGCTCGATGGCCACGATCGCGGGCGGACAGCTCGCCGGTCTCAGCCGCGCGGCGGCGCTCGAGTTCTCGTTCTTCCTTTCGATGCCGACGATGGCGGCGGCGACCGGCTTCGTGATGCTGAAATCCCTTTTCGGCCACGGCGACGATTCGTTCCGCAGCCTCGCACTCGATTGCCACCAGTGGATGGTGCTGGCGACGGGCTTCGTGATTTCCTTCGCCGTCGCCTATGCGTCGGTCGCGTTCCTGATGCGCTGGGTGCGCACGCACGGCTTCACGCCCTTTGCGGTCTACCGCATCGCGCTGGGGATCGGCGTATTGATCATGGCGGTTTAAGCCGCGGCCTTCACAAGACCGAGATCGAGTTCCAACGCGCCGCACAGCATCTGGCCGAGCGTGATGTGCATTTCCTGGATGCGCGCGGTCGTCGTCGACGGCACGTTGAGCAGGATGTCGCACAGGCCGGCCATGTTGCCGCCCGTGCTGCCGGTGAAGCCGACGACGGTGATGCCCAGCTTCTTCGCTTCGTGAATGGCCGCGATGATGTTTTTGCTGTTGCCCGAGGTGCTGATGGCGATGAACACGTCGCCCTTGCGCCCCAGCGCCGCGACCTGGCGCGAGAACAAGTGGTCGAAGCCGAAGTCGTTGCCGATGGCGGTGAGTGCCGAGGTGTCGGTGGTCAGTGCGATCGCGGCGATGGGCGCGCGGTCTGTTTTATAGCGTACGGTCAGTTCCGTCGCCAAGTGCTGGCTGTCGGCGGCAGAACCGCCGTTGCCCGCGAACAAAATCTTGCCGCCGGCATTGATCGTGGCGACGCAAGCCTTGAGCATCTTGTCGAACGGCGCGGCCAGCTGCGTGCGCGTGGCTTTCGTCACGACTTCATGTTCGTCGAATTCCGATTGCCAAAAGGCGGCGATGTTCAGCGTCATTTCTTCTTTTCCTTGTTGAAGGCGAGTTGCTCGGGCGTGAGTTCGAAACCGAACGCCACTTTGTAGCCGTAAGCCTGCACGCCCTTGGGCAGCGGCAAGGTGATCTCGTGGTCTTCACTGTCCTGCCCCGTGCCCGCATCTTTGTCGATCTTGACGGTGGCGGTGAACGACTGGCGCTGCAGCACCTGTTCGTCCGGCGACAGCACGGCGATGAAGTAAGGCAGCGTCACGCTCTCGGGCGCCGGGTCCTTGGTCTTTTTGACCTGCACAGGCAGGGTGATGTCGAGCGCAATGCCGTTCTCGACCGGCTTGCAGCTGCCGGTATAGCCGGTGAAAACCGCTTCCGCCGCCGGCAACGTCACTGTGTCGGCGTGCATGACGAAGCCGGTGCGCGGGCAGGAGAATTCCGGCGGGTGCTTGGAAGACGAGCAGCCAGCCAACAGCACGAGCGCCAGGAGAGCGAATTTACGCATATTGTCACCTCATTTTCCCCGAGAATACCCCGAGGCAAGGCTCGACTCAAGGCGGCAGAAGCGGATATATTGTGGGACATGACCAAGCCACCCCTTAAAATTATATTGGCCAATCCGCGCGGTTTTTGCGCCGGCGTCGAGCGCGCCATCGAGATTGTCGAACGCGCGCTGGAGAAATTCGGCGCGCCGGTCTATGTGCGGCACGAAATTGTCCATAATAAACACGTTCTTGAGGATTTGCGCGCCAAGGGCGCCGTCTTCGTGAAGGAACTCGACCAGGTGCCCGAGGGCGCGCCAGTGATCTTCTCCGCCCACGGCGTGCCCAAGGCGGTGCCGGCCGAAGCCAAGCGCCGTAACATGATGTATATCGACGCCACCTGCCCGCTGGTGAGCAAGGTGCATTACGCGGCGGAAGCCCACCACCGTCTCGGCCGCCGCATCGTGCTGATCGGCCACGCCGGCCACCCCGAAGTCGTCGGCACCATGGGCCAGCTGGCCGAGGGCGCGGTGATATTGGTCGAACGCAAAGAAGACGTCGCCAAGCTGCCCTTCGCGACGGACGAAGAATTTTCCTACATCACGCAAACCACCCTCTCGGTCGACGACACGCGTGAGATCGTGGAAGAGCTGCGCGCGCGCTTTCCGCGCGTGCTGCAGCCGAAAAGCGAGGACATCTGCTACGCCACCACCAACCGGCAGGAATCCGTGCGCGCGATCGCGCCGCGGGTTGATGCGCTGGCGGTGATCGGCTCGAAGAATTCCTCCAATTCCAACCGCCTCGTCGAAGTGGCGAAGCTGGCAGGCTGCGCGCATGCGTTCCTCGCCGACAACGCAAGTGAGATCGACTGGGCGTCGCTGGCCGGCATCCACAGCTTCGGACTGACCGCCGGTGCCTCCGCGCCTGAAGAACTGGTGCAGGGCGTGATCGACGCCGCGCGCGAATATTTTGACGTCGAGATCGAAACGGTCGAGACCGCGCGCGAGAACGTCGTCTTCAACATCCCGCGCGTGCTGGCAGGATAAGCGCATGGCCGTCTATACGCCCGTCACGATCGAAGACCTCGGCCCCTTCCTGCGGCACTACAGCATCGGCTCCGCCAAGTCGCTCGAGCCTTTCCCCGACGGCGTCGAGAACACCAATTACCGCCTCATCACCACGCAGGGCGGCTTCGTCCTGACCTTGTTTGAAAAGCGTGTGCGCGCGGAAGACCTGCCGTTCTGCCTCGGCTTCATGGAGCACCTGCACGCGCGCGGCATTCCCTGCCCTACCGTCATGCCCGACAACATCGGCAACATCGTGACGACGCTGAAGAACAAGCCCGCCGCCGTCACCACCTTCCTCTTCGGCCGCTGGCCGCGCCGCATCGAGCTGGTGTATGCCGAGGCCGTCGGCGCCCTGCTCGGCCAGATGCACACCGAGCAGCGCGAGTTCAAGATGAAGCGCGACAACCCGATGTCGCTGCGCGTCTGGCACGGCCTGATCGACGCCTGCGGCAACAAGCCCGACACGCTGGAGCGCGGCATGGTCGCGATCCTGCACCGCGAGATGGCGTGGCTGTCGCAGAACTGGCCGAAGGATTTGCCGCAAGGCACGGTGCATGCCGACCTCTTCCCCGACAACGTCTTCTTCGAGGGACAAAAAATATCCGGCGTGATCGACTTCTACTTCTCCTGCACCGAGACCTTCGTCTACGACCTGATGTTGACGGTGAACGCCTGGTGCTTCGACCCGGGCGGCACGATCAACCGCGAGCGCGCCGCTGCGCTGACCAACGCCTATAAGCAGAACCGTCACATGAGCAGCGCCGAACGCGCCGCGCAGCTGTTCTTCGGCCGCGCAGCCGCGCTGCGCATCCTCTCCACGCGCCTCTACGACTGGTTCCACCCGGCTGAAGACGCGCAAGTGACGCCGAAGGACCCGCTGGAATATTTCCGCATCCTGCGCTTCTATCAAAAAGAGATGGGCACGCCGTGAAGCAGGTCGATCTTTTCACCGACGGCGCCTGCAGCGGCAACCCCGGCCCCGGCGGCTGGGGCGCGATTTTGCGCTATAATGGCCACGAGCGCGAATTGAGCGGCGGCACACCATCCACCACGAACAACCGCATGGAGTTGCAGGCGGTGATCGAAGGACTGTCGTCGCTCAAGGAACGCTGCGCCGTCACGATCCACACCGACAGCCAGTATGTCATGAAGGGCGCAACCGAATACCTGCGCGGCTGGAAGGCCAAGGGCTGGAAAACCGCCGATAAGAAAGACGTCAAGAACATCGATCTCTGGCAGCAACTCGACACCTTGTTGTCCGCGCACGACCTGAAGTGGATCTGGGTGCGCGGCCACGACGGCCATGCCGAAAACGAACGCGCCGACGCCCTCGCCCGCGGCGGAATTCCGGTTGATTAGACAGGCATATTCTTTATATTTACGATAGTTTCAAAAGGAGAACCCCATGCGCGTCACGCAAAAAGTAAAGAAGATCCTCTCGAACTACGAAAGCGACAACCCGGGCACCAAGGCCAGCCTCTGCCGCATGCTGATGCACGGCAAGCTCGGCGGCACCGGCAAGATGGTCATCCTGCCCGTCGACCAGGGCTTCGAGCACGGCCCCGCGCGCAGCTTCCAGGCGAACCCCGAGTCGTATGATCCGCATTACCACTACCAGCTCGCCGTCGATTCCGGCTGCAACGCTTACGCAGCACCGCTCGGCATGCTGGAAGCGGGCGCGGACACCTTCGCCGGCGCAATCCCGACCATCCTCAAGATCAATAGCTCGAACAGCCTCGTCTCCGCGAAGGACCAGTCGATCACGGCGTCGGTCAAGGACGCGCTGCGCCTCGGCTGCTCGGCGATCGGCTTCACCATCTATCCCGGCTCCGACCAGATGCTCGAGATGCAGGAAGAAATCCGCGCGCTGTCGGAAGAAGCGAAGTCCTACGGCATCGCGACCGTGATCTGGTCGTATATCCGCGGCGGCAAAGTCACGAAGGACGGCGAAACCGCCATCGACACCATCGCCTACGGCGCGCACATGGCAGCACTCCTCGGCGCGCATATCATCAAGGTCAAGCTGCCGACCGACCATGTCGAGCAAGCTGAAGCCAAGAAACCTTATGAGTCGATCGCCATCGGCACCCAGGCCGAGCGCGTGGCGCATGTCGTGAAGTCCTGCTTTAACGGCCGCCGCATCGTCGTCTTCTCCGGCGGCGCGACGAAGGGCGAAGACAGCGTCTACGACGACGCACGCGCCATCTTCGAGGGCGGCGGCAACGGCAGCATCATCGGCCGCAACAGCTTCCAGCGCCCGCGCGAAGAAGCGCTGGCCATGCTCGACAAGATCATGCAGATCTATCAGGGCAAGGACGTCTGATCGTCCCGCCTGCGATAAAAAAGCCCCCGTTTTCAGCGGGGGCTTTTTTGTTAGGTACGGAGGGTTGCGCCTGTCGCTTTCGTCACCGCCTCGACGATCTTCGCGCAGAGCGCGTTGATCTCGTCGTCGGTCATGGTCTTGTCGACGGGTTGCAGCGTGACGGCAATGCCAACGGATTTCTTGCCGGTATCGACGCCCTTGCCGGTATAGACGTCGAAGATGTCGACGCCGACGATCAAGGTACGGTCGACGGACTTAATCGACTTAACGATCTTGTCGGCGTCGACGCCCATATCGACGATAAATGCGAAGTCGCGGCTGACGGGCTGGAAGGGCGAGAGTTTCAGCAACTCTTTCCGCGTGCCCTTCTTCTTGGGCGCGGGAATGGCGTCGAGGAACACTTCAAATGCGGCGAAAGCCTCGTCGCGCTTGAGCGTCGCCAGCGTGGCGGGGTGGATCTCGCCGAAATGCGCGACTGCGTCGCGGCCGAGGCGCAATACGCCCGAACGGCCCGGGTGGTACCATTCCGGCGCATCGGTGGTGATTTGCAGGCTGTTCACGTTGACGCCGCAGGCTTCGAGCACGGCGAGCGCGTCGGCCTTGGCATCATGTGCATCGGTCGTGCGCGCGGGTGCCGACCAGTGGCGTGGGCGCGTATTGCCGGAGCGCAGGCCGGCGGCAACAGTCTGTTGGCCGTCATGCTCGGCGGAGCGGTAGACGCCGCCGACTTCAAACAGGGACGCATCCGCATGGCCACGATCCGCCGCGCGTCCTGCCGCCTCGATCAGGTTAGGCAGGATGCTCGGGCGCATGACGGACATGTCGGCGCTGATCGGGTTGACCAGCGTCAGCGCCTGCTTGTTCGCAATACCGAACAGGTCAGCGCGCGCTTCGTCGATGAACGACCACGTGACCGTCTCATACAAACCGCGCACGGCGAGCGAGCGGCGGGCATTGACGATGCGCTTTTGCAGCGCGTTCAGCGCGGGCGGCTTTTGTTCCGACACAATCGCCACCGCGGGGATGTTGTCGTAGCCGTCGATGCGCAGGATTTCCTCGACCAAGTCTGCCGCGCCTTCGACGTCATGACGCCACGACGGCGTCGTGACTTTCCATCCATCGAGCGTGAAGCCGAGCGCGGTCAGGATTTCTTTCTGACGCGTTTCGGGCAGGTCGCTGCCGCCGAGAAGTTTCAGACGTGCCGAGGCGTAAGCGATCGTGCGGCGCAGGCCGGGCGCCTTGCCCGCGACCACGACATCGCTGGCTTCACCGCCGCACAGGTCAAGGATCATCCTGGTGGCGATTTCAGCGCCGGATGCGCTGAAGGCCGGGTCGATGCCGCGCTCGAAGCGGTAACGGGCGTCGCTGTCGATTTGCAGTTTCTGGCCCGTCTTGGCGATGACGGCAGGGTCGAAGTAGGCACACTCGAGATAAACGTTCTTCGTTTCTGTCGAAACGCCGGTGGATGCGCCGCCGATGATACCGCCCAAGCCGAGCACGCCGGAATCGTCGCAGATCGCAACCATGCCGTCGTCGAGCGTATAGGTTTTATCGTTGAGCGCCGCCAGCGTCTCGCCCTTCTTGGAGAAGCGCACGTGGATGTTGCCCTTGAGCTTGTCCGCGTCGAAAACGTGCAGCGGGCGGTTGAGGCCGAGCGTCATGTAATTGGTGATGTCGACCAGCACCGAGATCGGCTTTTGGCCGAGCGCCTTGAGGCGATCTTGCAGCCATTTCGGCGAGGGGCCGTTCTTGACGCCCTTGATATAGCGGCCAATGAACAGCGCGCAGGCCTTGTCGTCCTTGATGGTGACGCCGACCAGATTCTTGGTCGCAGACGCAACAGGTTTGGTATCCAATGCTTTCAGGGTGCCGATGCCGGCGGCGGCAAGATCGCGCGCGATGCCGTAGGCGCTGGCACAATCGCCACGATTGGGCGTGAGGTTGACTTCGAATACAACGTCGGTCGCGCCGAGCGCATCTGCTGCGGGAGAACCCGTCTTGACGCTCTCAGGCAATTCAATGATGCCGTTGCTTTCATCGGAGAGCAGCAGCTCGCGCTCCGAGCACATCATGCCGTTCGATTCCTGCCCGCGGATGTTGCCCTTTTTGAGGGTGATGTCCGCACCGGGGATATAAGCGCCGACAGGCGCGAAGACGCTTTTCATCCCTGCGCGCGCATTGGGTGCGCCGCAGACGACTTTGAGCTTCTCGGCGCCTGTGTCGACGACGAGGCATTGCAGCTTGTCGGCATCCGGATGCTTTTCGGCGGTCAGGATATGGCCGACGACGAAACCCTTGAGCGTCGCGGCCTTGTCATCGACGCCTTCGACTTCGAGGCCGATGGCGGTGAGCTTCGCCGCGATGTCCTGCGCCGAGGCCGTGGTGTCGAGATATTCCTTGAGCCAGTTGAGGGAAAGTTTCATGTCATGCCTCCATCGGGCCGAAGCCGTAGTGTTTCAGCCAGCGCAAATCGCTCTCGAAGAACGTGCGCAGGTCGGGG
>CAYZCE010000039.1:0-11494 GCA_964476835.1 uncultured Rhodospirillaceae bacterium
CATCGGCGAGGAAGTGGCGGAAGCGCGCGCTGTCAAGCACGCCGGCCATGCCGACGACCTTCTCCGGCTTGAAGCCGGTGACTTCCTGCATGATGCCGACCATGACGTCGAGCGGGTTGGTGATGACGATGACGAAAGCGTTGGGCGCGTGTTTCTTGATGTTCTCGCCCACCGTCTTGATGACGCCGGTGTTGATGCCGATCAAGTCATCGCGGCTCATGCCCGGCTTGCGCGGCACGCCGGCGGTGACGATGACGACATCCGCGCCCGCGATGGCGGCGTAGTCGTTGGTGCCTGTGTAGGCCGCATCGAAACCTTCGACCGGGGCGGCTTCGGCGATGTCGAGTGCCTTGCCCTGCGGCATGCCTTCGGTGATGTCGAAGAGGACCACATCACCCAGTTGTTTCATACCGGCGAGGAGCGCCAGGGTGCCGCCGATCTGGCCGGCGCCGACGAGTGCGATTTTTTTACGGGACATGAGATACTTTCCTTCAGTTACAGGACCTTAGAGATGGAATCAATCCCGCACACCCTAGCACAAAATTACCCGGGTGACAGTTGACGAATGGGGTATTTTTATTATTCATAATTATTTGACTTAATTTTCAAGCCGTAGTACAATTTTCTTAAGTGAAAAGGCCAGCTATCAGCCTGAAACAAGGGGACAAAAATGGAGAAGAAAAAGATCAAGACCAGTGGCCGCAGCTTCCTCAGCGTCGTTGCCGGCGTCTTGACCGGGCTTGCGGTTCTCACGGCCATCCCTGCCGTCCTCAGCATCGCCGGCGGCATCTTCGGCGCCGGCGTCATTTCGGGCGAGGCCATCGTCTGGGGCTCCCTGCTCGCAACCGGTTTCGGCCTTGGCGCGCGGACGCTCAAGAACCACATGGACCAAGTCCGCCGCATCCCGATGATCGCGGCTACCGTGTTGACGGTGGCCCTGCCCTTTGCCGGCGTCTATTACATGACCCACAAGAAGGGCAACCTGCCGGAGAAGAACAAGCTCGAGCAGTCGTTCAACCAGAGCGCGTCGAAGCAGGACTCGTCGAAGACGTACCAGTACAGCCCGCAGCCCGAGACGCTGCGCCTGACGCCCGACAGCAAATAATCATTTCTCGAAATTGACGCCGTAGAACTCGAGCTGCCACTTGATCTCCGGCAGCGTCATCGGGTATTCCGTGCCGCCGCGCGCGTACATGATCTCGCGCGGGTCGAGGCGCGCATACGACCGTTGCAGCTCCACCGCCACGCGCATCGGCAGGCGCGCCATCCAGCACAGCGCCAGCATCGATTTCGGCGTGCCCGAGCGCAGCATCTTCTCGGCCACGATCGGGTGGATGCGGCTGAGGTAGGAAATCGCGAGCAGCACGAAGCGCGTGTCGCGCCACGCCAGCGCGTCGAGGATGACGTCGGGGCCGAGCTTGCCCGCCTTGACGTAGCGCTCGACGCGGCTTTCCGCCGTCTCGTTCGGCGCGCCCTGGCGCTGGAATTCGAGGCGACGCTTGACGATGCCGGCGATCTCGCGCTTCGTCGCGGCGTCGAAGTCGGAACGGCGCTCCAGCACGCTCAGCACCGCCGCGCTCACGAAGCCCGACAGGCGATGCGCGAGGTCGAGCGTCAGTTCCTTGCGTCCCGCCAGCGGTTCGTGCCACTCGGGCACTTCTTCGGCGTTGTCGATGATCTTGCGCAGCGTCTCGGACGAGAACTGCGCGCCGGGGTTGTTGATCAGCGCGGTGCCGGCGGCGACGTCCTTGGTGCCGACGACGGCGCTCGCCACTTCGTCGCTGACCGCCGGGCGCGCGGCGATCGTCTCGACCACCCACGGCTCGGGATGGTGGCCGAGGATGTCGAGCAGATCGTCGTCGGAAAGCGCGACGCAGAAGCGTAGGATCGGCTCCGACACTTCGCGCTCGAGGTCGCGCGCGAGCTGGCCGACCACTTTCGGCGGCGCCTTGGCGTAGTCCTTGAGCGCGCTTGAGAGCACTTGGCGGATCTTCAGCACCTCGTCCTGCGCGAGCACGCCGAGCGCCTGCACGGCATAGGCGTAGAGCTTGCGGTGCTTGTCGGTCGACAGGCCGGGCAACAGTTCCAGCAAGCGCGCCGCCAGCGCAAGGCGCACGTCGACGCTCTGGTCGTTGGCGAGAAGCGCGCTGGCCGCGAGCGGCGTCGCCCGGTTCAGGGCAATCGCACGGCGGATGTCAGGGTCTCCGTCATGGGCGAGGAAATAGAGCACCTCGGGGTGCGTCCCCTCGCTGCCCGCCATCTCGCGGATCTTCGCCGGGTCGCCGCCCTTGAGCGCCTGCTTCTGCCGCTCATAGCGCCGCTGGTCGAAACCGAACAATTTTTGGAGAAACGACAGCATACCCCTCTCCTCTCCTTCGATCCTATCCCGTTGGATTTTAAAAATCATTTAAATTTCATGGGGTTGATCTATAGTCATAAAAAGCTGGCGCGGACGGCCGAAATCGCATAGAGTCGTGGCATATCAACCATATAAGGATAACCGAGCATGACGACGCCCGTTGCGCCCGCGCCCGACAACAAAAAGAACAACCGTAAGCACACGTTCCTGAGCATCGTGGCCGGCGTGGCGATGGGCGCGATCAGCATGACGGTTGCCGCATGCGTGACCGTCATTATGGCGGGCGCCGGCGGCATGGGCGTGCCCTGCCTCATCGCCATCGGCGCGGCTTTCACTTTCGACTTCGTCCTGCACTACGCGCGCACCGATGAGTTCAAGCTGCTGCCCGCCATCGGCGCGGCGGCGGTCACGTCGGTCGCGATCGGCTTCGCCTTCAACGCCATGGCCAAGCGCACCGAAGAACGCCGCGCCCGTCTCTCCGCGCCCGAACCCACTGCAGCTGTCGCCCCTGCATTCAAGAAGGCTATCGACACAAGCACGACGATCACTTACGCCGCGGCGCAACGCCTGACGCGCCAAGCCGCAAAGCCCGTCGCCTAAACTTTTTCCCGGTATGTCCGCGACTGCATTTCCATCAGCCGGCTGACGGTGCGCGCGAAGACGCCGGCGTGCGTCTCGCCCTGATAGAGGTTTTCCGGCGCGACCGCCGCCGAGACGATCAGGCGCGCGTGGCTCTCATATAATGCATCGATCAAGGTGACGAAGCGCAGCGCAGCGTCGCGCTTCTCGTCCGTCATCGCCGGCACGCCGCTCAGCACGAACACGCGGAAGCGCTTGGCGAGCTCGAGATAATCGAGGGCGCTTTTCGGCTTTTCGCACAGCTCGGCGAAGGTGAAGGCCGCGACCTCGCGCACGGCGCGCGGCACGTGGATGGTGCGGCCCTTGACAGCGATGTCCATGGCCGAACCTTCTTCGCCGTCGGCGACCAGCCCGAACAGCCGTTCCAGCTCCGACCGTGCCCGGTCATCGTCCGGCCAGAAATAGAGCTGCGCGTCCATCAGGCGGTTGAGGCGGTAATCCACGTCGCCCGCGAAGGAAAAGACATGCAGCCGCTCCTTGAGCAGCGCGATGAACGGCAGGAAGCGGTCGCGCTGCAACCCGTCTGCGTAAAGGTCGTCGGGGGCGACGTTCGAGGTGACGACCATTGTCACCCCCCGCTCGAATAGCGCGGTGAAGAGGCGGCCGAGGATCATGGCGTCCGCCACGTCACGCACCTGGAATTCGTCGAAGCAGAGCAGGCGGCTCTCCGCCGCGATCTTGTCGGCGCAGGCCAGCAGCGCACCGTCGATCCGCTCCTTGCCGGTGCGGGTGGCATGCAGGAAGTCGTGCACCTCGAGCATGAAGGCATGGAAGTGCACCCGGCGTTTTGGAACACCCTCGACGGAAGCGAAAAAGAGGTCCATGAGCATCGACTTGCCGCGCCCGACCCCGCCGTGGAAATAGTAGCCCTTGGGCGCCGGGGCCTTCTTCCGGCCCAGCCACTGGCGCCAACCGCCGGGCACGGTCGCCAGTTCGCCTCGCAGCCGGTCAAGCGCGGCGATGGCGCGCGCCTGGTCCGGGTCGGGCCGCAGGGCGGCGGCCAGTCTCTCATTATATATGTCTTGAAGCGTCGTCATGGCCTCCCTACTATATGTGTGGAAGCCAGATCGTCACAACCGAATAAGGAGACGCCCATGTGCGGTAAAGATTGCCCCTGCAAGCAGGACTTCGACAAAGCGGCCGAGAAGAAGGAGTGCCCCTGCAAGACGAGCACCCCGGCGCCCGAGACCAACGACAACGCCCCCGCCGAGACGCCCAAGAAGAAAGACTGCGCCTGCGGCGGCGCGTGCGGCACGAAGCCCAAGCCGTAATCACACATATATAGTGATGCAAAGAAGCCCCCGCTGGTCGGGGGCTTTCTTTTTTCCCCCCGCACCACATGTCATCCCGAACGAAGTGAGGGATCTTAAATGGCAGATACAGGATACGCGGATAGTTTTAAGATCCCTCGGCTTCGCTCGGGATGACAGGCGAGAGCACGAATCCCATCTTCCCTCTCCCCCCGATCTCTACGATTTTGGCTCTATCTGTATACATTCTTTACCTAAAATTAATTACGTAAAATCAATAGCTTGGCTGATAAAGGGTTGACTTTTATGATTTTTTGTTTCATTATGTAAATATAAGGTTAAGATTACGGATAATTAGAGATCAAAGCTGGACGAAATGGAGGTAATCATGGTACGACTTTCGTCATTCCTTTTACCGAACTACACCGTACCGGCGACCGTTTCGCCCGTTGGTATCCTGTCACAGCGTTTTGAGGCTCGATATGGCGACTGTAAAAAGAAACTCCTCCCCCTCTTCGAAGGCGTGCGCGCGCACGGCCGGAGCGTAACTCCCATGATGATCGCAGCCCTCGACCAGACGCTGATGTCCGTCTATGGCCTGACCGGCGTCAACGCGCGTCGTCTCGCCCGCTTTGCCCTGGCACTCCTGCCCCTCATGGTCCTGCTGGTGGGCAGCTGCAAGACGCCCGAGATCCAGTCCCGCATCGTCGAATCCACCCGTTCCGAGCAGCTGCGCAACGCCCTGTTCCCCGACCGCGCCAGCCACCTGACCGATGCCCGCTATACCCCGGCGGCCGGCTATATCTCGCAGGCCCGCACCTTTATCGCCGACCAGCCCCAGTCCCTGATGATGCTGACCCAGCAGGAAATCCGCTACCTCTTCGGCAAGCCGACCCTGCACCGCCAGGACGCCGACGCCGAGGTCTGGCAGTACAAGGCCAACGGCTGCGTGGTGGATTTCTACTTCTACGACGACCAGAACCGTACCGGCCAGAGCCAGACGTCCTACGTCGACTTCCGCATGCAGGATGAACTGGTCCCCGGCTCCGCCGCACGCGCGCAGCCGATCAGCACCGGCGAGAAGTCGGACTGCCTGCACAGCGTCCTCTCCCGCGGTGCCTTCAGCGTACCGACCTAAGCTTTCGTTTTATCCTTATAAGCGCAGAGATCCCGCACGATGCACGTGGGGCATTCTGGCCTGCGCGCCTTGCACACATAGCGGCCATGCAGGATCAGCCAGTGGTGGGCGTGGCGCAGGTATTCTTTCGGCACGACCTTGAGCAGCTTGTCCTCGACCTCCTCCGGCGTGCGGCCGGGGGCGAGGCCGGTGCGGTTGCCGACGCGGAACAGGTGGGTGTCGACCGCGATGGTCGGCTCGCCGAAGGCGATGTTCAGCACCACATTGGCCGTCTTGCGCCCGACGCCGGGCAGCTTGACCAGTTCCTCGCGGGTTTTGGGGATCTGGCCGCCGTATTCGCCGACAAGGATGCGCGAGAGGGCGATGACGTTCCTGGCCTTGGTGTTGTAAAGGCCGATGATCTTGATATGCCGCTTCAGCCCCGCTTCGCCCAGCGCCACCATCTCGGCGGGGGTGGAGACGGCCTTGAACAAGGCGCGCGTCGCCTTGTTGACGCCCGTATCGGTTGCCTGCGCCGACAGCACGACGGCCACCAGCAGCGTATAGGGGTTGGTGTATTCCAGCTCCCCCTTCGGCTCGGGGTTCTGCGCCTGCAGGCGGGCGAAAAACTCTTTTACTTTTTGCGGCGTCATGAATAGGTTTTAGCATTAATAAAAGGAAGCATTCAATGAAAGTCATTACCCACACCGCCGCGCGCGCCGCCCGCGGCCGCGGCCTGACCATCGTCTACGGCATCCACGATTTCCCGACGGGCAAGATCCTCGTCGCGCTGACGGCGGAGGGCATCTGCTGGCTCGGCATCAATTGCGGCGCCGCGCGGCTCGCCAAGGAATGGCCGGGCGCCGAACTGGTCGAGGACAAGGCCGTGACCGCCCGCGCCGCGAAAGAGATCGCGCGCCTGTGGCCGATGAAGCTCGCGCAGCTCAAGCTGCCCGTCGTCCTCTACGGCACACCGTTCCAGCTTAAAGTTTGGAAGGAACTGCTCAAGATCAAGCCAGGCGCGACCGTCACTTATCAATCCATCGCGAAAAAGATCGGCAAGCCCGCCGCCGTGCGCGCGGTCGGCTCCGCCGTCGGCAAGAACACCGTCTCCATCGTCGTGCCCTGTCACCGCGTCGTCAACAAGACGGGCGGCCGCGTGAACTACGGCTGGGGACCGGAGATGAAAAAGGCACTCCTGAAAGGCGAAGGCGCTATTTAAAGCCCGAGGACGTCGCGCATTGAATAAAGGCCGGGCTTCTGCCGTGTGAGCCACAGTGCCGCGCGGACGGCGCCGCGGGCGAAGATGGCGCGGTCGGTGGCCTTATGCGCCAGCTCGATCCGCTCGCCCGCGCCGGCGAAGGTCACCGTATGTTCGCCCACGACGTCGCCGCCGCGGAACACGGAAAAGCCGATCGCATCGTCTGCACGCGTGCCCTCGCGCGCGACGGTCCTGGCTTTCTCGAAATCCAAACCCCTGCCCTGCGCCGCCGCGCGGCCGAGCGCGAGCGCGGTGCCCGAGGGGGCGTCGACTTTATGGCGGTGATGCGCCTCGAAAATCTCGATGTCGAAACCGGGGCCGAGGCGCGCGGCGGCATCCTCGACCAGCGCCAGCAGCATCGTCACGCCGACGCTCATGTTGGCAGCCTGCAGGATGGGGGCTTTCTGCGCGGCGGCTTCCAGCGCCTTTTGCGCCGCCATGTCCAGTCCCGTCGTGCCGACGACCAGCGCGCGGCCATATCGTGCGGCCAGCGCGGCATGGCCAACGAGCGCATCGGGCGCAGTGAAGTCGATGACGGCCTCGGTCGCGGCGAACAGCGCGTCCTTGTCGTCGTTGCGCCCTGCGATACCCGCAAGCACCGCCGCGGCGCCGCCTGCGTCCAGTTCCTGCTGCAGCATGCGGCCCATGCGCCCGTGCGCGCCGAGAATACCGATGTTCACCATAGAAAAATCCTCCGCCCGCGAGTCTAGCGCGGGCGGAGGATTTTGTCGAAAGGTTTAGGTCAGCCCAGCTTCACGGAGAAGAACGGGTTGTTGCCGCCGTAAGCATAGGCCAGTTCCTTGACCGGCTTCTGGACGCCGTCAGCGCCGGTGGTGACCGCCGTGACGCGTGCGAACGACGCTGCAAGGTCCTTGCTGTGCTTGTTCAGCTTGTTGATCACGCGCGTCGCCTTGCTGTTGAGCATATCGAGGGTCTTTTCGTTGCCGATCCACTTCTCGGGCGTGCTGAGGATGGCGGCTTCCTTGTTGAACGACTTGATCAGCTGGTTGACCAGGCGGTCGAAGCAGCGCACGTTGTGCACGTCCTTGGCGTCGCCGGAGATCACCGGGCGGCCTTGGGCGAACTCAAGGCGGTTTTCCAGCGTCGGCGCGCTGGAGACGCGGCGGTACATGTCCGCGTAAGCCTTGAAGAAGCGCAGGGGGATGTATTCTTCCGGCACCAGCGGCACGCGGCTGCTCTCGCCGACGATTTCGCGCTTGAGGGAACGCAGCATGGCGCCGATCTTTTGCGACAGGGTAGTGGCCATTGTTTTTCTCCTTATGCTGAAAGCTTGATGGAAAGCGCCTGGTACTGAAGGCGGTCGACGGGAACCTTCTGGCCGTTCTCGACCGTATAGGCGCTGATGCGCGAGAGGGAACCTTCGAGGTCCTTGATGTGCTTGCGGGCCTTGACCTCGGCATCGTTGAGGAAAGAAGCCTTGTCGAACGACGACTTCAGCGAGCCCAGCACGCTGTCAAGGCAGCGGATGCGGTGCACGTCGCGCGACGGGCCGTCGATGATGACCTTCTGCGAATCTTCGCATACCAGGCGGTTTTCGGGATTGGGGATGGTGGTGCAGGTCGGCCATGCGCCCGGCATGTGGCCGCCGCGCACGATCACGACGGTGCGGTTGCTCTCGCCGGCGAGTTCGCGGCGGACGGCACGGAAGAATTTCTGGATCTTGTCTGTGAACTTGCTCATGGGTTACTCCGCTTTCGGGCCAAGGGGGATAGTGACGTTCTTGTAAGTCAGGCGATCAACCGGCGTCTTTTGCTCGCCGTCGATCTTGTAAGCGCGGACACGCGCCAGGGAATCCGCAACATCGGCGATGTGCTGCTCGATCTCGCGCGCGGCTTCGCTGTTGAACTTGTAAGATAATGTGCCGATGACGTTGTCGAGGCAGCGGACGCGCACGATGTCACGGCGCGGGCCTTCGACCTTCACTTTGTCGGCCTCGAATTCAAGGCGGTCGTCGGGGTTGGGGATGCTGCCCTGCACGACGGCGCCCATGCCGATCGTATCGGCATAGAACGTCTCGAAACGGTTGCTCTGGCCGAGAAACGCGCGTTGCAGGCTGCGCATGAACTTGTTATAGCGGTCGGAGAATTTGCTCATGATCGTCTCTTTCCTTGGTCATTGAATTACCAAGGAGTATCGCTTTCCTTCAGCTTTATGTCAATCATTTTCAGTAAATAAAAAGACCTTTATTATCAGTCTTTTAGATCTTCCCACAGCTCCTTAACCTTGCCGAAAAAGCCATGGCTTTGCGGGTTGGTCTTGGAATCGACGCTTTCTTTCACGAATTGGTCGAGCAGGTCTTTTTGCTTTTTGCTGAGGTTGACCGGCGTCTCGACGACGACCTCGACGAACATGTCGCCGCGCATGGAGGAACGCATCACCGACATGCCCTTGCCCTTGAGGCGGAACTGCTGGCCGGTCTGGGTGCCCGAGGGGATGGAGAGCGAGACGCGCTTGCCGTCGATGGTCGGCACCTCGATGCTGCCGCCCAGCGCGACCATGTGCATCGGCACCGGCACGCGGCAATGAAGCTCCGCGCCGTCGCGCGTGAAGAGGCGGTGCGGCTTGACCGTCATGAACACGTAAAGGTCGCCCGACGGCCCGCCGCGCACGCCGGCTTCGCCTTCGCCGGTCAGGCGGATGCGCGTGCCGTCCTCGATCCCGGCAGGAATGGAAACCTGCAGCGACTTTTCCTTGCGCGTGCGGCCGGAGCCGCTGCACGTCTTGCAGGGATGCTTGATGACCTGTCCCGCGCCGTTGCATACCGGGCAGGCGCGTTCGACCGTGAAGAAGCCCTGCTGCCCGCGCACGCGGCCGGTGCCGCGACAATGGTCGCAGGTCTCGGGCTTGGTGCCCTTCTCCGCGCCGGAACCAGAACAGGTCGCGCAGGATTGCCACGTCGCCACCTTGATGGTCGCGTCCTTGCCCTTGAAAGCGTCTTCGAGCGTGATCTCCATGTCGTAGGAAACATCAGCCCCGCGCCGCGCACCGGTATCGCCGCCGCCACGTCGCTGCTGCGCGCCGCCCATGCCCGACATGAAGTCGCCGAACATCTCTTCAAAAATATCTGAGAATCCGCCAGCGCCGCCGCCGCCGAAGCCGCCCGCGAAACCACCGGCACCAGCGCCCGCGCCCGGGCGTGGCCCGCCGTTCTGGAAGGCTGCGTGGCCGAAGCGGTCGTAAGCCGCGCGCTTTTGCTCGTCCTTCAGGACGTCATAAGCTTCGTTGACTTCCTTGAAGTGGTGCTCGGCCTCTTTATTGCCGGGGTTTTTGTCGGGGTGGTACTTCACGGCCTTGGCGCGATAGGCCTTCTTCAGCTCGTCCGCTGAAGCACCTTTCGCCGCGCCGAGGATTTCGTAGAAATCTTTTTTGGCCATGACATCCGCTCGCCGTCAGCCCCCGAGCGATACGCCCGGGGGTGACAGGTTCATTACTTCTTCTTGTTGTCGTCCACTTCGGTGAACTCGGCGTCGACAACTTCACCCTCGGCGGGCTTGGGTTGTTCGTCGCTCTCCGGCGCTGCGGAAGAACCGGCGGCTGCGCCGGGTTCTGCTTGCGCACGGTAGAGGTGTTCGCCGAGCTTCATTGCGGCTTCCTGCAACGCATCCGTCTTCGACTTGATCGCAGCGACGTTGTTCGACGATACCGCCGACTTTAGCTCCGCGACGGCGTCCTCGACGGTCTTGCGGTCGCCGCTGGCGATCTTGTCGCCGGATTCCGTCAGCGTCTTCTCGGCCGTGTGGATGAGGCTCTCGGCGCGGTTCTTCGCCTCGATCTCCTCGCGCTTCTGCTTGTCTTCGTCGGCGTGTTCCTCGGCGTCCTTCACCATCTGCTTGATGTCGGCGTCCGAGAGGCCGCCCGAGGCCTGGATGCGGATCTGCTGTTCCTTGCCGGTGGCGCGGTCCTTGGCAGAGACATGCACGATGCCGTTGGCGTCGATGTCGAAGGTGACTTCGATCTGCGGGATGCCGCGCGGCGCCGACGGCAGGCCGACGAGGTCGAACTGGCCGAGCAGCTTGTTGTCGGCCGCCATTTCACGTTCGCCCTGGAAGACGCGGATGGTGACGGCGTTCTGGTTGTCTTCCGCCGTCGAGAATACCTGCGACTTCTTGGTCGGGATGGTGGTGTTGCGGTCGATCAGGCGCGTGAAGACGCCGCCCAGCGTCTCGATGCCGAGCGAGAGGGGCGTGACGTCGAGCAGCAGGACATCCTTGACGTTGCCCGAAAGCACGCCGCCCTGAATGGCCGCGCCGTCGGCGACGACTTCATCGGGGTTGACACCGCGGTGCGGTTCTTTGCCGAAGAAGTTTTTGACCAGCTCGATCACCTTGGGCATACGGGTCATGCCGCCGACAAGGATGACTTCGTCGATGTCCGACGCCTTGAGGCCGGAGTCCTTGAGCGCGGCTTTGCACGGCTCGAGCGTCTTTTGCAGCAGGTCGTCGACCAGTTGCTCCAGCTTGGCGCGCGTCATCTTGACGTTGAGGTGCTTGGGGCCAGAAGCATCCGCCGTGATGAACGGCAGGTTCACTTCGGTCTGCGTCGCGGAAGAGAGTTCGATCTTGGCCTTTTCAGCGGCTTCCTTCAGGCGTTGCAGCGCGAGCTTGTCCTTGCGCAGATCGATGCCGTCGGACTTCTTGAATTCGTCAGCCAAGAAGTCGATGATGCGCTTGTCGAAGTCTTCGCCGCCGAGGAAGGTGTCGCCGTTGGTGGCCTTGACTTCAAACACGCCGTCGCCGATTTCGAGGACGGAGACGTCGAAGGTGCCGCCGCCGAGGTCATAGACCACGATGGTGCCGGTGTTCTTCTTGTCCAAACCATACACCAGCGCCGCTGCCGTCGGCTAGTTG
>CAYZCE010000040.1:0-10908 GCA_964476835.1 uncultured Rhodospirillaceae bacterium
CGAGCCAGGGCGTGGAAGCGCAGACGCTGGCCAACGTTTACCAAGCGCTCGACAACAACCTCGAGATCGTCCCCGTCATCAACAAGATCGACCTGCCCGCCGCCGACGTCGACCGCGTCAAGCGCCAGATCGAGGACGTCATCGGCATCGACGCTTCCAATGCCGTGCTGACCTCCGCCAAAGCCAACATCGGCATCAACGACCTGCTCGAGGCCATCGTCGAGCGCCTGCCCGCGCCCAAGGGCGACCCGGCGGCGAAGCTCAAGGCCTTGCTGGTCGACAGCTGGTATGACGCGTATCTCGGCGTCGTGCTGCTGGTGCGCATCGTCGAAGGCACGATCAAGACGAAAGACAAACTGCGTTTCATGAGCACCGGCGCGGCGTATGAAGCCGACCGCGTGGGCGTGTTCACGCCGAAGCACATCATCACCGGCAAGCTCGAGCCGGGCGACATGGGATTCATCACCTGCGGCATCAAGAGCATCACGGAAACCAAGATCGGCGATACCATCACGCTCGACCGCACGCCGTGCGACGCGCCGCTGGCGGGCTTCAAGCCGTCGGTGCCGATGGTCTTCTGTTCTCTCTTCCCCGTCGACGCCAGCGACTACGAAAAGCTGCGCGACTCTCTCGGCAAGCTCGCGCTCAACGACGCGTCGCTGCATTACGAGGCCGAAAGCTCCAACGCGCTCGGCATGGGCTTCCGCTGCGGCTTCCTCGGCCTTTTGCACCTCGAGATCATTCAGGAACGCCTTGAGCGCGAATATAACCTCGACCTCATCCCCACCGCGCCTTCCGTCGTCTACCAGCTTGACCTGACGAACGGCGACCATATGACGCTCTACAACCCCGCCGACATGCCTGACGTCGTGCGTATCGCCAAGATCGAGGAGCCGTGGATCAAGGCGACCATCTTCGTGCCCGACGAATATCTCGGCAGCATCCTGACGCTGTGCCAGGAACGCCGCGGCTCGCAGGTCGAGCTGACGTGGGTCGGCAGCCGCGCGATGGCCGTCTACCGCCTGCCGCTCAACGAAGTGGTGTTCGATTTCTACGACCGCCTCAAGTCCATCAGCCGCGGTTACGCGAGCATGGACTACGTCCTCGACGGCTTTTCCGAAGGCGACCTCGTCAAGATGCAGATCATGGTCAACCAAGAGCCGCTCGACGCGCTCTCGATGATCGTCCACCGCTCGCAGGCCGAACGCCGCGGCCGCCAGCTGTGCGAACGCCTTAAGGAACTGATCCCGCGCCAGATGTTCAAGGTCGCAATCCAGGCCGCCATCGGCGGCAAGATCATCGCCCGCGAAGACGTCTCCGCGCTCCGCAAGGACGTCACCGCCAAGTGCTACGGCGGCGACGTCAGCCGCAAGCGCAAGCTGCTCGACAAGCAGAAAGAAGGCAAAAAGAAGATGCGCCAGTACGGCAACGTCGAGATCCCGCAGAGCGCCTTCATCTCCGCGCTGCGCATGAACGACGAGAAGTAAGCCGCAGATTTGTCATCCTGAACGTAGCGAGGGATCTTCAAGGCTGGCCGTACGGCGGCCCTTCAAGATTCCTCGCCGACGCTCGGAATGACGCTGAGGGTGTTAAGCCGCCAGATCGTTTTTCGACGGCTTGTTGTCGTTGCCGCCCTTTTTCAGCGTCGCCTTATAGGCGTTCTGGTCGATCGGGCCGAGCGCGCGGGTCAGGAAGGCGTGAATTTCGCCGATCTCCTTCGCCTTTTCGGTCGGCGTCACGCCGGCGCTGTGGCCGCCGCCCTTGCGGACGCGCATCACCGTAACCGAGTTTTCGTCCTCGCGCGATTGCAGTGTCGCGGCCATCTTGTAGCTGTGCCACGGCAGCACGCGGTCGTCGTTGGCGTCGGCGGCGATCAGCAGCGGCGGGTGCTTGAAGCCCTCGGGCACGCTGTGCAGCGGCGAATAGGCCGCCGCCGCCTCGAAGTCTGCCTTGATGCCGGGATCGCCGTAGTCGCACTTCCAGCCGTAACCGTAGTGCGAGCCGACATGGAAGCGGAACATGTCCGTCACCGCCACTTCGGAAATGACGGCGCCGAACAGCTGCGGATACTGGATCATCGTCGCCACCGTCAGCAGGCCGCCGTTCGAGCCGCCCTCGATCGCGATGCGGTTGGCTGCGGTATACTTGGTGTCGATCAGGTGCTGCGCGCAGGCGGCGAAGTCGTCAAAGACGTTTTGCTTGTTCTCGCGGCGGCCCTGGTCATACCACTCCTGCCCGTATTCCCCACCGCCGCGCAGGTTGGCCTGCACATAGATGCCGCCGGCACGGACCCATGCCGCGATGCTTTTGGCGAAACCGGGTTCGAGCGGCACGTTGAAGCCGCCGTAGCCGTAGAGCAGCGTCGCCGCCGTGCCGTCCAGTTTCGTGTCAGGATGGCGGATCACGCTCATCGGCACCTGCGTGCCGTCTTTCGAGGTCGCATAGACGCGCTCGACGATGCAGTCCTTGAGGTCGATCGGTGAAATCGACTTCTTGAACAGCGACAGCTGGTTGCTGTCGGAATCATACGCGTAGACGTTGCCGGCTTCCTGGAAGTTCGACAGCGACATGTAGCAGGTCTTGCTGTCGTTATACACGCGCATCAGGCTCGCGTCGCTGAGCGGCGGCACCGGCACATCGTGCAAGTATGCGCCGTCGAGGCCGAAGACTTTGATCTGCGAGCCGGTGTCATGGCTGTAGGTGGCAAAGATCTTGTTCTGCCAGACGAAGGCGCCGGCGAGCGGGTCTTCGCTTTCAGGAACAAGTGTCTGCCACTTTTCCGGCGCGGGGTCGGCGGGATCGACGCTGACGATGCGGCCCTGCCCGCTGCCCACCGTCGTGGTGGCATAGATGCGTCCGTTGATTTCGGCGAAGGGCGACAGCTCTCCGTCATCGGAGGCCGGAAAAAGTTCGGTGAAAGCCGCATCGCTGCCGATGGGGCGGATCAGCAACGTGGCGCTGTCCGGCTTTTCGGGGCTGTAGACATGCATCCATTCGTGCGCGCCGTATGCGTCGGTCGAATCCTTTTCGAGGACGAACCAGCTGCAACCGGTTTCAGCCGTTTGCGGGCTGTAGATGATGGTGTCCGCGGAAGGGTCGTCGCCCATCTTGTGGTACAAGACGTCGGTGCTTTTGCTGTCGTCGTCCTTGAAACGGCTGTAGTGGAAGCCTTGGCCGTCCTTGTCCCACAGCACGCTGCGGCGGAAGTCGTTGTAGACGAGGCCTGTATCTTGGCCGGTTGCGACATCCATGAACTTCAGCGTCCTTGAATCGCTGCCTGAGACGCTGAGGGCATATGCCAGCGTCTTGCCGTCGTCGGTCATCCAGGTGTTTGCGATCTTGGTGCGGCCAGTCGGGTCGATCATCTTCGGGTCGAGCAGGCAGCGCTCCGCGGCGCCCTCTTCCAGCGTGTCCTTGATCCAGAGCGACGTGTCCTCGTCCCCCGGCGCCTTTCGCCAGAAGGTCCAGGCACTGCCCGCTTTCAGCGGCATGGTTGTGCGCGTCCCCGTGGGTTCGGCGTTCTGCATGAAGGTGAAAGCCGCGTCGGCCGCGGACTTGGCGGGCTGGATGAAATCGGCGAAGGCCTTGTCCTGACGGTCCGCCCATTCGGTCGTTGCCGTGTCGGTGAGGTTTTCCAGCGGGCGGAACGGGTCGGGCACCTGATAGCCGTGCAGGTTTTCGACCGTGTTGTCGATCGGCGGCTGCAGGGCGCGGTCGAGCTTTTTCTGGTCGGGTTTGCGCGCGTATTGGTTGAACTTGTCCTGCAGCGACATGATACCTCCAGATTTATGATGATCTGGATTATATTATGTTAATAAACTGATGTCAACCGCTAATACTATACTGTGACGTTTAATAGTCGCCCGGAAGTGGCGGTGGTTTTCTCGGTGTTCTGGGTGGGCTGGACGGCCTGCGGCTGGAGGGTGTCGGATGCCTGACTGGCAGCCGAGGGATTGCCAGGCGTGGCGGAGACATTGCTTTTTTCCTGCAATTGCTTGCGGAAAACCTGCTGGTCATGTTGGGTCTGCGTCAGGCACGGGCCGCCGGGTTCGTATACAGTCATGCTAAAGTCCTCCTTGTGTCTTGATTGTTCGCTATCGAACGCAAAAGGTTACAACGGGATTTAACGCCTTGAAAAATAGCCTGATTAGGCCAGCGCCGCGCAGGCTTTCTGGATACGTTCGCAGGCCTTGGTGAGCGCTTCCGTCGACATGGCGTAGGAGATGCGGAAGTACGGCGACAGGCCGAATTCGACCCCCTGCACCACCGCCACGTTGTGCTCTTCGAGCAGGTAGGTGGCGAAGTCGGTATCGGTCTGGATGGTCTTGCCACCCGGCGTCTTCTTGCCGATCGTGCCCACGCAGGAGGCGAAGACGTAGAACGCGCCCTCGGAGGCCGCGCAGGTCAGGCCCTTGGCTTGCGAGAGCATCGAGACGACGAGGTCGCGGCGTTCCTGGAATATCTTGCACCAGTCCTTGAGGAAGCCGTTGTCGCCGTTGAGCGCCGCCAGCGCCGCGGCCTGGCTGATGGAGCTGGGGTTCGAGGTGCTCTGCCCCTGCACCTTGCCCATGGCCTTGATGAGTTCGAGCGGCCCGCCGGCGTAGCCGATGCGCCAGCCGGTCATCGCGTAAGCCTTCGAGACACCGTTGACGGTCAGCGTGCGCGGGAACAGTTCCGGCACCACCTCGGCGATCGAGAAGAACGTGAAGTCGTCGTAAACGAGATGCTCGTAAATGTCGTCGGCGAGGATATAGACATGCGGGTGCTTCTTCAGCACCTCGCCGAGTGCCTTCAGCTCCGCAGACGTATAGGCCGCGCCGGTCGGGTTGCTGGGCGAGTTGAGCACCAGCCACTTCGTCTTCGGCGTGATCGCGGCCTCGAGCGCGGCGGGCGACATTTTAAAGCCTGCTTCCGCCGTCGTGTTGACGATGACGGGCGTACCTTCGGCCAGCATCACCATTTCGGGATACGACAGCCAGTAGGGCGCGGCGATGATGACTTCGTCGCCGGGATCCAGCGTCGCCATGAAGGCGTTGTAGAGCACTTGCTTGCCGCCCGTGCTGACGATGACCTGTTCGGGCGTGTAGGTCAGGTTGTTCTCGCGCTTGAACTTTTCGCAGACGGCGCGGCGGAGTTCGACGGTGCCAGCGACGGCGGTGTACTTGGTCTGGCCCTTGTCCATCGCCACCTTGGCGGCGGCCTTGATGAAATCTGGCGTGTCGAAATCCGGCTCGCCGACCGTCATGCTGATGACGTCCCTGCCCGCCGCCTTCAGCTCCTGCGCCTTGGCGTTGAGCACCAGCGTCGCCGACGGCTTGATCTTGTCGAGGCGTTTTGCGATGAGGGCCATGATCGTCTTCCTTAGATGTTGAGCGGCTTTTCGATGTCGAAGGCGTGCGCGTGGAACCACTGCTTGAGCGGCGCGAGCGCCGGCTCGTTCAGCGCATTGAGGAACAGCTTGTGCACATGCGGGATCCATTGCAGGTAGCGCGGCTTGCCGTCGCGCACCGACAGGCGCACGAAGACGCCCAGCACGCGCGCATGCCGCTGCGCCGCCAGCACGCGATACGCGTAGCCGAAAGCGGCGCTGTTGATCTTCATGGCCGCGAGGTAGCGGTCATAGAGATGCGCGCGCAGCTCGGCGGGCACGTCGCGGCGCGCGTCTTCCAGCAGCGACATCAGGTCATAGGCAAACTGGCCGAAGGCCGCGTCCTGGAAATCCAGCAGGCCGCAGCGCATCAGGCCTTCCTGCCCCGGTGCGATCATCAGGTTGTCGACGTGGTAATCGCGCAGCACCAGCGTGCGCTGGTCGGTCGGCAGCTTGGCGAGCAGGTCTTTCCAGACGCCGGCGAAGCTGTTCTTCATCTCGTCCGTCGGCTTGTGGCCGGTCAGCGCGGGATAATACCAGTCGAGCAGCAGCATCGCGCCGTCGACCAGCATGGGCGCATCGTGCTCCGGCAGGTCGATGTCGTTGCGGCGCGGATGGCTGTGCAGGTGGATCAGCGCGTCGACCGCGAGTTCATAGAGCGCCTTGGCATCCTCGCCCTTGGCGAAAAGGCGCGTGTAGGTGTCGTCGCCGAAGTCCTCGATGATGAGCAGGCCGTTGGCGACGTCCTTGTGCAGGATCTTCGGCGCATGCAGGCCGAGGCTGCGCAGGTGCTCGTCGATCTTGATATACGGCTCCACCATCACATAGGGCGGCACCGGCGGGCGGTCGGGCGGGTCTTCCATCAGCAGCATGGGCTTGTGTGCGCCGAGGATGCGGTAATAGCGGCGGAACGAGGCATCCGCCGCCAGCGCTTCGAGCGTCGCGCCGGCATAGCCTGAAGCGGCCAGGAAAGCCTCGCGCTTCACGCGGCGGCGTTCGAGGGTGGGGTCGAGATCGGCTTGTTTCTGTGCATGTGTCATGGCGAAAAAGATAGCATAACGGCATTGAAAGACAAACGAATACCATGCTAGAAATACCCCGCATATTGAGGGCAAGATGACAAAGACAAACGCCCCGTCCCGGCCTTTCGGAAGGCACACCCTTTTCGGTGTGCCGGAGGGGTACGATTCTGTCTTTTTGGGACGCCTCGCTGCCGAAGCGCCTTCGCCCGTCCTCCACATCGCCTCTGACGACCTGCGGTTCGAGCAGCTGCATGAGACCCTGCGCTTCTTCGCGCCCGAGGTCGAGGTGCTGCGCTTCCCGGCGTGGGATTGCCTGCCCTATGACCGCGTCTCCCCGACCTCCGAGGTGATGGGCGAACGGCTGCGCACGCTTTCGCGCCTGATGTCGCGCAAGGGCGGCAAACCGCTCATCGTGCTGACGACGGTGGCGGCAATCATCCAGCGCCTGCCGCCGCGGGAGCTGTTGAAAGAGTCTGCTTTCAGCGTGCGCGCAGGCGAGCGGCTGGACATGGCGAAGCTGCAAGCCTTCCTCACCGCCAACGGCTACAACCGCACCGAGACCGTACGCGAGGCCGGCGAATACGCGTTGCGCGGCGGTCTGATCGACGTTTTCCCGGCGGGTGCCGCCGACCCCTTGCGCATCGACACCTTCGGCGATGAGATCGAGAACATCCGCGCCTTCGATGCACTCAGCCAGCGCACGACGGGCGACCGCGACGCGCTGGAGCTGTATACCGTCTCCGAAATCCTGCTGACGCCGCAGGCGATCGAGCACTTCCGCGCCAGCTACCGCGAAGCCTTCGGCGCGGCGCATGCGGAAGACGCGCTCTATGCCTCGGTTAGCGAGGGCCGCCGCTATGCGGGGATGGAGCACTGGCTGCCGTTCTACTACGACAAGCTCGAGACGCTGTTCGATTACCTGCCCGAGGCGCGCATCACCTTCGACCACCAAGCCGAACAGTCGCGCGACATGCGCCAGCAGCAGGTCGTCGACCTTTATCAGGCGCGCCTGACGCTGCTCAAGGGCGAGCAGAAGGTCACCATGGCTGCGCCATACCATCCCGTGCCGCTCGAGAGCCTCTATGTGCCGGAGCCGGAGTGGCAGAAGCGCTTGGAAGCTTACGCCGTCACCGACCTCTCCCCCTTCTCCGCGGCGCCCGGACAGGAAGACGCCGGTGGTCGCAAGGGGCGCGACTTCGGCGATGTGCGCGCGCAGCCGGGCGTTGATCTTTACGCCCAGATCGCGGCCTATGTCAAAACGCTGGACAAAAAAGTGCTGATCGCCGCTTACAGCGCAGGGTCGAAAGACCGCCTGCAGCACTTGCTTGCCGAACAGGGCTTGCACAAGGTGGATATCGCCATCCTCGGCCTCGACCGCGGTTTCGAGACGGACAAGATCGCCGTGCTCACCGAGCAGGATTTGCTCGGCGACCGCCTCTCGCGTGCGGCGAAGAAGAAAAAGAAGAGCGACGCCTTCGTCTTCGAAGTCAGCCAGCTCAACGAAGGCGACTATGTGGTGCACGAAGACCACGGCGTCGGCCAGTTCATCGCGCTGGAGACCGTCGTCGTCGACAAGATACCGCACGATTGCCTGAAGCTGCTCTACGCCAACGGCGACAAGCTCTTCGTGCCGGTCGAGAACCTCGACGTGCTCTCGCGCTATGGCTCGTCCGAGGCGGGCGCGGTGCTTGACAAGCTGGGCGGCGCGGCATGGCAGGCGCGCAAGTCCCGCGTCAAGCGCGACCTGCTGGCGCTGGCGAATGATCTCATGAAGATCGCCGCAGCCCGCGTGCTGCGCGAGACAGAGCCAATGCAGCTCGACGACAGCTCTTACGAGAAATTCAGCAGCGGATTCCCCTACCCCGAAACCGAGGATCAGCAAAAGGCCATCGACGATACCCTCCACGACCTCGCGCAGGAACAGGCGATGGATCGCCTCATCTGCGGCGACGTCGGCTTCGGCAAGACCGAGGTGGCCCTGCGCGCGGCGGCGGTCGTGGCGCTCACCGGCCATCAGGTCGCCGTCATCGCGCCGACCACGCTGCTGGCGCGCCAGCACTATCAGGGCTTCATGCGCCGCTTCCACGGATTCCCGATCCGCATCGGCCTGCTCTCGCGCTTCGTCAGCGTCAAGGAAGCCGAGCGCAACATGGAGATGCTGGCCAAGGGCGAGCTGAACATCATCATCGGCACCCACGCGCTGCTGTCGGAAAAAGTGAAGTTCAGCGACTTGGCGCTGATGATCGTCGACGAGGAACAGAAATTCGGCGTCAAGCAGAAGGAACGCCTGAAGGAGCTGAAGGAAAACGTCCATGTGCTGACGCTGACCGCCACGCCGATCCCGCGCACGCTGCAGATGGCGCTGACCGGCGTGCGGGAGATGAGCCTGATCACCACGGCGCCCGTCGACCGCCTCGCCGTCAAGACCTTCGTGCTGCCTTTCGACCCCGTCGTCATCCGCGACGCGCTGATGCGCGAGCATTATCGCGGCGGGCAAAGCTTCTATGTCTGCCCGCGCATTTCCGACCTCGCCGACCTCGAGGAAAACCTCAAGGCGCTGGTGCCGGAACTCAAGCTCGTCGTCGCCCATGGCCAGATGAGCGCGGATGAAATGGAAGAAAAGATGTCGGCCTTTTACGAGGGCGCGTATGACGTGCTGCTCGCGACCAACATCGTTGAATCCGGCCTCGACATCCCCAACGCCAACACCATGGTTATCCACCGCTCCGAGATGTTTGGCCTTGCGCAGCTTTACCAGTTGCGCGGGCGCATTGGCCGCTCCAAGCAGCGCGCCTATGCCTACCTGACGTTCGAGCCGCAGAAGAAGCTCACCAAGGGCGCGGAGCAGCGCCTGCACGCGATCGAGCAGCTGGACATGCTCGGCGCGGGCTTCCAGCTTGCCAGCCACGATCTTGACATCCGTGGCGCAGGGAATCTTCTGGGCGACGAGCAGTCCGGCCATATCCGCGAGATCGGCGTGGAGTTGTACCAGCAGATGCTCGAGGAAGCCGTCGCCGCCGCGCGCGAGGGCGGCAAGCAGGCCGCGGCCGAGCACTGGTCGCCGCATATCAATCTCGGCATGCCGGTGCTTATACCTGAGGAATATATCCCCGACCTCAACCTGCGCCTCTCCATCTACCGCCGCATCGCCGCGCTCGAGGACAAGGCCGAGATCGACGGCTATGCCGCCGAACTCATCGACCGCTTCGGCCCCCTGCCCGACGACGTCGAGAACCTGCTCAAGATCGTCGAGATCAAGCAGCTCTGCCGCCGCGCCGGCGTCGAGAAGATGGACGCAGGCCCCAAGGGCGCCGTCGTCACCTTCCACGCCTCGACGAAAATCAGCCCCGTCAAGCTGGTGCAATATATCGCCAAGCAGCCCGGCAACGTGAAGCTCCGCCCCGAAGACCAGAAACTCGTCTTCCTCAAAGCCTGGGAAGACATGGGCCAGCGCTTGCGCGGGGTGCAGAAGATTTTAGGTGAGCTGGCGATGCTTTTTTAGGGTTTGCGGAATAAAAGCGGCTGTGCCATCCTGACCCGAGAAACGCACAGGGAGGACTTATTATGAGCAACGATTACGCCATGTCGCGCGTGCGCGACGCCCTTGAAAAATCGGGCGGCAACCACCTGAAGGCGAAGCGCCTGATCCTCTCGATGCTTGAGAAAGACCATAGCCTCCTCGTCGGCCTTGCCGCGCCGCATCTTGAAAGCATCGTCACCCACGCCATCGCGCATGTGGATGCGCCGCCTGCGCAAAAGAAGGTCGACCTTTCCGCCAAGGGCGAATTGGGCGACGAAGTGCTCGACAGCATCCTCAACAAGCGCGAAGGCGCCGAACGCCCGGCCTTCGGCCAGGCGGAACCGCCCGGCATCTCCAAGCCCGGGCAAGCCTCGAAGGCGCACGTGGACGCGATCAATGCGCTCGTGAAGGCGTCGAAGGACAAGACGAAGTAATGATTAATCCCCTCTCCCTCCGGGAGAGGGTTAGGGAGAGGGATTGCACTGCACTCGACACTTGTGACATCCCTCACCCCGCCCCTCTCCCGGAGGGAGAGGGAGTAAGATGTTAAGCACCTATGCACTCAGACGGGCCGCGCCGATGAACGAGACCGACCGCAAAAACGAGATTTTCCTGATCGATGGCTCGGGCTTCATCTTCCGCGCGTTCCACGCCCTGCCCCCGCTGACGCGCCCCGACGGCACGCCGGTCAACGCCGTGCTGGGCTTCACAAATATGCTGGTGAAGCTGATCACCGACATGCACGTGCCCAACATCGCCGTCATCTTCGACGCCAAGCGCAAGAACTTCCGCAATGAGATTTATGCCGAATACAAAGCCAACCGCAGCGAAACGCCGCCCGAGCTGATCCCGCAGTTCTCGATCATCCGCGAGGCGACGGAAGCTTTCTCGATCCCCGCGATTGAGCTGGAGGGCTTCGAGGCCGACGACCTGATCGCTACCTACGCGCGCCTTGCGCATGAAAAGGGCTATCCCGTCACCGTGGTGTCGTCCGACAA
>CAYZCE010000041.1:0-9463 GCA_964476835.1 uncultured Rhodospirillaceae bacterium
CCAGCTACTGATCGTCGCCTTGGTGAGCCATTACCTCACCAACTAGCTAATCAGATGCGGGCTACTCTTTTGGCGATAAATCTTTACCCCGAAGGGACCATACGGTATTAATTCCAGTTTCCCGAAGCTATTCCGTACCAAAAGGCATATTCCCACATGTTACTCACCCGTGCGCCACTCTGTATTGCTACAGCGTTCGACTTGCATGTTTTAGGCCTGCCGCCAGCGTTCGTTCTGAGCCAGGATCAAACTCTTAAGTTGAATTCGATCCCTTTGCAAACTGTCATGTTTCACAAGGAAACATGACGATATCAAAGGATCTCTGTTTAGTTTTGAGACCTGCTAAATGTTTATACTCAAACATTCACTGTTATATGAAACAAGAAGCGTGAACTTCTTGTTTCGGCATGTACATCTAAGATATTTAGACAGGTTTGTTGAAAGTGCGAAACACGATCAGCAAATCGCTGCCTGCATATCTCTTCTCATCGATCTACAATGTTCAATAACCCCGCGGCCGAAACCGCAAAATTTGCCCCCGTATCGAAAACTTGCATTTCCGATCCAAAAGCGAATCTGTCTTTGGGACAGAGTGGCGACCGTACAGGCACAAGGCCCTTGGGTCAACCAAAAAACAAACCGAAGTTCGTTTTTCTGCCGGACGTTTCTGACGAAGCGCGCCGAACAGGATGCTGGTTATAGGTGCCGAATCTGAGGATGTCAAAGAGATTTTAAAAAATCGTCAAAGAATTTTGCAAGAGCGGCGCCTAGGTATCTGAATTTTAAGCCTTATTTGTCGTTAACATATTGTAAAATAAGGCAAAATCAGCGCAACGAAAGCAGCTGGTCGCGGGTCAGCCAGAAGACTTCGCCGTCGTTGTTTTCGCTGTCGATCCACATGAATTCGAGGTTCGGGTAGTCCGCCTCGAGAATCGCGTGGCCTTCGCCGATCTCACAGATCAGGATGCCATCTTCGCTCATGTAATCAGGGGCTTCGGCCAAAATCCGGCGTACGATATCGAGTCCGTCCTCGCCGCTGGCCAGGGCCATTTCAGGCTCGGCGCGGTGTTCGGGCGGCAGGGCCTTCATCAGTTCAGAGTGCACGTAGGGCGGATTCGTAATGATGAGGTCGTAGGTACGACCCTTGAGCGGCTTGAAGAGGTCGCCGCGGTGCAGGGTGACGCGTTCTTCGCAGCCATGCTTCTTCACGTTGATCTTGGCGACCTCAAGCGCGTCCTTGGAAAGGTCTACCGCGTCGATGTCGGCAAAGGGGAAGACATGTGCCGCCAGGATGGCGAGGCAGCCCGAGCCGGTGCAGAGATCAAGCACAGACGAAATCGCGCCCGGGTCGTCGATGATGGTGTCTTCATCGCCCCCAACAAGACCGGAGGTGAGGATGTCGCCGATGTAGGAACGCGGCACGATGACGCGCTCATCCACATAGAACTGCAGGCCCTTGAGGTAGCCCTTGTGCGTGAGATATGCCGCCGGCTTGCGGGTTTTCACACGCTTCTCGATGATCGCGGCAACGGCCTTGCGCTCACTGGCGAGCAGCACAGCGTCCATGTAAGGGTCAAGGCGATCGAGCGGCAGGTGCAGCGTTTCCAGCACTAAATAGGCCGCTTCGTCATGCGCGTTGTCGGTACCGTGGCCGAAGGAGAGTTCCGCCTTGTTGAAGCGGCTGATGGCGTAACGCAGGAAGTCGCGCACGGTGCGGAGGTCTTTGAGGTTTTCTTTTTTCATGTCTTGCTCATGTCATAGGCAATGCGAAGGCCCTGCAGCACGAGGTCGGGCATGATGAGATCAAAGACGCCCTCGTCGCGAAAGAGCTGCGAGAAGCCGCCGGTGCCGATCACCGTCACTTCCTCGCCGCGGAACTGTTCTTTTTTAAGCCCTGAAACGATTTCGCGCAAGGCTCCAAGATGACCGTAGTAGAGGCCGCGCTGGATACTTTCGCGCGTGGTCTGGCCGAGGTAAGTGTCCGGCGTCTCGATATCCACCTCCATCAGCTTCGCGGTGTTGGATTTGAGCGCCTCCATGCCCAGCCGCACGCCGGCCAAGATCACGCCGCCGAGGTAATCGCGGTTCTTGTTGATCGCACAGAAGGTTGTGGCGGTGCCGGCATCGATGATGACGATATTCTTGCCCGGGAAAGCGTGGACCGCGCCGATGGCGTTGGCGATGCGGTCGGCGCCCACTTCGGCGGGGTTCTTGTATTTGACGTTCAGCCCCGTCTTGACGCCGGCCTTGAGGTCGAAGAAACCGGCATGGCCGAAATACTGCGTGATCGCATGGCGCACCGTGTAGTTGGTCGAGGGCACGACCGAGCAGACCGCGACACCCGTCACCTTCTCCCGCGCGACGCCGTTGATTGCGAGCGCATTGGCGAGGAAGATGCCGAACTGGTCGGCGGTGCCGAGCTGTGACGTCGCGTAGCGGAAGCGGTGCAGCAGCTTGTCGCCGTCGAACAAGCCGCCGAGGATATGCGTGTTGCCGACATCGAGACAGAGAAGCATTTTTTATTCCTTTCCAAACTTGTCATTCCGGCGAAAGCCGGAATCTAGACCCCGGCCTTCGCCGGAGTGACGGCGGGAACATTGTCGATCAGGCGCACATCGCCGAGCCATGCGGCCACCAGCCGCCGCCCCCAGCGTGTTGCCACGTATTCGGGGCGGAAGCCGGCCTGCGCCAGTTTTTCTGCGATGGCCCCGTCATCAAGATCGCTCATCAGCAGCTGCGGCAGCAGTTCCGCCTGTTTCAACTGTTCCGGCGTCAGGCGTGCGTTGCGCGAGCTGAGCGCGAGGCCGGACGGCGCGCGCACCGTCTCGCCACCGATGATCTCGACCGGCAGAAACAAGGCGGCGGCCATCTTCTTCACCAGCATCAGCTGCTGAAAGTCCTTCTCGCCGAAATAAGCGCGGGCGGGCGCGATGATATTGAGCAGCTTCAGCACCACCGTCAGCATGCCGGTGAAATGCCCGGGGCGGAATTCCCCTTCCAGCACGTGGCTGTCGGCGGTTTCACTGACTTGCACTTCGTAGTTGTCGGGATACATCGCGTCCTTGTCCGGCGCGAAGAGGTAGTCGATGCCAAGGCTCTCCAACAGCTTTGCGTCGTCATCGAGGCGACGGCGGTATTTATCGTAGTCGGCGGCCTGGTTGAACTGCGTCGGGTTGACGAAAACGCTGGCGACGACAATGTCATTTTCACCGCGGGCACGGCGGCAGAGGCTCGCATGGCCTTCATGCAGGTCGCCCATTGTCGGCACGAAACCGAGGCTGCCGCGCATTTCCGCGCGCAGTTTTCGCCAATCGGCGATGTCAGAAACTATTTTCATCAGCGGGGAATTCCTGCGATTTTACGGCTGCCGCATAAGCGTCGATCCCCTGCGCCAGCAGGCCTGCGCCGTCGATGAAGTGGCGCACGAAAGACGGCTTGAATTCGGTATTGAGGCCGAGCAAGTCCTGGAACACCAGCACCTGCCCGTCGGTTTTCGCGCCCGCGCCGATGCCGATGGTGGGGATTTTCAGGCGCGCGGTGATCTCCGTCGCGAGTTTCGCCGGCACGCATTCGAGCACTAGCGCGAAGCATCCGGCGGATTCAAGAAGTACGGCGTCTTCCATGATTTTCTGCGCCTGCGCCTCGGTCTTGCCTTGCACTTTATATCCGCCGAGCACGTTGAGCGACTGCGGCGTCAGGCCGAGATGCCCCATCACCGGCACGCCGGAAGCGACGAGATGTTCAATAAAATCGAGGTTTCCCGCCGCACCTTCGAGCTTCACGGCCTGTGCGCCCGCCTGCATCAGAGCGCGCACGACCTCGATGTTTTTATCGAGCGTCGAGCGGTTCGCGAGGAACGGCAGGTCGGCAATAATGAACTTGTCCGGTGCGCCGCGCGCGACGGATGCGGTCGCCAGCGCCATCATCTCGACGGTCGCGTTCACCGTGTCCTTGAAGCCGTGCATGGTCATGGCGAGGCTGTCGCCGACCAAAATGCAATCGGCCTTCGACGCATTGACGATGCGCGCGCTGGTATAGTCGTAGCAGGTCACCATCGCGATCTTTTCTTTTGCCGCCTTCTTCTTGGCGAAGGCGCAGACGGTTTTCATAGCTTGATTCCTTTCAGGTCGACGAAACTTTGGTAGATGGCGCGGAACGCATCGCCGTCGAGCGCCGCGAGGTTCTTGCGGATCGTCTCCACGTCGCCGCGCGCAAGCGGGCCGGTGAAGGCCGTCGCGGGATCGGCGAGAAGGTTTTGCGTGACTTGTTTCAGGTAAGCCTCGCCCGCCTCGGGCGGCAGGCCGAAATCGTCCTTGAGCGATGCGAAAAACTTCTGCCACAGCAGGCACGAGAAATTCCCCGCCAGCACGCACATCGCATGGTATTTCGCCTTCTGCCCGCGCGGCAGCGGCAAACAGCGGTTGGGCAGGCCGGGCAAAAGGTCGTCCGGCACGCCGGCGTCGGTCACGAAAGGCACCGACATATATGTCTCAAGGTCGTAAAGGCCGGGATTGAAGCTGGTCAACGGATGTGCGCCGACGGCCAAAGGCGTCTCCAACGCGCCGGAAAAGTGGATTTTGACGGCCTTGGCGTCCTGTAAGTGCTCGCGGATGAACGGTTCGATGGCCGCGTCGCTGATCGCGATCAGGATATGAGTCGCCCGCGCGGCCAGAGGCGCCAGCGCGGCCGCGCCGTCCGCCCGGCGCCATTGTGAAAAGGGGATATGCAGGAGGGACAGGTAATGGCCGAGATGCCGCGCCACCCGCCCGCCGCCGATGATGAGATATTGAGGTACCTGTCGCATGATCAAGTCCTTCCGTTGGGAATCCTATCTGCTATATTGGAGCAACGTCAAGAAAGGATATTAATATGAAAAAGAAGATCCTGATCCCAATTCTCGCCGCCAGCATTGCGCTGAGCGCCTGCGCGACCATTTCCTCCATCTCGTCGCGCCACGACACCGCCAATACTATCGCCGCCAAGGCCAACATGACCGAGCGCGTCATGACCGCCGACAAGTTCAACCTGACCAGCTGGCTGCGCCTCGCGCGCCCGGAGATGCCGGTCAACGTATATATTGAGGGCGACGGCCTTGCATGGCTCAATACCCGCACGCCGTCCCTCAACCCGACGCCGCCCGACCCCATCGCCCTGCGCCTCGCCGCGGCGGATACGACCGAGAACGTCGTCTACTTCGCGCGCCCCTGCCAATACAGCGGCCTTGCCGCCGGCGGCGCCTGCCCCGACACCTACTGGACGAACGGCCGCACGGCGCCCGACGTCATCCTCGCCTATAACCAGGCGCTCGACCAGCTCAAGGCGCAATACCATGTCGTCAACTTCAACCTGATCGGCTATTCGGGCGGCGCAGCCGTGGCGGCGCTGGTCGCGGCGGGCCGCAGCGACGTGCTCTCGCTCCGCACGGTGGCGGGCAATATCGATTACGCGGCCTTCACTGCGTATCATCACGTCAGCCCGCTTGATGCGTCGCGCGATCCCATCGAGGTTGCGCCGCAACTGGCGAAGCTGCCGCAATACCACTTCGTCGGCGGCGACGACCAGATCATCCCGCCGTCGATCGTTACCGCGTGGAAGCAAGCCTCGGGCAACTCGCTCTGTGTGCAGTCCACGGTTGTTCCCGGCATCGCGCATGACTCGGGCTGGACGGCGCAATGGCAGCAATTGCTGCGCCTGCCGCTGCCGTGCATGCCGCCTGTCGCTGCTGCGCCCGGCGTGACGCCGGCCGTACCGATGCCGGCACCCGCGGCACCCGCCCCGGCAACGGCGCCGCTCTCCGGCCCGCCGCCCCTTGGCACGCTTTAAGCCTAAAAGCGCGCTCGACGGCATCACCTGGCCTCCTATCGCTGTGGGGGCTCAGGCGACGCTGCTGGCGCTGGCCGATGCGCTCGACAAATCGCAATGGCTTACCGCTTCCGACATTGCCGCCCGGCAATACGCGCAGCTGCGCGTATTGGCCCAACACCTTGCCAAACACTGCACCGGCTTCCGGGAGAGGCTGACAGAAAATGGGCTGACGCCCGAAACGCTGGCGACGCCGGACGGCTTGCAGAAGTGGCCGTCGCTGCCGCGCCACGAAATCCAGTCGCGCGGCGAGAGCTTCTTTTCAGCCGCCATTCCCAAAGGGCACGAGCCGTTCGGTAAGGCGAGTTCTTCCGGATCGACAGGGCAGAAAGTCATCGTCCGCAAGACCGCCCTGACGCAGATGACGTGGATGGCAATGACGGTCCGCAGCCATGCGTGGGCGAACCGCGACTTGTCCGGCCGCCTCGCCTGCGTGGTCGCGCACGTGGACGAGGTGAAGGAATACCCAGACTGGACGCTGCCGATGGGTACGGCTTTCGAGACGGGACCGTCACTGATGATCCCCGTCGTGTTCGACCTGCACGAACAGGTGCGCCTGATCCGCGACTTCAAGGCGGATTACCTGTTGATCTCGCCGAGCAACCTGAACGGCCTGATCGATGCCTGCGGAGATGCGCCGATCAAAGGCCTCAAGGGCATCACCACGATCAACGAGACGTTGCAGCCTGAAGTGCGCAAGCGCGCCGAGGAATTTTTCGGCGCCCCCGTCGACGACATTTATTCCTCGGCCGAGATCGGCAACATGGCCTTCCAGTGCCCCGACAGCGGACTTTACCACGTGATGGCCGAGAACGTCTTGCTTGAAGTCGTCGACGGCGACGGCCGCGCCTGCGAGCCCGGCGACGTCGGCCGCGTGCTGGCGACCGACCTGCAGAATTTCGCCATGCCGATGATCCGCTACGAAATCGGCGATTATGCGGAAGCCGCCGCGCCCTGCACTTGCGGCCGCGGCCTGCCGGCGATCAAGCGCGTGATGGGGCGCGCGCGCAACCTCGCGGTGCGGCCGGACGGCGCGCGCTTCTGGCCTTCGGTCGGCATGTGCGACCTGCACGAGGTCGCGCCTGTCTTGCAGTTCCAGTATGTCCAGCACGCGCCCGACCGGATCGAGCTGCGCCTCGTCGTCTCGCGCGATGTCACGCCTGCGGAAGAGGCCGCCATGCGCGGCCGCGTCCACGACCGGCTGCGCTATGCGTATCACATCGACTTCGTCTATTTCAGCGAACGCTTCCCGCGCGCAAAGAACGGCAAGTTCGAGGAATTCATCTGCAAGGTCGCCGCATGACGCTGCCGATGCCGGACGTCTCGGACATCGACGGCGTATCGTGGCCGCCCGTCCCGCGCGGGCCGCGCGCAACATTGATGGCGCTGTCGCGGACGCTGGAACACACGCAGTGGCTCGGCCCCGATGACATCCGACGCGAACAATTCCACCAGATCGGCCTTCTTGCCGCGCATTTCGCACAGAGGTCCCCGCTCTTCGCTGAGCGGCTGCAGCGCGCGGGGCTGGCCGCCGCCGACCTTGCGACGCCCGAAGGCTTCGCGCGCCTGCCGCCCGTCACGCGCCGCGGCCTGCAAGATGCGGGCGAGCGCCTTTATTGCCTCGACGTGCCGGAGAGCCACCGCCCGATCTATGCGGCCGAAACCTCCGGATCGACGGGCCAGCGGGTCGAGATCCGCAAGACCGCCGTCACCAACCTGATATGGATGGCGATGACGCTGCGCGGTCACGACTGGTCAGGCCGCGACTTGGGCGGCCGCAATGCGTCCATCCTCCCCCATATTGAAAAAGTGCAAGAAGTCGGCGACTGGGGGCCGCCCTTCGCGCACCTGTACAAGACGGGGCCAACCCTGGCGTTGCCCACCGTCATCGGCATCGACGAACAGGTGCGCCGCCTGCGCGCGTTCATGCCGGATTACCTGCTGCTTTCGCCCACCAACCTCGCCGGCGTGATGGATGAATGCCGCGCGGCCGGCGGGCCGCTCGCAAGCCTGAAAGGCATTTCCACGATCAATGAGACGCTGAAGCCCGGCCTGCGCCGCGCAGCGGAAGAATATTTCGGCGCGACGGTCAACGACCTTTATTCTTCGGCAGAAGCCGGCAATATCGCGATGCAATGTCCCGACAGCGATCTTTATCATGTGATGGCGGAAGGCATCCTCCTCGAAGTGCTTGACGATGCCGGGCGCGCCTGCAAGCCCGGCGAGATCGGGCGCGTCGTCGTCACCGACCTTGCCAATTACGCGACACCGCTGATCCGCTACCAGATATCCGATTACGCGGAAGCTGCAGGCCCTTGTCCCTGCGGCCGCGGCTTGCCGACGATCAAGCGCATCATGGGGCGCGAACGCCACCTCGCCGTGCGCCCGGGCGGATCGCGCTTCTGGCCGGCAGTCGGCGACATTCCCTTGCACGAAGCGGCCTCCATCCTTCAGGTCCAGTACGTGCAGCATGCGCCGGACGAGATCGAGACGCGCCTCGTCGTCGCCGCCGATGTCACGCCGGAGCAGGAGGAAAAGATGCGCCGCATGATCCAGAAAGTGCTGGATACGCCCTACAAGGTGCGCTTCACCTATTTCCGCGAGAAATTCCCACGCGAAAAAAGCGGCAAGTTCGAAGAATTCGTCTGCAAGATCCCGACATAAAAAAAGGCCCCGAACCGGGGCCTTTTTTCTTAGAAGTGGATGGTGCCGCGCACCGTTCCCGTATGCGCGTCGTAGTCTTCCTTGAAAGTGTAATCGTAGGTGGCGGAGAGGTCCCAATCCGCGGTGCTCGCGTAGGTGAAGGCCGCACCGGCATTGAACTCGCTGCGCGCCGGATCGGCGCCTTGGACCACATAGGTCGCGCCGCTGGCCGAAACCTGGTTCTCGATGCGGTCATTGATCGCGCGGTACGCATAGCCTGCGTGCAGGGCAGGCTTGTACTGCGCGCCGCCCGCTTCGCCGAACGACCAGCCCGCTTCCACGCCGGCGCCGACCCTGAGCATGTCGGCGTCATCGCTGCCGATGGTCGCCGTAGGTCCTGCGGACGTGATTTCGGTATAGCCGTCGCTCGACAGGTGCGCCCAGTCGACGGAGACAGTCGGCGTCAGCGTCGTCGAGCCCATCATGTACGTGCGGCCGAGCGTCGCCTTGGCCGAATACTGGCTGGCCGCGTAATCGTCAAAGCCGGTGAGGCCGAAGATCAGGTTGTGGCGGTTCTGGTCGACCTGGTTGTAGGCGTAACCGAGCGAGCCGTTGAGAAACGCGCCTTCTGCCAGGCTCTTCGACGCATAGAGCATGACGCCGAAGCTGTCGATGTCGGTGTCGACGGCCGTGAAGCCCTTGCCGTCGCCTTTGGTCTTGCCGTAGTTGAACGCGACGCCGAAGACGCCGTCGGAGATCAGGGCCGAAGTATCGATGCCGAAGGCCGCGCCGCCGGTATTGGCGTCGTAGCCGTCAACGCCGTCGCGGCGGTCTTGCGATGCCTTGGCGCCATAGCCTTCAAGCCATGCGCGGCTGGCAAGGCCGGAAGACCCCGCCGCCATGCCCGTCGCCGAGCCGTCGCGCAACGAGGCAATGCGTTCCTCGATCAGGCCTTGCG
>CAYZCE010000042.1:0-8936 GCA_964476835.1 uncultured Rhodospirillaceae bacterium
ACGCCGACGCGGGCATAGAGGAGGCGCAGATAGTCATAGATCTCGGTGACGGTGCCGACCGTCGAGCGCGGGTTGCGCGAGGTGGTCTTCTGCTCGATCGAGATCGCGGGCGAGAGGCCTTCGATGCTGTCGACATCGGGCTTCTGCATCAGCTCGAGGAACTGGCGCGCGTAGGCCGAGAGGCTTTCGACATAACGGCGCTGCCCTTCGGCATAGATGGTGTCGAAGGCGAGCGACGACTTGCCCGAGCCGGACAACCCCGTAATGACCACTAACTGGTCGCGGGGGATATCGACACTGACGTCCTTGAGGTTATGCTCGCGCGCGCCGCGCACGCGTATGGATCTGTTATAGGCCTCGTTCATGAGAACATATATAGAACATTCGGCGGGAATTGCAACTAAAAAGAGATTTAGCGCGCGGCCTTTTTCACCGGCGCCGCCGTCTTGCGCGCGACGTATTTGAGCGGGTGCAGCACGGCGTCGTTCATGACGTCGAAGACATCGTTGCCCGTCTTGTCCGCGCTCTTGTAGATGACGTCAAGGTCGAGGCCGAGATAGGGGTTCTTGTCCAGCATCAGCGCGTCGAGCCGCGCGCAATAGGCCGAGTCTTCCATGCCCAGCGTGCGGCCGAGGCGGACGCATTCGGCATAATCGAAAGCCTGCTTCATGCGCGTATTGGTGCCGAAGAGGTTCGCGGGCAGGCTGTCGACGCCGGCGGTGAAATTGAAGTCGTCGGAGAGATAGCCGGTCTTCTGCGTCATCTCGATGAGGTAATCGCCTTCGCCGGGCTTGATGAGATTGCCGCGGGAGAGGTCCTTGAGATAGCCCCTCAGCGTCCAGTTGTTGTAGAAGTCGAGCCACGACTGATCCTTGAACGGAGAATAGAATTCCTGCTGGCCGACGGCGGTGAGGTTGTCGGCGTAAGGCAGGCTGTCGGCGGCGGCGGCGTTGAATTCCGCAACCAGGCGCGTGCGCAGGTCTGGGTTGAAGTCGAGCTTGTCGGCGAGGTAAGTGCTATCGCCGCCGTGACGGAAATCCAGTGCCAGCAGGTATTCGCCGACCAGCGCGGCGGCTTCGGTCGAGAGGCATTCTTTCTGGTTGCTCCAGATCGACCACGACATGCGGGTATCCATGGCGCCGGTCGCGTCCTGCACGCCGTGCAGCGTTTCGTGCGAGACGCACAGCAGGCGGTATTGCGGCGAGTATTTCTTGTCGGTGCCGACGGACACGGTGCCGTCGTAGCCGTTCCACAGCGCGGCGGTGCTCGACTGCTTGGCGAAACCGTAGTAGATGCCGAGGTCGGTGGCGCGCTTGTAGAGCAGGGGGCCCATCAGCGTGTTGCTGTTCTTGAGCGTCTGCAGGTTCTGCCAGAGCGTCAGGGCTTTTTTCGGGACGCAGGCGCTGTCGTCGTTGGCGCGCGTGAATCCCGACCGGATGGTGTCGAAACCTTTTTCGCTGCGCCCGTAATAAATGGGGGCGACGAGCGTGTCGTCGGGCAGCGGGAAGTCGGCGTTGTCTGTTTTTTGCTGCGCCGTGGCCGTGCCGCTGCCCAGCCACAATGCGGTGAAGCACGTGGTCGTCAGCAATGTCTTGATGATGCGGCGCAGCGGGGTCATGGAGATATTCTATAATAATATGAAAATATTTCCAGCAATAAAGCAATATTATGATTAATAAATTGATTTTATTGATTAATCATATCCCGGCATGTTAGAAAGAGGCCGTCTCAAGATCCCAATTTTGCAAAGGAATAAAGCCGTGGCCGGAAGCGTGAACAAAGTGATTCTGATCGGTAACCTGGGCAAAGACCCTGAAGTCCGCAGCTTCCCCAACGGCGGCCGCGTCGCCAACTTCTCGGTTGCGACCTCGGAAAGCTGGAAGGACAAGGCTTCGGGCGAGCGTAAAGAGCGCACCGAATGGCACCGCGTTTCCATCCTCAACGAAGCCCTCGTCGGCATCGCGGAGAAGTACCTGAAGAAGGGCTCCAAGGTCTATATCGAAGGCCAGCTCGAGACCCGCAAGTACGAAAAGGACGGCCGCGACGTCTACACGACCGAAGTCGTCCTGCGCCCCTTCAACGGCAACCTGACCATGCTTGACGGCAAGGCGGGCGGCGGTTCTTCCTCGTTCGACGGCGAACCTTCGGGCGGCATGTCGTCCGGCGGCGGTTCCTTCGGTTCCGCGCCGAAGAACGACATGGACGATGAAATCCCGTTCTAAGCATTAAGGTCGCTGATCCCCGATGCCACGCGTCTCGCGGCGAATGTTCGCCTCCCTCCTGACTCCGCTCTTATACGCCAACCTCGGCGCGCTGGGGCTGAGCGGGCTATGGCTGGGCGCGATGTCGCAGTGGCAGGTGATCTGGATCGGCATGATGGGCCTGATACTCTCGCCCTACCTGATCCCGATTTTGCTGATGCCGGCGGGCATTTTCTCGCATTTCATGGTGCGCCACCAGGTCACCAAGCGCAAATCGGCGGAACGCGGCATGTTCCTGTGCAGCCTCGCCTATGTCCTTTTCTTCATGACGCTGTGGTCGGCGGGCATCTTCGATTATGTGCTCGCCTCGACGCAACCGATCGCCCTGGTGCCGGCGCTGGCCTGGGGCGCGGCGGGCGCCATCACCCCCTTGCTGCTCTGGGCGTCGCGCGACCGCACCAACCTCTTCGTCAGCCAGATGGTAGAGGCGGCGCAGGGCGCGGTCTTGGTGCTGGTGGCCTTGCGGCTGTTCGGCATCGACCTCTCGTTCGGGCGCACGTTTCTGCTGGTCGGCGCCATCATGGTCGCGACGGCGGTGGGCGAAGCCTTCTACGAAAAAATCTTCATGAAGCCCGCGCGGCATTAATCCTGCGTTAACCGGTTGCCCGCTACAGTGAGGGTACTTTCGTTACTCTCCGTGTTTAACTGCCGCCCCCTTCCGGGGCGGCTTTTTTTAGATGTATACTCCAGTCATGACGGAAACGAAGACCATTGTGGCGGTTCATGGCGCAGGCATGCAGGCCGGCGTCTGGGATGCGCTGCCGATTGGCTACACCGCATTGACGCTGCCGGGACATGGCATGGGCGGCGCGCCGCTGCCGACGGTCGAGGAGATGGGCACATGGCTTGCGCGCCAATTGGATGCTTATGCGGCGCAGTCTGTCGTGCTGATGGGACATTCAATGGGCGCACTGGCGGTGATCGAGGCGGCACGGCACCCTTCCGTCGGGGCATTGGCATTGATGGGCGCCGCGGCGCAGATGCCGGTGCATCCAGACCTGCTGGCGCAGGCGCGTGAGGCGCCGGACGCCGCGGCCGACCTGATCCTCAAATGGGGCGTTTCGCCCGGCAATGCGGCCGTCAAGGCCGTGTTGAAACCGTTGATGGCGGCGGCAAGCGGGGCCTTGTTCAACGACCTTAACGCCTGCAACCTCTATGCGCGCGGCCCGGCGATGGCGCAGGGAATCGGCATTCCTGCGCTGGTCTTCGCAGGGGCTGACGACAAGCTGACAAAACCTGCGGCGGCGGAAGAACTGGCGCTCCTGATGGGCGCGGAGCTGTGCAAATTGCACGGCTGCGGCCATATGGCGATGGCGGAAAGCCCGAAAGCGGTGACGCAGGCGGTGCAGACTTTCATCGGCCTGCTGCCCGATTAATTTTTCTTCAACCTTCCCTTGGTATACTGGAACTATATCCGGCAACAAGGAGATCAAGGCCATGGGGAACCATCTGCGTTCGCTTCAACAAAAACATGATCGTCTCGACCAATGGATCCGCAGCGAGTCCATGCGCAAAAGCGCGCGCAACGACGCGGTGATACTGAAGTTCAAGAAAGAGAAGCTCCATATCAAGGAAGAGATCGTCCGGCTACAGCAGACGGTGCATTAAGCGCCCAGCTTCAGCCGGACCAGTTCCGCCAGCGACGCGCAATCGCACTTGTCCAGCAGTTTTGCGTCCTCGGCGGTGAGGTCGCGCGGCAGCAATCTCGCCAGCGCCGCGTCGTCGTTTGCCGCGCGGCGTGCCGCGGCGGTGAAGATTTCATGCGCATCAAGGCACGGTAACACATCGTTCGTCGCGGACGGCGTGCAGGCGAGGATTGCGAGCGCCTCTTTCCCTTCCGGCGTCGCCGTGAAAGCCGCATGCTTGGCCGAGCGGTTGAAATGCGCCATCACCATCGGCAGGAATCGCGCATCGAGCGCCTGCGCGATGCGCTGAAGGCGCTCTTCTTCGCACCAGGTGAGGTCTTCGGCGTTTATCACGCGGCGAGCTTGGTGCGCAGCAGCGCGGCCAGCGCGTTCAGCTCGTATTTTTCCAGCAGCACGGCGTCGGCGGCATCCAGCTTTTCGGGCAGGAGCGCGGCGAGCGCCTTGTCGTCGTTCGCCACGCGGCGCGCAACGGCAGCGAAGACGTCGTGGATTTTCATCAACGGCAGCTCATCTTCCGCGAAGGTGAGGGCGAAGCCGTATTGCTGCTGCTTCTTTTCCTCGTCCGGCGTGACGGCGTTGGCGAAGGTCTCAAGCTGGCCGGCCTTGTTGAAGTGGTCTTTGACCGCGAGGGCGAAACGCCAGCTCAGTGCGTTGCTGATCTTCTCAAGCTGCTGTGCGTCCGCGCGGTTCATGGTTATGCTTCTTCGGCTTCGGGCGCAGTTTCCTCGCCGACCGGCGCCGAAGCGGCGGGAACGGGCGTGCCGTTCTTCTTCGCTTCGCGCTCGATGCGGCGCTGGGCCTTCTTGACGGCCTTTTCCAGCTCGTCGCGGGTGCAGAGCGCGATCGACAGCGGGTCGATCGGCTTGAGGCTGTTGGTCAGCGGGTGCGACTTGTCGCGGATGGCGGCGACGGTCGGCTTGGTCGAGCCGATCAGGCGCGCAACCTGCACATCGGCCAGCTCGGGGAAGCGCTTGATGAGGTACGCGATCGCGTTCGGCTTCTCGGCGCGCTTGGTGACGGGGGTGTAGCGCGGGCCTTTCGCGCGGGCGCGCGCCTTGGGCAGGTCGCTCTTGACCATCTTGAGGCGGGCGTTGGTGGTCTTTTCGCAGCGCGCGATTTCCTCGGCGGTCAGTTCGCCGGCGAGGATGGGGCTCGTGCCCATGATGCCGCTGTTGACTTCGCCGTCCGCCAGCGCCTGGATCTCCAGCGGGTGCAGGCCGCAGAATTCCGCGATCTGCTCGAAGGTGAGGGCGGTGTTGTCGACCAGCCACGCGGCGGTCGCTTTGGGCATCAGGGGATAGTTGGCCATGGTGTGCTCCTTTGAATAAAATTCATGCTCCCGCGCCATCTTGGAAAACGGCGACGATTGAAACAGTCTTCAATCGATTTCAGGAAAGTGGGGAAAAGGTATCCGAGCGGGGCAGGGGAGTCTAGGAGAAAATTATTTACATAACATATATTATTGACATCCTTGGATGTCTGTGTTATGGCTATTGTTCACTTAATGGAGGTTCCCATGGCAAAAGACGATTATGCCGTCATGATCAAGGACGGGTTCAACGAGACCGCGAAGCGGATGGAATCCTCCGTCACCGCGATCAGCGAGCTTGCGGCCCAAGTTGGCGCCAGGTTCAGTATCATTCAGGTCTTCAACAACCTCAACCTTGTTGCGGTGACCTGCGACGTCAAGTTCGCGAAAAGGCTCCGCAAGCTGGATTGCGTTGCCAGCGTGAAAGCCGACGTCTAAATAAGGAAGCGACGCCTTGCTCCGTACCCACGGCCTCTATTGACATTCAGGGGCCGGCATCTAGACTTTGGCTTCCATACGGTTTTGAAAGGGTTATCCCATGGCGAACTTCATTGTCTCCCTCAAGGACGGCTTCAACGCGCATTCCGGCGTGAAGGACATCGAGGCGCTGGCCGAGAAGGAAAAGGCCGCGCTCAACTTTACCAACGTGTTCAACATCCTCGGCGTCGTGGCGCTGACCTGCGACGAAGGCTTCGCCGAGAAGATCAAGACGCTGCCGAGCGTCTTTTCCGTCGAACCCGACCGCCCCGCGCACGCAATCTGAGGACGCCATGACCGAACTCAACTGGGACGAACAGCGCCGCATCGAGAAAATCGGGCTCCTGCTCTATCCGCGCTTCGGCGGGGAGCTCTTGATGCACTTCTTCAATAAGGCGAGCAAGCCGAATGGCCTTGAGGATGAACTGACGGCCGCGGAAAGCGCGCGCAAGAGCGCGATCGCCGCCACGCTGGTTGACTCTGATTCCACCACGTTTGAACTGAAGGCCCTGCAGATCCAGGACATTTACGCCGCCGCTGCGCGCCGCGCCAACGGCAACGACGCCGAACTCGCCGGACTGATCGCCACGCGCCAGCTGACGGAAAAAGACGCCGACCTGCTGGACAAGTGCGAACTCAAGGCGCTCGCCGCGCTGGTGCGCCTGAAGACGCAGCAGCCGTAAACCTTACATCACCCGCAAGATGACCTTGCCGACGTGCTGGCCGCTCTCGAGATAGTCGTGGGCAGCCTGGGCTTCCGCGAGTGGGAAGACCTTGTCGATGACGGGCGTGATGCGCTTCTTGAAGAACAGCGAGAAGAATGCGTTGTGGCGGTTGAGGCGCGGCCAGACGTGGCGATAAAGGGAATCTGCGATGACGCCTTTTTCCGCGACGCTGCGCGGGCGCAAGGTGGAGCCGGTCAGGATCAGGCGCTTCTTCATCAGCTGCACGAGATCCACCTCGGCCACGCGTCCGCCTTGCGTGGCGATGCTCACGTGGCGGCCGCCGGTGGCGAGCAGGCGCAGGTTGCGCGGCACGTAAGGGCCGCCGACCATGTCGAGGATGACGTCGACGCCCGCATCACGCGTCGCTTTCAGCGATTCTTTCTCAAAGTCCTGCTCGTTATAATTGATGGCGTGATGCGCGCCGATGTCGCGGCAGGCCTTGCACTTGGCATCGGTGCCGGCGGTCACGATCACGCGCGCGCCGGCGGCACGCGCCAGCTGGATCGCCGTCGTGCCGATGCCGGAAGCGCCGCCGTGGATCAGCACGGTCTCGCCTTTTTTCAAGTGCGCGATGTCGAACAGGTTCGCCCAGACGGTGAAGAAGGTTTCAGGAATGCCCGCGGCGGTGATGAAGTTCATGCCCTTCGGGATGGGCAGGCATTGCGCGGCAGGCACGATGCAATACTCCGCATAACCGCCGCCCGCGACCAGCGCGACGACGGCCTGCCCGTTCTTGAGCGACGTCACGCCGCGCCCGCGTTCGGCAATCTCGCCGGCGATCTCGAGGCCGGGAATGTCGGACGCGCCCGGCGGCGGCGGATAGACACCCTTGCGCTGCAGCACGTCGGGGCGGTTGACGCCCGCCGCATAGACCTTGACAAGCACCTCGCCCGCTTTAGGCTTGGGGTCCGGGCGCTCGGCCAGCACCAGCTTCTGATCCTGTATTTCCATGCATCTCATGAGGACAGTATAAAATGATTTTCGACGACGATACAGACCCAAAAACCGCAAAACAAAAACCGCGCACGCTCGACAAGCTGTCGATTCCGGAATTGCACGCCTACATCGCGCAGCTGAAAGAAGAAATCGCGCGCGCCGAGGCGGATATCGTGAAAAAAGAAAAACAGAAGGCCGCCGCCGCCGCATTGTTCGGCGGAAAATCCTGACGGATTACTGCCCCAATACCGGGTCGACGCGCCAGTTGTTGATGACGATGCCGTCGCCGTCGGTCGCGGCGGTGCGGGCGAGGTCGAGGAACAGGGTGTATTTGCCTGTGGTCGTCGGCTTGACGGCGCCGTTGGCGCCCTTGATCGAGAAGCTGATGGTCAGCGGCACCTTGACGATCCAGTGATAGGCGTTGTCGACCGGGCCGCTGTTGACGATCTCGGCCTGGCCGTCGGCGATCGCGCCGACCGTCTGGCCTTCCGTCGTCACCGACGTCAGCGTGTTGGAGCTGCGCAGGTAATCCGCATAAAGCTGCCAGCCCGTCGCCGCGAAGTACTTCTTGAAGCCGGCGATTTTCTCGCGATAGTCGCCGGGGCCGAACGACAGCACATCGGTCGCCGCCTGTCGCGCCCAGGCCGCGATCTCGTCGCTGTTGCGGTGCGGGTTGGCGATATCGGTCTCTTCGCCAACGTAAGGGTTCTTATAGGCCATCCAGTCCGGCTTGGCGTCGGTTGCCGGTGCGGCGGGGGCAGGCGGCGGAGCGGTGGCGGCGGGGTCTTGCGCCAAGGCGGGGGTTACCGCCAAAGCGCCGAGAAGAACCAGTCCGGCCAGCTGCGCCGCCTTTGCCATCTTAACCTGCCTTTGCGATCGAGCGCAGAACGTAAGGCAGGATGCCGCCGTTCTTGAAGTACTCGATCTCGTCCAGCGTGTCGATGCGGCAGAGCGCGGTGATGGTCTCGGTCTTGCCGTTGGCGCGGTGGATGGTGACGTTGATGTCCATGCGAGGCTTCAGCGCGGTCAGGCCGGCGATGTCGAAGGTCTCCGAGCCGTCCAGGCCGAGGCTCTGGCGCGTCATGCCGTCCTTGAACTGCAGCGCCAGCACGCCCATGCCGATGAGGTTGGAGCGGTGGATGCGCTCGAAGCTCTCCGCGATCACGGCCTTGACGCCGAGCAGGTTGGTGCCCTTGGCCGCCCAGTCGCGGCTGGAGCCGGTGCCGTATTCCTTGCCCGCGACGATGACGAGCGGGATCTTGGCGTCGATGTACTTCATCGCGGCGTCGTAGATCGGCATTTCGGTGCTGTTGTACTTCGTCAGGCCGCCTTCCTTGCCGCCCAGCATCTCGTTCTTGATGCGGATGTTGGCGAAGGTGCCGCGCATCATGACTTCATGGTTGCCGCGGCGCGAGCCGTAGGAGTTGTAATCCGCGACCTTGACCTGATGGCCGGTGAGGTACGCGCCCGCGGGGCCGGCCTTCTTGATCGAGCCGGCGGGTGAGATGTGGTCGGTCGTGATGCTGTCGCCGAAGAGGGCCAGCACCGTCGCGCCCTTGATGTCGGTGAGCGCCGTCGGCTC
>CAYZCE010000043.1:0-7574 GCA_964476835.1 uncultured Rhodospirillaceae bacterium
TGCCGACCTTCGCCTACCACGTGAGCGGCGAATACGCGATGCTCCAGGCCGCCGCGCAAAACGGCTGGCTCAACTACGACAAGGCCCTGATGGAAACCCTCCTCGCCTTCAAGCGCGCCGGCTGCGACGGCATCCTCTCCTACGCCGCGCCTGATGCCGCGAAATTGCTGAAAAAGGGCTAAGACTCACTTTGGCCATCTATGGCATAGGCGGCTTGCGTCTCGATACTTGCGATATAAACAATATTAATTCATTGAAAAACATATATAATATCATATATGCATCCATGAAACTTGAAAAAGGACATTCGATGCAGCAAGCCACCTTCACTCCCTGGATCAACCTGATTGACCGGAGCGCCGACTACCTCAAAGACATCAGCGGCGTAACATGGGAAGGCTGGACCAAAGACCAGCCGCAGATCCCGATCGCCTACTCTTACGACCGCAAGACCGGCACCATCACGCGGCTGCCTCAATCGTCGCGCCCCGGCATGTGGAAGCCCTTGATCCGGTCGAGGTCTTCGAAGGAGAGCGAGGGCACGCTGCTGCTCGTGCTGCGGCGCGTGGTGGGGGAGAGAACGTCGCTCGACACGTACGAGAACGCCAGCGCGATCAGGAACAGCATGACGGAGAGGTTGAGCGTGTCCTTCGGCGTCCAGACGCGGGTTTCGTAGCGTTTCTTGTGCGTGGCGGCGGGGTCGTAGAGCCAGCCGCAATCCTCCAGCTTCCAGAAGCCGACCAGCAGCACCGCGGTCTCCAGCATCGCCAGGTATTGCCACGGCACGTTCATGAAGAACGCCGGCACATGGCCGACCGTCAAAAACCCGAACCACGGCGCCGCCAGCCAGAGGATCAGCAACAGCACCAGCGACATGCCAGCATTCGTCCAGAGGAACAGGTGGTTTTCTTCCGGCATCACCTCGCGCACGCGGCGTTCGCGCACAAAGCCGCGGTAGATGTTGAACAGAAGCACGCTGCTGACCAGCAGCAGCACCAGCGCCCCGCCCTGCAGCATCTTGAAGCCCGTCGCCGTGCACCAGCGGCTGCCGATCGTGCACAACAGGTGCTCGCGCAGCAGGTAGACGTCGACCGTGCACATTTTCAGGAGCGCCGTGAACATCAGCAGGAACGACAGCTGCCGCAGGCCCGGCCGCGCGCGGCACACGCCGCGCTTCAGCGCGAACAAAGCGAAAAGGACGAGCAGCAGCGAAAACGCGAAGAACAACGCCTTCGCGAACGGCACGCAATAAAACCAACACATCATCAGCATGGGGCCGATCCCTCGCTCGTTTTTTGGAGTATCTCAACAAATGCCTGCGATGAAAACAGCTAATCATGCGCCATCCCCGCGTTTGACTTTTTCATCCCGGCAGGCCATCTTGGGGGCATCAGAAACATGCGGTTACCATAAATTTTTTATGACGAAACATACGTCCAAGATCGAATTCATCGGCTACGACAGCGGCTGGGGCTCACGCGAATACGGATGCGAAGACGGCCCTGCCGCCATCCTCATCGAGAAGCTGATGCTCAAGCTGCGCCACTTCGGCCTCGACCCGCTCAACCGCGGCACCATCGCCGCCAAGTTCCTCGGCAAACGCGAAGAGCACAACGCCAAGGACAAGACCCTCTCGCACGTCGTCGAGAGCTGCCGCCGCCTGTGCAACCACGTGCGCCACGCGATCGAGCATGGCCGCATGCCCGTCGTTTTCGGCGGCGACCATACCTCGGCGATCGGCACTTGGTCGGGCGTCACCGGCGCGCTCAAGGCACATGAGAACTTCGGCCTCATCTGGATCGACGCCCACCTCGACTGCCACACCAACGAGACGTCCAGGAGCGGCAAATATGGCGGCTGGTGGCACGGACAGGTCATCACCTCCCTGCTCGGCCACAACATCCATGAGCTGAGCAACGTCGGCGGCACATGTGCGAAACTGTCGCCGCAACATATCAGCATCATCGGCGCGCACAGCTTCGAGCCGGAAGAAAAAGAATTCGTCGAAAAGCATGACATCCGCGTCTTCGACCGCGAGGAAGTGCGCCGGCGCGGCTTCGGTGCCGTCTTCGCGGAAGCATGCGAACGCGCGACCGCCGGCACCGCCGGGTTCGGCATCAGCATCGACCTCGACGTCTTCGACATCGACGAAGCCCCCGGCGTCGGCGCGCCCGAGGACGGCGGCCTCACCGGCGACGAGGTTTTACCTATTATCAAGTCCATCGCCCGCGACCCGGCATTCCGCGCGCTCGAGATCGTGGAATTCAACCCCCACCGCGACAAAGACCATAAAACCCGCACCCTGATCGACAAGATCGTCTCGGCCGTCTTCACCCCATCTTAAGATTGCCCGCGCCGTACGGCCTGTGTCATACTCCTGAATCTAAAGGGGAGTTGCTCTAGCCCATGCTCAAGATTATCGGACAGGTCGGCGTTCTGGTCATGACGCTGGGCGGCTATTACTTCAACGGCGGCCACATCCCCGTGTTGTGGCAGCCGTTCGAGTTCATCATCATCTTCGGCTCGGCGGTCATGGCGTACCTTGTCGCCAACACCAGCCACACGCTGCACGACACGTTCAAGGACATCAAGTCGATCTACAAGCCCGACACCTACGGCAAAAAAGAATACATCGAGCTGCTCAGCATGCTGCTCACCGTCTTCAAGACCGCGCGCACCAAGGGCTGGCTGGTCCTGGAGCCGCATATCGAGAAGCCGGACGAGAGCGACATCTTCAAGAAGTTCCCCAGCTTCCACGCCGACCATCACGCGGTGACGTTCCTCTGCGACTACCTGCGCCTCATCTCGCTCGGCGCGGAGAAGCCATATGAAGTCGAGGCCCTGCTCGACCAGGAAATCGACACCGAGCGCGAAGCGCGCGGCCACACCGCCCATGCCATCCAGACGATGGCCGACGGCATGCCCGCGCTCGGCATCGTCGCGGCCGTCCTTGGCGTCATTCACACGATGGGCTCGATCACCGAGCCGCCCGCCGTCCTCGGCCACCTCATCGGCGGCGCGCTGGTCGGTACCTTCCTCGGGGTCTTCCTGTCCTACGGCTATATCGCGCCGCTCGCGAGCGCGATCAAGAACCGCAAGGACGCCGAGCTGAAATACTACGTCTGCATCAAGGTCTGCCTGCTGTCGTTTCTGCAGGGCGCCGCGCCGCAGGTGGCGATCGAGTTCGGCCGCAAGATCCTGATGCACGAAGTGCAGCCGACCTTCGCCGAAGTCGAAGAAGCCATCCAGAACATGTCGTAAGGGAGGACGCGCCTTGGCCTCGCCTCCCCCGAAAAAGAACGACGACAAGCAGCCGGTCATCATCATCAAGCGCGTGAAGAAGGGCGACGCCGGCCACCACGGCGGCGCGTGGAAAGTCGCCTACGCCGACTTCGTGACGGCGATGATGGCGTTCTTCCTACTGCTGTGGCTGCTCTCCATCACCACCATTGAAGAAAAGAAGCAGATCGCGGCCTACTTCTCGGCCTTCGACCCGCGCCCGTCGAAGAACCTGAGCGGCGCGGGCGGAGTGCTGGGCGGCACCGTGCTGGCGCCACAGGGCGGCATGACGATGACGCACGAGACCGTCCCCCCGCACGACGAGAGCGAGGACGACAACGAAGCCAACCTCCAGAACATCAAGGGCGGCGGCGACCCCGAGGCCATGGCGCAAGCGCAGATGGACAAGCAGGACGACACCGGCTTCCAGTCGAGCGAGGCCAGCATCCGCTCGGCCATCGAAGGCCTGCCCGACCTCAAGGAAGCCGCCAAGAGCGTGATGATCGACCAGACGCCCGAAGGCCTGCGCATCCAGCTCGTCGACCAGAGCGGCCTGCCGATGTTCCAGATCGGCAGCGCAGCGCCGCTGCCGCACACCGTCAAGCTGCTCGGCGTCGTCGCCGGCGCGATCAAGAAAATGCCCAACAAGATTTCCGTGCGCGGCCACACCGACGCACGCGCCTACGGCAAGGATGCCACCTATACCAACTGGGAACTCTCCGCCGACCGCGCCAACACCAGCCGCCGCGTGCTGGTCGCCGACGGCATCGACATCTCGCGCTTTGAAAACGTGCAGGGCAAGGCCGACAGCGAGCCGCTCGACGCCGCCCACCCGGCCGCCGACGTCAACCGCCGCGTCAGCATCCTGATCCTGCGCCAGTCGCTCGTGCACGCGGCCGCAAAGGCCAAGGCCAACTACGTGCCGCACACGCCGAGCGCCCCCGTCACCGCGCCGCGCGCGAAAGAAAACGGCGTCATCTACTTCCCGTGATTCCGAGCCACATACGCCAATGTCCGCTCCGTTAAGGACTTCTTAACGCGATCCTGATATAATCGTTATGTATAAACCTATAGAGATCAATGGAAACATCAGCATCTACAGAACAAAAGCCTTCTGCATTTTCATTGAAGGACGTTTTCAATGAAACGGCGGCAGATGCTGTCCTTCAATTTCCCCAGCAACTCGACAATTTCTACCTCGCCTCCGCGGTCACCGGGCAGATTTATGTGTCGCCCGTCTCCGCGCAACTTCTCACGGATTGCGCCCAAACGGCAAAAGCCGGCATAGAAGACGCCATTCAATTCGTCCGTACGAAAGGCATGGCGGGTCTTGCGAAGACAGTGGAGGTCAAGAAAAAGAAGTCCTTCTTCCACACCGAACGCAAGGACTTCAACCTGGTCATCATGAACGCCGACGAAAAATTCCTGAGCCAGGACATGCAGTTCCAAGCCTCGGGAAAGTTCTCGCCGGCCATCCACATGATCTCCATCCTCGATCACGAGATCGGCCACCATGTCGCGCCCGGCGGCAAGGGCGAGAGCTATCCGAACCTGATGGAGAGCGCCGCCGATGCCTATGCCGCCCTGCGCCACGTCCAGCGCTTCGGGAACGATACCGACTTCTTCGACAATGTGACCTTTACGCGGACGCGCCTTATCGTGCACAACAAATCCCCCTTCCACTACACAACCGCCGTCATGCAAAAGATCGAGAAACTGCGCAAGGAAATGGACCTTTCCGCGCTGTCGCCGCAGGAGACCGCGGAACTGGCCGGGAAGATCGCGCACAGCTACTGCATGCCGCCGCAAGTCATCCAGAAAGTCGCTTTCGCCTTCCAGCCGCTGAAAATCTACATGGCGCAAAAAGGCATCGGCGACAATCCCGCACCCAGCGACAGCAACATCGGCTACTTCCGCCTGCTGGTCGACATCATGCGCAGGAACAAGGACGATCACGACGTCTACAGGGCCGGGAAACTGATCATCTCAAAACATCTGGACACACTGAAAGGCGAGGCCGCAAAAGACCCCTTCTGGAAGGAAGCCCTGTCTTTCATGGAAGGCCATGAAAAGAGCAGCGGTATCATCCTCAACCTCGCCGCCGCCCTCGACGCCCGGCGCAAGCCGAAAAACCAGATGTCTCCCAGATATCAATAAACCAACATTCCGTTCATCGTCCGCCTATAGGAGGGGCATGGAAAATGCCTCGGAATCGCCGACGCGATCCGCGCCCGGATAAAGGCGGGAAAAGAAGAACCGTTCTGACAGGAAAACCTGGATTTCCTCGCACGATACGAGAAGGCGGCGCGCGGCCGGGCCCGGCCTGCCGCTTTTACACCCCGTTGAACTTCGGCGTGCGCGGGAAGCCGTTGGGCGGCAGAAGCCCCGCCTGCGCGCGTTCGCCGATCCAGGCCTTGAGGCTGGTCTCGGTGCGTTCGCGGCCGCCGCTGAGCCATGTCAGGCCCTTCTTCAGCGTGAAGCACTTGGCGTCCGACAGGCCGCCGTCCTTGTAGCGCTGCAGGATGACGCCGACGCCCTTGGCCATCTCGGGAACTTCCGCGAGCTTAAAGATGAGCAGCTTGCGGTTGCTTCCGATGACGGCGACATGGTCGCCCTCGACGGGCACGCAGACGCGCGCCTCGGCGTTGTCCTTGACCTGCAGGCATTGCTTGCCGTTCTTGGTCTGCGAGAGGATTTCCTTTTCGGGCACGATGAAGCCGCGTCCGTCGTCGGCGGCGACCAGCAGCTTGCGCGCCTCGTCATGCACCATCAGCACGATCAGGTCGGCTTCGTTCTGCAGGTCGATCATCAGGCGCACCGGCTCGCCGAAGCCGCGGCCCGGCGGCAGCTTGTCAGCGCCGATGGTATAGAACTTGCCGTTGGTCGCGAAAGCGACCAGCTTGTCGGTAGTCTCGGCATGGAACACGAATTTCTGGCCGTCGCCTTCCTTGTAGGAAATCGCGGCGATCTTGTCGGGCTCAAGGTGGCCCCTCATCGCGCGGATCCAGCCCTTTTGCGAGCAGACGACCGTGATCGGTTCCTTCTCGATGAGGGCGTGGACGGGGACGTCGATGTCCGCCGGCGCCTTGCCGACCTTGGTGCGGCGCGCGCCGAGCGGCGAGTTGGGTGGGAACAGGTCGTAAATGCCCTTGATCTGCTTGCGGATCGCCGTCATCTGGCGCGCGGCGCTGCCGAGCAGCTTTTCCAGCGCGTCTTTTTCTTCCTTGAGTTCCTTGTCTTCGCGGCGGATCTCGATTTCCTCAAGCTTGCGCAAACTGCGCAGGCGCATGTTCAAGATCGCGTCGGCTTGCACGTCGGTGATCTTGAAACGCTTCATCATCGTTTCTTTCGCGTCGTCGCGCTCGCGGATGATCTTGATGACTTCGTCGATGTTCAGGTATGCGACCAGCAGGCCGCCGAGGACCTCAAGGCGGTGCTCGATGTTCGCCAGGCGGTGCCTGGAGCGGCGCACCAGAACGTCCTGGCGGTGGTTGATGAACGACTGCAGCACTTCCTTCAGGTTCATCACGCGCGGCGTGACGCCGCCGTCGAGCACGTTCATGTTGAGCGGGAAGCGCGTCTCAAGGTCGGTCTGCTTGAATAGCTGTTCCATCAGCAGCTCAGGGTCGATCGACATGTTCTTGGGGCTCAGCACCACGCGAATGTCTTCCGCGGATTCGTCGATGATGTCGTCGAGGAACGGCAGCTTCTTGTTGATGATCAGCTCGGCGATCTTCTCGATCAGGCGCGATTTTGGCACCTGATAGGGAATTTCGGTGACCACGATCTGCCAGTTGTCGCCCTTAAGGTCTTCCGTCGTCCACTTCGCGCGCACACGGAAGGAGCCGCGGCCGGTTTCATAGGCCGTGATGATGTTGGCGCGGTCTTCGGCCAGCAGGCCGCCGGTCGGGAAATCAGGGCCCTTGACGTGCTTGAGCAGGTCCTTGACCGTGCAATCGGGGTTTTCGATCAGCGCGTCGAGCGCCTCGCAAAGCTCGGCCACGTTGTGCGGCGGCACCGACGTCGCCATGCCGACCGCGATGCCGGAAGAGCCGTTGGCCAGCAGGTTCGGGAAGTTGGCGGGGAACACGATAGGTTCCATCGTCTCGCCGTCGTAGGTGGGGCGGAAGTCGACCGCTTCTTCTTCAATGCCTTCGAGCAGAAGTTGCGAGACGGCGGTGAGGCGCGCTTCGGTGTAACGCATCGCGGCCGCGTTATCGCCGTCGATGTTGCCGAAGTTGCCCTGCCCGTCGACCAGCGGATAGCGCACCGAGAAATCCTGCGCCAAACGCACG
>CAYZCE010000044.1:0-6905 GCA_964476835.1 uncultured Rhodospirillaceae bacterium
GCAGGCCCAGGCCCGCGCGCAGGGCCATGCCGCCGCCGTCGCCGGTGCAGGTATGCGCCGAGGTCGCGGAGAAGTACGCGCGGCCGTAGCCGCCCGTCGCTAGCACGACCATATGCGCGCGGAAGCGGTGCAGCGTGCCATCTTCGAGGTTCCACGCCATCACGCCGCGGCAGACGCCATCGTCCATGATGAGGTCGAGCGCGAAATATTCGATGAAGAATTCGGCGTTGTGCTTAAGGCTTTGCTGATACAGCGTGTGCAAAATCGCATGACCCGTGCGGTCGGCGGCGGCGCAGGTGCGGCGGGCGGTGCCCTTGCCCATATGCGTCGTCATGCCGCCGAAGGCGCGCTGGTAAATTTTGCCTTCCGCTGTGCGCGAGAAGGGCACGCCGTAGTGTTCCAGCTCGATCACCGCGGGGATGGCTTCGCGGCACATGTATTCGATGGCGTCTTGGTCGCCGAGCCAGTCCGAGCCCTTGACGGTATCGTACATATGCCAGCGCCAGTCGTCCTCGCCGTTGTTGCCCAGCGCGGCGGAGATGCCGCCTTGTGCTGCGACAGTATGCGAGCGCGTCGGGAACACTTTCGTGATGCAGGCTGTCTTGAGGCCCTTCTCGGCCATGCCGAACGTGGCGCGCAGGCCTGCGCCGCCGGCGCCGACGACGATGACGTCGTATTCGTGATCGACGATCAAATAGGCTTTAGTCATGCGTGCACCATGAAGCTGATAACCGCGAAGGCCGAGACGAGGCCCAGCGCGGCGAAGATGAAGGTATTGAGACGGAGCCACTTTGCGGGCGCGTCGACGTAATCGACGATGATCTCTTCAATGCCCAGCGCCGCGTGATAAAACGCGCAGGCGATGAAGACGAGCAGGAACACACCCGTAACCGGCGATCCCGCCGCCTGCATGAAGGTCTCGCGATCCGTCGCAAAAAGGCCTTTCTGGAACAGGAAGTAAATGAACAAGGGCACCAGCGGCAACGATGCGGCGCGCAGCGCCTTCCAGTGTTTCTTCGCGTTCATCAGAAGCCCCCCCAGATGACCAGCGTCACGATGACGGAGAGGAAAACCACCGTCCATCCCGAGCGGTACGCGTTCTTGATATCAAGGCCGATCAGGTTGTCCCACGCGATGTGGCGCAGGCCGTTCAGCAAATGGTAGACGAAGGCGTAAAGCCAGCAGAACAACATGAACTGGCCGATCAGGCTGGCGCGGAACGCCTGAACCTGCGCGAAAGCCGCATCGCCGCACCACGCCGCCACCAGCCAGAACGCCAGCGGGATCGCCCCGAGCGCCAGCCCCGCCCCGGTGATCCGGTGCAGGATGGAGAGGGTCATGGTCAGCTGCCACTTATATATCTGTAAGTGCGGGGATAGCGGTCTGTTTTGATTTGACATAGGATTCCAACCTCATGGAGGGCGTCTTTAAGGACAGAGACAGAATATAACCTTCGCCCGTCTCCGTCCAGTGGGTCGTTAACTTTTGCCACCTGCGGCCCGCGCCTTAGGCGCCATCTGATCAACGTACAGATTTCGCTTATCTTTTTTACGTTATGAAAATAAATCCATACACCATTCACCATTGACTTTTCACATAAAGAATCTAATCTGAACGCAGTCCAAAACCCCTTATGGAATCTTGCCCATGGCCGACCCGCAACAGCCCGACAAGAAGCTCTATTCGATCCCCGCGCACCTGTCGTTCCTCGACGCGCTGGCCGCTGGCGTGCTGGCCAAGGCGGGCGACGATCCGCTCAAGCTGGCCGACTACAACATCATCGTGCCCGACGGCGAGATGAAGCGCGCGCTGCAACATGCCTTCATCACCCAGATGCAGGGCCGCACGCAGGTGATGCCGCACATCACCTCGCTCGCCGGCCTCGACGACGAGCACCTGAGCCTCGAGATTTCCAACGACCCCCTCCTGTCCCAGGCGCTGATGGACATGCCGCCCGCGGTGTCGCGCCTCGACCGCCAGCTGATCCTGGCGCAGGAGATCCTCAAGCTCCCCGGCATGGCCAGCGCGCCGCACAAGGCGATCGCGCTCGGCGGCGAACTCGGCCGCTTCATCGACGTAGCGCAGCGCTACGACGTCGACATCGCGGACCTCGCGCGCCTCGTGCCCGACAGCTTCAAGGCACAGTGGGCGAAGACCGCCGACTTCCTCAAGATCATCACCGAGACCTGGCCGAAGAAGCTCGAGGAACTTGCCTGCGTCGACCCCGAAGACCACAAGAACGCCGTCCTCTATGTGCAGGCTTTGCACTGGCAGCAGCACCCGCACAACCGCCCGGTCATCGCCGCCGGTTTCTCCGAAGACCATCCCGCGCTGCGCACGCTGCTGCAATCGGTTGAAAAGCTGCCGCAAGGCGCTGTCGTGCTGCAGGGCCTCGATACCGACCTCGACGCGCAAAGCTGGGACGCGCTGACGCCCGTGCATCCGCAGCATGCGCTGAAGACGCTGCTCGCCGCGCTCGGCCACGACCGCGCGGATGTGGAAACCTGGGAGGCGGAGCCTGTTGCAGCCTCCACCCTGCCGCGCATTGCCGGCCTCAAGGCCGTGCGCGCCGCGCGCGACAAGCTGCTGCGCGAGACGATGCGCCCCTCCGGCACCGCCGAAGGCTGGACGTCGCTGATGGCGCCCAAGCCCAAGAAGAAGGGCAGCAAGAAGAACGCGCCCGCGCAAACCGGCGGCATCGAGGCTGAGTCGCTCACCGGCCTCGACCTCATCACCACCGGCACGCCGCAGGAAGAAGCGAGCGTCATCGCGCTCAAGATGCGCGAAAGCCTCGAACAAAAAGGCCGTTCCGTCACGCTGGTCACCGCCGACCGCAACCTCGCGCGCCGCGTCTCCGCACGCCTGCGCCGCTGGAAGATCGAGGTGCCGGATGATTCCGGCACGCCGCTCGCCAGCTCGCCCATCGGCGTCTATCTGCTTGCGACCGCCAACATGGCAGCAGAAGAATGGGCGCCCGTCGCGCTGCTGGAAGCGCTCAAGCACCCGCTCACCGCGCTCGGCGGCGACAGGCAAGAACTGCGCCGCAAGGTCGCGATCCTCGAGGACATGGCGTTCCACGGCCCCCGCCCGGGCTTCGGCGCCACCGGCGTGCGCGGCGTATTGACCGCCGCCTTCAACCGCGCCGCCAAGCGCCCGAAGAACGGCAAGACGCCCGAACAGGCCGCTGCCGAACGCCAGGAGATGCTGGATTTCGTCGACGTGCTGGAAAGCGCCGGCCAAAGCTTCTACACGAAGATGTCGAGCACGCAGACGCAGCGCTTCAGCGACCTTTTGGAAGAACACATTCGTTTCGCCGAGATGCTCGGCTCCGACGGCCAGATGCCCGGCTCCGCCCGCCTGTGGCGCGGTGAAGACGGCGTCGCGGCGTCGCGCTTCCTCGCCGAGCTGCGCGACGTCGCCAAGCTGGTGCCCGACGTCACCGGCCGCGGCTACATCGACGTACTACAGGAACTGATGAAGAAAGTGGCGGTCGAGCCGACGAAATCCTCGCACCCCACGCTACGCATCACCACGCCCGAAAAGGCTGGCGCGATCAAGGACGGCATCATCATCCTCGGCGGCCTCAACGACGGCGTCTGGCCGCAGCAGGGCAACGAAAACCCGTGGCTCTCGCCCGACATGATCAAGGCGCTCGGCCTGCCCGGCGCGGATGCCGGCGTCGGCCGCGCGGCGCATGCCTTCGTGCAGATGCTGTCGCATTCCAACGTGCTGATGACGCGCGCGCTGCGCACCGGCGACGGGCCTTCGGTGGCCTCGCCGTTCCTGACGCGCCTGCTGATGGTCTTGCGCGGCTCCAACCTCGAAAAGGCGGTGCAGAAGAAGAGCCGCCTGCTCGACATCCATACCGCCATGCATATGCCCACGGCCGTCACGCCGATCGAGGCGCCGCGCCCGACGCCACCCGTGAAGGCGCGCCCGAAGGAACTGCCGGTCACCGCCATCGAGACGCTGATGCGCGACCCTTACGCCGTCTACGTCAAATACGTGCTCAAGCTGCGCTCCAAGGCGCCGCTGGACGCAAGCCCCAGCGCGGCCGAGCGCGGCAACTACACCCACGCGGCGCTGGAAGCCTTCGTCGACAAATACCCCACGACGATGCCCGACAACGCGGAAGAAGAACTGCTCAAGATCGGCGCGAAGACGTTCAAGGAACGCATCAACAACCCGACCGTGCGCGCCTTCTGGTGGCCGCGTTTCGAGCGTATCGCCAAGTGGTTCGTGAAGTTCGAGCAGGAACGCCGCCACGCCTCCGCGGTGCTCGGCACCGAAGTGCGCGGCAAGCTCGAGATCGACACCGGCGACGGCATCTTCACGCTGACCGCCATCGCCGACCGCCTCGACCGCGCCGACGACAAGATGACCATCATCGACTACAAGACCGGCACCGTGCCCACGCAAAAGAATGTCATGCTCGGCCTGTCGCCGCAGCTGACGCTGGAAGCGCTGATCGCCTTCTCGGGCGGCTTTGAAGGGCTTGAAGCCGGCGACGTCGGCAAGCTGCAGTACTGGAAGCTCTCGGGTGCCAGCCCGGCAGGCGTCGTCACCGAAGTGAAAGGCGACATCAAGCAGCTCGTCACCGACGCGCACGCCGGCATGGAAGCGCTCATCAAGGCCTTCAACGACCAGGCCACGCCCTATCTCGTCGCGCCGCGCCCCGACAACGCGCCGCGCTACAACTCCGCGCAGCACCTGAGCCGCGTCGACGAGTGGAGCACCGTCAAGAAGACCGCCGCCAAGTCGGCCAAGAGCAGCCGCACCTCCAGCAAGGGGAAACCGAAATGAGCGAGCCGGACAAGAAACCGAAAAAAGAACGCCTCGACCCCGGCATGGTGCAGCGCCGCGCCTCCGACCCCACCGTCAGCGCGTGGGTCAACGCCTCCGCCGGCACCGGCAAGACGAAGGTATTGACCGACCGCGTGCTGCGCCTGATGCTCAAGGGCGCGACGCCCGACCAGATCCTCTGCCTCACCTTCACCCGCGCGGCCGCCGCCCTGATGACCAACCGCATCCGCGACGAGCTGGCCACCTGGGCCACCTGCGACGACGCGCAGCTTTCCGTCCGCCTCACCAAGCTGATCGGCCACAAGCCCGACGCCGCCAACATCACCCGCGCGCGCCAGATGTTCGCCGAATTCCTCGACGCGCACGGCGGCATGCGCATCCAGACCATCCACTCCTTCGCGCAGTCGCTGCTCAAGCGCTTCCCGATTGAAAGCGGCATCCCGCCCTATTTCGACGTGATGGACGACCAGACCGCCGCCGAAGCCCTGCGCGAAGCGCAGGCCGAAGTGCTCAAGCAGATCCAGAAAGAGCCCGGCTCCGCCCTCGCCAAGGCCGTCAACGCGATCACGCCCGAAGTCTCGGAAGACGACTTCGTCAGCCTCATCACCGAACTCACCTACCGCCGCGGTCAGCTGATCGCGCTGGTCGAGAGCCACGGCGGCCTCGAAGGCACCATTGATGCCGTCTACCGCCACCTCAAGGCGCCGCGCGACCTCGATGCGGCAGGCGTGCGCGAGCGGCTGTTCTCCGACAAGGGCGTGGGCGAGTTGATCCCCGACACCGAAGGGCTGTGGGAAGTGGTGGAAGCGTTCTCTCACGGCACCGATCCTGAGCGCAAGAAAGCCGCTGTGCTGGAGGCCTGGCTTGAGAACCCGAACCGGCGCACCGACCGCGCCGGCGAATACATCTCGATCTTCCTCACCGCCGAGGGCGAGATCCGCAAGAAACTGACCACCAAGGCCACCGACCACGTCGAGCACATCCTGCAGGCGGAAGCCGAGCGCCTCCTCGTCGGCCTCGACTTCGTCTCGACGCTCAACGTCGCGCAATATACCGAATCCCTGCTGCGCATGAGCGACGCGATCATGGAGCATTACCGCGAGCGCAAACGCTCGCTCAACCTGCTCGACTACGACGACCTGGTGCACAAAGCCAACATCATGATGCAGCAGGACGACGCGGCCGGCTGGGCGCTGGAGAAGCTGCCGGGCGACTTGCGCCACATCCTCGTCGACGAAGCGCAGGACACCAACCCCGACCAGTGGCGCCTGATCACCTCGATCGCGCAGGAATTCTTCAACAGCCCCGTGCGCAAGAAGGACCCGACCAACACCATCTTCGTCGTCGGCGACGAAAAGCAGTCGATCTTCTCCTTCCAGCGCGCCAACCCCGCCGAATTCGCCGCGCGCAAGAAGCTGTTCGCCGACATGGTCGCCAAGGCCGGCGGCAAGTGGCGCGAAGTCGAGATGGAAATCGCCTTCCGCTCCTCGCCCGCCATCACGCAGGCCGTCGATGCGGTCTTCGCCAACCCCGCCGCGGCCGACGGCCTCTTCCAGGATGAAGGCGGCGAGGCCAAGCGTGTGCGCCACAGCCCCTTCCGCCGCGGCCAGTCCGGCCTCGTCGAGGTGCATCCGCTGATTCAGGCGCAGCCCAAGAAAGATCCGGCACCGTGGTCGCTGCCGCTCGAGATGCAGGGCGACGAAGACCCGAAGGTCGCCCTCGCCGACAAGATCGCCGACCAGATCAAGGAATGGCTCGACAAGGGCGAGAAGCTCGAAAGCCGCGACCGCCCGATCAACCCGGCCGACATCCTGATCCTCGTCCGCCGCCGCTCCGATTTCGTCGACCACGTGGTGCGCGCGCTGAAGAAGCGCGACGTACCCGTCGCCGGCGCCGACCGCATGAGCCTGCGCGAGCAGATCGTCGTCATGGACATGACCGCGCTCGGCGAGGCCAGCCTCTTCCCGCAGGACGACTACAAGCTCGCCTGCGTGCTGAAGTCGCCGCTGATCGGCCTCAACGACCAGCAGCTCGAAGATCTTTGCATCGACCGCCCCGGCAGCCTGTGGGAAACGCTGAAGCAAAAGGCCGCCGAAGCGGGC
>CAYZCE010000045.1:0-6163 GCA_964476835.1 uncultured Rhodospirillaceae bacterium
TGCAGGCGCAGAGCACCACCGGTAACATCACCGGCACCGTGCCGGCGGGCTCCACCGTTACGATCAGCAACAACAGCGGCCTGACGCGTACCGTCACCGCCGATGCGAATGGTCGCTACACCGCGAACCAGCTGCCGGTCGGTCAGTACACCGTCAAGTCCGGCGCGGATACGCGCACGATCGTCGTGACCGTCGGTTCGAGCGCCAACGTCTCGTTTGGTGGCGACGCCACGAACCTGGGCGTCGTGACTGTCGTCGGCTCCAACGTCCCGTCGATCGACGTGACCGCGACCGACACCCGCACCGTCATCACCGCCGAAGAGCTGAAGCGCCTGCCGATGCCGCGTTCGGCCGAGTCGATCGCGCTGCTGTCGCCCGGTGCCGTGAGCGGCAACGGCACGTACTTCGGCAATCAGATCTCGTTCGGCGGTTCGTCCGTCGCCGAGAACGCCTACTACCTCAACGGCTATTTCTCCGGCAACCCGATGACGAACGTCGGCGGCTTCACGCTGCCTTACGGCTCGATCGAGCAGCAGGAGACCTACACCGGTGGTTACGGCGCGAAGTACGGCCGTTCCTCGGGTGGCGTGATCAGCCAGATTGGCAAGAGCGGCAGCAACGACTGGACCTTCGGTGGCCAGGTCGTCTACACGCCGAAGAGCCTCAAGGAAACCCGTCCGGACCGCGACTATCCGTCCGACCTGGCCCAAGGCTACGACTGGGCCAACGACGCGCTTCCGGGTACCGCGTACGACAAGGGCGAGGATCGTTTGTCCTGGGAAACGGTGTACTCCGCGTACGTCGGCGGCCCGCTGCTGAAGGACAAGCTGTTCTTCTTCGTGTCCGCCGAGAACACCAAGGGCAACCGCAACTCGCCGGGTACCATCAACAGCGTGACCAGCAGCAAGTATTCGTCGGATGATCCGAAGATCTACGCCAAGCTGAACTGGAACATCAACGACAACAACCTGCTGGAAGCTACCTACGTCTCCGAGAAGTACGACGAGACCGGCAAGACTTACGGCTGGGATTGGGATTCCTACTCGAACGGCGACTATCTGCAGCCGGCGACGGGCACTTCGTCGAACACCGAGTTCTCGATCCTCAAGTACACCGGTTACCTGACCGACAACCTGACGCTGAGTGCGACCTATGGTCGTTCGCGCAACCGCTACAACGAGTCGCCGTACCTGACCGGCCTGCCGGCCATCGCCGGTTCCACCAGCCAGAACCCGGCCATCAACGGTGGCACCGCGATTCGCAACCCGCAGGCCACCTATCGCGCGGCCAGCAACACCAGTGACTACACCGACGGCCTGCGCGTCGAGCTCGAGTGGCTGCTGGGTAACCACACCTTCACCCTCGGCATGGACAACACCAAGCTGGAAGGCGTGAATGAAGGTACCAGCCAGGTCGCCGGATACTGGGGTTACGCCAAGTCCGCCAGCGACAAGACCAACATCAGCTCCTCGCTGGGCGTTGGTCCCACGGGCGAAGTCCCCGGGGCTTGCAATGGCGCGCCGAAGCATGACGGCACGGGCACCAGCAACCCGACTGGCCCGCACGGCAACATCCCGGAAGGTGCCTCCAGCAACTGCGGCTACCAGGTGCGCCAGCTGAAGTATTTCGATACGACCAGCATGCACAACAAGCAGGCCGCCTACTACCTGGAAGACAAGTGGCAGGTGACCGACAACCTGCTGCTGTCGCTGGGCGTGCGCGCCGATACCTACCAGAACTTCAGCGACACCGGCACGAAGTTCGTGGATAGCGGTACGCAGTGGCAGCCGCGCCTGGGCTTCGCCTGGGACGTGAACGGCGATTCCAGCTTCAAGGTCTTCGGCAACGCGGGCCGCTACTTCCTGAACATGCCGAACGCCGTCGCCATCCGCGGCGTGGGCGCCTCGACCTACACCTCCGAGTACTTCACCTACACCGGTATCGATGCCAATGGCATCCCGACCGGCCTGACTCCGGTCGGCCGTCCGGGTAGCCCGGGCACCCCGGCCGGCCCGGTGTCCTCGAACGGTGAAATCGGCACGCCGAAGGATCCGCTGACCTACGTGCCGTCCGACATCAAGTCGCAGTACCAGGACGAGTACGTGCTCGGTTTCGAGCACGCGCTCTCCGAGAACTGGACCCTCGGCGCCAAGTTCACCAAGCGCGAGCTGAAGTCGGCGATCGACGACGTCTGCGATCCGTACACCATGATGACTGCGGCGGGCCTCGATCCGGTCGTCCAGTACGCCAATGGCAGCGCGAAGAACGGCCCGCTGTCGCAGTACATCGGTGCGGATTCGTCGGGCAAGCAGTACGCCATCGCCGGTTGCTACATGTTCAACCCGGGCGGCAGCAACACCTATGCCTTCCAGGAGATCACGGGCACGCCGGTCGTCGATGGCGGCAGCGGCATCTACACGAACGTCGACGGCAGCTACATGAAGCAGAAGATCGCTTCGTCCGACCTCGGCATGCCGGCCCTCAAGCGCAGCTATGAAGGCTTGGACTTCTTCCTGGAGCGCAAGTGGGACGGCAAGTGGGGCGCCCGTTTCGACTACACCTACAGCAAGTCGCGCGGCAACTCCGAAGGTCCGGCCAACTCGGATACCGGCCAGGGTGGTACCAACCACGACAATGGCGTCGCCACGAGCCAGAACTGGGATGCCTGGCAGATCATGGCCTACGCGACCGGTTACCTGCCGAACGACCGTCGCCATCAGTTCAAGGCGCACGGCTCGTACGCGATCACCCCGGAATGGATGGTCAGCGCCAACGTGCGCATCCAGTCCGGCGCTCCGATCATGTGCTTCGGCTTCTATGATCCGGACGGCTCGATCCCGCACGACTCGGGTGCTGCGGATCCGATCGGCTATGGTCCCTCGTACCACACCTGCTTCGGCGAGGCGTGGACCCCGGGCAAGAAGACCGCGCCCTGGACCCACCGTTACGACTTGGGCCTGACGTACAAGCCGGCGGCGTTCGACCACAAGCTGGCCATCGGCGTGAACGTATTCAACGCGTTCAACGAGGTCAAGCCGACCTCGTACGACCAGACCAGCGAGGACGATCCCTACGTGCAGAGCAACACCTTCGGGATGCCCGTCGGCTTCACCACCCCGCGTTACGTGCAGTTCTCGGTGTCGTACGACTACTGAGTCCGGCAAGTACCACGGTTGTTACAGGAACCGGCCCCGTAAGGGGCCGGTTTTTTTTGCGTGTAAAGTTCGGGCATGGCGGACATGGACATCGATCGCGCATTCGCGCTGGCCGAGCGCGACTTCGAGGCTGGGGATTGGGTAGCGGCGCGCACCGGGTACGCGCGCGTCCTGGCGCTGGCTCCTGATTGCACGGATGCCATGCTTCAGCTCTCCTACGTCGAGTCCCTTGCCGGGCGTTACCGTGTCGCGAATGCATGGGCGCTGCGCGCCGCCGCCGCTCCTCCACCGGCTGGGCCGGCAGCCATGATCGAGTTGGTCCGGCGCCTGCGCACGTTCAATGAAAGCCTGGCGCTGCACGTTCATGGCGAGCGATTGCTGACGCTCCCGAGGGTTCCGCATCCGGTGCTATTGGAGGCGGCCCGCCAATCGAGCATCCTGAACGACTTCGACGTCGCGATGCGATGCGCGGAGGCTGCATGGCGGATGGCGCCGGACGACCCGATCGCGCGCCTGGTGCGGGGACAATTGTTCGCCCACTTCGGTCGTATCGATGAGGCCTTGGTCGATTTCGAGGATGTGGTGCGTCGCCATCCGAAGGCCGCCAACGGATGGTGGCTGCTATCGCGCCTGCGCAAGCAGACGCCAGGCGCGAATCATGTTGCCCAGTTGCAGGCGCTGCTGCGTACCCCGGGGTTGCCGGCTGCGGATGCGGCCATGGCGGCCCGAGCGTTGCACAAGGAACTGGACGACCTCGGCGACTACGAGGGAGCATGGCAGGCGCTGGAAGCGATGTGCCGGGCACGACGTGCTTCCCTGGAATACGATCCGCGATCGATCAGCGCGCTTGTCGATGACCTCATCGCGTGGACCAGACGCGAACCGCATCAAGGAGGAGCAGTCCCCGCCGCGGGGCCCGTCCCGGTCTTCATCGTCGGCATGCATCGCTCTGGAACCACCCTGCTGGAACAACTGCTCGATGCCACCCCGCAGGTGCGTGGCGTCGGCGAACTGAACGATTTTCCCGCGGCCATGCGCCATGCGGCCGATCATCACTGCAAGGCGGCGCTCGACCGGGTCATCGTCCAGCGGGCGGCGACGATCGATTTCACCGACGTCGGGCGACGGTACATGCAGGGCGTGGCATGGCGCATCGGCGGGGAGCAGTGTTTCACCGACAAGCAACCAGCGAATTTCCTCAACATCGGATTCATCTGCCGCGCGCTGCCGCAGGCGAAGATCCTGCACCTGGTGCGGGATCCGGTCGAAACCTGCTTTTCGAACCTCCGGGAGCTGTTTTCCGGCATCAACGAGTACTCCTACGACCAGCGGGAACTCGCCGATTATTTCCTGCAATACCGCCGGCTCATGGCGCATTGGCATGCGGCGTTTCCCGGGCGTGTACTGGACGTGTCGTATTCCGCGCTTACCCGCGATACCGAACCCACGATGCGCCAGGTGGCGGCCCACTGCGGCATCGACTACATGCCGGCCATGAGCGATCCCCTTAGCAGCAAGCGTGTGGTCTCCACCGCGAGTTCGGTGCAGGTGCGCAGCCGGGTCGTCCATCGCGAAACCCCGAAATGGACGCCTTACGCCAGGCACCTGCAGCCCCTGATCCGGGCGCTGCGACAGGGAGGGATCGAGATCGCCGAGTCGTCATCGGGACGGGGATAGTGCATTGACCGGGTTGGGTGTATACATCCGGCATTAGGCAAGCCCTGCCGGGAGCGCGGCATGATCCTTCTCAGTGCATTGTTGGCGGCTGGCCTCGCATCCCAGGCGATTCCCGCCTCGCCCGGCGCCCAACCGGCGCCCGTGCAGGCTTCCGTGAGCATGTCCGCCAGTGTCGTAGCCGTCCCGCCCGCACCGCAGGACGTCATGGCTATCCCGGAGGAGCTGCGGGCCATCTACCGGAAGCGCGTCCTCGACACCACCAACGTGCCGGAAACCAAGCTGAGGCGCATGGTCGCCTTCATGCTCGACAAGGATGGGCTGAACCTGCAGTACAAGGCGAATGCCACCAACACCGTGGCCGAGGCCTACAAGACCCGCCAGGTCAATTGCCTGTCCTTCACGCTCATGGCGGTCGCGCTGGCGCGGGAAGCCGGAATGCGGGCGCAGGGGCAGCAGATCGACCGCGTCCTGGCCTGGAACCTCGTTGGCGACGTCGTGATGCAGAGCTTGCACGCCAATGCGGTCGTGACGCTCAGGGACCGCGACCTCCAGGTGAAGGACGATCGTGACTTCGTGCTGGACATCGCGTCCAGCGGGCTCTATACGCAGGACTACATCGTCCACGGCTTCAAGGTCGAGGACGATCGCTTGCTCGCGTCCTTTTATGGCAACCGTGCCATGGAACTGTTGGCCAAGGGCCAGCTCACCGAAGCGAAGGCATGGCTGGGCAAGGCGTTGCAACTGGACCCGGAAGAAGCGGTGCTCTGGAACAACGCGGGCGTCCTCAGCCAGCGCATGGGAGACGACGTCGCCGCGGAGACCCGATTCCTCCACGCGGCCAACCGCAACCCGCGCCTGATGAGCGTGCTCAGCAACCTCGTCGCGCTTTATCTCGACCGGGGCGATGCCACCCGCGCCAACTATTGGAAGGAGCGTGCGGACCGCGTGTTGCGTCGCGATCCCTTCTACCAGTACTCGCTTGCCGAACGGAAGGCGGAATCGGGGGACTACGAGAACGCGGTGCGCTACTACCGGCTCGCGATCTCGCTGGACAAGCGCGAGCGCTTGTTCCATTTCGGGTTGGCGCGCGCATACACGCATCTTGGCAAGCTGTCGCAAGCCGCTTCCGAGCTGGATGCCGCTGTCAAGCTGAGCACGGAAGACGTGGATCGCCAGCGGTTCCAGGCGAAGCTGGATGCACTCAGGGGAATGGCGGCGCGCTAGAACCGCGTGCCCCGCTTGCGCCGTCGGGCGCGGCGGAGTTGCATCGGACGCTTAGAGATCCTGCTCGTACTTCACGTACGGCACGGCGCCATTGTCCGTTTCGCCGT
>CAYZCE010000046.1:0-6157 GCA_964476835.1 uncultured Rhodospirillaceae bacterium
ATCTAAATAACTGATGCCCGGCTTGACCATGACGATGTCGGCGCCTTCAGCGATATCGAGCGCGACTTCGCGCAGTGCCTCGTCGCTGTTGGCGGGATCCATCTGGTAGGTCTTCTTGTCGCCCTTGAGGAATCCGCCCGAGCCGACCGCGTCGCGGAAGGGGCCGTAGAAGGCGGAGGCGTATTTCGCCGCGTAAGCGAGGATCGAGGTGTTGGTGAAGCCTTGCACGTCCAGCGCGTCGCGGATCGCGCCGATGCGGCCGTCCATCATGTCCGACGGCGCCACGACGTCGACGCCGGCTTCCGCCGCGACGAGCGACTGGCGGATCAGCGCTTCGACCGTTTCATCGTTGAGGATCGTGCCGTCGTCGCCCATCAGGCCGTCGTGGCCGTGCGTGGTGTAGGGGTCGAGCGCGATGTCGCAGATGACGCCGATCTCCGGCACCGCGCCCTTGATCGCGCGCGTGGTGCGGCAGACGAGGTTGTTCGGGTTGAAAGCCTCGCGCCCGTCGGCGGTCTTCTTTTCCGCCGGCGTGACGGGGAAGAGGGCGATGGCGGGAATGCCGAGCTTGGCTGCGGCCTCGATCTCTTTCACCAGCAGGTCGACCGAGAGGCGCTTGACGCCGGGCATCGAGGCGACGTCTTCGGTATGGTTGCTGCCTTCGGTCACGAAGACGGGCCAGATCAGGTCGTCGACCGTCACGTGGTTTTCGGCAACGAGGCGGCGCTGCCACGGCGACTGGCGATTGCGGCGCATGCGTGTGCGGGGGAAGGCGGGGGACAGTTCCGCGTCTTGCGCGGTTTTCATGAGGCCTGTCGTTTTCATGTCATGCTTCCTTTTTCTTGAAGATCGGATTGTAGCCGAAGTTGAACGCGAAAGGCGTCGGCGCGTCGGTCGGCGTGAGGTGGATATAAAGCCCTTTGCCGCGCGCGGCGTCGTCGAGGCAGCAGAGATGCTCGACGTCGAGCTGGTAATCCTTGTGGTGCGATTTCCAGTCCAGCACGGTTTTCAGCGCGCGCATCTTGGCCTTGGATTCCGTCGGCGCGACGACGAAGATGTTCTTGTGCAGTTCGGTGAACTCGGCCGGGTCGTAACCGCCGAGGTTGACGAACCACAACTTCTCCTCATGCGCAGGCTTGTCGGGCGAGAGCGTGATCAGGTATCCGTCTGCGCCCGTCAATTCGCCCCAGCAGTCGAGGTGCAGCGATTTCTCCGTGCCCCACCAGCTGTTGCGGATGTCGTCGTAGCAGTCCTCGATCTTCTCCGCGACGCCGAAGCGCACGTCGTGCAGCTCGATCAGCGAGTTTTCCGTCGCGCCGCCGATATAGAAGGCAAACAGCTTCATGCGCCGACCTTCCGCAGCGCGGCTTCAAGAGTCAGGGGCGGTTGCTTGCGTACCGATACCGTAAGGGCATAGTCGCCGCCGCCCACGATGTTGAAGGTGGCAGAAAGTTTTTTCACGTCACGCTGCACCGTAGCGGCTAGCATGCGGAAAGCGGCCTTATGGCGGTGATCTGCGTCGGGGCGGGAGGCCTTGGCGAACAGGCGGCTCAGGTCGCGTTCCATCTGGCGCAGGGCGCGGCGGATCTTGCGCTTGCCATGCACGCTTTGCCCAGCCTTGTTCTTGCGGGTGCGGGTGATGTTGTCGACGGCGAGGCGCATCCCGGCAAAAACCGTGGTTCCGATACCGACGAGAGTGATGAGGCCGATGGAGGCAGGGGGAATCACTGCCCCCAGCAGCGCGCCGAGTATCCAGATGCCGCCGACCGCCGCAAGGCCCGTGAGCGCCCATCCGGCGTTCGAGCTGTCGCTTTCGCCATTGTATCTTTCAAGGACGTCGCGGATGTCTTTTCTGGCCTGTTTCGGCAGCATGACAGGGGCGCTTTCGAAAATATGTAATGTATTGACGGGGATAGTAGAGTTCACATATATTCATGTCAACTTGATAAATTGGCAAGATTCCGGGAAATATTGACGGGAAAAAGCGGGCTTCGGATTTTTTCGATAACGCCTTATTATTTTCTTGCTTTCCCTTGTTATCCCTATATAGTTGCCGCGCTTCACGAATCTCGTGAGCAATCCGCTGTGGGAGGTTGCCTTCGCCCAAGACCATGAAGGGGCCGCACCACGGGACTCTAGAAACTTATATGGAGTGATACATGGCTAAGAAAATCCAAGGCTATATCAAGCTGGTCGTTCCGGCTGGCAAAGCCAACCCCTCGCCGCCCATCGGCCCCGCTCTCGGCCAGGCCGGCGTCAACATCATGGAATTCTGCAAGGGCTTCAACGCGCAGACGCAGCAGATGGAACCCGGCATGCCGATCCCCTGCGTGATCACCGTCTACGCGGACCGTTCCTTCTCCTTCGTGATGAAGACCCCCCCCGCAAGCTTCTACCTCCGCAAGGCGGCGAAGCTCGAAAAGGGTTCGGGCACCGCGAACAAGGAAACCTTCGTCGGCAAGGTCACTCAGGCTCAGGTGCGTGAAATCGCCACCGCGAAGCTGAAGGACATGAACGCGGCTTCCGTCGAAACCGCAATGAAGTCGATCGCCGGTACCGCGCGCTCGATGGGCATCAAGGTGGAGGGCTAAGCCATGACCGAGAAGAAAATCAAAAAAGAAAAAGGCGCCAAGGAAACCTTCAGCAAGAAGCAGCGCGCGATGCGCAAGTCGCTCGATGCCACGAAGGTCTGGAGCGTTGAAGAAGCCGTCAGCTTCCTGAAGAAGAACGCCACCTCCAAGTTCGACGAGACCGTTGAACTGGTGCTGAGCCTCGGCATCGACTCCAAGCAGTCGGACCAGAACGTCCGCGGCATGTGCTCGCTGCCGAACGGCACCGGCAAGAACATCCGCGTCGCCGTCTTCGCAAAGGGCCCCAAGGCCGAAGAAGCGAAGAAGGCCGGCGCAGACATCGTCGGTGACGACGATCTCGCCGCTTCCATCCAAAAGGGCGACATGCCGTTCGATCGCGTCATCGCGACCCCGGACATGATGCCGCTCGTCGGCCGTCTTGGCCAGGTGCTGGGTCCCAAGGGCCTGATGCCGAACCCGAAGCTGGGCACCGTGACGATGGACGTCGCGGGCGCAGTCAAGGGCGCCAAGGGCGGTTCGGTCGAGTTCCGCGCTGAAAAGGCAGGCCTCGTCCACGTCGGCGTCGGCAAGCTGAGCTTCGATGAAAAGAAGATCGTCCAGAACATCCAGGCGCTCTTCGACGCAGTGCTGAAGGCGAAGCCCGCCTCCAGCAAGGGCAACTACATGAAGAAGGCTTCGCTGTCTTCGACCATGGGCCCGGGCCTCAAGCTGGAACTCTCCAGCCTCAAGGTCGCGTAACTAAGTTTTTGAAGGGCCGGTTTCGGCCGGCCCTTCAAGAAAACCCTGTCCGAGACTACTGGTGCCGCAAGGCGTAATTCGCAAGAGCCAGTACAGACGAAGAGAAAAGTTTATAACGGTACTTTGTTGTGGCTTGAGCTTCGGGGCGGGTACTACCACCGGACACGCAAGTGTCCACGTGCAACCCCGGTAAGTTTTCACCATGAAAGCTCGCCATAACTAAAAAGAACGGAGATATCCGTGGATCGTGCTCAAAAAGCAGAAGCTGTCGACCAGCTGCAAAAGGCGTTCCAGGAGACGGAATCTGTCGTCGTCACCCAATACTCGGGTCTGACGGTCGGCCAGGTTACCGCGCTTCGCGTGAAAATGCGTGCAGAAGGCGTCAGCTACAAAGTGTCCAAGAACCGCCTCGTTTTGCGGGCGATCAAGGGCACGCGCTTTGAAGGCATCGGCCCTCTGCTGAAAGGCCCCGTCGGCATCGCGACGTCGAAAGACCCCGTTGCCGCAGCCAAGATCGCAGCAAACTTCGCCAAGGACAACGAGAAGCTGGTTATTCTCGGTGGCGCCCTCGGCGACAAGTTGCTCGACAAGGCGGCCGTAGAGGCATTGTCGAAACTCCCGTCGCTCGACGCTCTGCGCGGCAAACTGGTCGGCCTGCTTCAGGCACCCGCCCAGCGTATCGCAACGATCGTGGCAGCGCCGGCTTCGCAAGTGGCCCGTGTCATCAACGCTTACGCTACCAAGTAAATCTATCTTAACAAGGAGAACTAAAACATGTCCAAACTCGCAAAGATCGTCGACGAACTGTCGACCCTCACCGTCCTCGAAGCTGCTGAACTCTCGAAGCTCCTCGAAGACAAGTGGGGCGTTTCCGCCGCTGCTCCCGTAGCTGTTGCCGCTGCTGGCGCTGCTGCTCCGGCTGCTGAAGCGAAGACCGAATTCGACGTCGTCCTGGCTGCTGCCGGCGACAAGAAGATCGAAGTCATCAAGGTCGTCCGCGAACTGACCGGCCTCGGCCTGAAGGAAGCGAAGGATCTGGTTGAAGCAGCACCGAAGTCCGTCAAGGCTGGTGTTGCCAAGGCTGATGCCGACGCAATGAAGAAGAAGCTCGAAGAAGTCGGCGCAAAGGTCGAACTGAAGTAAGCTTCGATACGATGGAAGTGCAGGCGGCGGGATTTTTTCCCGCCGCCCCTTCTGTTACTAGGAACTAAAGTCTAAAGCCTGCCGAGACGACACAAGATTTTTACAAGGCCGGATATTCGGGTGCATTGGTATCCTTGGCCTTTTCCGACAGTGGGGACGGACTCCGTCCCCTGGTATAAAAAACTACAAGGAAGAATGACGCCATGAGCGCAAAGAAAGCACTTCGACTCCTCAACGACAGCAAGAGCTTCACCGGACGCAAGCGCATCCGCCGCAGCTTCGGAAAAATTCCTGAAGTCTGCGAAATGCCGAACCTGATCGAGGTCCAGCGCAATTCGTACGAGAAGTTCCTGCAGCGCGACGTGCCTTTCGCGCAGCGCGGCTTCGAAGGCCTGCAGGAAGTGTTCGCTTCCGTGTTCCCGATCAAGGATTTCTCGGGCCGCGCCGAAATCGACTTCGTGCGCTATGAACTCGAAGAGCCGAAGTACGACGTCGAAGAGTGCCAGCAGCGCGGCATGACCTATGCGTCGCCCCTGCGCGTCACGCTCCGCCTGTCGACCTTCGACATCGACGAATCCACCGGCCTGCGCTCCATCCGCGACATCAAGGAGCAGGACGTATACATGCTCGACATGCCGCTCATGACCGACAACGGCACCTTCGTCGTCAACGGCACCGAGCGCGTCATCGTTTCGCAGATGCACCGTTCCCCCGGCGTGTTCTTCGACCACGACGGCGGCAAGACCCACTCCTCGGGCAAGTACCTGTTCTCCGCGCGCGTCATCCCGTACCGCGGCTCGTGGCTCGATTTCGAATTCGACGCCAAGGACCTCGTGTACGTCCGCATCGACCGCCGCCGCAAGCTGCCGGTCACCACGCTGCTGATGGCGCTGGATTCCGATGAATCCGCCGCGTATCGCGCGCGCCAGGCGAAGGCTGGCAAGGCGATCGACCCGACCAAGATCCAGGGCGTGTCGAACGAAGAGATCCTCAACCACTTCTACCAGACCGTCGCCTATGAAAAGGTGAAGGAAGGCTGGAAGACCGTCTACATCCCCGAGCGTTATCGCGGCATCAAGCTGCGCTACGACCTCGTCGACGCGAAGACCGGCAAGGTCAAGTTCTCGGCCGGCACCAAGGTCACCGCGCGCCAGGCGAAGAAGCTCGAAGAAGAGGGCATGAAGGAACAGATCATCTCGAACGAAGAGCTGATCGGTTCGTCCTTCGCGGGCAACGTCGTCGATCCCAAGACCGGCGAAGTCGCTTTCGAGGCAGGCCAGGAGATCGACAGCAAGGCGATCGACAAGGTCGAGAAGCTCGGCCTCAAGTCGCTCTCCGTCCTCAACATCGACAACATCAACGTCGGCCCCTACATCCGCAACACGCTGGCGGCGGACAAGTGCCGCAACCGCGTCGATGCGCTGGTCGACATCTACCGCGTCATGCGCCCGGGCGAGCCGCCCACGCTGGAATCTGCGGATGCCCTGTTCCGCAGCCTGTTCTTCGACAACGAGCGCTACGACCTGTCCCCGGTCGGCCGCGTCAAGATGAACGCGCGCCTTGATTTCAAGACCGACGACCAACTGCGCATCCTCCGCAAGGAAGACATCTTCGCGATCCTGAAGATCCTCGTCGATCTCAAGGACGGCCGCGGCGAAATCGACGATATCGACCACCTCGGCAAC
>CAYZCE010000047.1:0-6020 GCA_964476835.1 uncultured Rhodospirillaceae bacterium
CAGCCGCAAGCCCGACAACCCGTCCATCACCCGCGACGTGGCGGGCGAAGGCGCTCAGCACGCGCTGCTGAAGCCGATGGAAGGCACCCTCGCCTCCGTCCCGCCCCAAGGCGGCCGCAAGCACCCGCAGCAGGAATTCCTGCAAGTGGACACCACCAACATCCTCTTCATCTGCGGGGGCGCTTTCGCCGGCGTCGAGAAGATCGTCTCGCGCCGTCACAACAGCTCCACCAGCATCGGCTTCGGCGCCAAGGTTTCCGGCCCCGACGAACGCCGCCCCGGCGAGATCATGCGCGACCTGCAGACGGAAGATCTGCTGAAGTTCGGCCTGATCCCCGAATTCATCGGCCGCCTGCCCGTCCTTGCGACGCTGGACGACCTCGATGAAAAGGCGCTGATCTCGATCCTGGTCGAGCCGAAGAACGCGCTGACCAAGCAATATGCCCGCCTGTTCGAACTGGAAGGCGTCAAGCTGACCTTCCAGGAAGATTCGCTGGTCGAAATCGCCAAGCGTGCGATCGAACGTAACACCGGCGCGCGCGGCCTGCGCTCGATCATCGAGGGCGCCCTGCTCGACACGATGTTCGAAGTCCCCGGCCTCGAAGGCGCGGAAGAAGTCGTCGTCAAGGGCGAGAACATCATCAACAACACCTCGCCGATGATCGTCTTCTCCGACAAGAAAAAGGCTGCCGCCAAGGAAGGCAAGGAAAAAGAAGGCAAGAAGAAGAAAGACGACGCAGACGCCGTCGCGTAATCTTTACTGACCTGCTCAAGAAAAAGGCCGCCTCTTGCAGGCGGCCTTTTTTTATTCCCTTTATTGTCATCCTGAGCGTAGCGAAGGATCCCGCGACTCATAAGCTATGGGATCCTTCGCTACGCTCAGGATGGAAAAGGGTGAGATCAGAAAACCCCCGGCACCAGACGCCAGCGGGTATTGGTCATGTATTCGGCGTAGACGGGATCGCGCGACAGCAGGCGTTCTTCCGCGTGGATGCGCAGGATCATGCAGAGGGTGAAGGCGGCATAGACGGCGATGTTGGATATCGTCGGGTTCTGCACGACGAACATCAGGTAGGCGACCGTATAGCCTGCATAGATCGGGTGGCGCACGTAGCGGTACAGGCCTGCCCGCTTGACGCCGCGGTTGGCGGGAATGATGCCGAGGCTGCGGTTGAGGCTCAAGGTGCCGATGATCGACACGAAGGTGGCGCACAGCTGAATGAACAGCACGGGCGACACGTCATGCATCATCTCGCCGGGCCGCAGGAACAGCGGCAGGCAGGTCGTGGCGATGGCGATGAACCAGTCGTAGGGCTTGTTGCTGACGTCCTTGGGCATGTGGCGGATCAGGAAGAACACGATGAACAGCGTTTCCTGCGTGAGGAACAACAGGCTGCTCAGGCGGCCATTCTTGTCCCAGTCCAGCGCGAGGTGGTAGGCCAAAAAGGCATAGAGTGCCGCCGCGAGGACATTGATCGCCTTTTCCAACAGTGCGTTCTTCGACATGCGCCCTTTTTTCGTCATACGTTCAGCAGCAGGTTCTCGCGTTCCCACGAGCTGATGACGGCGTTATAAGCCTTGAACTCGGTTTCCTTGATGCCGACAAGGGTCTTGATGAACTGCTCGCCCAGCACTTCCTGCAGCGGCTTGCTCGATTTGAACTTCTTGAGCGCGTCGTGGATGTGGGTGGAGAGCGCGTGGCCCTTTTTATAGGCGTTGCCCTTGATCTGTTCCGACGGCTCGGCTTCCTCGATCAGGCCGAGCAGGCCGCAGGCCATCAGCGATGCGATGACAAGGTACGGATTGCCGTCCGCGCCCGGCAGGCGATTTTCGATGCGGCGGTTCTCGGGCTTCGAGACCGGCACGCGCAAACCGGCGGTGCGGTTGTCGACGCCCCATTCGACGTTGATCGGGCTGTCGGTTTCCTTGTGGCCGAAGCGGCGGTAGGAGTTCACGTTCGACGCGAACATCGGCAGGCTGCTCGGCAGGTAGCGTTGCAGGCCGCCGACGAAGTTGCGGAACAGCTTGGTGTCGCTGCCGTCGTCGTTGGAGAAGACGTTGCGGCCGGTTTCCTTGTCCACCATGCTCATGTGGACGTGCATGGCCGAGCCGGGCTGGCTCTGCATCGGCTGCGCCATGAATGTGGCGTAGACGCCGTGGCGCATCGCCACTTCGCGCGCGGTGCGCTTGAAGAGGAAGGCCTGGTCGGCGACTTCGAGAGGGTCGCCGTGGTTGAAGTTGACCTCGATCTGCGCCGCGCCGGCTTCATGGCTCAGCGTGTCGATGTCGATGTCCTGCGCTTCGCAGTAATCGTAGACGTCCTCGAAGATAGGGTCGAATTCGTTGACGGCATCGATGCCGTAGGCCTGGCGCCCGCTCTCGCGGCGGCCCGAGCGGCCGACCGGCGGGATCAGCGGGATGTCGGGGTCGGTGTTGACGGAGACGAGGTAGAATTCCAGCTCCGGCGCGACCACGGCCTTCCAGCCGCGCTTGTCGTATTCGGCGATGATCTTCTTGAGCAGGTAGCGCGACGAGAACGGCACCGGGGTGTCGTCGGCATAATAGGCGTCGCAGATGATCTGCGCGGTCGGCTCCTTGTACCACGGCACGAGGCGCACGGTGTTGTTGTCGGGCTTCATGTAGACGTCGCCGAGCGACGGGCTCATGAGGTCGGCGTCCGGGTAGTCGCCGGTGACTGTCTGGACGAAGACGGATTCAGGCAGCGGCATGCCCCGCTCGCGCAGGATGCGCAGCAGCTTCTCGGCCGGGATGATCTTGCCGCGCGCGATGCCCGACATGTCGGGAACAAGGCACTCGACTTCGGTGATCTTGTGCTCGCGGACGAATTCTTCTAACCTGTCCATAGTTTCAAACCCATTTTTTGTTAAAGCCATGTCCCACGCGGAAACGTCGAAAAGCGGTAAAGTGAACCACTCCTGGTACGCAGCCACGGTGAACAGACGCCTTCAGACTCTAGGCGGGCTACAGGGTGAAATCAACTGCGATGTTTGCGTGATTGGTGCCGGTTTTACTGGACTTTCCGCGGCTTATGAACTGTCGCGGCGCGGGTATTCTGTCACCTTGATCGAGGCAAACACTGTCGCCTCAATGGCTTCGGGGCGCAACGGCGGGCACCTGTTGCGCGGTTATAGCAAATCTCCGAGCGGACTCGATGCCGCATCGGTGAAGACGATGTGCGATCTTACTCTGGAAACTTTTGACGAGATCGTCGCGCGCATCGAGCGGCACAAGATCGCGTGCGACCTCCGCTTCGGCGCGGTCACGGCGGGCTTGAACCAAAAGCATGGCGATGCGCTCAAGTTTGAGATCGATGAATGGGCCGCGATGGGCCATACAGAATTAAAGTATCTTGATAAAGATGGCATCCAAGGCTTTGTTAAAGGCAATCATTATGTCTGCGGCATGCACGATCCGCGCGGCGGGCATTTCCATCCGCTCAACTACGCGCTCGGTCTCGCGCAGGCGGCGCAGGATGCGGGCTGCAGGATTTACGAGAACACGCGCGCGTTGGCCGTCGAGCCGGGATCCCCTGCCCGCGTCGTGACGGAGAACGGCGCCATCAAGGCGTCCTTCGTCATCATCGGCGGCTACATCGAGCTCAAGGGCGCCGAGGCGGCCAACCGCAAGGTCATCGGCGGCACCGCGCACATGATCGCGACCGAGCCTCTGCCCGATCCCCAGGCGTTTATTCCGCAAAACGTCTCGGTCACCGACGCCAATTTCCTGATGAACTATTTCCGCCTGTCGTCCGACAACCGCATCCTCTTCGGCGGCACCTGCAACTATAGCGCACTGGAGCTGCCGATGCAGAGCCAGATCGTCAAGCAACGGCTGGTCGAGGTGTTCCCGGCGCTCAAGGATATCCGCATCGATTATTTCTGGGGCGGGCTGCTCGACTTCACCGCCAACCGCCTGCCCCACCTCGGCCGCCTTGCGCCCAATGTCTTCTTCGCTCATGGCTTCTCCGGCCACGGCATCATCCCGGGAAGCCTCGCGGGGCAAGTGATGGCCGAGGCGGTCGCTGGCACCGCCGAGCGCTTCGACGTCTTCGCGCGCATCCGCCACATGCCTTTCGTCGGCGGGGACCTGCTGAAGCAGCCCCTTTTTGTTCTCGGCATGGTGTGGTATCGTCTGCGGGATTTCCTGTCGAACTAACGAAAGAGCGCCGCCTTGACCTACGTCGTCACCGATGTCTGCATCCGCTGCAAATATACCGATTGCGTCGAAGTCTGCCCCGTCGATTGCTTCTACGAGGGCGAGAACATGCTGGTCATCAACCCCGACGAGTGCATCGACTGCGGCGTTTGCATCCCCGAATGCCCGATCGACGCCATCGTCACCGACATCGACCCGCGCGCCGAGCCGTTCCTTGAGTTGAATCGCGAATGGTCGACCAACGGCAAGTGGCCCAACCTCACGCGCAAGAAACCCGCGATGGACAATGCCGCGGCCTACGACAAAGCGCCGGGCAAGATGATGTATTTCAGCCCCGAACCGGGAACAGGCGATTAATTTAGCCGAGCGCGGGACAATCCCTCATCCTCCCCATGCTTCGCATGGGTCCCCACCCTCTCCCTACGGGAGAGGGTGAGGGATTTAGGGCTTCAGCGAGTTCAAACCCTTTTGCAGGTCCGGCGTCTTCGGGTTTCCGAGGTCCTTGCCGGCGAGCATCTGCAATTCATTCTTGAACTGCGAGACCAGCGTGGAGCGGCTGAAGTCGAATTCGTATTCCTCGCCGGTTTTGGCGTTCTTGACGATCGGGTTGGCCAGGCTGTCGAGGATGTTCTGCGCGATGGAGGGCATGACTTCCGCGCCCATCTGGAACCATTCGACCGTCTGCGTCTTGCCGCCCGGCGCGATGGTCGCGTTGACTTTCTGCTCCAGTTCGGCGGGGATGTCGTAGAGCGTCGCGCCGAGCTTGGTGAAGACGTGGCGCGAGTGGCTGTTGGCATCGACGATCTCAAGCACGAAGCGGTCCTGCGGCGGCTCGAACAGCCAGCCGTTGAGGATCGTCGCGCTGATCAGCGTCTTGGCAAGGCCGATGCCGTCGAGCTGCACGCGCACGGAGCCGATTTCGGACCACATATGGGTTTCCTGCCCGTTCGCGCCCGTCTTGGTGATGGGGTACGTGATGGCGGCGGCGACGATGTTGTCGTCCTCGTCGTGGATGATGGTGATGGCGCCCGAGGCGATGCGTTCCTTCCACACGTTGGGGTCGCGCTGGAATACGAACTGGTGCTTGTTCTGCGCATAGAAGTCGAAGACGGCTTGTTCGTCCTGCGTCGTCGCGGTGCGTACGTAAAGCTTTTTAGCCATTTGATCCCCTGATATTTCGGTTATACTAGCAAAATGACGAACGACGGCAATGTCCATTCTTTCGCGCGCGAAGCCTTCAAGTCCAAGCTGCAAAAGCTGGCCGAGGGAAAGAGCGTCGATGATGCCGTCTTCGCAGATCTCATTTACACCGCCGTCAGCCAGTTTGGTCTCGCCGAAGAGAAATTCCGTGACGCTTTCGGCCTGAGCCTCGGCGCCGTCGAACGATGGTCCCAGATGCAGAACCTCCCGCAGCCCCTTGTCCGGGCCAAGATCCTGACGTGGATCCGGGAGAGCATCTGAGCGCGCTCGCTGTATTTTATTACCATAATTAATGCCGTAAGGCAAGAGGCGATATATTTCATTATATATCAATGGCTTTTCTTGGCATTAGGCCTTGCGTTTTTGCGGTCGAGCTTGTAAAAACCGCCTATGACAATCGAGCAAAAGCACATCCGCAACTTCGCCATCATCGCCCACATCGACCATGGCAAATCCACCCTCGCCGACCGCCTGATCCAGACCTGCGGCGGGCTGGAAGCGCGTGAGATGAAGGAGCAAGTGCTCGACAACATGGAGCTGGAGCGCGAGCGCGGCATCACCATCAAGGCCCAGACCGTGCGCCTGAAATACAAGGCGAAGGACGGCACCGAATACCTGCTGAACCTGATGGACACGCCGGGCCA
>CAYZCE010000048.1:0-4999 GCA_964476835.1 uncultured Rhodospirillaceae bacterium
GCCGTGCTGGTCGTCGTGGAAGACGGGGATCTTCATGCGCTCTTTCAGGCGGCGCAGCCTTCAGCAACTGGCTCGCCTATTCGGGGCGCAAGATCAAGGACGTGAAACTCGTGACCTCCGGCGCGGGCGCGGCGGCGATCGCCTGCGTCAACCTGCTGGTCGCGCTCGGCCTGCCGAAAAAGAACATCACGCTGACCGACTTGGCCGGCGTCGTCTACAAGGGCCGCAACGAAGGCATGGACCCGGCGAAAGCGCCCTTCGCACAAGACACGAAACACCGCACGTTGAAGGAAGCCATCAGGGGCGCCGACGTTTTCCTCGGCCTCTCCGCGCCCGGCGTGCTCTCGGGCGAGATGGTGAAGACGATGGCGGCGGCGCCCCTCATCATGGCGCTCGCCAACCCCACGCCCGAAATCATGCCGGAAGAGGCGCGCAAGGCGAAGCCCGACGCGGTCATCTGCACCGGCCGCTCGGACTACCCGAACCAGGTCAACAACGCGCTCTGCTTCCCGTTCATCTTCCGCGGCGCGCTCGACGTCGGCGCGACCACGATCAATGAGGACATGAAGCTCGCCTGCGTGCGTGCGCTCTCCAAGCTGACGATGGCGGAAGCCAGCGCGGAAATCTCCGCCGTCTACGGCGACGTGCCGCTCAAGTTCGGCCCCGAATACCTGATCCCCAAGCCGTTCGACTCGCGCCTGATGCTGGAGCTTGCGCCCGCCGTCGCCAAGGCGGCGATGGACAGCGGCGTCGCCACGCGCCCGATCAAGGATTTCAAGGCCTACCGCCAGCAGTTGGAAAAACACGTCTTCAAGTCCGGCCAGCTGATGCGCCCGATCTATACGCGCGCGGCGGCCAAGACCAAGCGCATCGTCTTCGCGGAAGGCGAAGAGACGCGCGTGCTGCACGCCGTGCAGACGTTGGTCGACGACCGCATCGCGCGCCCGATCCTCGTCGGCCGCGAGGAAGTGGTGGCCGCGCGCATCCGCAAGGTCGGCCTGCGCCTGCAAAAGGACATCGACTTCGACCTCGTCAATCCCGAGAGCGACCGCCGCTTCAACGATTATTGGAGCACCTACCACGCGCTGATGGAACGCAAAGGGATCACGCCCGCCACCGCCAAGCAGATCGTGCGCACGCGCAACACCGTGATCGCCGCGCTGATGGTGCACAAGGGCGACGCCGACGCGATGATCTGCGGCACCATCGGCCGCTATGAACGCCATTTCCACCACATCGCCGACATCATCGGGCTTGCCGAGGGCGCACGCACGCACGCGGCGCTCAACGTGATGATCCTCTCCAAGGGCACTTACTTCATCTGCGACACCTTCATCAACCCCAACCCGACCGCCGAGCAGATTTGCGACATGACGATCATGGCCGCGGCCGAGGTGAAGAAGTTCGGCATTGAGCCAAAAATCGCGCTCCTGTCACATTCCGACTTCGGCGCCAACCGCGGCCCCGAAGCCAGCAAGATGGCCGAGGCCGTGCGCCTGATCCGCGCGCGCGCGCCGCATCTCGAGGTCGAGGGCGAAATGACCGCTTCCGCCGCGCTGGACGAAGAAATCCGTTCCACCCTCTTCCCCAATTCGCGCCTCAAGGGGCAGGCCAACCTGCTTATCATGCCGAATATCGAGGCAGCGAACATCGCGTTCCACTTGCTGAAATCGCTCGGCGATGGCATCGCGATCGGCCCGCTGCTGCTGGGTGCACGTAAACCGGCGCATATCCTGATCCCGTCGGTCACGTCACGCGGCATCATCAATGCAGCGGCCTATGCCTGCGCAAGTGCCGACCTGGCCGTGCCGCGCAAGAAAGCCGCCGCCAAACGCCGCAAGAAGCGCTAATTCCGCATGACCGACGACACGACGCCGATTGACGACGTTGAGCCGCCAGAAGAGCAGAGCCATATCGGCCTGAGCGACGACTTTATCCATGAGATTGCAGACCTGCTCGACGAAAATCACGCCGACCGCATTATCGAGCTGTGCCTCGACATGCCGGCGGCGGATGCGGCGGACCTGCTGCTCAAGCTCGATCGCGAGCGGCGCCACCGCCTTGTGGAAGCGCTCGATGAGGCGTTGCCGGCAGAAACTTTCGCTTACCTCGACTCCGAAACGCTCAACGATTTGCTGGAGCATATCCCCGCGCGCCACATCGCCACGATCGTCAACAAGCTCGACAGCGACGACGCCATCCGTCTTGTCGAGAACTTCGACGAAGACCGCCGCGACGACGTCATGCGCCACTTGCACCGCCGACTACGCGCCGCGGTGGAAGAGGCTTTGGCTTTCCCCGAGAACAGCGCCGGCCGCCTTATGCAGCGCGAATTCGTCGCTGTGCCGCAGTTCTGGACGGTCGGCAAGACGGTCGATTACCTGCGCACGGCGGCAGGCACACTGCCGGAATCATTCAACGACATCTTCATCGTCGACCCGATGCACCGCTTCGTCGGCTCGGTGAAGCTCTCGCGCGTGCTCTGCGCCCAGCGCGCGGTCAAGATCGACACGCTGGTGAACGAAGAACACGTGACCGTCCCCGTCGGCATGGACCGCAGCGAGGTCGCGCTGGTCTTCAGCCGCAAGGACCTGCTCTCCGCCCCCGTGGTGGACGAAGGCGATCAGCTGATCGGCGTCATCACTGTCGACGACGTGGTCGACGTGATCAACGAAGAGGCCGAAAAAGACTTCCTCGCCCTCGGCGGCGTCAGCGACAGCGACATCCACAGCCCCGTCATGACGACCGCGAATTCGCGCTTCGTCTGGCTGATCATCAACCTGTTGACCGCCATCCTCGCCTCCGCCGTCATCGGCCTGTTCGAGAAAGAGATTGCGCAGATCGCGGTGCTCGCCGTTCTCATGCCCATCGTCGCCTCGATGGGCGGCAACGCGGGCACCCAGACGCTGACCGTCGCCGTGCGCGCATTGGCGACGAAAGACCTCTCCTCCGCCAACAGCCGCCGCGTGGTCGCCAAGGAAGTCGCCGTCGGCCTCATCAACGGCGCACTTTTCGCCGCACTAATGGGCACTTTCGTCTTCTTGTGGTTCCACAACCCCATGCTGGGGCTGGTGATCGCCATTGCCATGGTCCTCAACCTGATCGCCGCCGGTTTCGCCGGCGCGATCATCCCGATCGTCATGGAACGCCTCGGCTACGACCCCGCGCAATCCGCCGCCGTGTTCCTCACCACCGTGACGGACATCGTCGGCTTCTTCGCGTTTTTGGGGTTGGCGAGCTGGCTGATGCTTTAAAGCTTGGGGCCGGAAGGCTTCGCGGCGCGGGCGCGCGCGTCATTCTTCGCAACCAGCGCATCTTTCAGGCGAACAAACGTCGCGGCGGAAACGACCCAGCCCAGCGTGAGGTCCGGCATGTCCGACAAGTAAGGCAGGTCGAGCATGGCGATGTCGGCCACACCCTTCAGGAAGACCGGGTCGCCCGCCTGGTCGCTGGTGCGCGGTTCCCGGCCATGAGTGCGGGTTTCAGCCAGCAAGAAATTGATGTCGTCGACGTTCAGCAGGCGGGCGGCGCATGTCGTCGCCTGAATAAGGCCGAATGCGTCGTCGCGCGGAACATCAACCTTGGCGAGCGCACGATTGACGGCCACCAGGCCGTCCCACGTCGACTGCAGGCGCGCCATCTCGGCGGCAGGAACAGCCGATATCTTTTGAATCCGATCGTCAGAAAAATCATAGCATTCAAGCACGCCCATATTGAGCACCGCCTGCGCGCGCCGGAATGCCGCACCCGTCATCCGGTGCGGAAAAACATAGTCCTGCGACAAGGATGAAATGCCGAGGATTTCTTCAGCATCCTTTGCCGGGTAATCGCCGCACACGCGCGGACGGGTCAGGCCGTCCGCCGCTTCGCGTGTCCTCAGTTTGTCGCAGATAAGCCGGAATGTTTCTGGCGAAGCAACCCATTCGATTTCTTCTTCAAGGAGAGGCCGGACCTGCGCGGCCAGACGCGCGATATCGGAGCGGCGATTGGAATTCAGGAAGACCATTTCGCCGTCGCGCAGCATCTCCATGTAGTAAGCGATGTCGGCGACCGGGAAGCAGCTCATCACGCCCAGAACGGCATGGTTGACGACGAACGGATCGGCGTCATCCACCTGCAGTTCTTTCAGGCAAGGATTCAGCGCGACGAGGCCGCGCCACATCTCCTGCATCTGCGCATCGGTCGACGGCCATGCGCCGCTGTCGACCAGTTGGAAGATATCCTTGCCGCCCGGGAAAACGTAAGAGCCGGAAATGCCGGAAATGCCATGCGCTTCCTCGAAATAGCGCGGTTCCTGCATCAAGCCGTTGTCACGGCGTGCGGCGGAATTGAAGCTGTGGTTCATCGGAATTTTCCATTTTCAAATATTATGGAGCATTGAAACTAGCCCACCCCTCACCTGTTGTCAATATTACGTTAATTACATGACCTGTCGCCCTTTTTCCGCCTTTGATTTAAGGTATGGGGGCAAAAACAAGAGGGTGCCATGGCTAAAGAAAGTTACGTTCCGGTCGCAAAGTCGTTCCCGACGCTGGCCTTCAATCTGGGCGAGACGGCGGAGATGCTCCGCCAGTCGGTGCATCACTTCGCGCAGAGCAAGATCGCGCCGCGCGCCGCGCAGATCGACCATGACAACCTCTTCCCCAACGAGCTGTGGCCGGAGATGGGCCGCCTCGGCCTGCTCGGCATCACGGTCGACCCCGAATTCGGCGGCACCGGCATGGGGTATATCGAGCACATCATCGCGATGGAGGAAATCAGCCGCGCGTCCGCCTCGGTCGGGCTTTCCTATGGCGCGTTCTCGAATCTCTGCGTCAACCAGATCAACCTCAACGGCACGCGCGCGCAAAAAGAAAGATACCTGCCCGACCTTTGCACCGGACAAAAAATCGGCGCGCTGGCGATGTCGGAACCGGGCGCCGGCTCCGACGTCGTCTCGATGAAGCTGAAGGCTGAAAAGAAGGGCGACCGCTACGTCCTCAACGGCAACAAGATGTGG
>CAYZCE010000049.1:0-4942 GCA_964476835.1 uncultured Rhodospirillaceae bacterium
TCATCACGTCGGACTGACGCGGCGACGGGCGCGGGATCACGCCGAAGCGGTCGAGGTCATAGCGGCTCATGTACGCGTGGATCATCTCGACCGCGCAGCACGCGAGGCCGAAGGTCATCGGCCAGAGCGAACCGGTGCGGCCCCAGTCGAGCAGCTTGTCGACCTGCGCGACGATGAAGCCTTTTTCCTGCAGTTCGTCGGTGGCTGCCTTGATGACGGCGTTTTGCGCCTCGCCGGGCGGAAGCGGTTGCATGATGTTTACTCCCAATCCAGGGCGCCTTTGCGCCACTCGTAGATAAATCCGACTGTCAGCACGCCCAGGAACGCCATCATCGACCAGAAGCCGTAAACGCCGATCTTGCCGAGCGTCACCGCCCACGGGAAGAGGAACGCGACTTCGAGGTCGAAGATGATGAAGAGGATGGAGACGAGATAAAAGCGCACATCGAACTTCGAGCGCGCGTCGCCGAACGGCTCAAAGCCGCATTCGTAAGGGGAATTCTTTTCGACATCCGGCTTCTGGTGCGCGGCGATGAACGACGCGAGGATCATCACGCTCGCGAGGCCGAAAGCGACGCCCAAAAACACGAGGATGGGAAAATATTCTGTCAGAAGCGCGGTGGCCATGCGGAAGACCTATGCAAAGTGGAATCGGTGCGACCCGATATTACGCCTTTGACGTCGGGCGTCAACAGGACCGTTATGCTAAGGCTTTATTTTTTAAGAGATAAATGGCGCGAGTGAAGGGACTTGAACCCTCGGCCTCTTCCGTGACAGGGAAGCGCTCTAACCAACTGAGCTACACCCGCGCGAGGAGGTTGTTATGGCTTAGATTCAGGGGGACGTCAATTATAAAAATGAGAAAACGGTAAGTATTTGAAAAACCGGAAATTAGCCGCGACCGAAGCTGTTGACAGGCTTATAATTTTAACATATAAAATTACCATATTTAAAAGCAGGTGTTTCATGCTGAAAAAGCTGTTCAAACAGGCCGTACTAGATACCTCTCCTGCCGCGCTCGCGCATATCCGGAAGGCTCCCATCAACCTTGCCGTCTGGGAAGATGCGCTCAGCCCAGCCAGCAAGAAATACCTGCAGACTGTCGACCTCGAAAAGATCGCCATGCATTACAGCCTGCGGGACGGCTATTACTATCACGTCAACAATTATGCTTCATCCAGCCTGCAGCACGAAGCAGCGAAGATCAAAAAAGCGTTGCTGAAGCACTTCCCGCGCGGACAAGGCAAGAACGCGCTGGCGAACGACATCGGCAAGCTGATGCGCGCCTTCCAGAAAGCCACGGGCAACAGCAAGGTCCACGCCAATTTTCTGGTTTTTACGCCCAGCAAAATTGGTTTCTGGCATACGGATTCCCACACCGGCACCACGCCGCATCGCGGCATCATGTCCATGATCGGCGACAGGGGCACACTCTGGCGCTCCGACGAAAGCCTGCCGAAAAAGCACAAACGCACCGACCTTTATTGGGGCTCTGTGCAACCGGAAAAGGACGCGACGTTCTGCCAGGAAATCGCCCCGCTCGACTTCGCGATCTTTAAGTGCAACGTCTTCCCGAACCCCCTCGTCCACGCGACGCCGCCCACGCCGATGTCGATGACGCGCCGGCTGGCGTTTATCGTAGGGGATTAACAGCCCTTAACGACCGCCAAGTACAAAACCAACGATGCCCGCGACGCCGCAAAGCGCGAGAGCGCAATACAGCGCCCATGTCCGCCTCACGAGATTATCCTCAAGATAGTCGGTATATGATTTCCATCCATGCAGCCTGTCCTGAAAATAATGGTAGTCTTCCCTGATCCATGTGCGGATCCATTCTTTCATCGCGGCCCTCTATGCGCGTTCCGGCGGCGCGACAATGCCGCCGTCGAAATCGGGATATCGGCAGTTGAGAGAGACGGTGCCGCCTTCCCGCGTTTCATACGGCATGGTCGCCGCACGATTGGCGCGCATCTTGTCGACGCCCGACAGATGCAGAATGCCCAGCGGGGTATGCGGCAAGAAGGGCTCGATAAACTGCTTCGTTCGCGTATCCCAGAATGGCGGCATGTCGCAAACCCAGTGCGTATATGACGGCAGCAATTCCGCCTTGTACCCTTCCAGATGGACGAGAACGCCGAGCGATAACTGCTCCGCCGGAAAGAGCCGCCCGCGGATCGCCGCTTCCGTCACAAGCTGCTGCCAGCGTTTCCAATGCGGCGCTTGCGCGTCCAGCGCGAAGCATCCCGCCGACAGAACGTAATGGGAGACAAGCTTCCGCGCCGTGTTAAACCCGAACCCGCGCACGCCGTTGCCGAAATAGAAACTCGCCACGCGGTACGGCATGCGCCACAGCCACTTGACGCGCACCGCGCGCGGCGCATGACGATCCGCACCCGGGCTTGTGATGATAATACGGTCTTTCTTCTCTATCGCACCGCGCAGGAAAAGCGCGACGGAGTCCCAGTTCTGCACCCATGTGTCCGAATCCATCCACATATAGGTTTGATAGTCGGGAAAAATCTCGGGTATGAAAGGGCGGCAAAGACAGGCTTTCAGATACTCTTTTCCCCGCACGCGTTTCTCCGGTATTCCGGCGGGAAACGCCGGCTTGACAATGTGCCTGACGCCACACTGGCGCAGCTCAGACACCTGCACGGGCGTCAACCCTGCGTCAATGATGCAGAGATCCAGCTTCTCGCTAGCCTCAAAACGCTGCACTGAATGCAGCCATTCCCGCAACAACGGGTAGTAGTTGGCATCGCTGCCCGATACCAAGGCGATGGCGGCGTCCGTCATGAGAACACCATATGCCAGATGGAAATCCAGACTCGGAGAATGATCCAGATCAGTCCGCTAAAAATCAGGACATCCAGCAGCGCGTCGGTAACCGCGACAAAGTCCCATCTTCCCTGCATAGCCGTGCCTCTTTTCTTCCAAGTCAGCGGGGTGATTCTTGTAGATTATATTCTACGGACATTGTCGTTTTTATACCACAAACTTTTTTGCATGGTATCTTTGAAAACGATCGGCAGAAAAATTGCCCAAGAGCGGGTCAAGAAGGGCTTAACCCAGGAAGACCTGGCCGGCATGGCCGAACTTGACCGGAGCTTCCTGTCCTACATCGAGAACGGGCACAAGAACTTCTCCGTGGACATGCTGCTGAGAATAGCGAAAGCACTGGGGTTAAATCCCACGCGCCTTTTCGACTGAGCCTTAAGAATATATCTGGGAAAAGTGGTGGGCGCTGAGAGACTCGAACTCCCGACACCCTCGGTGTAAACGAGGTGCTCTAACCAACTGAGCTAAGCGCCCTTAAGGGTAGGCGGAAATTAGGCAATATTCGGGGTTCTGTCAAGTGTAAAAGAAAAGGCCGATTCCCGCGGGAATCGGCCTTTCTTTGAGGCAAAGCGGGCTTAGTTGACCGCGTCCTTGAGTTCCTTGCCGGGCGTGAACTTGACCTTGTTCGACGCGGCGATCTGGATGGTGGCGCCGGTGGCCGGATTGCGGCCGGTGCGGGCGGCGCTGTGGCCGACCTTGAAGGTGCCGAAGCCGGCGAAGCGGGCTTCACCGCCATCCTTCAGCGCGCTGGCGATGCCTTCGAATACGGCGTCGACGATGCGGGTGACCTGCGCCTTGGGCAGTTCTGCGTTCTTGGCGGCGACGAGGTCGATGAGTTCGTTCTTGTTCACGAGTGTAGGCTCCTGTTTTTCGTTAGTGGTGGGTGAGGTCTTTTTTCGGGGCTTCCGCCGGCGCGATGGCCGCGACGGGCTTGTCCTCGACAGGTTCAGGCATCCGCAGCAGCGCGTGCTGCAGGACTTCCGTGATCGTCTCGACGGGGACAATCTCAAGCCCCTTCTTGACGTTGTCGGGGATTTCGGCGAGATCCTTCACGTTTTCTTTCGGGATCAGCACTTTCACGATGCCGCCGCGCAAGGCGGCCAGCAATTTTTCTTTCAGGCCGCCGATGGGCAGCGCTTTGCCGAGCAGGTCGACCTCGCCCGTCATCGCGATGTCCTTGCGTACGGCGACGCCGGTGAGCGACGAGACGATGGACGTGACCATCGCGAGGCCGGCAGAGGGACCGTCCTTCGGCGTCGCGCCTTCGGGCACGTGGATATGCACGCCGACGCTTTCAAAGATGTCGGACTTGATGCCGAGGCTGTTGGCGCGCGAGCGCACCAGCATTTCCGCGACCTGGATCGACTCCTTCATCACGTCACCGAGCTTGCCGGTCATGGTGACACGACCACCGCCCTTGGGAGACGGCACTGTGACGGCCTCGATCTGCAGCAGGTCGCCGCCGACTTCGGTCCAGGCGAGGCCGGTGACGCAGCCGACGCGGTCGTGCTCTTCGGCGGTGCCGTAGCGGTAGCGGATGACGCCGGCGTATTTCTCGATGTTGTCGGGCGTGATCTCGACCTTTTCGGCGGTGCCGATCATGATCTCCTTGATCGCCTTGCGCGCGAGGTTGGCGATTTCGCGCTCGAGGTTGCGCACGCCGGATTCACGCGTGTAGTAGCGGATCAGGAAACGCAGCGCGGCGTCGGTGACCGAGAACTCGCCGTCCTTGAGGCCGTTGGCCTCGATGATCTTGCTGAACAGGTGGCGTTTGCTGATCTCGACCTTTTCGTCTTCGGTGTAACCGGGGACGCGAATGATCTCCATGCGGTCGAGCAACGGGCGCGGCAGGTCGAGCGAGTTGGCCGTGCAGATGAACATCACGTCGGAGAGGTCGTAGTCGACCTCGATGTAATGGTCGTTGAAGGTGTTGTTCTGTTCGGGGTCGAGCACCTCGAGCAATGCCGACGACGGGTCGCCGCGCCAGTCCTGGCCGAGCTTGTCGATCTCGTCGAGCAGGAAGAGCGGGTTACCGGTCTTGGCCTTCTTCATCGACTGGATGATGCGGCCCGGCATGGAGCCGATGTAGGTGCGGCGGTGGCCG
>CAYZCE010000050.1:0-4708 GCA_964476835.1 uncultured Rhodospirillaceae bacterium
CGACCGCCCCGGCAGCCTGTGGGAAACGCTGAAGCAAAAGGCCGCCGAAGCGGGCGCCGACCCGGTCTATGCAAGCGCCTATAACTATCTCGAGCCGCTGCAGAAAAAATCCGGCGCGCAGCGTCCTTACGAATTCTATTCCAACATCCTGCTCTCGCCCTGCCCGACCAACGACAAGTCGGCGGTGGCCGCGCTTTACGGCCGCCTCGGCTTCGAAGCCGAGGACCCCCTGGTCGAGTTCATGAACGCGCTCGAGCGTTTCGAGAAGATCCACGTGCCCGCGCTGCAGGGCTTCCTCTCCTGGCTCGACGCCGGCGAGGCCGAAGTCAAGCGCGAGACCAGCCTCAACTACGAGAACCCCAAGGTGCACATCATGACCGTGCACGGCGCCAAGGGCCTCGAGGCGCCCATCGTCATCCTGCCCGACACCACCGGCATCCCGTCCGACAACGTCCACGCCACGCCGCACTTCCTGTGGCCCGAGGGCGACCGCGACGTGCCGCTGTGGGTGCCGCGCGCCGCGCTGGAAAGCCACGCCTTCACCGCCGAACGCAACAAGGTCGAGGAAATGCGCGACCGCGAATTCCGCCGCCTGATGTACGTCGCGATGACCCGCGCGGCCGACCGCCTCTATGTCTACGGCGCGCAAGGCCTCAAGCCGCTCTCGGACAAGAGCTGGTATTCGCTGATCAAGCAAGGCATGAGCGAAAACCTGAGCGGCCAGCTCGAGATGATCCCCGTCGTCAAGGAAGCCTTCAACGCGGCTGCCGATGACGATGCGGATGCAAAACCACAGCTGCCGGAAGAAATCCTGCGCTTCCGCGTCGCGCAGACGGCCAAGCCCGTGCCCGACGACGTCAAGCCGGTCGAAAAATCCAACGTCGTCGCGACGCCCGTCTGGGCGCGCACGATCCCCGCGGCCGACACCACGGCGATCGAGCCGTTCCGCCCCTCCGACGTTTCCGGCACGGTATCGAACGACAATATCTCCGCGCCGTCGCCGCTCGAGGCGAAAGCGGACGGCTATTTCGCCAAGCTCGGCACCATCGTACACGAACTGCTCGAGTTCCTGCCCGCGCTGGATGCAGATGCGCGCACGGATGCCGCGAAGAAATACCTCGCCAAGCCCGGCTGGAAACTGAATGACGAAGCGCAGGCGCAAACGCTTGAGCAGGTCATGGCCGTGATCAACGACCCCGTCTTCGGCGCATTGTTCGCCCCGCAGTCGCGCGCCGAAGTGCCGGTTGCCGGCTTCGTCATGCACAAGGGCCGCAAATGCGCGCTCTCCGCGCAGATCGACCGCATCGTCGTCGACGGCGACACCGTGATGATCGTCGACTACAAGAACAGCCAGCGCGTGCCGAAAGACCAGTCGCAAGTGATGTTCAAACACCTCCTGCAGATGGCGGCGTACCGCCTGGCGGTGCAGCAGCTCTATCCGGGCAAGACGGTCAAGTGCGCGCTGCTCTTCACGCGCGACGCGACGCTGGTGGCCTTGGATGACGAGCGACTCGAGCGTGCGCTGCAAAAGGCCGAGGTCACCGCCGCACCGCTGCCGCCGAAAAAATCCCCCGGCTTGAAGCCATAATACGCCGCTTCATCGCGCTGCTGAACGCGGATCAGTTCCGCGTGCGCGTGGCTGTGCGATAGCCATAAGAAAAACCTGTCCCCAGAAAAAGCAACGGCTTCGCTGCAGGCGCGCACGCCTGCATTTTCCGGATGCATTTTCCCCAGCCGAAAAACATCGTCCAGATATATGCCGCAACTTTATTGCAAAAAAACAATATTGTGTAACATGAACATCTATATAAAATATTTCAATCGTACTTTTATTGCTCAACTTCATGCGGGAGAAAAAAACAAATGGGACTCGCTCAAAAACTGAAGTCGCTTAAAGAAACTTTCAGCCGCGCGGCACGCCGCGTGGCGCTGGTCACCGGACTGCTCGGCAGCACGTTCACGATGTCTGCCCAGACGCAACAGCAGGGAAGCCCGTTCCCGGCCAACCAGAACGAAGTCGCCGCCATCCCGCGCGCCGACGCCCTCCAAAATACTGATGCCACCGCATTCTTCTCCGACACGATCAGCAAGCTGGGCGACGAAGACCGCGCCAAGATCAACACGGCGCTGATCAAGGAAGCGCAGGATTCCTACTTCCAGCTGCTGCCTTACGCGCGCGACGATTATTCGCGCTACCTGCAATCGCTGGAAGACCGCCTGAACGGGATCATCGCCAAGGAGCACCCCAATTCCAACACATCGGTCATCGTCATCAACCCGATGCAGATGGATGTCGGCCTCGCGCTCGGCATGGACCCTTACTCGGTCTCCATCAGCATGCTGCAGCAACAGGGCGTCAAACCGGATTTCAGCACCGTCTTTAGCATGACCGATGCGTTGACCGGCGCGCCTTTCATCTCCGCGGCCGGCGACACCACCTATACGCAGGTGCCGCTGACGCTGCCGGGATCGCCCGACATGACCGGACATACCTATAACGTCGTCGTGCCGATCTCGGATTTCGCGCCGGTGTTCTCGCTCGACAACATGTCGCGCGCCGACTTCATCAACATGGTCGACCGCCACGAAGGCTGGCACTCGATCGATTTCAAGAACATTTTCCCGACCGATGCCTATACCCGGCTCGGCCAGGTCGACCAGCTGCAGCTCGCCACCATGCAGCAGCAGCTCAACAGCCCGGATTACATGACTTTCGTCTGCTGGGGCGGCAACAGCGAGTCTTACGCCGACCTCGGCGCATGCGGCGACCTGATCCGCTGCGGCAAGGACGTTTCCGTCATCGACGACATCGCCGCCTTCCGCCTCGCCAACAACCAGGACGTCCAGCACATGACGCCGCCCGTCCTGTGGGAACTCAAGACGCGCATCGACCGCATGGGTGTCGAAGAGTTCCGCAACCTGAGCGAACAGGAAACGCACCAGCTCTATAACGACATCATGGACTCGGCCGGCCTCAACCCGGCGCGCCTGACGCTCGCTTACCACTACATGATGACGCCCCCGAACGAACGCGAAACCTTCATCGAGAACAACAAGAGCGATCCCGATTTCATCGTGGCTTTCAGCTACATGAACTGCTTCATGTACTGGGGCGAGAATCCGGGCTCGACGGAACTTGCGCATTACCTCGCGCAAAACACGCCGCCGGCGCCCGAGATCATCGCGCTCACTATGCGTGTCCAGGCATGGGACCCCCATTGCGAACTGGCGGAGCGCGCCTTCCAGATCGACGGCGTCATCACGCCCGTGTCGCTGGTCAAAGCTTACGGGCAGATCATCGACGAACTCGACGACGGCCTTGCCGCCAAGGACGCTTACACGCAGATCGAGGCGCAGTGCCGCATGGTCAAGCTCAAGAACACCTTCCAGCAGATGGTGACGACGGCGGATTACGCCGCGCTCAACGCCGACCGTGGCGTCGACATCCTGAAGGCCAAGCCCGAGCTGGTCGACGTCCTCAAAAAGGAAAAGGCCGGCGACAATTTCAAGCCGCAAGAGGTCAAGACGACGCCGCGCAGCTTCGACTTCTAGGCTGAATCGGCTACGGAAAAATCCCGCCCCCTGAAAAGGGGCGGGATTTTTCATGGGATAGGGGCCTTACCGTTTATGGCCGGGCGATGCGGATTTTTTCTTCGCCGCCGGCTTGCGGGATTGGCCGGATTCGCTCATCGCGATGGCGATCGCCTGCTTACGCGACTTCACTTTTCCATGCGCGCCCTTGCCGCCTTTCAGCGTGCCTTCTTTGAATTCTTTCATGACCTTATGGGCTTTGCCGCGCTTGGCGGCCTCGGATGCGTTCTTTTTCATGACAGATCTCCTTTTACCTTGAGCCAACTTTCAAGGCAGAGGGTGAGTTCCGTGCGTGCACAAACGAAAAAAAGCCGCCCTTTTGAGGCGGCTTTTTTTCGAAAGTTGGTTGCGGGAACAGGATTTGAACCTGTGACCTTCAGGTTATGAGCCTGACGAGCTACCGGGCTGCTCCATCCCGCGTCATCCGGTTGTAAAAAAGCCGGAGAATGTCTCCGGCCTCTTTAAACTTGTACATAGCGAATAGGTTTACAGTCAATGTGAGCTTGGAAGAACTGGCAGCGCCTTACTCTCCCGGGTCTTAAGACACAGTACCATCAGCGATGAGGCTTTTCACGTCCGAGTTCGGAATGGGATCGGGTGTTTCATCCTCTCTATGGCCACCAGCTCATCCAAACTCACATTAACTTACAACACCTTGCATTATAGCGCTTAATACCAATTTGATCTTTGGTCTTGTGCGGCTTTACTACTGCGCGTGACGCAGATTCAAGCCGATCGAGCTATTAGTACCAGTAAGCTCAGAACATTGCTGCTCTTACACACCTGGCCTATCAACGTCGTAGTCTACGACGGCTCTCAGGGAATACTTGTTTTGAGGTTAGTTTCACGCTTAGATGCTTTCAGCGTTTATCTAGTCCGTACTTAGCTACTCTGCTATGCCGCTGGCGCGACAACAGATCTACCAGAGGTACGTCAATCCCGGTCCTCTCGTACTAGGGACCGATCCTCTCAATATTCCAACACCCACGGTAGATAGGGACCGAACTGTCTCACGACGTTCTGAACCCAGCTCACGTACCTCTTTAAATGGCGAACAGCCATACCCTTGGGACCTGCTCCAGCCCCAGGATGAGATGAGCCGACATCGAGGTGCCAA
>CAYZCE010000051.1:0-3054 GCA_964476835.1 uncultured Rhodospirillaceae bacterium
GTCCATGACGATGACAGCCGCCGTGCCGAGGCCGGAGTTGGCCGTGCGCAAGCTGTCGAAATCCATGTTCATCGTGTCGCAGATGTCCTTGGGCAGCAGGCGCGTCGAGGAGCCGCCGGGGATGACCGCGAGCAGGTTGTCCCAGCCGCCGCGCACGCCGCCGCCGTGTTTCTCGATGAGTTCCTTGAGCGACACGCCCATGATCTCTTCGACGTTGCACGGGTTGTTGACGTGGCCGGAGATGCAGAACACCTTGGTGCCGCGGTTCTTCTCGGGGCCGAGGCCGCCGAACCACGCGCCGCCACGGCGGAGGATTTCCGGCACGACCGAGATGGTCTCGACGTTGTTGACGGTGGTCGGGCAGGAATAGAGGCCCGCGCCCGCCGGAAACGGCGGCTTGTTGCGCGGCATGCCTTTTTTGCCTTCGAGCGAATTGAGCATCGCGGTTTCTTCGCCGCAGATATACGCGCCCGCGCCGCGATGGAGATAGAGATCGAAATCCCAGCCCGAGCCGCAGGCGTTCTTGCCGATCAGGCCCGCGGCGTAAGCTTCGTCGATGGCTTTTTGCATCGCGACGGCTTCGTGATAGAACTCGCCGCGGATATAAATGTACGCGGCATGCGCGCCCATGCCGAAGCTGGCCAGCAGCGCGCCTTCGATCAGCTTGTGCGGCTCGTGGCGGATGATGTCGCGGTCTTTGCAGGTGCCGGGTTCGGATTCGTCGGCATTGATGACGAGGTAGCTCGGGCGTCCGTCCTTGCCCGGTTCCTTGGGCATGAACGACCATTTCATCCCCGTGGGGAAGCCCGCGCCGCCGCGGCCGCGCAGTTCGGATTTTTTGACTTCTTCCACGATCCAGTCGCGGCCCTTGGCGAGCAAATCTTTCGTGCCCGACCAGTCGCCGCGCGCCTGCGCCGATTTCAGGTCCGCGCCCTGCCAGCCGTAGAGGTTGGTGAAAATTCTGTCTTTATCGTTCAGCATGCGACGCTCGGCTTTCTGAAGGTTCCGTCGTTGTCGGGCGTGAAGGGCTGCGCGTCGATGACCGCCGCCGTTTCCAGACGCCCGTAGATATGGGGATAGAGTTCTTGGCCGCCTTCGAGGTTTTCATCGCGGATGGCCGAGGATACTTTCGACGCGTCGATCGAGAGCAAAACGAGGTCGCCCTGCCCTTTGAAAATCCGGTTCGCCACTTCCATCAACTGGCGCGGATAGGAAGCATGGATGAAACCTTCGGTCGCCAGCGACGGCGCGGCGTAAGCGCCGTTCTTCTGCGCTTCTTGCCAGTCCTTCGCGCGGGCGATATGGAGGATGGTGGCGGTCATGCCTTCTTCACTCCGCATTTGTCGGCGATGTCGAGCAGCGAGGTCGCGCCCTTCGGCCCCATCGAGGTGGTGCGGCCCGCATGGCTGCCGTGCTTGGGCTTCTTGCCCGCTTTGAGGTCTTCGATCAGCATGACGGCGGTGGCGGCGGTGAGGTCTTCATAGAGGTCGTCGCCGTTGTGCTGCACGACGGGCGCGTTGACGCAGGCGCCGAGGCATTCGACTTCGGCCAAACCGAACATGCCGTCCGGCGTGACGTCGCCGAGGTGGATGCCGAGATGGTTTTCGCACGCCTTGACGACGTCGGCCGAGCCATTGAGCCAGCACGGCGTGGTCGTGCAGATTTGCAGCAGGTGTTTGCCCTTGGGCGCGAGGTTGTACATGGTGTAGAACGTCGCGACTTCAAATACCTTGATGCGCGGCATGTCGAGGATGCGCGCGATTTCCTCCATCGCGGCTTCGGGAATCCAGTTGCCGTGCTGTTCCTGCGCCATCATCAACAGCGCCATCACGGCGCTGGCTTGGCGGCCTTTCGGGTATTTGGCGACGGCGACGTCGATCTTCTTCATGTTCTCGGGTGAGAACTTGAATTCCTTGGGCTGGTCGACATGGGTATTGCGATGCGATCCGGACATCTCACAAACCTTTCTTTTTCTTGTTCAGCATCTTGAAGAATTTGCGGCGCGCTTCGTCGTCCAGCTTTTTCTTCAGGAGGATACCAACCGCTTTCTCATCCTTCGGCGGATGCAGGTCGGTGAGTTTTTGCGGAAACGGGTAGTTTTCGAGGTCGACCATGACATCGCGCTTCGCCTTGCCCGCTTCCTGCGAGACCCAGATACGCGAGACGAAATCGAGGCGGCCGTCTTTCAGTTCGACAATGGCGCCGGCATGAATTTGTGGCGGCACATGATCCTGCTTCTCCACCGGCAGCGGGCGCATCGACTTACCGTTGAACTCCGCCGCCGCGTGGCCCTTAAGGCGCACGACGAGGTCGTCGGTGTTATAGCCGGGCGCGGAAACGAAGTGGTAATCCTTCACCACCGTCTTTTCACCGCAATAGAGGATATAATGGCCGGGCTTGATCCAGTCAGGTGCAGAACCGCTCATCGGTCAATCTCCCCAAATACGACGTCCATGGAGCCGAGGATGGCGACCGCGTCGGCGAGCAGGTGGCCCTTCGACATGAAATCCATGCCTTGCAGGTGCGCGAAGCCCGGCGCGCGGATATGGCAGCGGTACGGCTTGTTGCTGCCGTCCGACACCAGATAGACCGCGAATTCGCCCTTGGGCGCTTCGACCGCCGTGTAGGTTTCGCCCGCGGGAACGTGATAGCCCTCGGTATAAAGCTTGAAGTGGTGGATCAGCGCCTCCATCGAGCCCTTCATGTCGGCGCGGTTGGGTGGGGTGATTTTGAGGTCGTCGATCATCACGTCGCCGGCGGGGAGTTTCTCCAGCGCCTGCTTCATGATTTTCGCCGACTGGCGCATTTCCTCGACGCGCACGAGATAGCGCGCGTAGCAGTCGCCGGTGGAACCGACAGGGATGTCGAAATCCATCTCGGCGTAGACGTCATAGGGCTGCGACTTGCGCAGATCCCACGCCACGCCGCTCGCGCGCAGCATCGGGCCGGTGAAGCCCCAGTCGAGCGCTTCTTGCTTGCTGACCACGCCGATATCAACGGTGCGCTGCTTGAAGATGCGGTTTTCGGTGAGCAGGCCTTCCATGTCGTCGAGGA
>CAYZCE010000051.1:3064-4431 GCA_964476835.1 uncultured Rhodospirillaceae bacterium
CAGCACGCTGTCGGCGAACTTGTGCATGTCTTCGGCGAGGCCCGCAGGCAGGTCTTGGTGAACGCCGCCGGGACGGAAATAGTTGGCGTGCAGGCGCGCGCCGCAGACGCGTTCGTAGAACTCCATCCCCTTCTCGCGCTCCTCGAAGCCCCAGAGCGCGGGCGTCAGCGCGCCGACGTCGAGGGCGAAGGTGGTGATGTTGAGAATATGGTTGATGATGCGGCCAAGTTCGGCGAAGGCCACGCGGATATACTGCGCGCGCGCAGGCGCCTTGATGCCCAGCAGCTTTTCGACGGCAAGCGCGAAGGCATGTTCTTGGTTCATCGGCGCGACGTAGTCGAGGCGGTCGAAATACGGGATGGCCTGAAGGTACGTCTTGTGCTCGATCAGCTTCTCGGTGCCGCGGTGCAGCAGGCCGATATGCGGATCGGCGCGCTCGACGGTTTCGCCGCTCATCTCGAGGATCAGGCGCAGAACGCCGTGCGCGGCAGGGTGCTGCGGGCCGAAGTTGATGGTGTAGGGTTTGGTCTCGCTCACTTTGCACCCACCTTTTGCTTGTGCGCCTTCTCGTCGCCGGGGAGCAGTTGCACGCCGGTCATGCCCTCCCACGGGCTCATGAAGTCGAAGTTGCGGTAGTCTTGCGTCAGCTGCACGGGTTCGTACACGATGCGCTTTTCGGTTTCGTCATAGCGCAGCTCGACGAAGCCGGTCAGCGGGAAGTCTTTGCGCAAGGGGTGGCCCTCGAAGCCGTAATCGGTGAGGATGCGGCGCAGGTCGGGGTTGCCCTCGAACACGATGCCGTAGAGATCCCACGCTTCGCGCTCGAACCAGCCGGCGGCGGGATAAAGATCAACAACGCTCGCCACCGTCTCGCCTTCGCGCAGCGCGGTCTTGATGCGGACGCGGTGGTTGAGGCGCAGACTCAGCAGGTTGTAGACCACATCGAAACGCGCCGGGCCGCGCGCGGGATAATCCGCGCCGCACACGTCTACGAGTTGCTGGAACTGGCATTGCGCATCCGATTTCAGGAACGCGATCATGCCATGCAGGCTCTCGCGCTTGACGGTCAGGACGAGCTCGCCCTTCACGATCTCTTGCGAGAGGATGGCGCCGCCATGCGCGGCGGCGATGTGTTCCATCAAAGCTTGGAGTTTTTCAGCGGTCATGCGCGCACCAGTCTCGAGCGCGAGCCTTCGCGCTGGATCTTCTTTTGCAGTTGCAGGATGCCGTAGACCAGCGCTTCGGCGGTCGGCGGGCAGCCGGGGACGTAGATGTCGACCGGCACGATGCGGTCGCAGCCGCGCACGACGGAATAGGAATAGTGATAGTAACCGCCGCCGTTAGCACAGGAGCCCATCGAGATCACC
>CAYZCE010000052.1:0-1592 GCA_964476835.1 uncultured Rhodospirillaceae bacterium
GTGACGCGGACCCGCTCCTTACCCATAGGCGCGCCGTTCAGCACGACCGTCAGTGCGTCAGAAGCCACGTGGAACCGCCGCCTCTACCACGTCGTGCGCGAAATGCGCGTCGATCGCCGCCTGACTGCGCGCCCGTACGTCCGCTGTCGGAGCATGCATTGCGTTGGCCGCGAGTTCGTTTATACAGTCGCGAATTGCTTCTTCGTCGCCGCCGTCCCGCTCCAATTGTCTCAGCAGGGTGGAATTTTTCCAGTATCGACGTGTGTAATGCGATGCGTCCGCCATTTCATTCCCCCGTCCTCATGTAATTGCGCATGCTTACAGATCGGCACTCACTTATTTCGACGATGTACAGGAGCACCGCCAAGTGGTTCCCAGGTAGACTTCCTCGCTGGAACCACTTCTCCGCTGTCGAAATCTTTGGCGGCTGGATACCTGCAGCCCGATAACGGGAGAGCAAGTCCCCGGCCGTTTCGAATGTTTCCTCCAAGAATTTCTTGGTGTCGAATACAGCCGTTTCCAATGCGTTCTTTCCGTCAGATTCGTCAGTTGAGTCCTTTAACTATGTCGGACAGCTTGTCCGTTGTCAATGACGGCTAACTGACAAAGCGTATTGACAGGCGATCCGCGTTGACCTAGATAAAAAACGACATACGAATTTAGATTACGTTGGGGCAAAAGGAAGGGAGACATCTATGACTAGGAAAAGTTCGGGCACCAATGGGTCGGTTAGTGCGGTGCCACCGAAACCCATGTCGTTGCGGGAGTGGGGCCATTCTCTCGACGGACGCATTCTCGACAAAGGGTGGTCACAGGCGGATCTTCATCGCGCGAGCGGCTTGTCGAAGGACACCATATCGAAATGGGTAGCCGGCAAGGTCGCGCCGAACCCGTATAATTTGTCGCGCGCCGCGACAGCATTCGGGATCACCGTCGAAGAATTGTACCCACACTACATCGAGAACGTGGAGAACGACTCCTTGCACTCGCGGTCGGGCGTGGAGTTCAATTCGTCCGATCTGAAGACGGGCCTGTTGACGATCGAATGCCGCGTGACCGTCGAGACAGCGCAGCAGATTATGGACCTGTTAAAAGCCGATGCTGTTAACCGAGAGTGAGGTCGCGGAGCGGCTGCGCTGCTCGAAGGAGAAAGTGCGCAGGCTGAGAAAGTCGGGGAAACTGACGTATATTCCAGGTCGGCCCGTGCTCGTAGACGAGGCCGACCTGAACGAATATGTGGAGGCCGCAAAATGCAGACGAGCCCATTCTACCTCAAGAGAAACAAAGCCAACGGAAAATGGTATCTCCACTGGACCGAAGGACGCGTCGGAAAGCGCATCAGCACTCGCCAGACAGATTTGGCTGAAGCGGAGAAGTTCCGGGCTAGCTATGTAGACATAGGAGCCAGGAACCCGCCCGCCGCCAGCGCCGGCATGACGCTCGGCGAAGTGTGGCAAGTCTACTACGAGAAGCACATCCTGGTGAAAGCCGCCGCGGTCTACAGCGCCGATATGGCGTGGAACCAGCTACGGCCGTATTTCGCCGATCTGCCCGCGACAGGACTCACCCAGGATGCGGTCGACGACTACGTC
>CAYZCE010000052.1:1692-3830 GCA_964476835.1 uncultured Rhodospirillaceae bacterium
ACCAAGGAACTGACGTACATGCGGTCCGCCGTTGCGTTCTGCGCCGACCCGCGCCGTAAGCTCATCCCGGCGGAATGCTCGTACAAACTGACGCTGCCGGAGCAGGGCGCGCCACGCGATCGCTGGCTGCGCCCGGAAGAGATATCGCAGATCCTCGACGGCGCCCGGTCGTTCTATGCGCCACCCGCCGATTCAGCCCGCCCGGATAAGTTGGGCCGCGGTGAGATTTTCATCTGGCTGGCGCTGTACACCGCCGGGCGCGAACAGGCGCTGCTCGACCTGACGTGGGGCAACGTCGACTTCGACGCGAACGTCGTCCATCTCGACAAGCGCGGTCGCAGGCGGACCAAGAAGGGGCGCGCTTCCGTCCCGATCGCCAAGGAGCTCCGGCCTGTCCTCGAGCGCGCCTATCGGGAACGGGTCAACGATCGCGTGCTGATGAACGGCGGCGCGATATGGGCAACGATCCAGTTGATCGTCATGCACGCCGGCCTTGCGCCGAAGCAGAAGATCGCTACGTCGAAGAAGCCCAAGGCGACCGGCATATCGCCCCACGTTTTCAGGCACACGGCGGCGACCTTGATGGCCCGCAGGCGCGTGCCGATGTACCAGATCGCAGCCATTCTCGGGAACTCGGTCGCGATGGTCCAGAAGGTCTACGCCAAGCACGCCAAGGAAGACCTGCAGGCCGCCGTGGACCTGATCTCGGGGGATTGACGTGGCAAAAGACGAAAAGACCCGACGCCTTAATTTCGATGTCGTCTTCAACACGGTCGAGAAGGCGTGGTTCGTAGAAATCTGCTTCGCAGACGAGCCCGAGCACAAGATAACAATAGCCGGCCCCTATTCGACGCAAGCCGAGGCTGATCGGGTCGCAGTCGGCTTATCCAAAACGAAACTTCCCTGACAATTTGTCCGTTTCGTCCGTTGACAGTCAGTCGAATACGACATACAGAACTGACAGCAACGGAGACGAGTCCCTGTGACCAAGGGCCTTCTGGCGAAGAAATGTACTAAATGCGGCGAATGGAAGAGCCGCGGCGAGTTTTCTCCGCAATCCAAAACGCGCGGCGGACTGCGTTCCGATTGCAAAGCCTGTGCGGCTGTAGTCGTCAGGGCCCACAGAGCGAAAATGCGTGCCCGAACCGAAATAGAAATTCCGTCGGCCAGGTTTTGCCCCGACTGCAACACGGAAAAGCCTGCTATCGAGTTTGGCCGAAGATTGGCCGCTCGAAGCGGGCTTGAAACCTATTGTAAAGAGTGCCGCGCCACTCGCGACCGCAAGCGTCGATCAGAACCGCACGGTACGCTCCGAGAGCGGGAATTCGCGAAAACGCGACGCTGGCGCATGTCGGACTCCGCGCGCAAGGCCGAAACGAAACGTGGCGCCATCCGCGAGCTGAGAAACCAAATCGCTGTGGAAATCTGCATGCGACTTGGGCTCAATCTACAGAAACTTGCCAAGGAGAAGTATGATGCTGAATTCCGCTCTAGCACCTGAGAATGTCAACAAAGGTTTTCTGAAGGTCGGCGATCTGCAACGCCAGCTTGTCGCGATCCGCAACAAAAACCCGGATGCACGGCCGATCGACGCGGCTAACGCCCTGCTGGACTGGTTCCAGCAGCCCGACAACGAGTTCATTCGGCTTGATGTGCTCCACTACGCTATCTCGCACATGTGGGGCGTGGTTACGTCGAAGATGGACGACGCCTCCGTTCGCTTCGAGCGTGTCTCAAAAGAAGCCCGACAAAAACGTGTCGCCCAGGCGAAGCGAAAAAATGTCATCAAAAACGCTGTCGACGAGGCGATGGAACAGATGGTCGCCACGCTCAGCAATATGACCTTCAAGCAGGCTCGCATGCTGCACGGCGCAACGACCAGGCTCGATCTTCAGCGGGGCTCGGACGATCAGCGTTTGTGCGACGTGTTCAGTGACGATGAAATTCGTTCTGCCATCGGGTAGCAGCTTGCGAGCGGGAAGCAGAATCAGTCCACTTCGTCATATGACGGACGGACAAAACGTACTAAGAAGTCGGGAAATCAGGGGAAAACCTTTATGAATCCGTCATCTGACGGACGAAGCGTACAGTATTGGTAAGGGAGAGGTCGTGAGTTCAATCCTCACTGGCAGCACCAT
>CAYZCE010000053.1:0-1282 GCA_964476835.1 uncultured Rhodospirillaceae bacterium
TGCCATCGAAGTTTCCTTTCTAGTCGAGGACAGAAAAATGCTTGTTGACCGTCGGCGTGGCCGCCGCGCGGGTCGTCTTGTCGGCGCGCACCAGGTTGGTTCCCTTGTCCGGAGTGGACGAGAATTCCTTGACCAGTTCGAGCGCGGTGTTTGCCTTGGCCTTGGCGAGCGCATCACGCACCTGCTTCGGCGTCCGGATCTTGGCGGGGTTCCACACCTTGTCCGCGTCGATACCGGCGTCCATGGCGATCTTGCCGGCGGCGATCTCGGCTTCCTCGCTATCCCACTTTTCGCGGCCCTGCTTGGGCACGAGAATATAGTCGGGGATTTCGACGCCCATCTCGGCCTGCGCGTGCCAATAAGCCCGCATCGCCTTGATGTAGTCTTCGATCAGATCGGCCGCGTCGAGCAGACCTTTCGCTTCCTCCGGGGATTTCTCCGCCGGCGAATTCGATAGCCGCGGCTGATCGAGATCGTCGAACCATAGGCCGACCGCATCATGCGCCTTCCGCTCCAGCGCCGGGCAGAAGCCAGCCGCCTTGCAGAACTTGCAGTGATCGCCTGCTTTCAGGTATTCTTTCTCCCAAAGCGTCGAGTTCATCGTCGCCCGGAACAGCATCGCGTCCTTGGACCGCTGCATGGCACGCAGAAGATCGGCGGTCCATTCGATCAGATCGGCGACGTGGAATGTCTCCGACCGGATGCGGCCCGATTTGTGCGGGGCGCGCGGCTGAACGATCGTCACCTTGACGCGCTCGACGTCAAGATGGCGGTTGGCGAGGATGGCGCCGAGCGCGTAGGTCCGCAGTTGCGGATTGCCCACGACTTCGACGACGTGGCCGCGCCCGCCTTTCAGATCGATGACCTCCAGCAGCTTTTCCGCCGGGGCGTAGATCACGCAGTCGGCGGTGCCGCCGGCTTCGAACGGAGGTTTCAGGCTCATGAGACTGAATTTCTGTTCGACGTGCATCAACGTCGCCGGGTTGGCCTTGCCAGCAGGCGCGGCGGCGATTGCGGTCTGCCGAGCATAGTTCACATAGGCTTCGGCAGTTTCGGCCATTTCCTCGTCGACTTCGAAGGAGTATTTTTTCCCCTTTTCGGTCTTGCCGATAAAATCGCTCGGCTGGAGGCCGTCGCGCAGGCATTTTTCGGAGATCTGGTGGCAGGCCGTGCCCCAATCCGCCGCTTCACTGGTCGTTTCAGGCAGATGGTCGGTCATGGCGAGCGCGCCGGGGCAGGACCAGTTCCGCTCCGTTGCGCTGGCCGACCATTGAGCGTGTTC
>CAYZCE010000053.1:1382-3089 GCA_964476835.1 uncultured Rhodospirillaceae bacterium
TCCTTGGTGCGGCGGGCGCGGCCCGACGCCGGCTTGCCACGTTCGCGCCGACCTGCATCCGGCACGGAGCGGTTGGCTGGTGCTTCCGCTTCGCTGGCCGTCGCCGTCGTGTTCTCGGGCTCCGGATCATGCGGGCTCTGCGTGAATGCAGTGGATGCGGCGAGTGCTGCACGGCTGAAGCCGAGCGTCGACATATGCTCGTCGAGCGACCGGCGGGACACGCCGCTATCTTCCTCGCGAAGCAGGATTTCAATTCGAAGGCTCATTTTCCTATAACCTCTCTGATGGCGGTCCACTTTCGCAGCAAGATCGCCTGTAGCGCCTCGTCGACACTTCCGTCTAAGACGCAGACCCGGACGAGAACTTGACGGGTTTGCGAATGGTTGGTGATGCGGAGAGCCATCTGTTTCATGCTCTTCGGGGAGAAGGCGGTTTCGACGAACCACAGCAGCGCCGCGGAACTGAAATCGACCGCTTCGCCGGCCGCTTCGATCTGTGCCAGCATGACGCCGGCCTTGTCGTCGTGAAGGAATTGCTGCTCGATCGCGCCACGCTGGTTGGCCGGCGTCGCGCCATCGATGCGCAGCACGCCGTGAGCCGCCAGCCCGGCCTGCAGCACGTCGCCGACGTCCTTGTGCCAATAGGCCAGCACGATCTTGTCGAGGCCGCATTCGAACTCTTCGCGAACGGCCGCCACGACGGCATGCGCTTTGATCGTTCCGGTGATCCGGCGCAGCGGGCCGAGATGCATTTCGAGCGATTTGGTATCGCCGGCATCGGCAGCGCGCAGGATACTGGCGGCGTCAATGTCTTTCTCGGCCTCGCGTCGCTGCGCCGGAGAGACGGTCAATGGCAGAAGATCGTAGAGCGGTTCGCGGATACCGACGTCCTGCTGCGTGCGGAGCAGGATGAAGTCGCCGATCCGGGCCCGCAGCTCGTCGAGGTTCCGCCCCGCCACAACGACGGGAATTCTGCGGAAGTTGGAAATCTTCTTCATCTTGACGACGCAATAGCGGTGCAGGAAATCGTTGTACTTCGTCACGTCCGGCCAGCCCCGTTCGGCGTCGGCTCGCAGACAATCCGCATGCGAGGCACGCAGCATGGGGTAAAGGTCATTCGGCGCGTTGGGGATCGGCGTGCCGGTCAGATACCAGACACGGCCGGCGGCCTTTTCGACAAGTGACAGATGTTGAGCAAGGTTCTCGCCGTCGGCGAGGAAATTGCCGAGCGCCGATTGCGTGCGCTGCGCCTCGATCGATTTGGCGTAGTGGCTCTCGTCGAGAATGATGCGATCCCATTCAACTGAGCGAAGGGCGGCGCGCATCTGGTTGCCGGTGATACCAGCCCAAGAGACGATCGCCACGTCGGGCATCTTCTGCGCGCCGTTAGCGAGGATCGCGACCTTGCGGGGAATGACAGACCAGTCACCGAAGGCGCGCCGCCAGACGGGCCGCCCTGACGCCGTGGTGACGACCAGGATGCGCTGTGCCAGCTCCATGTCGGCCGCCATAATGGCCGAGCCGGTTTTCCCAACCCTTGGTTGGTCGGCGAGCAGCTTCGCTTTCTGGTCGGCCAGAAACAAAGCGCCTTCGATCTGGTGGGGGAACGGTTGCACGTAAAATCCTCAGGAAAGCAGGCAAGACATGATCGCATGTAAGGCGTGTATCTTACTGTCGCATGACAAAAGATACAATATGGACAAACTAA
>CAYZCE010000054.1:0-2561 GCA_964476835.1 uncultured Rhodospirillaceae bacterium
TTCAGTTTCTACTGGATCATACGCAGTATAAAGTGTATCGTGCCGTCTTTGGGCAGCGTTAACATCCGTTGGCGTCAAGAGATAATAAATTCCACTTAATGGTGATACAGTGCTTACCGGCATTAATAATAATGGGCATGAATTACTTATTGCCCAAACTCTACCACTAATTGATCCGCCACCACTTGCCCCTCTTGTTGCAACTGAAGGAATTGTATTTGCAATTGAGCCATCAGATAAATTAAATTGTTGAAATACACTAATTCCTGAGCTTAATGTAGTAAATCCCCATGCCCAACAAGTTAACTCATCAGGATCTAATGCAAAATGATTGAAGTAAACTAATGGAGCTGTATTTACTACAAACGTATCTAATAAAGTTCCATCAGGCTGAAACTTACGAATTTTTCCATTTGTTCCGCCACTAGCAAATGCAACATAGCCGAAATAAATATTTCCATCAACATCAACAAATCCGTCACTAGAACCAAATAACGCTTCGGTTCCAAATGCGGCATGCAAATCAGGCAGCGCTATACTATTAACTAAATCATATGCCTGAATTATACCACCTGATGTGTTTCTTAATCCAAAATAAATAATGCTACTATCTCTATTTACTGCAAATGTACCAGCATTGTTTCCACTAACCGGTAATGTCCAAGTATTTCCAGTTAAGTTTCCAGTGGAATCAAATTCAGTTATATTTCTTGCCCCGCCGCCACCGTTAGTAATTACATAAAATTTATCAACATAGTTGCTTTTTATTCCAATTACATTAACTAAAACACCAAAATCATGGGTATTAATAACTACTTGATTACTATTTACAAAAACTACGCCGTGATCAGCTTCCCCATCCTGAAGGCAAACTACACCATTTGGAAGCCAGTCAGCAAACTCTCCAGCAGGATAAGAGAAAAAGAAATTTATAAATTCTCCATTATTTGCATTCAATACAGCCGCTGGAAAATTATCTGTATCATCTGTTATTATAATTGATCCCTTTGGAACAGTCTCTCTTGGTTGATTAACTACTCTGAATAATAATCCACATGTTAATCCGATTGTATTAGCGTTATCATTAATTTGAATATAGTACGTGCTATTAGCATTTAATGGCACATTTATATAATAATTTGGTACTAGTGATTCACAAAATTCTTGTGATCCTAATATAACCTGAGTTAATGTTGGTAATGTACCTTCCCAAACACTAGCTAAGGGACTATAATTTCCGGACGCGGTTTGGTCAGCATTAATAGCTAGAAATGTTTTTACCGCACCTGTAGTAAATTTATACCAAATAGCCTTGTACTGATCTGGGGCACAAGTGGAAGCATATAAAGTTCCAGCTCCTAATCCTTCTAAATCAGCAGCATCTACTGTAATAGAGGCAGGCAATAAATTTGTTATATCTATTGCTGTTTCTGGAGTTGTGTTAGGTGCAGACATTACGCGCTCTCACCATCTGAAGCTAAAATAAGTTTGTTTGTTTCGACAAGTGCTATAGCTTTAATATTTACGTCAAATGTCCAAGGAGTAAATCTTATATCATCGGGATTTAGTCCATTACTATAATTTGCTATTAACATTGTTCCATCAGGAAGTGCAATATAAAGAATTTTATTTATACTATCATTAAGCATATGAATAAATTTGAAATCATCTCTATTCAATGCAAACCAAAAATCTTCAATTTTCCAACTTAATTCCGGCCTTTGGAATTTTCCATCAAATAACATTATTCCCGACCAATCGGCAAGAATAAGATAATCAATGTTAATTCCGCCACTATCTAAAACATTTGCTATTCCATGTATTGGGCATCCAGTTCCCTCGTCAATAATAGTTCCTGGAGTCCACGTAGAAGGAACATCGCCATTATCAGAATAACCTATAGTCATTGTTTGTTTAAACAAATATAATATGTCTCTATATTCCTGTGCATTAGTAAGTGGTTTACTATCTAACGGCGCTACAATAAATCCAGTTATTTCATTAAATGCTTCTGGTTGTCCAACATCACTAATACGAGCTAGTGATATGTTACCAATTGTTGATGTTAATGGATCTCCTGTATCTTCTCCATATTCTGCAACGACAACAAGACGGCCATGATAAAGGGCTAAATTAACTCCAGCAGATACATCAGTTTTAAGATCAAATAAATAATCTGCAGAATCAAGTAAGTCTTGATCATAAAAATTAACACTTAGTGTTGTCGATGTATTATCTTCAATTCTTCCATCAGGAACAAAGAAAAATTCATAACCAGTAAGATCTCCTGTAAATTCCGTAGGATCAATTGCACGTGTTGCTAATATTCTTCGTGCAATAACAAAAGTTTCAGGACTTACCGGAATATTACTAAGGTCTACTTTTTTATCATCAACAAGCACATTAAGTGCTAACGGAGTATCTCCAGGATTAGTTATAAATCCTGTATTAGTTTCATAAACAACAGCAAATATATGATAACCAATTTCAACATTACCTGCAGTAGCAGAAGTTGCGGCAGCAAAAGAACCAATTATTGGTCCTACACCCCCCGCGACGCG
>CAYZCE010000055.1:0-2523 GCA_964476835.1 uncultured Rhodospirillaceae bacterium
CGGCGATGATCTTGACCTGCTCTTCCGACATCTCCTTCAGCAGGATCTGCCCGGCCATCTCGGCGACATCGCTCAGGAAGCCGTCCAGATCGTCGATGCTGGAATCGTCGGCCGACTTGGTCGCGCCGGCGGCAATCGTCTCGCCGGTGGCGGTGGCCTTGCCGGTCAGGCCGAGCTGCGATTCGGACATGCCGACCGCAAGCTGCATGTCCTGGAACATCGGCGCCGGCTCGTACAGGTTCGGGTCGACGCCGGGAATGGGCAGCGTCTGCAGAATTTTCTTCACGTCACTGTCGGGACCAATGCTGTTCAGCAGCTTGGTTTCGAACGGCTGCATCTGGCCAAGGCTGTCGGCATCTTCCTTTTCGAGCGCGCCATTCGCACCGACCCATCGCGGTTGCGCCGCGAAGCGGTGGTTCTTCATACCCTGGCGCGAACGATTGTACTCGTTCTGCTGGTCGGCCATCAGGCGCACGTCAGAAGGCGGGAACAGGCTGTCTTCGTCTTCGACATCGTTGAAGGTGAGCGCGGCAACCGGCCAGAACTGCTTCACGAAAACGTCAGGCGCGGCCGGTTCGCGCAGGAACTTGTCGTAGCCGTCGACCACGTAGTAGACGAGCCCGGATGCCTTGACGTAGTGCTTCCACACGCACACCAGACCGGTGCCGTTCTTGCCGGCCGTGTAGGCGCCTTCCTCGTTCTGCACCATCGACAGGTCTTTGTCGGTAGATTCGCCGTTGGCGGTGTAGCCGCGGTACTTCTTGCCGAGATCGACGCCGAAAAGCTCTTTGATCTCGTCGCACGAGTACATGTACTCGAGGGTGATATGGCGGGAGCCGACAAAGCCGACAAGCGATTTAGTCAACTTGTCGGGAATGACCTTCGTCGACTGCGGGAAATCGAAGATCAGGCCCTCGCGCAGCACCACTTCCTGTTCCGCCTGCAGCGATGCGACGGACTTCTGCAGCTCGGCGATCTCGGCATCGTCAGGATCGATCGGGTTTTCGGTGTCGCCGACTTTTTCGGCGAGCGCGCGCATGTGATCGAGACGGGCGCGGAAGTCGGCCAACTGCTCCAGCATGGCGGGGCGCGGCCCCGTCTCGCGCTGGAAGCCGAGTTCGATGTAGCAGACGCCGGTCGTGGCGGCGCGGCGAACGCCGCGCTTCATGGCCTTCTTGAAATCGAGCGGCGTCTGTTCGCGCATCGCCTGGCTGAACAGCACTTCGAGCGTCTTGCCGATCTTCTGCAGGAGCGTGCGGCGCTCCATGCCGGTCTGGAAATCCTGGACGACCTGCATCGACTTTTCGAACGCCAGCATCATTTCCGGCGGCGGCTCGGGCGGTGTCGGCGCCGCACCGGTCATCGGGTCGCCGACAGGGGCGCCGGACATCGGATCGGCCGGCGCGGCTGCGGCGGCCATCATCTGCTGGAAAGCCTGGATGGTCTGCATCGCCATCTTCAGCGACTGAGGGTCTTCGTCCCAAACGGTGAAATCGATCGTCTCGCGGCGACGAGCGACGGCTTTCGGGTTCTTCGCGTATAGCGCGGCCGTCTTCTGCTTGACGTGCCGCCCGGCCAGATTGACCTTATAATTGGCCTCGGCATAGTCCTTGCTGCGACCGGTGCGCGCCATGAACATATCTTCGCGCATGCGCTTGAACGCCGGCGCGTGGAAGTCCTTGTCGGCTTTGATCGTCTTCTGGATTTTGCGGACCAGCGCCTTCTCGGATTCCGTCTGCTCCGGCTGCTTGTCGGGGCCGGCGGCGTTCACGGTGTCAGTCGACTCGTACGTCGGCTCGTCGATGTCAGTCGCCATAACGTTCAATAGCCTCCTGCGGCGGCGCGGCGCTGCTGGTGCGCCTCTAGTTTCTTAAGCCACGCGAACGTGCCTTCTTTCAGCTTTGGTTTGGAAACGGCCTTCGATGGGCCGAACTGGCTCTGCAATCCAAGCCCAATATACGCGAGCGCGTCCACAAAGTCATCATGCAGCCCGTTCGGGAAGCCCATCATCTCGTTGACGGCCTTCTCGGTCCACCACGACACTTTAGGAAAAAATACCTTCCCCATCGCGACGCGGGCGACGATTGACTGCGCTCGGGTCGCCTTGTCGGCTGACGGCGTAACTTCGACGACGTTGATGTATGTGCTCGTTTCGAGCATGCGCTTGCGCAAGAACGGCCCGATCGACTTCGAGATGTGCCCGCGCTCGGCCCACCAGATCAGGGGCTTTCGCTCCCCGCTGCCCATCGCCAGCATCGCTTCGACCGCTTCGTTCGACGGCATTCGCCGCCAGATGCAATCGAGCACGTAGATGTCATCGTTCTTGTCGATGCCGACCTTCAGCAGGCACGACGGGTCGTTGCGCTGCTTCTCGCCGACCGCATGGTCGCTCGAGCAGTAATAGCGCATCTCTCTCGGAAGATCGTCCGGCGTGTAGTAGCGGATCGTCTCGCGCCGAAACAGCGTGCCATCGGCCACTGTCGGGGACTGCTGGTAGAGCGCCGAGAAGCCGAGCGGGTCCAG
>CAYZCE010000056.1:0-2336 GCA_964476835.1 uncultured Rhodospirillaceae bacterium
ACGTAACCGTTGGTGGCCTGGCGCATGGCGGCGTCCAGCAACCGCTTGGCCTTTTCGGCCAGATTGATCGCCGCGAGGGCCGACGTGCGATCGATGCGAATTCCACGCCGATTGATTTTCTGGTCAATTAGCCACAGATCTTGCTCGTAGTCTGAGAGTGGCACCAGTTTCGCGGCGGCCAATTCCTCCGTCTCGACGTCCCGCATGCAGTACAGTTTGAATTTTTCGAAATCTTCCGGATGGTCTTCCGGCTCATTCCAGTAGAGGCCGTCGGGGTCTTCATCCTTGCGGGGTTTGCGCGGGATGGAGAATTTGCGAATGAGCCGCGAACCTTCCTTGTCCTTCTGAACGGCCAGGTCGAGTGCGGCGCCAAGATCGTCGAGCGAGCGCGGAAGGGCCATCGCAGCGCCAGCCGCGGCGGTATCGACGAAATTGGCCGGGTCGGCTTTAGGCCATCCCTGACGCTCGGCTAGCAGGTTCAAGCCGAGCGTTTCGAATTGCGCGTTGTAAGCATGGATCTTTGCGCCGCCGGCAATGGCTGCACACAAGTCTTCCGGCTTTGGCTGGTCGTACGTCCATATCTTCAATGGGCCGTCATCGATACGATAGGCCGCCATCAGGACTTTTGTGTCGGGATGAGCGAAGTAAATAAAGGCCCCTTGCTTTTTGAGATCTACCGGCGAGCGGGTTTCGAAATCGATCGAGCACCGGTTAAACATGGTCCCACTGCTTTCTCGTAATAATTCGGCTGACCTGCGCCTGCGATATGTCGAACGCAGCCGCTATGTCGTCTTGCTTTAGGACACCGTTCAACCTTCTAATGGCCGCTACGTCTTCGTCTGTTATTTTCGCCTGCGGGTTTAGGACGCCTTCCACTATGACGCCGTTTGCTATTCTGTCCGCGCAGTTCGCCGTGTGGGTGTCATAGCGTAGATTTGATAGCGCGTTGTTTCGTTTGTCGCTGTCGTTATGACAGCCTTCTTTTCCTGGCGGCCTTGGGCCAACAAACGCTTGCAGCACTAAATCGTGCACAAGGTATATGCGGCCACACAGTGCTACCTGGCGATAGCCGCCGGGGTGTTTCTGCAGCGCTAACACCTTGCCGCGCAAGCGTTTCATATATGTTCGATTGGGACCTTTGCCGGAGTTGACCGGTACGATCCTATCGAGCGATCGAACACGGCCGAGATTGGATACTTCGTAGCTACCTTCGTACCCGACGACAGGTTTCCATATCTCCAGCCCGCTCACGCGAAGATCACCCACAAAGCACCGCCCCAAACCAGGGCCAGGAAAGCGGCCGCGAGTATCCACGCTATTCCACGATATGACATGTCGATTGTCCTTGCTTGTCGGTCGTTAAAACATACAGATCAGGCGAAAATATCGCCGGCTATGTCGGGAGTGGCTACACGCGGCGTCAGGGCGGCAACGGCAGCTGTGACCGGATCGGCGCCGAGCTGGTGCTGCCAACTGACGCGATCAAACGTCGTGTTGGCCTGCCAGCGACCGTCCTGTGTCGGATAAAGGGTGAAGCCAACGAGGCCGCGTTTAACGGCCTCGTCGAGCAGGGTTTCGAGCCCGGTCATTCGGCGACCGCCTTATTCAGCGCGTCGACGATGCGCTCGGCGTCGTAGGCCTTGTCGCAACGGGCGATCGCGTCACGCGGATGCAGAACACCCTGTTTCCGGTCATATACATAGTAAAAGCCGTGCTGGTATTGCCATTCGAACCGGCTCATCCGAATAGCCCTTCGTATTCGGTCGCTGCGGGCGTAGGCTCGCGGCCCTTGCGGAGCGCGGCGGCAACTAGCTCGACCTGGTGAAGGGTGTCGTCGAGCGCATTATGGTGGATGCGCTTGCGGGCTAGATCGCGGGTATCGAAGCCGAACAGGTCGTAGACGGTGCGCGTGTCGCGGACGTTGTAGAACTTCCACGGCACGCCGATGCCCGAAGCCGCATAGGCCGCTTCCAAGATCGGCGGATCGAAGTTCGCGCCCTGGCTCCAGACGAAAGGAGCATTACGGGCGAGAAACCACGTACGGAAGTTCAGAAGCGCCGTATGCAGCGACTTCGGATCCTCGTCGAAAGCGCGCTGCGCAGCGGTCGATTGTCTGGACCACCATTCTTCGGCTTTCGGGTCGACGACGAGGCCGGCGTCAAGGCACGACTGCTTGTCGATGTTGACACAGAACGTCTCGCCGACCTTGCCGGCGAGATCGAAGGTTACGGCGCCGATCGAGCGGATGACGCAGCCAGGAGACGTGCCGAACGTCTCAATGTCGAGCATGACGTTCTTCATCCGAAGATCCCCAAGGCATGGCCGTAGGTATCGCG
>CAYZCE010000057.1:0-2275 GCA_964476835.1 uncultured Rhodospirillaceae bacterium
AAAAGGCCAAGCGGTTGCTGGACGCCGCCATGCGCCAGGCCACCAACGGTTACGTGAAGAAGTGCTCGGAACCAGGCAAGCTGGTCGAATGGGTGAAGAACCAGGGCGTCGACATGGCGTCTGCGGCGAAGGCCGAGATCGAAGAACTGCTCGAATATGACGATCTGCCGGCGCATGTGCGCACCGCGATCCTGATACGGCAAGAGGCCGCGAAAACGTCCGTCGCCAAGCTGACGGCCTTCATGGCGCGCGCAGGGGCCGACGGTCGCATACGGGGCGCTTTCCTGTTCTGCGCCGCCGGCACGGGGCGCTGGTCGTCGGTCGGCGCGCAGCTGCACAATCTGCCGCGCCCGCGTAAGGAATTCGGCGACGCCGATATCCGGCTCGACGTGCTGTTCGATTTCATCCGGTTCGAAGACCCCGATCTGCTCAAATGGCTATATGGCGACGAGCTCGGCAAGACGCTCTGGCTGCTTTCCGACGCGATCCGCGGGTTCCTGTGGGCAGCACCCGGTCACGATCTGCTGGTGGCCGACTATTCGGGCATCGAAGGAGCCGTCGCGGCGTGGTTCGCCGACGAGGAATGGAAGGTCGACTATCTGCACTTGCTGCAAAGCGAGCAGGGCAAGAACATGCCGGATCTATATCGCGTCGCAGCCGCCGGCATCTTCAACACGACGACCGACGATATCCCGAAAAGCGACACGCGCCGCCAGGTCGGCAAGGTTTCCGAGCTCTCGCTACAGTATCAGGGCGGGCCGGGCGCTTTCCGATCAATGGCCCGAAACTACTCGCTGAAGCTGGCGCCGATCTACCCGATCGTATGGGGTGCGTCGACGACGGAGCGCAAGGACAAAGCGCTGAAGCGCTATTCGAACGCCTGCGCCCGCAAGGAGCCGATCACGAAGCTTCTGAACCGCGAGGAATTCCTTGCTGCCGAGATCGTCAAGATCGGCTGGCGCGAGAAGCATCCGGCCATTTCCGGCAGCTGGTCGATGCTGGAAGACGCGGCGCGTGCCGCCGTCGAGAAGCCCGGCGCCATCATCAAGTGCCTGAAGGTTCAATATCTCGTCAACATGGGTTTTCTGTGGTGTCGCCTGCCATCCGGCCGCTGCCTGGCGTACGGCTCGCCCAAGCTGAAGAAACAGGTTTGGGTGAAGGTAAAGCAGGAAGACGGTTCATGGTCGGAAACGTCGGAAACGCTGGCGCTCGACGAAGCGCTGCTCGCCGAGAAGCGCGGTGCCGTCGCCATCATGCGCGACAAGAGCGGCGACATGAACATGGCGAAATCCGCCGTGACCGCGCTTGGCGTCAATTCCGTCACCAAGAAGTGGGAGCGCTTCGGCCTATACGGCGGCCTCGCTTTCGAAAACATCGTCCAGGCCATCGCCCGCGATCTGCTAGCGAACGGTATCGTCAAGGCCGAAGAGGCGGGATATCCGGTCATCGGCCACGTGCACGATGAAATCATCACGGAAGTCCCTGTCGGTTTCGGTGACGTGGCCGAATTCGAGGCGCTTATTTGCGAGCTCCCGCCATGGGCGGCCGGTTTGCCGCTGACGGCGTCCGGCTGGCGGGGCAAGCGCTATCGCAAGGACTAGCGCATTCTTCAGGTTGTACGCGTCGTTTTTGTCGTGTATCGATCGATGCAATTCGACGGGGAGCAGGGCATGGATTTCTATCTCGATACGATTAAAAAGGTCGGCATCAAGGACGACGAAACGGTTCTGGTCGTTTGTGGCGGGGCTTATGATCAAGCGACCTTGGAAAAGGCCGGCATCCGGAACGCCGTCATATCGAACGTGGCCCCGCATGACGGTGTCCACAACTACGGCAACTTTCCTTGGGAGTACCAGGACGCCGAGCGGCTGACACGCGAGGACGGTTCCTTCGATTGGGTTATCGTGCACGCCGGCCTTCACCATTGCGCTTCGCCGCATCAAGCCTTCTGCGAAATGCTGCGCGTGGCGCGCAAGGGCGCGGTCGTGCTGGAGGCTCGTGATAGCTTCGTGCTGCGGGTGGCCGAACGTTTCGGTTTCGTGCCCGTCTTCGAACTGGAACCGGCGCTGTTGAACGGCGGCAAAGGCGGCGGATATCGTGACACACCCATTCCGAATTACATTTACCGGTGGACGGAACGCGAGGTCGAAAAGACTGTCGCTTCCTACGATCCGGCCTATAAGCACGCGATCGAATATCACTACGCCTGGCGTCTGCCCGTCGAACGAATGACAATGGCGAAGAGCTTCGTCGTCCGCGCGGTCTTCAAGGTCGT
>CAYZCE010000058.1:0-1852 GCA_964476835.1 uncultured Rhodospirillaceae bacterium
CGTCCCCGGAGTACCGCGCCGACGCGGTCCGGGCGGTCCGCGGCCGGGACCGGATGATCCAGTACGTGACCAAGAAGTACGGGTCGGACTCGGTCGCGCAGATCATCACCTTCGGCAAGATGGCCCCGCGCGCCGCGGTGCGCGACGCCGCCCGGGTCCACGGCTTCGACTACGCGACCGGCGACCGGCTCGCCAAGGAGATCCCGGAACCGATCATGGGACGCTCGCCCTCCTTCGCCGAGTGCCTCAAGGAGGGGGAGGACCTCCGCAAGACGTACGACTCGGACGCCGACGCGGCGAAGATCATCGACACGGCGAGGGGTCTCGAGGGCAAGATCCGCAACACCTCGATCCACGCCGCGGCCGTGGTGATCTCCGGCCGTCCGCTGAAGGAGATCGTCCCGCTGCAGCTGGTCGAGGACAAGTCGGCCCCGCCGTCGATCGGCGAGGACGGCAAGCCGGTCAAGGCCTTCAAGACGGTGACCCAGTACTCGATGGGTCCCGTCGAGGAGATCGGCCTGCTGAAGATGGACTTCCTCGGCCTGCGAAACCTCGACGTGATCGACGACGCGGTCGACATCATCAAGCGGTCGCGGGGCATCGATATCGACATCGCCCAGATCCCGCTCGACGATCCGGTCACCTTCGACATGCTCGCCAGGGGCGACTCGGTCGGCGTGTTCCAGCTCGAGTCGGACGGGATGCGGGAAGCCATGCGCCGCGTGGTCCCGACCGAATTCGACGACATCACCGCGCTCGTCTCGCTTTACCGGCCGGGCGCCATGAAGGAGATCCCCAAGTACGCCGAGGGCAAGCACGATCCCGATTCGGTCGAGTACAGCGACCAGCGGCTCAAGGCGATCACCGAGTCCACGTACGGGTGCTTCCTCTACCAGGAGCAGCTGATGGCCGTGGCCAAGGACATGGCCGGATTCGAACCTTCGGAAGCGGACGATCTGCGCAAGGCCATCGGCAAGAAGAAGCGCGAGATGATGGCCGAGATGAAGCCCAAGTTCATGGAGGGACTGGCCGCATCCGGAACCGATCCGACCCTGGCCGCCTACCTCTGGAGCACCAACGAGGCCGCCGCCGACTACTCCTTCAACAAGTCCCACGCCGCGTGTTACGCGCTGATCTCGTACCGGACCGCCTACCTCAAGGCGAACTTCCCGGCCGAGTACATGGCCGCCGTCATCTCCTCGGTGATGAGCACCAAGGACAAGGTCCCGTTCTTCGTCAGCCACTGCGCCTCGATGGACATCCACGTGCTCCCGCCCGACGTCAACATCTCCGACCACAGCTTCGTGGTCGACGGGAAGGACATCCGTTTCGGCTTGGACGCCGTCAAGAACGTCGGCTACTCCGCGGTCGAGGCGATCATCCATGCCCGCGAGGAGAAGCCCTTCGAGTCCCTCTGGGATTTCTGCGAGCGGGTCGACAACCGCGCGGTGAACAAGCGGGCTGTGGAGTGCCTGGTCAAGTGCGGAGCCTTCGATTCGCTGCCCGGATCGCGTCAGGGCATGCTGGAGAAGGTTCCCGACGCGGCCGCCGCCGGCGCCAAGTCCCAGTCCGACGCGATGATGGGCCAGGCCTCGATCTTCAGCCTCGACGGTGCCGATCAGCCCGGGGGAAGCGGCAGCCACGAACCGATCAGCGAGACCGAGTTCGAACAGAAGGAACTGCTCGCCCTGGAGAAGGAGACGATGGGGACCTTCCTCTCGTCGCACCCCCTCGACGGGCTCCGGGAAGCGATCCTGGCCGATGCCGACTGCAGCCTCGCCGACCTCGCGCACCTCAAGGACGGGTCTCGCGCCACGGTAGGCGGTCTCGTGACCTCCTACAAGAAGCTGCG
>CAYZCE010000059.1:0-1840 GCA_964476835.1 uncultured Rhodospirillaceae bacterium
CATCGGCCACTGTCGGGGACTGCTGGTAGAGCGCCGAGAAGCCGAGCGGGTCCAGCCGCTGCTGGCTCTCCAGAAAGTCGAGATCGAACTTGTCGGGGCCGTCGGGCCATAGCGGTTCGCCGCGCTCACGGCCAAGCGGGTCTTCGTCCTCGGCGATCGCCGGGATGCGAATGATCTTCCACTTCTCCGCTTCCTCGGCATTGTAGTGCGGGTTTTCCGGGTCGGTGATGCGACCCACCACGTCGTCGGAATGCCAACGCGTCATCGTGATGATTACGGATTTGCGGCCCATCCGTCGCGTCATGGCGACTTTGGTGAACCAGTTCCACGCCTGGTCGCGAATTGCCTGCGAACGGGCTTCTTCATGGTCCTTGTACAAATCGTCTATGAGCAGGCAATGCGCGCCCCGGCCCGTAAGCGCACCGCCGCGGCCGACGAACACCAAGCGCCCGCCTTGCGTCGTTTCGAGATTGTCCTTGGCGTTGCCGCCGCGTCGCAGCCGGTGCGTCGGGAACGTCAGGCGGTACTGCGGGGTTGCCATGATGGCGCGCACGTCGCCGCCGAAGTCGTTCGCCATCGAATCCGAGTAGGCGGCCACTGCAACATGCTGTTCGGGATGACGCCCCGAAAACCACGCGGCGAGGCGGCGAGTTGCCAGCTCGCTTTTTCCGTGACGGGGCGGCATGCAGAATATGAGCTGCCGAATCTCGCCACGTTCCACCGCTTCGAGCGCCTTGCAGACCTCTTTGTGGAACGGCGCCGGCTGGTAGCGCGACCGCTCGACATCATCCGGCGCTTCGGGATCCGGCATCGTGAACTGCGTGAACTTCAGCAGATCGTCGCGCGCTTCCACGGCGACGCGCTGCCGCTCGAGCAGCGCGATGTCCTTGCGCAGCTTCGCTTCGTCGAGTTCCGCCTTGCGCGGATCGACCCAATTGAAGCGCTTTCCCGTCTTCGGGTTGATGCGACTGCTGGCGCCGGCCATTATGGCGTCACCATCTCCGGCGTCAGTGTGATGCGTCCGACCTCGCCGCGCCGGGCATGGTAGGTGATGACCTTGGCGCTGCGGCCAGACAGCCAGTTCGATCCGTAGGCGTCGGGCGCGGCCAGCGTCTCGTGCTGCTCGACCTTCATCAGATTGGTCGTCTTCAGTTCATCCTGGTGCTTGTGGCCGGTGTGCGCGTAGCTGAAGCGCGTGCGTCCATAGACCTCGCGGAACTTCCCGACGAGCAGGGAGTCGACATCCTTGACGCCCTTGCGATGACCGTGGTGGTAAAAGAGCGACACGTCGCCGTGCTCGACCAAGCTGTAGGTGCCGGGGTTCGTATCGACGTGGACGCGGGGTTCGTCTTCATAGAAAACCGCGAACAGTTCGCGCAGCCACACTTCGCCGGCCGGATCGTGGTTGGCGTCGCACATGATCACGTCGACATGCTCGTGCTTCAGGAGCAGTTGCGAAACGCCGTGGCGCAGGACGCGGATCGCTGCACGCACCATCTTCGGGTAGCGGGAATCACCGTCGAGCAGATGGCCGTGTTCCGGCGTGATGCTCTTGAACGAATCGTAGTGCAGGAAATCACCGAGCTGCGCGAGCACGGCACGTTTCGCTTGCGGGGCGCTGGCGACGGCCGCCGAAAACCAATTCGTCACCAGCTTTTCGCCGATCGACAGATCGTAGTCCCCGCCGCCGGTTTCCTCGTTCCATGCCAGCGCGCCGAGATGCGCGTCGGTGATCGTGTACTGGCAAAGCAGTTCTTCAACCGTGTGTTTCGGCGCGGCGATCGGCTTGGCCCGCGGCGCCTTCTCTTTGAACGCTTCGATGGCCGCATGTACGGCGGCC
>CAYZCE010000060.1:0-1835 GCA_964476835.1 uncultured Rhodospirillaceae bacterium
ACTTCGAGAACCTCGAAGACCCGGAAGTCCAGCAGATCGTCCTCGACACCGAGACCCGCGAGTGGCTGGTCGTACGTCAGGCATTCCTTCAGCAGGTACAGGAAGCCCAGACCGGGAACAACAAGCAGGAAGCCGAGCGCCTTGGCACGCTCCAGTACACGGAACCCAACGCCCGGCAGGAGCAGATCGCCACGGCCGCCAAGATGTATGGCAAAGACCTGATCCTCATCGGCCACATGAAGGAAGAGTGGAAGAACAACGAATCGACCGGCGTCATGATCCACGACGGCCACAAGGAAGCGCCGAACATCGCCGACCTGTTTCTGGAGTTTGCCATCGTTGACCGCAAGCCGGTGGCTACCATCCGCAAAGCCGGGGCCGGCGGCCTCGAACTCATTGGCATGAAGATCCCCGCGCCGACACTCAGCGACCTGCGGGGGCTACTGGATAACGCATCCCTGATCCGCAAGATGGGCGGGACGCTGCCTACGCCACTGACCATTCAGTCGGTGGCTAACGCGGCGAAGGTGTTTCAGGCTGCGCTGATATGAATCAGAACTTCGTTATCTTCAGCGCTGTCCAGATAACAATCCAGCAAGCGCTTTACTGGGGGCTTGTGCTGCTCTTTGTGTGGGACGTATGGATTGCCTGTGGCATCAGTCTCTTGCCCCTTCTGTTCCAGCTTGTCTACGCACTCAGGAAACGATATCTATGACGATGCTTCTTGATGTGCATGGCTACATCACCCTCCGGCCGATCCTCCAGCGAGAGGCTAAGCGACGGAACATTCCACTGGAAGTCAAAGACCTCAACGGCAAAGGCTGGGGTGACCTTGTCGTCATGGGACTCGACGGCATCTATTCCGTGGAGATCAAGGAGCAGGGTGAGTACATCGGCGACGTCGATCACCTGATTGCCCAGATCAAGGCGCAGGCCCCAGCCGCGGACTTCATGTACGTCTTCATCTACGGCGAGCAGGAACAGGCTGCCGATGGCAATTCTCTCAGTATGAAGTGGGAGAAGGATGTCACAACGTGGGAGAGTGGTCCCGACTCAGGGCTCCAGCGCAGTTATCGGCGGCGCCATCACAAGGTCAACTGGAAGGCCCAGCGGAAAATCCTCTGGCGGATCCGGCAGGAGGGCATTCAGGTTGTCGAGTGTCGGACGTTAGGAGAGATGGCCCAAGAACTCTGCAACTTCTACGAAGTGGCGACCATTGTGGGTACTACTTTCACCCGGTTCACGCCGGAGAAGTTCTTCATCAAGGAAGCGGACAAACCGCGGCGGGATTTCATGCTGACGCTCATGGGAATTCAGGGGGCTGGCGTCGGGGAGGAGGTGGCAGATGCGATCGCCACTCAGTGTTCCTCGATAATGAAACTCATCGGCTGGCTGGCCGAGGATGATGGCTACGTTGCTACGTGGCCTCTCCGTTCCGGCAAGCGTACGATCGGCCCAGCGGCAGTCACCAAGCTCAAGACTGCATTAGGACTCTGAGGGAAAGGACTAGATGAGCGAACAGGAAGAGGCAATCGCGTTGTGCTGGCACTGTGATCGTTCACCACGAGCCGAAGGCCAGATTCTTTGCAATGACTGCCTAGAAGAGGCCGCCGCTGAATTAGTAGCGGTGATACCTGCCCAGTTAGATCGCCTCAACGCCCTGACCCGTGAGCGGGACGAGCTGCGGGCGATCCTCGATGATGCAATGGAGTTCGTAGACGCCACCGTGCAGGGTGACACTCTCGGCGGCGAAGGCTGGATGAATCAGGCGAAAAGTGTCCTTGCCCGTTACGACACCCTAACCAATAAGGCAGCAGGAGGTAAGGAAGCATGAG
>CAYZCE010000061.1:0-1814 GCA_964476835.1 uncultured Rhodospirillaceae bacterium
AGTTATGGCGACTGACATCGACGAACCGACGTACGAAGCGACGGACACCGTGAGCGCCGACACCGCCGAGCGCCCGCAGCCGGAGCAGACCGAATCCGAGAAGAATCTGGTCAAGCAGATCCAGAAGAAGATCAAGGCCGACAAGGATTTTCACGCGCCGGCGTTCAAGAAGATGCGCCAGGATATGTTCATGGCGCGCACCGGCCGGACCGAGGAATATTCCGAGGGCAACTACGTCGCCAATCTGGCCGGCCGCCACGTCAAGCAGAAGACGGCCGCGCTCTACGCGAAGAACCCGAAGGCCGTCGCCCGCCGGCGCGAGACGATCGATTTCACGGTGTGGGACGAAAACCCGCAGTCGCTGCAGATGTCGATGCAGATCATCCAGACCGCGCAGCAGATGATGCAGGCGGCGCAGAACCCCGTCGATCCCGCGACAGGCGCGCCGGTCGTTGACGCCGCGACGGGCGCCCCGCCCGTCCCGACCGAGCCGCCGCCCGAGCAGATGCTGGCGCTGCAGAAGTCGATGGAGATCGTCCAGGATTTCCAGGCCGGCATGCAGAAGCGCGAGCTGCTCGACAAGATCGGCAAGACGCTGGAAGTGCTGTTCCACCAGTCGATGCGCGAGCAGCAGCCGCTCGATTTCAAGCGCGCCATGAAGCGCGCCGTGCGCCGCGCCAGCACGACCGGCGTCTGCTATGTCGAGCTCGGCTTCCAGCGCGAGATGGGGCCGCGCCCCGCCACGCAGGAGAAGCTGGCCGACTTCCGCGCCCGTCTCGACCATATGCGCCGGCTCGCCGAGGACGTTACCGGCGAAGGCGTGCAGCCGGACGACCCGGAGATCGCCGAGCTTGAACTGGCGATGCAGTCGCTCCAGCAGGAGCCGGAGGTCATCCTTCGCGAGGGCCTGATCTACGACTTCCCGCTGTCCACGCAGGTCATCCCCGACAAGCTGACGAAATCGCTGGTCGGCTTCGTCGGCGCGCGCCACCTGACCGTCGAGTACATGTACACCTGCGACGAGATCAAGGAGGTCTTCGGCGTCGATCTCGGCAAGAACTACCGCGGCTACAAGGCCGTCGGCGAGCAGGACGACAAGACCGTGACGCTCGAAAAGGGCGACGACGGCACGTATTCGTTCGACAAGAAGGGCTCCGGGCTGGTCTGCGTCTGGAAGCACTACGACAAGGCCGCCGGGCTCGTCTATTACGTGGCCGACGGCTACGACAAGTTCCTGCGCGAGCCGGCGGCGCCGGACGTGTTCGTCAACAGCTTCTGGCCGCTCTACGCCTGCACCTTCAACGACGTTGAAGACGAGAACAGCCTGTTCCCGCCGTCCGACGTGCGTCTGATGCGCGAGCAGCAGATGGCCTACAACCGCGCCCGCCAGGGCATGAACGACCATCGCTGGGCGGCGCGGCCGCGTTGGGTGACGGGCCGCGGAGTGTTCGACGGCGAAGACCGGAAGGAGATCAAGGATCTCCAGCCGTTCGAGATGGCCGAAATCAACCTCGGCCCCGGCGAAGAAGTCGCCAAGCGGGTTCAGTCGCTGCCGGTCCCCGGCGTCGACCCGAACCTGTACGAAACGTCGCCGCTGTTCACCGACATCCAGCTCGTCGCCGGTTCGTCGGAATCGCAGTTCGGCCTGACCGGCAAGGCAACCGCCACCGGCGAGACGATCGCCGCCGGCGCGTCGAAATCGGCGGACGACTCGTCGATCGACGATCTGGACTCCTTCCTGACCGTCATCGCCAACGGCGCCGGGCAGATCCTGCTGAAGGAGATGTCGGAAGAGCAGGTCAAGATCATCGCCG
>CAYZCE010000062.1:0-494 GCA_964476835.1 uncultured Rhodospirillaceae bacterium
GCGACGACTTGCCGGAGCCGGATACGCCGGTGATGCAGGTGAAGGTGCCGACGGGCACGCGCATGTCCACGTTCTTGAGGTTGTTTTCGCGCGCGCCGATGACTTCGATATATTGCGTCTGCACGCCCTTCTTGGTATCGATGGTCTTGCCGGGGCGGCGTTTCGCGGGCAGCGGGATCTTTTTCGCGCCGGTCATGTATTGCGCGGTCAGGCTGCCTTTGTCCCGGAACACTTCGGCAGGCGTGCCTTGCGCCACGACGGTGCCGCCGTGCACGCCGGCGCCCGGCCCCATATCGATCAGGTAATCGGCGGTGCGGATGGCATCTTCGTCGTGCTCGACCACCAGCACGGTGTTGCCGAGGTCGCGCAGGCGCTTGAGCGTTTCCAGCAGGCGGTTGTTGTCGCGCTGGTGCAGGCCGATCGAGGGTTCGTCCAGTACATAGAGGACGCCCGTCAGGCCGGAGCCGATTTGCGAGGCAAGGCGGATGCGCTGG
>CAYZCE010000062.1:504-1786 GCA_964476835.1 uncultured Rhodospirillaceae bacterium
TGAGTCTCTCTCGGGTTTAGCGATCTGTTTACGCTCACTCTTCTTTGAGACGCTCCAAGGCGGATGCGCTGGCTCTCCCCGCCCGACAGCGTGCCGGACATGCGGCTGAGGCTCAGGTAATTAAGGCCGACGTTGAGCAGGAACGACAGGCGTTCGTTTATCTCTTTCAGAATGCGCGCGGAGATGTCGCGGTCTTTTTTGGCGAGCGTCTTGTCGAGCGAGGAGAACCACGCATAAGCGCCCTCGATCGAGAGCGCGGAGACTTCGCCGATGTGCTTCATGTTGATCTTGACGGCGAGGGATTCCGGCTTGAGGCGGTAGCCGTGGCAGGCGTCGCAAGGCTGCTCGGTCTTGTACGGTTCCATCTCCTCGCGCACGTGGAAGCTGTCCGTTTCGCGGTAGCGGCGCAGCATGTTGGGAATGACGCCTTCAAAAGTGCCGGTGTTTTGGTAGGCCTTGCCGTTGTCGCTGTAGCGGAAGACGATCTTGTCCTCGCCCGAGCCGTGCAAAATATAGTCGCGCAGCTTCTTCGGCAGGTTGTCCCACGGCGTGTCCATCGTCGCCTTGAAGTGGCGCGCGAGGCTCGCGAGCGTCTGCTCGTAATAGGTCGAGGTTGAATTCGCCCACGGCGCCACCGCGCCTTCGGCCAGCGACAGGCTGCCGTCGGGCACGACGAGGTCGGGGTCGAAGTGCATCTTGCTGCCGATGCCGTCGCAGGCCGGGCAGGCGCCGTGCGGTGAGTTGAAGGAGAACAGGCGCGGCTCGATCTCCGCGATCGTGAAGCCCGAGACGGGGCAGGCGAATTTCGCGGAGAAGATCTGCTCTTCCTTGGTATCGGCGTTCTCGGCGACCAGCAGGCCGTCGGCGAGCTTCAGCGCCGTCTCGACCGAATCCGCAAGGCGGTTACCGAGGTCGCCGCGCACGACGAGGCGGTCGACGACGACGGAGATGTCGTGCTTGATCTGCTTGTCGAGCACCGGCAGGTCGTCCATCTCGTAGAACTTCTTGTCGATCTTGACGCGCTGAAAGCCCTTTTTACGGAGTTCCTGCAACTCCTTTTTATACTCGCCTTTGCGCCCGCGCACGATGGGGGCGAGCAGATAGAGGCGCGTGCCGTCGCCCATCGCCATGATCTGGTCGACCATCTGCGTCGCGGTCTGGCTGGTGATGGGCTTGCCGGTCGCGGGCGAATAAGGCACGCCGATGCGTGCCCACAGGAGGCGCATGTAATCGTGAATCTCGGTGACGGTGCCGACGGTGGAACGCGGGTTGCGCGAGGTGG
>CAYZCE010000063.1:0-1737 GCA_964476835.1 uncultured Rhodospirillaceae bacterium
GGGAGAATTAGTCGAGAAGGGACGAACCTTCGGCTTCGCCGACGGCTTCGAAGTCGTCCGAGGGACGGGTGCGGCCGCCGAGCGGTTCGCCTTCGCGCGTCTTCTGGACGTTCTGCAAGCCGAACGAGATTCCGCGATTGCCGGTGTTGTCGTATGCAAACGCGCGCACGGTCGCCCGCGCATAACAGCCAGGATAGAACTGGTGTTCCTCGATGATGTCCTGCACTTGGCTGTCGACGAGGCCCGGCTTGTTCGAAGACGTGGCGTTGATGAAGATCGCGCCTTCTTCGTAACCTTCGAACTCCTTCTCGCCTTGATCGCGGAACGGCAGGCGAAGGTTTTTCGGCCACTTCTTTTCGTCGGCGCCCCACTTGTCGACGGCGGCAGCTTTCGCGGCGGCCTTCAGCTTCGACAGGTCGGCGCCTTTGGGGAACAGCATCGTCAGGCTGTATTTTGGTTTCGCGCCGTCTTGCATGGCTTTGCCGGGGCGGAACACATTCGGGAAAGAAACCCGGAACTCCGGGGTCATCACATTTTCGCTGGCCATCCTGGCCTCCTTTCAAATCATCCTTGCTAGGCGCCGTTATCCGGGGGTGGGCAACGCCATAAATTCGTCCTTCGCGGCCAGCTTCACAGCCGGGCGCTTGTCGCTTTCCGGGGCAAGGACGTGCCCGGAAGATTCCGACGTAACGAGATTGTCGATCTTGCCTTTGCCGACGAGCTTTTCGATTTGCGCGGGCGATTTCAGAGCCGGCGATTCGTGAAACTCAAAGCCGCTTCCGAATGTTCTATCCAACACAAAGCTGGCTTCTTCCTCATCGCGCCACTTCCGCGTCGCGCGTTTCGCCACCAGCTTGTAGCCCGGCGGGCAGCGGCCAGCCTCGGCTTCGGCGTAGGCGAACTCACGCACCGCCTTGATTTGGGCTTCTACGCCAGGGATCGCATCGAGTGCTTCGCGCAGCTTGGCAGGATCGTAGGAAAGCACCGGCGAAAACTCGGACCTGGCGATGAGCTGGCGCTGCGCGGAAAGCGCGGGGCAGTCCTTCGCGGCGGGGCAGAAGCGGCAGTGCTCGCCCGACACCAGCGGCGCGTCGGGATTCTCGGTCGCCTGCGCCAGCATCTTCAGCTCGGCGCCGAACTCGATCAGTTCGAACGCCTCGATCTCGGTGGAACGGATCGGGCCGTCCGGGTGACCGCGGCGCGGCTGCACGATCGTCAGCTTCACCGTCTTGGCGGGCAGGCCGAGCGTCACCAGCGCGCCGAGGCCATAGTAGAGCAATTGCTTGTTGTTCTCGACTTCCACCGGCAGGCCGGCGCCGTGCTTGTAGTCGGTGACCGTCAGCGTCTTCGTGGCGGGATGCCAGCGGACGTGATCGGCGGTGCCGAAGCAGCCTTCGTGGATGCTGGAAAGGTCGAAACCGTGCTCGATGAATGATTGCTCGTTGGCGTCACCGCTGCATTCGTCGAACAGGTGGTTGATGTAGACGTCCACCGCGTCCGTCATATCCTTGTCCGGCGTGAACGCGCGGCCGTCGATCTCCATCTTCTCGCCGATGTGGCTGGCGCTGGAATATTCGCCGCGCTCCAGGCAGTACGATGCGAGCGCGTGGGCGTCGCTGCCTTCTTCCGCGTAGGAACTGGAGACGGACCTGGGCGCTTTCGCGGCCTCGCGCACCGAACCAGGGCACGCGGCCCAGCGATACATGCTCGACGCGCCGATTTTGGAATGGGCTGTCA
>CAYZCE010000064.1:0-1677 GCA_964476835.1 uncultured Rhodospirillaceae bacterium
GGTAAGAGCGTCAGATGCCACGGACGTTTTGAAGCTCCTGGGCGTAGTGCGCATCAATCGCCGCCTGACTTCGTTTCCGCAAATCCGCGGTTGGCGCGTGCAGCACGTTGGCCGTCAGTTCGTTGATACAGTCTTGTATTTCCTCGGCGTCGCCGCCGGTCCTGTCTAGCTCACGAAGCAGCGCCGAGTTTTTCCAGAATCGCTGCGCGTAGAGGGAAACATCTGCCATTTCATGCTACTCCCCGACCCTCGTCATATAGTTGCCGATACTTAACCCACGGCCAGTGTCCTGCTCCACAATGTAGAACAAAACGGCCAGATGGCTCCCCGGTATCCTGCCCCGTTGGAACCATTTCTCGACCGCCGAAATACTCGGTATGGTTGCGTTGACGCTGCGGTAACGTGCTATCAAGTTGCCGGGCGTATCGAAGTGATTCGCCAGGAACTTCTCAGTGTCGAACATCAGCATCTGCGTACGTCGTCCGTCCGATTCGTCAGTCGAGCGGCCTTAACTATGACGGACAAAATGTCCTGTGTCAACGGACTCGCCTGACGAAATCTATTGACAGAACGGACGGGGCATCCTAAATCGACATACGTAAATGGTGTTTACGTTGGGAAAACACTCGTTAGGAAGGGAAACGCGTATGGTACGGAAGAAGACTGGAACGAACGGAAGCGCCGAAAGTCCGGCTCGGCCACTGACGCTGAAGGAGTTCGGGCACCGTCTCGACGGACTGCTACTCGATCGGCGCTGGTCGCAGGCTGACTTGGCGAGGCACGCCAGAGTGTCAAAAGACACCGTGTCGAAGTGGGTCAAGGGCGCCGTCACGCCGAACCCTGTCATCCTGCAGAAAGTCGCGGACGCCTTGCGGATGTCGGTCGAAGACCTGTACCCCGGCTTCGGCTCAAGTGATCTGGTCGAGTTCCACAGGTCCGAGGGAGTCGCTTTCGATCTGGACTCCAGAACGGCCACGTTGTCGTTTAACGGACGGCGCGTATCGCTCGACACCGGAAAAAAGATCATGGAACTGATCGAGAACGATGTTGCTGACGGAAGCTGAAGTCGCCGAACGGCTGCGCTGCACGAAAGAGAAGGTGCGGCGCCTGCGCAAATCGGGGCAACTGACGTACATACCGGGTCGGCCAGTCCTCGTGGACGAGGCCGACCTGAACGAATACCTGGAGGCAGCCAAGTGCAGACGAGCCCCTTCTACCTCAGAAAGAACAAGGACAACGGAAGGTGGTACCTCCACTGGACCGAAGGGCGAATCGGAAAGCGCGTCAGCACGCGCACGACGAATCTTTCTGAAGCGGAGAAGTTCCGGTCTGAATATGTAGACATCGCGTCCAAAAACCCGGCGTCGGCGAAGGCCGGCTTGACACTCGGCGAGGTGTGGCAGGTCTACTACGAGAAACACATCCAGGCGAAGGCCGCAGCCGTCTACAGCGCGGACATGGCCTGGAACCAGCTTCGGCCCTATTTCGCGCATCTGCCCGCCACGGGGCTGACCCAGGATGCGGTCGACGACTATGTGGCGAAGCGGACTTCCGGCAAACTCGGCCGGACGGTGAAGCCGCAGACCTGCACCAAGGAACTGACGTATCTGCGCTCGGCCGTGGCGTTCTGCGCCGACCCGCGCCGCAAGCTGATCCCGGCGGAATGCTCGTACAAGC
>CAYZCE010000065.1:0-1658 GCA_964476835.1 uncultured Rhodospirillaceae bacterium
GCCTCGTCATCGGTCAGGGTCGCCTCAACGTCGTAGCCGTCCCAAATCTCGATAACCTCGTCATGGGTCTTGCCGGATGCCATGGATACGTCCAGTTCGGTCAGGAAGGCATCGAGGTCGCACGTCTCGCCGTCCTGAATGGCATCGACGGCCTCGCCGGTTTCCTCGACCACTTCGGTATGCTCGATGGTTTCGGTCGCCTCGACTGGCTTGGACAAGGAAGGCGGGCGCATGGAAGGTGGCGAGATTGTCACCGGCTCGTCGTGCACGGCAATCTCATGGGCTTCGAACTCGTCGGTAATGCCACCAAGCACGTCAGCGAATAGTTCGCGCAAGCAGTAGCCGGCGGCGCGCCAGGCCAGCATCCTTTTCGGGTAGCGGTGCCACGGCGCGTCGTTCGCGGCGTCGTAGCTTTCGTTGGTCTTGAAATTCTTGCGCCGAACGGTCTTACGGTCGTCCCAAAGGCCGGCGGTGCGGGCGTCCTGTTCGGAAAACTCAACGCGCTTTTCCTCGCCGCTATCGGCGCGCTTGGCTTCACACCAGCCGAACTTGCCGGCCTCGTCGTATCCGGTGCGGATATACTCGGCCTTTCGCGACCGGCGCGCGACGTTGATAATGCCATCGCCATACAAGGCAGGACGCCCGCCGATCACGGTGAAGCTGCGCAGCGCGACCATGGGAGGCAGGCCAAGTTCCGCACCCGCCATAACGGCAATGGCAACGGCGCTGGCGGCTTCCTCGCCGGTTTTCTTGCCGACAAGGGCTTGAGGGGCGAGGCCGGCGCGCACAACCATTGTGGACACGCGCCACATTTCTTCAATGGAGCGGGGGATGATCGCCCCGACATTCGCGCCTGCCATTAGGGCAGGGACGCGGGCGGGCATTTCGACAACAGCATTCATTTCAAGCTACCTTTGCCATTTCTTGCACTTCGACGCCGGGAACGTCATGACCCTTGGCGACCGCGCGCTTGGCGAGGTCGAACATGCAGTTCTTGAGGTCGGGATGGTCGCGCAGGAAGCGATAGAGCGCGTCCTGATCGGTGATGGCCGTCACGACATTGACGACGCTGACGGATGCCGCGCGGCCATAGCTGCCACGGATCGGCGTCGGTGCTGCGGCAACCGGCTCCGGCGCAGTCTCAACCGGCGGCGGCGCGTTGTTCTTTTCAGCTTCCTTGCGGGCTGCAATTTCGGCAGCGAGGCGCGCGGTTTCAGCTTCACGCTGCTTGCGCAGCTTTTCCGTCTCGTAAGCGCCCATCTTTGCCCGGATTTCATCAGCGGCGGCGCGGGCGCGCTTTACGGTCGGAAGCCATCGCTTATCGACGGCGCGGCCCGCCTCTAGATGTGGCTCTTTTTCCTTCTTGTGCTTCTTCTCGCCTTCGCCGGCCAATTCCAGAAGGCGCGACCGGAGCGACTGCGCGGACGCAAGCTGTTCATCGTCGGCAATCTTGGCGTAGGCGTCCTTGCCCTTTTCGGCAGCATCGACCTGATCGGCAAAGGCTTCGGCCTCATCGACCGCGTCGGAGTTGTGGCCGGCCCCGGCAATCTGTTCCTGCACGACAGGATCGGAACCGGGCCAGTCCTTGCCGTTCTCGGCAACATCGCGATAGACTTCCTCGCTGATCGGCCACGAACAAACCCACGACCAGATATCGA